>NZ_LMKI01000001.1:0-669822 GCF_001421425.1 Pseudomonas sp. Leaf15
GCCTGCATGCGGATACTACTGATCAGACTAAATGCCATGCTGCGAGACGGTACAGAATGGCGCTGACGGACGGTAGGTTAAGACAGTTGCTCCCACATTCGAGCGCATTCCAAGGGATGCATCCAATCTAATGTGGGAGCGGGCTTGCTCGCGAAGAGGCCCTGTCAGACAACCCGAGGCTTCCTGACCAATCGCAACCCCGCAATCACCACCGCAAACACCGCAAACGTGGTGTTATACAACGCCAGCGCCGGCAGCCCGAACACCATCCCCAGCACCGCCAACCCCCAGCCGACGCGGCCCGGCACAAAAAACGCCAGCACCGACGTCACCAACGCCGCCCAGCCCAATACCTTGAAGTGAATCATCAGCCCCAGGTTCGAGCGCAGCTGGCATTCCCAGCGGCTGGCCTCATCGACGCAGACCCCCACCCACTGGCCGTCTTCCATAAAACCGTAACGGGCGCCATAACTGGCAGCCAGCCATAACGGCAAGGCGATAAGCAGCAGGATAAGTGGCAAACGACGGGACATGGCGAACTCCGATAGGCAAAAACGGCGCTCAGCTTAATCCCACGGCGGCCGTTAGCAAGGTGTGTACGCAGATAACTGTTCATCAAGGCGCTGCAAAGTGTATCTTCTCGCTACTATTACCCCCGATTCCGTGTTTTTTTCCGACTTTTAGTGCCGAGGGCTGGCACTTCGGTGGCAACGCGGTGGTCATAGCCTGCGAACTTCATTCAGCACGTTTCCTCTTAGGGATTAAGTCATGCTCCGTTCCTTGCGCTGCGCTGCCTTGCTGGGCAGCCTATTTTTGAGTGCGTCAGCACTGGCCGTCGATGTCGACCAGGCCACTTATGGCTTCCCTTTGACGAACCCGTTCGAGGCGACCATTGCCACCACCCCGCCGGACCTGCGGCCCAAATTGCCCAGCAACGACGAGATCAACCAGTCCGATTACACCCTCAACATGCGCCCTGAGCGTGAATTCAGCCTGCCGGACAACTTCTGGGCAGTGAAGAAACTCACTTACCGCATCGCCAAACAGGACCGTGCCGCGCCGCTGATCTTCCTGATCGCAGGCACGGGCGCCCGGTTTGACAGCAGCATCAACGAATACCTGAAAAAGCTCTATTACCAGGCCGGCTACCACGTGGTGCAGCTGTCATCGCCTACCAGCTTCGACTTCATCAGCGCCGCCTCGCGCTTCGCCACGCCGGGTATCACCCAGGAAGACGCCGAAGACATGTACCGCGTGATGCAAGCGGTGCGCGCGCAGAACGCCTCGCTGCCGGTGACCGACTACTACCTCACCGGCTACAGCCTCGGTGCCCTGGATGCAGCGTTTGTCAGCAAGCTCGACGAGACCCGCCGCAGCTTCAACTTCAAGAAAGTGCTGCTGCTCAACCCGCCGGTCAACCTCTATACCTCGATCACCAACCTGGACAAGCTGGTACAGACCGAGGTCAAGGGCATCAACAACACCACGACCTTCTATGAGCTGGTGCTGGCCAAACTGACGCGCTACTTCCAGCAAAAGGGCTACATCGACCTCAATGACGCCCTGCTCTACGACTTCCAGAACTCCAAGCAGCACCTGACCAACGAACAGATGGCCATGCTGATCGGCACCTCCTTCCGCTTCTCGGCGGCCGACATTGCCTTTACTTCGGACCTGATCAACCGCCGTGGCCTGATCATCCCGCCGAAATACCCGATCACCGAAGGCACCAGCCTCACGCCGTTCCTCAAGCGCGCACTGCAATGCGACTTCGACTGCTACCTCACCGAACAAGTGATTCCGATGTGGCGCGCCCGCTCCGACGGCGGCAGCCTGCTGCAACTGGTTGACCAGGTCAGCCTGTACGCACTCAAGGACTACCTGCACGACAGCCCGAAAATCGCGGTCATGCACAACGCCGACGACGTGATCCTCGGCCCTGGCGACCTCGGGTTCCTGCGTAAAACCTTCGGCGATCGCTTGACCGTCTACCCGCTGGGCGGCCATTGCGGCAACCTTAATTACCGCGTCAACGCCGACGCCATGCTGGAGTTCTTCCGTGGCTAAATATCTTTTGCTGCTCGCCGCGCTGATGTGCGCAGGCGTCGCCAATGCCGACAACAGCAAGGCCCACGAGCCGGTCAAGGTTGACTCCGATGGCTTCAAGGAGCCGTTGACCAAACTCAAGTTCAACCCAGGCCTGGACCAACGTGAGTTCGAGCGTTCATCGCTGACGGCACTTAACGTCTATGACCCGCTGGAGTCGTGGAACCGTCGCGTCTACCACTTCAACTACCGCTTCGACCAATGGGTGTTCCTGCCCGTGGTCAATGGCTACACCTACGTCACCCCAAGCTTCCTGCGCACCGGCGTGAGCAACTTCTTCAACAACCTGGGCGATGTGCCCAACCTGTTGAACAGCCTGCTGCAACTCAAGGGCCACCGCTCCCTGGAAACCACCGGGCGCCTGCTGCTCAACACCACCATCGGCATCGCCGGCCTGTGGGACCCGGCCACCGCCATGGGCCTGCCGCGCCAGAGCGAAGACTTCGGCCAGACCCTGGGTTTCTACGGCGTGCCGGGCGGCGCCTACCTGGTACTGCCGATCTTCGGCCCCTCGAACCTGCGTGACACTACCGGCCTGATCGTCGACTACGGCGCCGAGACCGAGATCAACTTCCTCAACGTCTCCAAGGTCAGCGAAAACCACCCGGAAATCTGGGCCCTGCGCGCCGTCGACAAGCGCTACCAGACCAGCTTCCGCTACGGCCAGATGAACTCGCCGTTTGAGTATGAGAAGGTGCGCTACATCTATACCGAATCGCGCAAGTTGCAGATCGCCGAGTAAACCGGGCGACACAAAAAAAGGCCATTCGAATGAATGGCCTTTTTTATTGCGTGGAATTTCTTCAAGCCTTGAGGGTTTTCCACACCTTGCCGACCACGCTCACCACCGCCAACACAACAGCCCCCGCAATAATCCCGGCCACCGCATTGAGCAACGTCGGCATCAACCACGCCAGCCCGCCAACGTGCTGACTGACGCTCTCGATCCAGTGATGCACCGCCGGCACGCCATGGGTGAGAATGCCGCCGCCGACCATAAACATCGCCGCTGTGCCGATCACCGACAGGCTTTTCATCATGTAAGGCGCGGCGCGCAAGATCGCCCCACCGATACTGCGCGCCGCCTGGCCGGGCTTTTGCGTCAGCCACAGGCCCAGGTCATCGAGCTTGACGATACCGGCTACCAGCCCGTACACGCCGATGGTCATGACGATGGCAATGCCCGACAGCACCACCACCTGCTGCATCAAAGGCGCATCCGCGACGGTGCCCAGGGTGATGGCGATGATCTCGGCCGAGAGGATGAAATCGGTGCGAATTGCACCTTTGATCTTGTCCTTCTCAAATGCCACCAGGTCAGTGGCCGGATCAGCCACGGCTTCAACCAGGTGGGCCTGCTCTTCGGTGCGTTTATGCAAAAAGGTATGCGCAAGCTTCTCAAAGCCTTCAAAACACAAATAGGCGCCGCCGAGCATCAACAGCGGCGTGACCGCCCACGGCGCAAAGGCGCTGATCAGCAATGCCGCCGGCACCAGGATCAGTTTGTTGACAAACGACCCCTTGGCCACCGCCCACACCACAGGGATTTCCCGCTCGGCGCGCACGCCGGAAACCTGCTGGGCGTTGAGTGCCAAGTCATCACCCAGCACCCCGGCGGTCTTCTTGGCGGCCATTTTGGTCATCAGCGCAACGTCATCGAGTACGGCGGCGATATCGTCGATCAATACCAACAAGCTGCTTCCTGCCATGAATCGGGCTTCCATAAGAATGAGAAAGGCCGAGCATAGCGCGGCGCAAAGCTTTACGGGCGCATTCTTGAGGCTCGCGGATAGCCGGTGCTACCATGCACAACCGCCGATCTGGCAAGGAAACTCCTGGTTTATGAGCACCATTCGCGAGCGCAACAAAGAAAAGATCCTGCGGGCGGCAAGCGAGGAGTTTGCCGACAAGGGCTTCGCCGCGACCAAAACCAGCGACATCGCCGCCAAGGCCGGGCTGCCCAAGCCCAACGTCTATTACTACTTCAGGTCCAAGGACAACCTCTACCGCGAGGTGCTCGAGAGCATTATCGAGCCAATCCTGGCCGCCTCCACACCGTTCAACCCCGAGGGCGAGCCGGCGGTGGTGCTGAGCAATTACATCCGCTCGAAAATCCGCATCTCCCGCGACCTGCCCTTTGCCTCCAAGGTGTTTGCCAGCGAAATCATGCACGGCGCCCCGCACCTGAGCCCCGAGCAGATCGAACAGCTTAACGCCCAGGCCAAGCACAACATCAACTGCATCCAGAGCTGGGTAGATCGCGGCCTGATCGCCAACATTGACCCCAATCACCTGATGTTCAGCATCTGGGCGGCGACGCAGACGTATGCCGATTTTGACTGGCAGATTTCGGCGGTGACCGGGAAAGCCAAGCTGGACGAGGCGGATTATGAGGCGGCGGCGCAGACGATTATTCGGTTGGTGTTGAAGGGGTGTGAGTTGGGCTGATGGGCCGAGGTGCCGATGCTATTGGCGAGCAAGCCCGCTGCCACATTTTGATCCTCGCGAGACATAAATTGTATTAACACCGCAGACCCCATGTGGGAGCGGGCTTGCTCGCGAAAGCGCCCATCCAGACACATCCTGCCAAAAGCCTGCCGATCAGCATCAGCCACCGAGATCTAGCCTCTCAGAACCCATCTGAAGAGAGGCCATGGAATGCCTGATCTAGCGACTTCACACCGCCTGCGCATCGGGCGGTTCAGCGAACCGAACCGCATCTACCTAATCACCACCAACACCCAGGAGCGAGTCCCACTATTCGGCGACTTTCACCTCGGGCGCCTGGTGGTCTGGCAGTTCAGACTGGCCCAATACCAAGGCCTGGCTAATTCCTTGGCCTGGGTGGTGATGCCAGACCACTTCCACTGGCTGATCGAACTGCAAAAAGGCTCTTTGGGGGATTTGATCTGTCAGGTGAAATCCAAAAGTACGCGATCGGTGAATGGTGCAACCGGGCGCAAGGGCCGGCTTTGGCAAACCGGTTTTCATGATCGGTCACTGCGCAGGGAGGATGATTTGGTAAAAATGGCCAGGTATGTGGTGGCCAATCCACTGCGAGCCGGGTTGGTAGAGCGGATTGGCGACTATCCGTTGTGGGATGCAGTTTGGGTTTAAGGCTGAGACCGAGTTGCCGCCTTCGCGAGCAAGCCCGCTCCCACACTTGACTGCATTCACAGGTGGAACTCGGTCAAGTGTGGGAGCGGGCTTGCTCGCGAAGAGGCCCTTACAGTCACCACATAATCAAGCCGAAACCCCCGCATCCGCCAACAACCCCACCCCCTCAATCGCCGTAATCGCACACTGCTCATCAATATCCGAGGTATCGCCGCTGATCCCGATCGCCCCCAGCACCAGCCCGTCATGATTGCGAATCAACACACCACCCGGTGCCGGCACTACGCTGCCCTGCCCCAGGCTGTTCAACGCGGCAATAAACGCCGGGCGCTGCTGGGCGTCCAGCGCCAGCAAGCGTGAGCCCTTGCCCAGTGCAATCGCGCCCCAGGCCTTGCCGATGGCGATTTGCGGGCGCAACAGGCTGGCGCCGTCCTCGCGTTGCAGGGTGATCAAGTGGCCGCCGCTGTCGAGCACCGCAATGGTCAGCGGCGCAGCCGAGATCGTGCGGCCTGCGGTGAGGGCCTGGCTGGCGAGTTGGGTGGCGAGTTTCAAGGTTAAAGCGCTCATGGTGCCGTCCTTCTTTTGTTATTGGGAATGCGCTGGAGGTCTGTTTGATCAGATGCTCGATCAAACAAATAGAACACAATGATATTTATTTTTGTATACAATATTTTCGAACAAAGGCTCCATACGTCGAAAAAAGTGCTTCCGACGAACGCCAGGGCCACTTTGCAAAATGCATTGACCTGCGCCGCTTGCCGTGAATACACTTTGCCCAGACACCACTTGTATACAATTACAAAACGCAAGAGGCACCAAAACCATGAGCAAAATGAGAGCAATCGAAGCCGCCGTCCTGGTCATGCGCCGTGAAGGCGTGGACACCGCCTTCGGTATCCCGGGCGCCGCGATCAACCCGCTGTATTCGGCCTTGCAGAAGGTCGGTGGCATCGATCACGTCCTTGCTCGCCACGTTGAAGGCGCCTCGCACATGGCCGAGGGCTACACCCGCACCAAGGCCGGCAATATCGGCGTGTGCATCGGCACCTCCGGTCCGGCGGGCACCGACATGGTCACCGGCCTGTACAGCGCCTCGGCCGACTCGATCCCGATTCTGTGCATCACCGGACAGGCCCCACGTGCGCGGATGCACAAGGAAGATTTCCAGGCCGTGGATATCACCAGCATCGTCAAGCCGGTAACCAAGTGGGCGACCACCGTGCTGGAACCCGGCCAAGTGCCCTACGCGTTCCAGAAAGCCTTCTATGAAATGCGCTCCGGCCGCCCTGGCCCGGTGCTGATCGACCTGCCGTTCGACGTGCAGATGGCCGAGATCGAATTCGATATCGACGCCTACCAGCCACTGCCGCTGGCCAAGCCACTGGCTACGCGCATCCAGGTGGAAAAAGCCCTGGCGCTGCTGGATGCGGCCGAACGCCCCTTGCTGGTCAGCGGTGGCGGCGTGATCAATGCCGACGCCAGCGAGTTGCTGGTGGAGTTTGCTGAACTCACCGGCATCCCGGTAATCCCGACCCTGATGGGCTGGGGCACCATCCCGGACGATCACCCACTGATGGTGGGCATGGTCGGCCTGCAAACCTCGCACCGTTACGGCAACGCGACGATGCTCAAGTCGGACGTGGTGCTGGGCATCGGCAACCGCTGGGCCAACCGCCACACCGGTTCGGTGGAGGTGTACACCGAAGGCCGCAAGTTCATCCACGTCGACATCGAACCGACGCAGATTGGCCGCGTGTTCACACCGGACCTGGGCATCGTTTCCGACGCCGGTTCCGCGCTGACCATGTTCATTGAAGTGGCCCGCGAGTGGAAAGCTGCCGGCAAGCTCAAGGACCGCAGCGCCTGGCTGCATGACTGCCAGCAGCGCAAGGCCACCCTGCACCGCAAGACGCACTTCGACAACGTGCCGGTCAAGCCGCAACGCGTGTACGAAGAGATGAACCAGGTGTTCGGCAAAGACACCTGCTACGTCAGCACCATCGGCCTGTCGCAGATCGCCGGCGCGCAATTTCTGCACGTGTACAAGCCACGTCACTGGATCAACTGCGGCCAGGCCGGCCCCTTGGGCTGGACCATTCCGGCGGCACTCGGGGTGGTCAAGGCCGACCCGAGCCGCAAAGTGGTGGCGCTGTCGGGCGACTATGACTTCCAGTTCATGATCGAAGAGCTGGCGGTGGGTGCTCAGTTCAAGCTGCCGTACATCCACGTGGTGGTGAACAACTCCTACCTGGGCCTGATTCGTCAGGCCCAGCGCGGGTTTGAGATGGACTACTGCGTGCAGCTGTCCTTCGACAACCTCAACGCGCCGGAACTCAACGGGTATGGCGTCGACCACGTGGCTGTCGCCGAAGGCCTGGGTTGCAAGGCGCTGCGTGTATTCGAGCCGGGCCAGATCCAGCCGGCGTTGCGCAAGGCGCAGGAAATGATCGAAGAATTCAAGGTTCCGGTGATTGTTGAGATTATTCTGGAGCGCGTGACCAATATTTCCATGGGCACCGAGATCAACGCCGTCAACGAATTCGAAGATCTGGCCCTGGTCGGCAACGATGCGCCGACTGCCATTTCCCTGCTCGATTAAGGAGAACCCTATGCCGCGTTTTGCCGCCAACCTGTCCATGCTGTTTACCGAGCAGGACTTTCTCGCCCGTTTCAAAGCGGCCGCCGACGCCGGCTTCCAGGGTGTGGAATACCTGTTCCCGTACGAGTTCAGCTCCGCCGAGATCAAGGCGCAGCTGGATGCCAACGGCCTGACCCAAGTGCTGTTCAACCTGCCGGCCGGTGACTGGGCCAAGGGCGAGCGCGGCCTGGCGTGCCACCCGGACCGGGTCGAGGAGTTCCGCGCCGGGGTCAAGCTGGCCATCGCCTACGCCCAGGTGCTGGGCAACACCCAGATCAACTGCCTGGCCGGAATTCGCCCTGCCGGTGTGGATGATGAAACCGTGGAAAAGACCTTTGTCGCCAACCTCAAGTACGCCGCCGACAAGCTGCAAGCGGCGGGCATCAAGCTGGTGATGGAGATGATCAACACCCGCGACATTCCGGGTTTCTACCTGAACAACACGGCGCAGGCCCTGTCGATTCGCGAGCAGGTGGGCAGCGCCAACCTGTTCCTGCAATACGACATCTACCACATGCAAATCATGGAAGGCGACCTGGCCCGGACCATGGCGGCGCACCTGGGTGAGATCAACCATATCCAGCTGGCTGACAACCCTGGGCGTAACGAGCCGGGGACCGGGGAGATCAACTATCGCTTCCTGTTCGAGCATCTGGATCGGATTGGTTATGCCGGTTGGGTCGGCTGCGAGTACAAGCCGCTGACCACCACCGAAGCGGGACTGGGTTGGCTCAAAACCCATAACGCCATCTAACTGACACAACACAAAAGAAGGTGGGAGCTGGCTTGCCTGCGATGCGGACACTGCGGTGTATCAGGCAAAACCGGGGGATGCCATCGCAGGCAAGCCAGCTCCCACAGTGGATCTTCAGTGTTTGGCGGACCGTGTCCGCCCTGCACATAGAATAAAAAGAGGATGTTGATCATGGCTAAAATCGGATTTATCGGCACCGGCATCATGGGCCAACCCATGGCCGCCAACCTGCAAAAGGCCGGCCACCAACTGTTCCTGTCCGAGCATCACGGCAAGGCGCCCGAAGCTTTGATCGCGGCGGGTGCCGTGGCCCTGGCCAACCCGCAGCAAGTCGCCCAGGAAGCCGAGTTCATCATCGTGATGGTGCCCGACACCCCACAGGTGGACGATGTGCTGTTTCGCGCCGACGGCGTTGCCGCCGGCCTGTCGCCGAACAAAGTGGTGATCGACATGAGTTCGATCTCGCCCACCGCCACCAAGGCGTTCGCCGCGAAGATCAACCAGACCGGCGCGCAATACCTCGACGCGCCGGTGTCCGGCGGTGAGGTCGGCGCCAAGGCAGGCACCCTGAGCATCATGATCGGCGGCGAGCCGCAGACATTCGAACGCGCCCTGCCGTTGTTCCAGGCCATGGGCAAGAACATCACCCTGGTCGGCGGCAATGGCGATGGCCAGACCGCCAAGGTGGCGAATCAGATCATCGTCGCGCTGAACATCCAGGCAGTGGCCGAAGCACTGCTGTTCGCCTCCAAAAACGGCGCCGACCCGGCCAAGGTGCGCGAAGCGCTGATGGGCGGCTTTGCTTCGTCGAAGATCCTGGAAGTGCATGGCGAGCGCATGATCAAGGGCACCTTTGATCCGGGCTTCCGTATCAATCTGCACCAAAAAGACCTCAACCTGGCACTGGCCGGGGCCAAGGAGCTGGGGATCAACCTGCCGAACACGGCCGGTACGCAGCAGGTGTTCAGTACCTGCACGGCGATTGGTGGCGGCAATTGGGACCACTCGGCGCTGATCAAGGGCCTGGAACACATGGCGAATTTTTCGATTCGCGATAAGTAACACACACCACTGATCGTTCCCACGCTCCGCGTGGGAATGCAGCCCAGGACGCTCTGCGTCCCAAAGCATGACGCAGAGCGTCACATGAGGCATTCCCACGCGGAGCGTGGGAACGATCGCTGCACCTCTAATAACAAGAATCCCCCGGGAGCCCGCTTATGTCGGTCGATCCGCAACACCTGCTTCGCGAGCTGTTTGCCACAGCCATCGACGCCGCCCACCCCCGACAAGTCCTTGAACCTTACCTGCCCGCCGACCGCAGCGGCCGTGTGATCGTGATCGGCGCCGGCAAAGCCGCTGCCGCCATGGCGCTGGTGGTCGAGAACTGCTGGCAGGGCGAAGTCTCGGGCCTGGTGGTCACCCGTTACGGCCACGGCGCGCTGTGCAAAAAAATCGAAGTGGTCGAGGCCGCGCACCCGGTGCCCGATGCGGCCGGGCTTGCCGTCGCCAAACGCGTGCTGGAACTGATCAGCAACCTCACCGAAGACGACCGCGTAATCTTCCTGCTCTCCGGCGGCGGCTCAGCCTTGCTGGCCCTGCCCGCCGAAGGCATTACCCTGGCCGACAAACAAACCCTTAATAAAGCCCTGCTCAAATCCGGCGCGACCATTGGCGAGATGAATTGCGTGCGCAAGCACCTCTCGGCCATCAAGGGCGGCCGGTTGGCCAAGGCCGCATGGCCGGCGACGGTGTACACCTACGCCATCTCGGATGTGCCGGGCGACCAGGCCACCGTCATCGCCTCCGGCCCCACCGTCGGCGACCCGAGCACCTCCCAGCAGGCCCTGGCGATTCTCAAGCGCTACGGCATTGAGGCGTCGGCGTCGGTGCGCAACTGGTTGCAGAACCCCGCCTCGGAAACCGTCAAACCCGGCGACCCGGTACTCGCGCGCAGCCACTTCCAATTGATCGCCCGCCCGCAGCAGTCGCTGGAAGCGGTGGCGGTAAAAGTCCGCCAGGCCGGGTTCAGCCCGTTGATCCTCGGTGACCTCGAAGGTGAAGCACGGGACGTGGCCAAGGTACACGCCGGTATCGCCCGGCAAATCGTGCAGCACGGCCAACCCTTGGCCGCGCCGTGCGTGATTCTCTCGGGCGGTGAAACCACCGTCACCGTGCGCGGCAATGGCCGTGGCGGGCGCAATGCCGAATTCCTGCTGAGCCTGACCGACAGCCTCAAGGGTTTGCCCGGCGTGTACGCACTGGCCGGTGACACCGACGGCATCGACGGCTCCGAAGACAACGCCGGCGCAATCATGACCCCGTGCAGCTACCGCCGCGCCGAAGCCCTGGGCCTTAGCGCCAGCGACGAGCTGGACAACAACAATGGCTATGGCTACTTCGCCGCGCTCGACGGTTTGATCGTCACCGAGCCGACCCGCACCAATGTCAATGACTTGCGCGCCATCCTGATTCTTGAGACTGCCAAACATGACGCCTGACAAGAAAGTCAAAATCCTCGCCACCCTAGGCCCGGCCACTGACGGCATCGATGACATCCGCGAGCTGGTGGAAGCCGGGGTGAATATCTTCCGCCTCAACTTCAGCCACGGCGAGCATGCCGATCACGCCCAGCGTTACCAGTGGATTCGCCAGGTGGAGCGCCAGCTCAATTACCCGCTGGGCATCCTTATGGACCTGCAAGGGCCCAAACTGAGGGTCGGGCGTTTTGCCGAGGGCAAAGTGCAACTGGTGCGCGGCCAGGCGCTGCGCCTGGACCTGGACCCGACCCCGGGCGATCAGCGCCGGGTCAACCTGCCGCACCCGGAAATTATCGCAGCGCTTGAGCCGGGCATGGACTTGCTGCTGGACGACGGCAAACTGCGCCTGCGCGTAATCACCAAACATAGCGATGCGATCGACACCACCGTGCTCAATGGCGGCGAGTTGTCCGACCGCAAAGGCGTGAATGTGCCGCAAGCGCTGCTGGAGCTCAGCCCGCTGACCGCCAAGGATCGCCGCGACCTGAGCTTCGGCCTGGAGCTGGGCGTGGACTGGGTGGCACTGTCGTTTGTGCAACGCCCGGAAGATATCCGCGAAGCCCGCGAACTGATCGGCGACAAGGCCTTCCTGATGGCCAAGATCGAAAAGCCCTCCGCTGTAATGCGCTTGCGGGAAATTGCCGAACTGAGCGACGCGATCATGGTGGCCAGAGGCGACCTGGGCGTGGAAGTGCCCGCCGAAAGCGTGCCGCAGATCCAGAAAGACATCATCAGCACCTGCCGCCAGCTGGGTAAACCGGTGGTAGTGGCCACGCAGATGCTCGAATCCATGCGCTTCTCGCCGGCACCAACCCGCGCCGAAGTGACCGACGTGGCCAACGCCGTGGCTGAAGGCGCGGACGCGGTGATGCTCTCGGCCGAAACCGCCTCGGGCGAATACCCACTCGAAGCCGTGCAGATGATGAGCAAGATCATCCGCCAAGTGGAAAACGGCCCGGATTACCAGGCGCAACTGGACGTGAGCCGGCCCAAGGCGGATGCCACGGTGTCGGACGCCATCAGCTGCGCGATCCGGCGCATCAGCAGCATTTTGCCGGTGGCGGTGCTGGTGAACTACAGCGAGTCCGGCAGCTCCAGCCTGCGCGCGGCGCGGGAACGGCCAGTGGCGCCGATCCTCAACCTCACGCCGAACCTGTCCACGGCGCGGCGTTTGAGTGTGGCCTGGGGCGTGCACTCGGTGGTCAACGACCGGCTGCGCCAGGTCGATGAGGTGTGTTCCACGGCGCTGGAAATTGCCCAGGCGCAGGGTATGGCGCAGCGTGGGGACACTCTGGTAATTACGGCGGGAGTGCCGTTCGGGCAGCCGGGGTCGACCAATTCGTTGCGTATCGAGACGTTGATTTAGCGTCTGTAAGGGCCTCATCGCGGGCAAGCCCGGCTCCCACAGTGGATTGGGTTCACACTTCCTTATGTGTGAACACAGCCAAGTGTGGGAGCTGGCTTGCCTGCGATAAGGGCAACTCGGTCTCACTGACTAACCACCATGCACAACCCAACCTGCCCCGACTGGGCCGAAGCCCTGCTCAACGGCTTCAGCCAGATATTCCTGCAACGCCAGCCGCTGTGTGGCCTGCTGTGCCTGCTGGCCATCCTGATCGGCGCCCCGGCCTTGCTCGGCGGGGCGTTGCTGGGTGGCCTCGCCGGTTTGCTCACGGCCCAACGCCGGGGCTACCCCAAGGCCGAACGCCAGGCTGGCTTGTACAGCTACAACGGCGTACTGCTGGGTGTGTTGATCAGCCAGCACTTCGCCTGGTCGGCGTTGCTGCCGCCGCTGATTCTGGCGTGCGGCGGCCTGAGTGCGATGCTCACGCGGCTATGGTTGAAACATGCCCGCCAGCCGGATGACTTATCTGCGTACACCGCGCCCTTTGTCGGCCTGGGTTGGCTGCTGATCGGCAGCGTGCCTCAGCCTGAGTTCGCGCTGGTCGAGCCCGACGTTCTGTCTGTGGTCAGTGCGCCCTTTACCGGCCTTGCGCAAGTCATGCTGCTGGACCAGCCCCTGGCCGGCGTCCTGATTGCGCTCGGTCTGTTGCTGGCCAACCGTCGCGCCGCGCTATGGGCGCTGATCGGCGCCGTGAGTGGCGTGCTGATGGCGCTACTGATGGACGAACCTGCCAGCGCCCTGCTCGGCTTGCACAGCTACAACCCGGCGCTGGCGGCACTGGCTTTGAGCCAATCACGCCGCCAGCCGTGGCTGCCACCGCTGGGCATCCTGCTGGCGCTCATGCTCACGCCCGGTTTTGCCGCCCTGCACCTGCCTGCGCTGACTGCGCCGTTTATCCTCGCCTGCTGGCTGGTGCGCGCCACGCAGCGGATGTTCAAAACCCGCGTGGACAGCCCGTTCGAATCCCCCTAGGCTTGCTCGATATTCGATTCAGGCAGGTTTTATGGACAGCAACAGCGACTGGCGCCAGCGCCTCTATGTGATGGTATTCCAAAGCGACACCGCAGCCGGGCGGCGCTTTGACGGCATCCTGCTACTGATCATCCTTGCCAGCATTGTGATCGTGATGCTCGACAGCATCGACGAAATCCACCAGAACTACGCCAATGTGCTGGCCTATATCGAATGGGGCTTCACGCTGATCTTCGCCATCGAGTACGGCTTGCGGCTGTACTGCTCGCCCAAACCCTTGCGCTACGCCTTCAGCTTTTATGGCTTGGTGGACTTGCTGGCCATCGTGCCCGGCATCCTCGCGCTGTATTACAGCGACGCCCAGTACCTGCTGATTATCCGCATCATTCGGATGCTGCGGATTTTCCGCGTGCTCAAGCTCAGCCCGTACCTCAAACAAGCCAACTACCTGATGGCGGCGCTGCGCGGCAGCAAGCAGAAGATCGTGGTGTTCCTGGTCAGCGTGTGCACCCTGGTCACGGTTTTCGGCACCCTGATGTATGTGATTGAAGGCCCGGAGCACGGGTTTACCAGCATTCCCAAGGGCATCTACTGGGCGATCGTGACCCTCACCACCGTAGGCTTTGGCGATATCGTGCCGAAGACGCCGCTGGGCCAGGTGATTTCGTCGCTGGTGATGATCACCGGTTACTCGATCATCGCCGTGCCCACCGGGATTTTTACCGCTGAACTGGCCAGCGCCATGCGCGGTGAACAGCTGGAACACGACTGCCCGGTGTGCAAGAAAAACAGCCACGAACCGAACGCGGCGTTTTGCTCGCGCTGCGGCAGCAACCTGTTTCATAAAGTGGAATAAGCACAGTACGTTTTAATCTTTAAACGCCTATGCAGGCCCGGCTATAGTTGCTGGCAAATTGCCCCCAATCTTCTCTCGAACAACAAGGAATGAGCAGTGAAAAAAATCCTCAGCGCCTCTCTTCTGGCCGCGGGCCTGGCCCTGGCTGGTGCCGTGCAAGCCGCACCGGTCACACTGCTTAACGTCTCCTACGACGTGATGCGCGACTTCTATAAAGACTACAACGCCGCTTTCCAGAAGCACTGGGAAGCCGAGCACCCGAACGACAAACTGACCCTGCAGATGTCTTTCGGCGGTTCCAGCAAACAAGCGCGCTCGGTGATCGACGGTCTGCCGGCGGATGTGATCACCATGAACATGGCCACCGACATCAACGCCCTGGCGGATAACGGCAAACTGGTGCCGGACAACTGGGTCACGCGCCTGCCGAACAACAGCGCGCCGTTCACCTCCGCCACCGTGTTTATCGTGCGCAAAGGCAACCCCAAGGCCCTGAAGGACTGGCCCGACCTGCTCAAAGACGGCGTGCAAGTGATCGTGCCCAACCCGAAGACCTCGGGTAATGGCCGCTACACCTACCTGTCGGCCTGGGGTTATGTGCTGAAAAACGGCGGTGATGAAGACAAGGCCAAGAAATTTGTCGGCGAGCTGTTCAAACATGCGCCAGTGCTGGACACCGGCGGCCGTGCCGCCACCACCACGTTCATGACCAACCAGATCGGCGATGTGCTGGTGACCTTCGAGAACGAAGCGGAAATGATCGCCCGTGAATTCGGCCGTGATCAGTTCGAAGTGATCTACCCAAGCGTCTCCGCCGAAGCTGAGCCGCCAGTGTCGGTGGTCGACAAAGTGGTCGACAAAAAAGGCACCCGCGTCGCAGCCGAGGACTACCTGAAGTACCTGTGGTCGCCGGAAGGCCAGGAAATTGCCGCCAACAACTACCTGCGCCCGCGTGATCCTAAAGTGCTGGCCAAGTACACCGACCGCTTCCCGAAAGTCGACTTCCTGTCGGTGGAGAAGACCTTTGGTGACTGGCGCACCGTGCAGAAAACCCACTTCAATGATGGTGGGGTTTTTGACCAGATCTACAGCGGGCAATAAATCGCTCTAACTGAAGAAATGCAGTCAACTGTGGGAGCTGGATTGCCTGCGATGCAGACACCTCGGTGTATCAGGCATACGGGGGTGATGCTATCGCAGGCAAGCCAGCTCCCACACAAGCCAGCTCCCACATTTGTTTTTGTGTTTGGCGGTTACATCGGCGGTGTCACGCCATCCTTGCCGGCTGAGATCGCCTGGGCCGTAATGGTCCCATCCGGCGCTTGCGCCGCAAACAACACCACCTTCACGCCCGCCTTGAGCAAGCTGCGATCGCCCGGCTCAAGGTTCACGATCGGCACATCCTCCGGCACCACAATCTTCTGCTCGCCGCCTTTGTACTTCACGGTCAGGGTGCGCCCGTTGCTGACCACCAGGTCGCCCACCGTGCCGTTGGTCATGCTGCTGCCTTCTTTCAAGTCGAACGCGCGGTGCCCGTCGCCTGTGCCGGCCATGGCCGGTGGGAATACGTGGACTTCCAGCGCAGTCAGGGTGCCATCGGCGTTCGGCATGGCGGCCGAGCCGATGTAGCTGCCGGGCTTGATCTCATCGATC
Organism: Pseudomonas sp. Leaf15; assembly: GCF_001421425.1. Classification (NCBI taxonomy): domain Bacteria; kingdom Pseudomonadati; phylum Pseudomonadota; class Gammaproteobacteria; order Pseudomonadales; family Pseudomonadaceae; genus Pseudomonas; species Pseudomonas sp. Leaf15. The sequence goes on from NZ_LMKI01000001.1 coordinate 16,042, forward strand.
TTGGCCAGGGTGACGGCGCGTACCTGGGTGGCCGGCGTGAGATGCACCACCACCTCTTCACCACTGTTGACCTTGACGTGCATCGCGTCGCCGTCCATCGCAGTAATGGCGCCGCGTACGCCAACCCGTGGGGCCTCGGCGGCGTTGGCCAGCCCAATGGCCATGGCCGCAGCCAGGGTGGAGGCCAGGAGCATCTTGTTCAGCGTGATTTTCATCGCAATGGATTTCCTGTTTCGACAGTTATGCCTGAATGTATCATTGGCGCTTGCCCCAAAAGTTAACGATTCAGTCATTAATTTGCGGCATGAGTGATATCAATGCGCGCGCTCTACACCGGCGCTGGCGTTGTCTTTACTCTCGCACGCCACCTTCCTTCGCTTTAACGAGAAAACCATGACGGCTACCTCACACGCTTCAAGCACCATGACCCGAGGCATGGTGATGCTGTTTGCGTTCTGTTGCGGCGCCATTGTTGCCAACATCTACTACGCCCAGCCGATCATCGAGCTGATCGCGCCGGACATCGGCCTGACCCCGGCACTGGCGAGCCTGATCGTCTCACTCACGCAAATCGGTTACGCCCTGGGCCTGTTCTTTCTGGTGCCCCTGGGCGACCTGCTGGAAAACCGCAAGCTGATGATCATCACCAACCTGGTGGCCATCGCCAGCCTACTGGGTGCAGCGTTTGCCGAGCAGCCGAATGTGTTCCTGCTTGTGTCGTTGCTGATCGGCTTCAGTTCCGTCTCGGTGCAGATTCTTATCCCGCTGGCCGCGCACCTGGCGCCCGCCGAGTCCCGCGGCCGGGTGGTCGGCAGCATCATGGGCGGCCTGTTGCTGGGCATCCTGCTGGCGCGGCCGGTGTCGAGCCTGGTGGCGGACCACTTTGGCTGGCGTGCAATGTTCATGGCGGCGGCTGCAGTGATGGTGTTTATCAGTGCCGTGCTGATGCTGACTATCCCCAAGCGCCAGCCCGACCACAGCGCCAGCTATGGCCAACTGCTGGGCTCGCTGGGCACCTTGCTGCGCAAACAACCGGTGCTGCGTCAGCGGGCCTTCTACCAGGGCTGCATGTTCGCCACCTTCAGCCTGTTCTGGACCGCCGCACCGTTGGAGCTGGCGCGTAACCATGGCCTGAGCCAAAGCGAAATCGCCCTGTTTGCCCTGGTCGGCGCCCTCGGCGCCATCGCCGCACCTATTGCCGGGCGCCTGGCAGACGCCGGGCACACGCACCGCGCCTCACTGCTGGCGATGCTGTTTGCCGCGTTGAGTTTTCTGCCAGCCTTGGTGCACCCGTTGTACAGCGTGATCGGCCTGGCGGTGACCGGCGTGGTCCTGGACTTCTGTGTGCAGATGAACATGGTGCTCGGCCAACGCGCCGTCTACGCCCTCGACGCCAACAGCCGCAGCCGCCTGAACGCGCTGTACATGACCAGCATCTTCATCGGCGGCGCCTTCGGCTCGGCGATTGCCAGCAGCGTGTATGAACACGGCGGTTGGCTGGGTGTGATGCTGGTGGGCAGTGCGTTCCCGCTGGTGGCGTTGTTGCGGTTTTTGAGTGCGTCACGTGGCGTTCTGGCGACCGCCGCCTGATCGTTCAACACGCAAAAAGGCAGGACTTGATCAAACCTCGATCAAGCCCTGCCCACTCTCTAAGCCAACGGCCGCCTTTACGGCTACCGGCTTAAGGCATCACAAATAACCGCCCTCTGGAATCTTCAAACCCACCACATCTTCCGGACTGATCATTTTGGTGCTTTTAATCAGGAAGTCGGTCTTGCCATCCCCATCCAGGTCTATCGCCAGCAGGTAACGCCCCGTTTGCGGATTGAACTTGATAATGGTATCGCCCGCCTGCCCCGAATAGGCATCCACGAAGTTGAAGGTGACCTTGCCGTCGATCGCCATTTGCGACAGGTCGATCTTGTCCTGGCCGCTATTGAAGTCCAACAGCAAGTCGGCATTGGCACGAGTAGAATCGGTGAACGCGTTGAACTTGAAGGTATTCCAGCCCCCACCGCCCACCAGAGTGTCGGCCCCTGCACCGCCTGTCAGCACGTTATCCGCACTGTTGCCGATAAGCCGGTCGTTACCACTCCCGCCGATAGCATTTTCAATCACCGACTTCTCAGCGATCCGCACGTTCTCCCTCATCCCACCCACGCTGGAAGCCGCCCCCCCACGCAAGTCGACGATTTGATCCTGCTCGAAGCCGGAAAAGTCGAACGTATCTACCCCACGGTCATCCCAGACATTGAACTGCGGTTTAACGGAGGCCGATGTGAGCGTCATCTCCGGCCTTCCGGTATTGGAGTTGAAGCCATAGGTGGTGTCATCTGCCAGGGGCTTGCCTTTGGGCTGAGTAACGGGCGGGTTGATCACGGCGCCCTGACCCGGTGGGGTCGGAGCGATGCCGCCTTTGCCACCTTTACCGGTTGGGGTTGGAGTGACGCCGCCTTTGCCGTCCTCACCCGCTGGGGTCGGAGTGACGCCGCCTTTGCCACCCTGACCCGCAGGGGCCGGAGCGACGCCGCCTTTGCCGCCCTGACCCGCTGGGGCCGGAGCGACGCCGCCTTTGCCGCCCTGACCCGCCGGGGCCGGAGTGACGCCGTCTGTGCCGCCCTGACCCGCTGGGGCCGGAGCGACGCCGCCTTTGCCACCCTGACCCGCTGGGGCCGGAGCGACGCCGCCTTTGCCATCCTGACCCGCTGGGGCCGGAGCGACGCCGCCTTTGCCATCCTGACCCGCTGGGGCCGGAGCGACGCCGCCTTTGCCGTCCTGACCCGCTGGGGCCGGAGCGACGCCGCCTTTGCCGTCCTGACCCGCAGGGGCCGGAGCGACGCCGCCTTTGCCACCCTGACCCGCTGGCGCCGGAGTAACGCCGTCTTTGCCGTCCTGACCCGCTGGGGCCGGAGCGACGCCGCCTTTGCCACCCTGACCCGCCGGGTCCGGAGCGACGCCGCCTTTGCCGCCCTGACCCGCCGGGGCCGGAGTGACGCCGCCTTTGCCGCCCTGACCCGCCGGGGCCGGAGTGACGCCGCCTTTGCCACCCTGACCCGCTGGAGCCGGAGTGGCGCCGTCTTTGATCGGGTCCAAATCAACTTCTGGCTGGGGCATACAGTTGGCAGTGAAAACGTGGTGATTCAACCCATCCATACCTGAGAGAAACCCGGTGCCCAGGGTTGGTTCTCCAGCCTGGAGCAGCCTGGGTGCGTCAGGATTGAAATTCGATCCGTACATCCGCTGCAAACTGGTCGGCCCACCTGTCATCGGCGCAGAAAGACTCAGCAACTTATCGCCCATCGAGGACTGTTCATTGCTTTTCGAATGCACATCACCCTTGTTGGCGGGTGCAGGGTCGACAGGGCTAGCCGATGGTGCCGCCGATAACGGTGCAGGCGCCAGATTCGAGGTGTTCACAAAGGCATTCAATACGGGTGAATTAACATTAATCATAATTAGACTTTCTCGATTAGTTATAAAAAAATACAACAGCCCAACATTTCGCAGCTGTAACACTCGCGAACTTTTAAATACTCAACAATCAATCAACAGCACGCCTGCCAACCCAACAATTGCTGTCAGGCTTAGTGGATCGAATAACGTTCACAAACAAGCCATTTTACTTTCCTCCTGATTATCCACACTCACCAAACTCAAGGTACCAACGAAAAGTGCGAGACTATAACGATACGTCGCACGGGCACGCCAAACCGTCTGAATAAGTCAGCTATATCTCGAACACCGACAACCTGTGGAAACCAAACTATTCAACGGTCGCGAAAGGGCCATTTACTTAAAACATGGGACTTCACTTTACGTCTTCCACGCACTGCTACCTGTGAACTGATTCGCGCCCCAAGCCTGCGTTGAAAAAGGCGACTTCCGAGTGGCCGATACCAACAGTGGTGAGCGTTCTCCAGCGCCGGCCTTCACGCTATGTGCCTGTTTCACGTACGAGGCGCCAGCCAGTAGCCTGCGAGGGTCCGAAAGACCAAAAGAACATGAGGTCGGTGCCGGTTCGCATGGGTCAGGTTTTGGATCGCATGGAGCCGGGCTCGGATCGCATGGGTCCGGCTTCGGATCACGAGGGTCTGGCTGCGGATCGCGTGGGTCCGGCTTCGGATCACGAGGGTCTGGCTGCGGGTCGCGTGGGTCCGGCTTTGGATCACGTGGGTCCGGCCTCGGATCGCGTGGCACCGGCTTCGGATCACGCGGGTCTGGCTGCGGATCACGAGGGTCCAGCTTTGGATCACGTGGGTCCGGCTTTGGATCACGTGGGTCCGGCCTTGGATCGCGTGGCATCGGCTTTGGATCACATGGGTCTGGCCTCGGGTCGCATGGGTCCGGTTTCGGATCACGTGGATCTGGCTGCGGGTCGCGTGGCGCCGGCTTCGGATCACGTGGATCTGGCTGCGGGTCGCGTGGCGCCGGCTGCGGATCGCGTGGATCTGGCTGAGGGTCGCGTGGCGCCGGCTTCGGATCACGTGGATCTGGCTGCGGGTCGCGTGGGGCCGGCTTTGGATCACGTGGGTCTGGCTGCGGGTCGCGTGGCGCCGGCTTCGGATCACGAGGGTCTGGCTGCGGGTCGCGTGGGGCCGGCTTCGGATCACGAGGGTCCGGCCTTGGATCGCGTGGGACGGGCTTCGGATCACATGGGTCTGGCCTCGGGTCGCATGGGTCCGGCTTCGGATCACGAGGGTCTGGCTGCGGGTCGCGTGGGGCCGGCTGTGGATCACGAGGGTCTGGCTGCGGGTCGCGTGGGGCCGGCTTCGGATCACGAGGGTCTGGCTGCGGGTCGCGTGGGTCAGGCCTCGGATCGCGAGGGTCTGGCTTCGGATCACGTGGATCTGGCTGCGGGTCGCGTGGCGCCGGCTTCGGATCACGTGGATCTGGCTGCGGGTCGCGTGGCGCCGGCTTCGGGTCGCATGGGTCCGGCTTCGGATTGCATGGGTCCGGCTTCGGCTTACAGGGATCGGGTTTCGGCTCACACCAGTCTGGCTTGGGTTCCTTGGGTTCAGGACGCGGATCTGCCTTGGGCTCCTTGGGTTCAGGCTTGGGCTCTTTCGGCTTGGGCTCAGGATCTGTCGCTGGGGTTCCCTCATGGGACAACACATCACTGGCTTTCATCCGGCCAATGCTTTTTATGAACAGGTCTGTCTTACCGTTACCCGTCAGGTCCAGCGACAAGCTTCCTTCACGGCTGCCTTCGTCGTATTTGAGCACTACTTGGCCGGGTTGACCGTTTAACCGCTCAACGAATTTAAGGCTGCTGATGCCTGCCCTTTTCATGACCGCAGAGACATCAATCTTGTCTGCGCCGCTCTCAAAATCCAGGATCACATCGGGGTTATCAAGTGTGGAGTCACTGGCCCGGTCATAGACGAAAGTGTCTCCTGCGCCACCACCTTGCAACCGATCGGCTCCCGCTCCTCCCTTGAGGCGATTGGCGACCTGGTTACCCACCAAAGAGTCGTTCCCCGCGCCTCCCACAGCGTTTTCCAACGTAACGCCTTTGGCAATCGAGACGTTACCCTTCAACGCGCCCACGTCTGAAAACGACTCAGCATTAAGATTGATCTTCTGGTTATGTGAAAACCCGGAAAAATCCAATGTGTCATTCCCGCCACCGTCCCATACACAAAAAACAGGGTTGTCGCTATTCGATTTCAAACTCAACGCTTCGCGATTGGTATTGGAGTTGAACCCATACGTGGTATCGGTGTTACGGGTTTTAGTGTTGGCTCCGTAGAGCTTCTGAATACCCGCAATATCATCCATCATCGGCGCTGAGGGATGCAGCGAACTGAAGTTATGTCCCGGCTGGTTTTTTTCCGAAAAGTAACTCATCACAGAACGCGCCCTGGTATCCCCGGCATATTCCGCGTGCTTATCATAGTTGCCATACCCATTATACTTTCCAGGGTGCTCCAACCCGACGGCGTGGCCAATTTCGTGAATAAGCACTTCTCGAAAAAAACTGCCTAACGCCGGGTTGGCGCCCGCGTTGGCCGTGCCAATTTTTGCAAACGTTCGGTTCATATATTTAGTCGGGAGCGACGCCTCACCCCCTGATGTTCCAGGCCTGTCATCAACGCTGACTTCGCCGTCAGCCTTTTGCGCATGTTCAGTGAACGTCACATTGGCGACATCCTGCCAGGATTGCAGTGCCTGCCTGGCCTGATCGGCCTGCTGCGGCGTGAACCCCTTGGAGATCCGAAACGACAAGTCAATTTTCCCGTCGCCATCACGATCATTAAATCGAAACCCACTGCGGGTAATATGCGCTCCGGCTTGTTCTGTCGTCAGTACGCGTTTATTGCTGTTCCGGGTATACGCCTCAACGGGCCGCTCTGGGCTGACATTTACTTGGGAAGCAAGCGCCTGCTGTCCAGCACCGTTGATAGCGAGTGGCTCTGGTACTCTCATAAACAAAAGTCCTCATGCGAATCAAACTCGAAATGAACCATCGCCCAATTCAAGATGCCGACCTCCCGCTTCACAAGAGCGGCAGTAGTTATCGGCGCAACACAAAGTTCGCACAGCAAACCTTATCGCACCAGACGCCAATTATTTCAGCAGGACATACTTTAAAACTTCAAAACAGTTTAAGCACTTCGCCGCAACGCTTTGAAACTGCACACTCAACAACCGCGCACCACCGCGAGCCACAACTCGTTGATTTAGATTAAAATAAAAAAATTAAAACACACTAATAACAATTTCAATGTCAACACGTTACTCACAACCAGACAAACCCTGCACGCGAACATATAAGCACCCCACCAGCACTTCCTACACAACTTAGTCCGCAAGGATAAGAACCCTTAATATGAACCGAAGGAAGAGTCAAACAATCGCAACATCGATAATTTCGTCTGTCCCGTTGCAGTAACTCTATGCACCGTAACGGGTGATCCATCTGACAGACCAGACGCTGAAGACTTGAAAGTCAGAATGGGGACAGACATGCCCAACGCGCCAGCAAAATAGCCTGACCATCAAATAGCATGCCGCCGTTCACTTATCGCCAGGACCGGCGATGGCAACAAAGCTGAGTCAGAAAGCAGCCGACCGCTCAGCCATCAACGCAAGCTGCTGGCGCTTGAGGTCGGGATCTACCCGCTTGTTCACGCACGAATAAGGGAGTTGTATGGGTTTCGACAGACTCGCGGCTGCGCGGCTTATCCGTGAAATGCACCGTTCAGAAAGGCAACACCCAGGGCTGACGACCAGACAAAGTGGGCGACATGCACACGTGCGTATGCCTTAACCTTTGCTGTGCCGCACTGATTGAAAGACAGGCTTGATCACGACGCGAGTCCGTATCAAGCCTGTCAAGAAGAGCGATTGACCAGCGCAATCAGCGCGTGAGCCGAGCGGCGTGCCTAAGCAGCCTGCTGGAGGAGGCGCAAGGCGCTAGCTCAGGATGGTCAACGCAATGTGCACTTTTCAGGATAGCCCGATAACGTCTTCCGGGCTGACGGGTCGACTGCTCTTGATCAGGAAGTCACTTCTAAAATTACCCGACAGGTCGACCGCCAAAAAATAACGTCCGGTATCCGAATTGTATTTAATGACGGTGTCACCGGGCCTGCCCGTAAAACCATGCACAAGGCTCAGTTTGACACCCGCCGACTCAGCCATAGTACGCAGGTCGATTTTGTCCCAACCCGTTTTGAAGTCCGTGAGCAGGTCTGCACTGCCGTAAGCGGAGTCAGAAACCGAATTGTATTTAAAGACGTTGCTTTCACCTGCGCCACTCAAGGTGTCAGCCCCCGCTCCACTGATCCGTACATTGTCTGCCTCGTAGCCGAGGATCCGGTCATTACCGGAACCACCAATGGCATTGTCAACTGACCTGGCGCCAGCTTCGCTGTTCGAGTTGAAGTCATATGGGGTGGCCTGCGCAGCACCTTTCCACGGTTCTGGTAAGGGGCATGGCTCAGGCTCGGGTTCTGGCCGTGGACATGGCTCGGGCTCAGGCTCTGGCAGCGGGCATGGCTCGGGCTCAGGTTCTGGCGGCGGACATGGCTCGGGCTCAGGCTCTGGCAGCGGGCATGGCTCGGGCTCGGGTTCTGGCGGCGGACATGGCTCAGGCTCTGGCTCTAGCGGCGGGCATGGTTCGGGCTCTGGCTCTGGCGGCGGACATGGCTCAGGCTTTGGTTTTGGCGGCGGGCATGGCTCGGGCTCAGGTTCTGGCGGCGGACATGGCTCAGGCTCTGGCTCTAGCGGCGGGCACGGCTCGGGTTCAGGTTCTGGCGGCGGACATGGCTCAGGCTCTGGCTCTAGCGGCGGGCATGGCTCGGGCTCAGGCTCTGGCGGTGGACATGGCTCAGGCTTTGGTTTTGGCGGCAGGCACGGCTCAGGCTTCGGTTCTGGCGGCGGGCATGGCTCAGGCTTCGGTCTTGGCGGCGGACATGGCTCAGGCTTCGGATCTACACATTGGATAAATAGCGTTTTAAACTCATGGAGTTTTTTTACAAAAAAGTTAAAAAAGCCACTGACCAGATTAAACCCAAAGGAAATTTTCTCGCGAATGCTTCTGGAGAACCGTGCACTTACGTCACCATCACACACACTTTCCCTTGACCGTGACGCATAAGTATTGAACGTGCCAGCCTTATGTTCAAAGACAATACGCGCACTGCTTCGATAACCCTGCACAGTAGAGTACGGGGAATTCATCGCTTTACCGGGCCTATTTAAAACGGTGAACCCTCCCGAGTCCCTAGGCGGTTCATACGCCCGCAAACCCACGTTTGAAACAGGTAGTTTCATTATCCAAAATCCTCTTTTCCAAAAAATAACTGCAAATTAATTCAACCCATCGATCCTCACTTCCTTTTGTGGGAATACATGAGCATCCGAATGAATCACCACTAAATTCGCACGCTCGAAAAAGCCAGACAACACCTTATTCATTGCAAACAAAAACACGACTTAATGTGTAGGACCGAAGCAACAAAAAAAACAAAAAAGTTAAACAAAACAAGAATTTTTCGGACACAGCCAGCAGAACTTTCAACGCAACTCATAAATAACTGATAGTTGATCAGCACTGACACAGCAAATAACGCGCGAGGGCAACCCCACTAAAAGACTATTAATTTCTTACATAAAAAAATAAACACGTTAGGCACTTGGACACACGCCTGCAGGAAGCAACCTGTTCGGGCAGGTTGGGCAAACCGGTTGCTGTCCGCCCGCGCAGGTCCATGCATTGTTTCCCTCAGGAACGCACCAACTTCTCCAGCGCCGCATCCGCCAGAAATGACGAGCGGCTTTTGACTTTGTGCTCACGCACATAGCGATCGATTCGCTGAATGACATAACCGGGCAAGGTCACATTGACCTTCTCGGTCTTGCCCAGGTAGGGCGAGATATCCAACTCCAGCATGCCCCAGCCCATCCCGGCGTAGTCTTCGTGGGCGTGGTGATTGGCCACTGACGTCGGCATCGGGATTGCGCCACCTTCGGCCGCGATCTCTTGCAGCATGATGTGGGCGATTTCTACCGCGGCGTTGTACGCCTCTTCAAAACTGTCTCCGGCGGTGACCGCGCCTGGAATATCGGGGATCTGAATACCGGTGGCGGTGAAGTCATCGCCCCATTCGATACACATTGGGTATTGCATGCATGCTCTCCTTAAAACTGAATCAGCCCGGCGCGCTTGCGGATGCTGCGGACCGTGCCCATAGGCAGGTCCTTTTTGGGATGAGGCACCGGGATCGTGTACGGGTTATAGCGGTGGGTAAAAACATGATGACTGCCCGTGACCCGATCCAGCACCCAACCCGCCTCTTGCAGCTCCTTGATCAATAACCTGCTTTGCACCCCAGCCTCCTTGGCTTGGCCTGAATAAAAATAACCCTAGAGTTATCTTTACTCAAGCACAGTTTTTGTTGGCCGGACTGGCGGGTGTTTTGCTGAATATTGAAATGCAGAAGGGTTACTGGCTTGGCGCCGCAGCACTGAACCTGGGGATACGACCGTTAAGCGAGGGCCAGTAGCAAAACCGGCCAGCGTCAGCCAGCAAATCGGGCTGATGACGCAGCAAGGCCAACAGCGCTTGCGCGGCGATCGTCAACGCCATCTGTTGGCCTGGGCACTGATGGCGCCCTATACCAAAGCTGAACAGGCGCCGTTGCGCGCGCTCCAACAGGAAGCTGTCAGGATTGGGGTTGGCCTCGGCGTCCCGATTGGCCGACGCCAGCAGGACTAAAACACTCTCTCCCGCCGCCAACACCCGGTTGCCGATGGTGCAGCGCGCCGCCACGAATCGCCGTGTGTTTTGCACCGGTGAATCGTAACGAGCCACTTCTTCCACCAGCGCCGTGGCGAGGGTTGGCGTGCGCACAATCTGCGCCACCCGCTCAGGTTGGCGCGCGAGCATCACCAGTGAATTGCCGATCAACCCGGCGCTGGCTTCGCAGGTCTGCGACAACAACCCGATCAGATTGGCCGTCAATACCTGCGTGTCCTCCCAGTTGCCGCTGCGAATATGGGCCAGCAGTGCGGTTTCCTCCAACACCGCACAAAACATCTGCTGCAACTGCGACGCACCGGCCTGCGCATTGCACAACTGGGCTTCACTGCTCAGCGGTGAAAGGCCCGCGACAAACTCCCGCGTTAGCCCGGCGACACGCGCCAACTGTGGCGCCGGGCACCCCAGCAGCGACGCGACCACCGAGACGGGCAAGGTAAACATCAGCGCATCCAGGCTCTGCACGCTGTCGATTAACCGAGCGACCCGCTCGGCGATGGCCGTCGCCGCCACAGCCGCTAACGCCGGCTCAATCGCCGCCCGAGGGCATCGATGCGCCGGGCCTTCGTTCATGCGCATCCACCGCGCAAAAACCTGTCCCGCCGCACCCTGTGCAATCGCCTTGGGCACCGGCTCATGCAACGGGCGTACGCGACAATCCGGGTATGCCAGCACCGCCTCCACCGTCTTGGCGCGGCTGGCGATCCACAGGCCCAGTTCGGCATCGAACATCAGTTCTGCATCGCGCCTAAGGCTTGCGTAATACGGATAGGGATCTACATGGGTTGCGGCTTGCAGCGGTGTCATCCGGGACGTCCTGTGCTTGAAGAAGCGTTACTATCGGCGCTCCCACGCAGCAATGATTCGCTCAGGAACGAAATATGAACGCCTTTGATGATGACGCGGCACTCTCACAAATCGCCGGTGCGATAGCAGAGCCTGCGCGCACCAAAATGCTCTGTGCGCTGATGGATGGCCATGCGCGCACCAGCACCGAGATGGCCGTGATTGCCGGCGTCAGCACCTCGACGGCCAGCGCCCACTTGGCCAGGCTCAAGGACGATGGCCTGCTCACGCTGCACACCCAGGGCCGCCATCGTTACTACAGCCTCGCCGGCGCGCACGTGGCCCAGGCCATCGAAGGGTTGATGGTGATCAGCCGCAACACCGCCCAGGCATTTGTGCCCAGCACGCCCAACCGCCTGCAGCTCGCACGCACCTGCTACGACCACATGGCCGGGACACTGGCGGTGCAACTGCACGACCATTTCATCGCCTCTGGTTGGCTGGTTGGTGACGGCACCTATGCGCTGACGGAGTCCGGCGAAACCGCGATGATCGCGTTGGGGCTGGATCTGCCTGCGTTGCGTGCGCAGCGTCGGCGTTTCGCCTGTGCCTGCCTGGACTGGAGCATGCGCCGCCCGCATTTGGCCGGGGCACTGGGCGCAGCGGTTTTGCAGTGTGTGATTCGTCGCGGCTGGGTGACCCAGGATCTGGACAGCCGCGCGCTGGGCGTCACGGCCAAGGGGCGCAAGGCGTTTGCAGCGCGCTTTGGAATACAACCTGCCGGACAATAAAGACCAAAGGTGGGAGCGGGCTTGCTCGCGAATGCGGTGGGTCAGTCAGCTCATCTGTCACTGACACACCGCATTCGCGAGCAAGCCCGCTCCCACAGTTGACCGCATGCAGTTTTGAATATGAGGTCGGCGGCGGATTTGCATGCACCGAAGAACTGCTTTTCTGTGGGAGCTGGCAAGCCAGCTCCCACAGGGTTATGTGGTGTTCAAATAATCCGGCCATCCCATGCCACCGTCACATGCCGTGGCAACTCGCGTCGGTGTTCCAGCAGCCACGCATCCAGGGTGTGCCCCACATGGGTCAGCACACCCAACTGCGCGCCGGTTTCTTCGATGCTCTGCAACGCCAGCGTCAGGTCATTGTGATTACGCGGCGTTTGCGGCTGCGGTGGCATGGAGCAGTCGAGTACCAACACGTCCAACGGTTCCCGTTGCAACCAGGCCCGCGTGGCCGGCGGCAAGCCCACCGTGTCGGTGAGGTAGGCGATGCGCCGCCCCTCGCCTTCGAGCAGATAACCCAAGGTCAGCTTTGAATGCTGCAACGGCAATGCAGTGACGCTCAGCTCACCAAACTGCCGTGTTTCGAACTCGGCAAACGGCTGGCTGAAATCGAGGATGCCCGGATGTTTGTAGAGGTCGGACAAACCCTCCGGGTCGGCGGGGCCGTGTACCGGAATGATCAAACCCTGGCCCCAGCGCAGGTGCAACAAACCCTGAGCGTGATCGGCGTGATAGTGGGTCTGCAAAATCCCATTGAAACTGCGCGGCGGGAAGCGTTCGCAGAGGTCGGGCAAGCCGCTGTCGATCAACCAGCGCTGCTCGCCGCATTCGATCAACGCGCTGCACGGGCGGCGGCGCAGGCTGGCATCGGTGCGCGCCAAACCGCACGCCGCGCACTCGCAGCCATATACCGGAACTTGCCGCGCGTCACCGGTGCCCAGCAAGGTCAGGCGCATGCCGTGTGCCCGTGATCAAGGCAGCAAAGCAAACGCTCGACGGTGTTTTCCAGCGGGCCGGAATTGTCGAGCACGGACAAGCCGGCGCCATTGCCTGCGATCAAATCGGCGGTGAACCGCGCATTGCGCGCCAGGCGTTCCTCGATATCGGCCTGGGACTCGCGCCCGCGCGCCGTCAGGCGCTGGCGCAACACGGCCTGATCCACCGTCAACAGCAGCACCAGCAAGCTCGGATAGCGCTCACGGGTTTGCGCCAGGTGCGCACGCGAGCCATTGACCAGCACATCGTCCCCCGCCGCCAGCCATTCGTCGATGGCCTTGGGAATGCCATACCACAAGCCATTGGCCTGCCAACTGAGGGCAAACGCGCCCTCGGCCAGCAGCGCGGCGAACTGTTCGGGGCTCACCCCTTGCGCGGCCTCGCCCACCGCTTCCGGCGAACGGGTGATCACGCGGCGCACAATGCGGCAGCCGCGCTCGGCCAAGCGCGGGCGTGCGGCATCCAGCAGGCTGTCCTTGCCCGAACCGGATGGCCCGATGAGATAGATCAACCTGCCTGCCATCAAAACACCCTCTTCGCCTGTCGCCAGACTTGTTGCACTACAGGAAGCCCTTCGCAACGGCGGGCCTGCACCAGATCCGCTCGCAGGCCAATGGCGATTTCACCGCGATCATTGAGGCCCGCCGCTTGCGCAGGCGCCAGGCTGATCATCTTGACGGCCCGCGACAGGTCGCCGCCATCCTGTTGATCGGCCAGTACAAAGGCCGCCTGCAACAGGCTGGCCGGGTAGTAATCACTGGAAAGTATATCCAGCAATCCCTCGGCAGCCAGGCCGGCGGCGGCCACATTACCCGAGTGCGACCCGCCGCGCACCACGTTCGGCGCGCCCATCAGCACTTTCATGTTCAGCGCCTGGCAGCCCTTGGCCGCCTCCAGCGTGGTGGGGAATTCAGCAATGGTCATGCCATAGCCCGCCGATTCTTCCACGTGTGCCAGCGTCGCGTCGTCATGGCTGGCCACCGACAGGCCGCGTTCCAGGCAATGCGCAACAATGGCGGCGCGATAGCGGTCGCTGTACGCCTTGGAGTTGGCCATTTGCAGCACGATAAACGCGTCCATGGTTTCGTCGTTGAGGTGGTACTTGCCCATGTAGTACTCACGGTACTTGGATTCGAGCACGAACTGGCGCTGGCCCGGCGAATGGTCCATCACCGACACTAGGCGCACCAGCGGGTTTTCCACCAGGTCGCGGAACACGCTGAGGGTGTCCGGGTGACACAGCTCGCAGCGCAGGTGCAGGTGGTGCTCGGCGCGGGTCAGGCCGGCATCTTCAGCCTGGGCGATGGCATCGAGCATCGCCGGCAGCTTTTTCATGCGGTTGCCCTTGGGGTTCACATCGCCGATGGACACCGCGTCGAACACCGTGGTGATCCCCGCCGCGATAATTTGCGCATCATGGCTGAGCACCGCCGAGATCGACGGCCAGTCCACGCCGGGGCGCGGGGTCATGTGTTTTTCCAGGTTGTCGGTGTGCAGCTCTACCAGGCCCGGCAACAGGCAATCGCCGCCCAGGTCCTGGGCCTGGGGCAACTGGCTGCGGCCCTCGGCGATGTCGACAAGCTTGCCGTCGCGCAGCACCACCGTGCCCAGGAACATGCGCTCAGCCGTGACGACCTGGGCATTGGTGAGGATTTGTTCAGCGGGCATGGGCGTATTCCTCTTCGGCAACGGCTGCAGGGGTCATGTCGAAATGGCGGTCGGCGACCGCTTCACGGGCGGCGCGGTCGTGGAAGATGCCGATCAGCGCCGCGCCGGCGGCCTTGGCTTCGTTCATCAGTTCCAGCACCACCTGGCGGTTGTTGTCATCCAGGGACGCGGTAGGTTCGTCCAGCAACATCACCGGCCAGGCGACCATGAAGCCGCGGGCGATGTTGACGCGCTGTTGTTCGCCACCGGAGAAGGTGCCGGGCGCCAATGGCCACAAGCGCTGCGGGATGTTCAGCCGCGTGAGCAACAGTTCGGCGCGGGCCTGCGCATCGGCCTTCGACCAGCCACGGGCCAGGGCCGGCTCCATCACCACGTCCAGGCAGGCCACGCGGGGGATCACGCGCAGAAACTGGCTGACGTAACCGAGGGTCTGCTGGCGCACCTGGAGAATGTCACGCGGCTCGGCGCCGACCAGCTCCAGCCACTCACCGGCATGCTGCACACGAATACTGCCGCCCGCCGGTAAATAGTTGCCGTACAGCGTGCGCAGCAAGGTGCTTTTACCCGCGCCGGACTGGCCATGCAGCACCAGGCATTCACCGCCCTGCACACTGAACGCCACACCGCGCAGCACGTTAAGCACCACGCCGTGTTGCTGATGCAGGGTGAAGGTTTTCGAGAGGTCACGGACCTCGATCAAGGCATTTGTCATGGCTGCAATACCGAAGACACCAGCAGTTGAGAGTAAGGGTGCTGTGGATCGTCGAGGATCTGGTCGGTGAGCCCGGTTTCCACCACGCGGGAGCGGCGCATCACCATCAGGCGGTCGGCGAGCAAACGCGCAACGGCCAGGTCGTGGGTGACGATCACCACCGCCAGATCCAGCTCACGCACCAGGCCGCGCAACAGGTCGAGCAGGCGCGCTTGCACCGACACGTCCAGGCCGCCGGTGGGTTCGTCCATAAACACCAGGCGCGGGCTGGAGACGAGGTTGCGGGCGATTTGCAGGCGCTGCTGCATGCCGCCCGAGAAGGTGCGCGGCAAATCGTCGATGCGCTGCGGGTCGATTTCCACCTGGCCGAGCCAGTCCAGACCGGCATCGCGCAGTTGCGCATAGTTGCGCACGCCTTGGGCCATCAGGCGTTCGCCGATATTCGCACCGGCCGACACGCCCATGCGCAGGCCGTCCCGTGGGTTCTGCTCGACAAAACCCCATTCGGTGCGCAGCAAGGTGCGGCGCTCGGCTTCGCTGGCACTGTACAAATCCAGCCATTCGCCGTCCTTGCTGCGGTAGCCGATGCTGCCGGCTTGCGGCGGCAAACGCCCGCTCAACAACGAGAGCAAAGTGGATTTACCCGAGCCGGACTCGCCGACGATGCCCAGCACTTCGCCGGGGTAAAGATCAAAGCTCACGCCCTGGCAGCCCTTCTCCGGGCCGTACAGCAACGACAGCTCACGTACTTGAAGCAAAGGCTGGCTCACTGGTTGTTCTCCTTGACTCGTTGGGCGCAATACCAGGTGTCGGAACACACAAAACTCTGGGTTCCTGCGTCGTCGAGAATCAGTTCATCGAGAAAGGAATCGTGGCTGCCGCAAATGGCGCAGTTGTGCGCCCACTTCTGCACTTCGAACGGATGGTCTTCAAAGTCCAGGCTGGTGACCTGGGTGTACGGCGGCACCGCGTACAGGCGCTTTTCGCGACCGGCGCCGAACAGCATCAGTGCCGGGCTCATGTCGAGTTTGGGGTTGTCGAATTTGGGGATCGGCGACGGGTCCATCACGTAGCGCTCATCGACCATCACCGGGTAGGCGTAACTGGTGGCGATATGGCCGAAGGTGGCGATGTCTTCGTAGAGTTTGACGTGCATCACCCCGTAGTCATTCAGGGCGTGCATGGTGCGAGTCTCGGTTTCCGAGGGTTCGATAAAGCGCAGCGGCTCGGGAATCGGTACCTGGTAAACCATGATCTGACCGGCCTGCAACGGCGTTTCCGGGATGCGGTGGCGGGTCTGGATCACGCTGGCGTCAGGCGTGGCTTCGGTGGTGGCAACCCCCGCCGTGCGGGCGAAAAAGCGCCGGATCGACACGGCATTGGTGGTGTCGTCGGCGCCCTGGTCGATCACCTTGAGCACGTCCTCATCACCGAGGATCGCGGCGGTCAACTGCATGCCGCCGGTGCCCCAGCCGTAAGGCAATGGCATTTCGCGGCCGCCAAACGGCACTTGGTAACCCGGGATCGCCACGGCCTTGAGCAAGGCGCGGCGGATCATGCGTTTGGTCTGTTCGTCGAGGTAGGCGAAGTTGTACGCCGGGTCGCGCACAGCCGGTTGGCTCAAGTCATTCATGGCGGTTGCCCTCGGCCGGTTGGCGCAGTTTGCGGATCAGTTCCAGCTCGGACTGGAAGTCCACGTAGTGAGGCAATTTGAGGTGCGAGACAAAACCCGCCGCCTCGACGTTGTCGCAGTGGGCCAGCACAAACTCTTCACGTTGGGCCGGTGAAACGACTTCTTCGTTGTATTCCCCGGCGCGCAGCGAGCGGTCGACCAGCGCCATGCCCATGGCCTTGCGCTCGGCATGCCCAAACGCCAGGCCGTAACCACGGGTGAACTGTGCAAGCTCAGTGGCCGAGCCGACAAACTGGTTGACCATCTCGCACTCGGTGACTTCGATGCTGCCCAGGCAGATGGGAAAGCCCAGCTCTTCGGGGTCGATCCACACTTCGACGTCGCCGATGCGAATCTCACCGGCAAACGGGTGATTGCGGCCGTAACCGCGTTGATTCGAATAGCCCAGCGCCAGCAGAAAGCCTTCGTCGCCACGGGCCAGGGCTTGCAGGCGCTCGGCGCGGCTGGCCGGGTATTCCAACGGGTCGCGGGTGATGTCGGCGACGCTGGCGTTGTCGTCGGCTTCGTTTTTGATCAAGCCTTCTTTGGCGAGCAAACCGAGCACCCGCGGGCAGGCTTCAATCTGCGCATCGGCCGTGGTCTGCGGGCCTGGGTATTCACCTTCGGCCAACAGCGAAAAATCCAGCAGGCGGTGGGTGTAGTCGAAGGTCGGGCCCAGCAGTTGGCCGCCGGGCACGTCCTTGAAGGTGGCCGACAGGCGCCGGCTCAAGCACATCTGCGACGTATCAATCGGCAGGCTCGGGCTGAAGCGCGGCAGCGTGGTGCGGTAGGCGCGCAGCAGGAAGATCGCCTCGACCAAATCCCCTGCCGACTGCTTGATCGCCAGCGCAGCCAGCTCTTCGTCAAACAACGAGCCTTCGGTCATTACCCGCGCCACCGCCAGCGGCAATTGCTCGCGGATTTGCGTCACGCTTAACTCGGGAATCGCAGTATCGCCCCGGCGTTTTTTCGCCAGCAGGCGGTGGGCGTTGTCGATGGCCTGTTCGCCACCTTTGACGGCTACGTACATCAGGCGTGCTCCTGTGCAATGCGGCTGCTGCGCGGCAGACCGATCAGGTGGTGGCCGGCGGTGAACAACAGGTCCAGGCCACGCGGGAAGGCTTCGCGGCGTTGGCGCTCCGGCCAGAAGGCTTGCGGCACCGGCAGGTTGACCAGGCGCTGGGTTTTGATCCCTGGGCCGCGCCAGTGCAGGCCGCGACCGGATTCGAGGTCGGTGAGCTGAACCAGCAAGGTGCAGGACTGATCCGGATAACGGTCGTTGCCGTGGTCGAAGCCGCCGAGGTCGAGCAGGTCTTGCTCGCCCAGCAGCGCAAACACCGCGTCTTCGCGCTTATCGGTGAGCGGGCAACCGCAGTGGAAGGCCAGGTTGGCGCGGATCAGCGGCGTGTCGAAGCTCGGCGCCAGCCACAGCGGCGTGTCCCTATCCAGCAGGGCCAGGCACAGTGCATAAGTGGCGGGCGCCAGGCCGTCGAGGCGTGGCGCGGACGGCAGATGCTGGATCAAACCGGGTTCGGCCAGCGCCTTGAGGGCCGCACGAAAACCGCGCTGGGCATCCAGCACCGGCTCGACAAACGCCGGTTGCAACAGGTGAGCGTTCATCAGTTTTCTCCTCGCACCAGGGTGAAGAACTCGACCTTGGTGGCAGCGGTATCGGCTTGTTTTTCGGCGCGGCGTTTGGCTTGGGCAGTGGCCAATGCGGTGATCAAGTCGCTGAGCCACAGGCTCGGTTGCGTGCCTTGCAGATGGGCATCGGCCAACGCGGCCAGCTCGGCATGCAGCTTGTCGCGCCCGGCCAGGTAGCTGTAGCCGGTGCGGCCGTCGGCCAGGCGCACCACGCAGCGGGTCACGCTCATTTCGCCGACGTTGAAGGCTGCGCCGTCACCGCCCATGCGCCCGCGCACCAGGGTCATGCCGATTTCCGGGGCGCGGATCAGTTGGTATTCGGCGTCTTTCAAGGCCGCTGCGTGGGGTTGCAGTTCATTGAGCTGGGCGCGGGCTAATACGCCGATCCAATGTTGTCGCGGGGACACATTCATCATTCAAGTCACCACTTGGTACTGAAAGCGATCCGAACGGCTGGTGGACTGCGCCAGCTCCACCGGGCAGCCGTCGCGATCGCAGGAAAGGGTAAACACCGTGAGGGCCGGCAAGTGCCGAGGCATCATCAGCAGCGCGGCTTCATCGCGGTTGGGCAAACGCGCACCGATCAGGCTTTGGGTGCGGGTCAGCGGCAGCGCTCGTTCACGCAGGTACTGGCGCAGGGAGCCGCCGGTGTAATCGGCCAGCAACGGCGCACGGCTGGCGCAGTAGCGATGGCGGATCAGGCTGACGGGCTGGTGGTCGAGCTTGCGCAGGGTTTGCAGCTCGATCATCGGCGCCATCTCGGCGATGCCCAAATGCAGGGCTTCGTCGCGGCTGGCGTAGCAGTAGCGGCGCTTGAGCAACACCGCCTCAACGCCCACGCCCTGGGCCGACAGCGATTGGCTGTAGGAGGTCTCGGCGCCCATCGAGTAAATCAGCGGGCGGTCGAGCACCTGGGTGCCCTTGCCCTGACGGCGCAACAGGCTGCCTTCAAACACCAACTCGTCGATGGCGCGGCGCAAGGTGTGGCGGTTGACGCCAAAACGCTCGGCCATGTGCACCTCGCCGGGCAGGAAGTCGCCGGCCTGGTAGCTGCTCAATTCACGGCGCAAAATATCGGCGAGTTCGCGGTACACCGGCTCGTCTTGTCTAGACAACTGCATGCTTAAAAAAAGCGCCGCGCGGGCACCCCTCCGGCGTCAGATGAACTGCTTGCGCAGGCGTTGGGACAGCACGTCGATACCGCTCACCACCACGATGATCACCAGCAGCACCGCGCAGGTTTGTACGAACTGGAAGGCGCGAATGTTTTCCCAGAGGATCACGCCGATCCCGCCGGCGCCGACCATGCCCACCACGGTGGCCGAGCGCACATTGGCTTCGAAGCGGTACAGCGCGTAGCTCACCCACAGCGGCATCACTTGCGGGATCACGCCGTAGATCACTTCCTGCAAGGCACTTGCGCCGGTGGCTCGCACGCCTTCTACCGGGCCTGGGTCGATGGCTTCGACGGCTTCGGCAAACAGCTTGGCGAGCACGCCGGTGGTGCTGATCCACAAGGCCAAAACACCGGCAAACGGACCGAGGCCGACGGCGACCACGAACAACATCGCGAAGACCATTTCATTGATGGAGCGGAAGGCATCCATCACCCGGCGCAGCGGTTGGTGGACCCACCACGGGGTGATGTTGTCGGCGCACAGAATGCCCAGCGGCACCGAGCAGACGATGGCCAGCACCGTGCCCCACAGGGCGATTTGTACGGTGACGATCATCTCCTTGAGGTAGGAGCGCCATTCGTGGAAGTCGGGCGGGAAGAAGTCGGCGGCGAAGGTCGCCATGTTTCCGGAATCGCGGTACAGCGCCAGCGGGTTCATCTCGGCGCCGTGCCAGGCCCAGGCCAGCAGGACCAGGAACAGGCCCCAGCCGAGGTATTGCGGCCAGGTTCTTTTACCCACTGCTTCAGCATGTAAGGTAGTCATGGGTCACTCTCGGTAAAGGTTGGAACTGGACCTAATGTGGGAGCGGGCTTGTGTGGGAGCGGGCTTGCTCGCGAATGCGGTGTATCAGTCGCTGAATGTGTTGAATGACACACCGCTTTCGCGGGCAAGCCCGCTCCCACATTGACCCGGTTCCTACAGGGGGTTAGCCGTTGGTTGCGGTTTTCTTGTCCAGCTCGGAGATGCGCTGTTGCAGCTTGGCCAGGTCAGCGTCTATGTCGGCGAGCTTCTTGGCTTTGTCGGCCGCTTCCAGCTTGTCGTCAGCACTGATGGTGGTGCGCTGCTTGAACAGCTCCAATTGGCGGATCGACAAGAGCTGGTCGTCGTTGGAGGCGAGGAACTTGCCCAACTGCATGTTCTTCAGCACCGCCTTCTCTTCATCGGTGTCGCCGTAGTGGGCGAAGAAGTCGCGGATCTTGGTTTTCTCGCTGTCCGTCAGCGCCTTGCTCCACACCATCGGGTCGGCCGGAATCAGCGGCGATTTCCAGATCACCTTGAGCATTGCGGCTTTGTCCGGCTGGGTGACTTCCAGGCGGTCCCAGCTTTCGGTGTTGAAGGTGGCCACGTCCAACTGCCCCTTGGCCACGCTGAGTGCGTTGACTTCATGGCTGGAGTTGAGCGTGCGTTTGAACGCGGTGGCGGCATCCACATGGTTCTTGGCGAACACGTAGTAGCCCGGCACCAGGTAGCCCGAGGTGGAGTTCGGGTCACCGTTGCCGAAGGTCAGGTTCTTGGCGTTCTTGAGCATGTCGTCGACGTTGTTGATCGGGCTGTCCTTGCGCACGATCAGCACGCTCCAGTAACCGGCGGCGCCGTTGGCGGCGGCGGTCTGGGCGAAGATCTCGCCGTTGGAACGGTCCACCGCTTCCATCGCGGCCTTGTTGCCGAGCCAGGCCACGTCGACCTTGTTAAAGCGCATGCCCTGAATCAACCCGGCGTAGTCGGAGGCGAAGGTGGCGTTGATGGTCAGGCCGGTCTTCTTGTGCATGTCATCCAAAAACGGCTGCCAGATGCTCTTGAGGTTCTGCGAAGACTCGGTGGACATGATGCCGAAGTTGATGGTTTTGTCGGCGGCCTGGGCGGTGCCCATGGCGGCGCCGACCAGCAACACTGCAGACAGAAACACGTGGCCGATACGGTTCAACATGGACGGGATTCCTGTGGGTCGTGAGTAGGGTTTCAAGCGCGCGCCATGGCCAGCCGAGGCGTGGCGACGGCTGTGCGGGTGTGGTCGGAAAACATCAGGCTGGTGTCGACATCGGCACCGTACAAATCGTTGAGGAACTGGCTGCTCATGGCGCTGCCCTGCCCGTCGAAATGAATGCGCCCGCCTTTAAGGGCCACGGCACGCGGGCAATAACGCATGGCGTAATCGACTTGATGCAGGGTCACCACCACGGTCTTGCCGTCGCGGCGGTTGATGTCGGCGAGGATCTCCATGACCTTGCGCGCCGACTCCGGGTCCAGCGAGGCGATAGGCTCATCGGCGAGGATGACTTCGGCGCGCTGGGTCAATGCACGGGCAATCGCCACACGCTGCTGCTGGCCGCCGGACAAGGTCGAAGCACGCTGCCCGGCGAGGTCGGCCAAGCCCACGCGGGCCAGGGACTCGAGGGCAAAGGCCTTTTCCTCGGCATTGAACAAACCGAGGTTGCCGCGCCAGCGCGGCATCCGGCCCAGGCAACCGAGCAGTACGTTGTCGAGCACGCTCAGGCGGTTGACCAGGTTGAACTGCTGGAAGATGTAGCCGATGTCTGCGCGCAACCGCCGCACCTTGCCATTCAAACGCCCACTGGCCTGCACCTCCCGGCCCAACACCGTGACGCTGCCGCCGTTGCTCTTGTCGCAACAGGCCAGGCCCGCCAAATGGCGCAACAAGGTGGACTTGCCGGAACCGGAAGCGCCGATCAGCGCGACCATCTCACCGGATGCAATGGTGAGTTCGAGGTCGACCAATGCGGATTTCTTCGCAAAGGTCTTGTTCAAGTGATCGACATGGATAGCGTGAGTCATGGGCTTCTCTGTCTGGTTTGAACAGCCACACAAGGGCTGCGGTTGAGTTCAAACGACAGTAGGCGCGGGAGGTGTCAGTGCTATTACTTGCACATGACTGCACGGGGGCGGATTGATGAAGGTTTTGTGAAAGGTTGGATGCGCCCCTGAGAGGTCTTGTTGTGGCGAGCAGGCTTGCCCTGCGTTGACCGATCGTTCCCACGCTCTGCGTGGGAATGCCGCCTGGGACGCTCTGCGTCCCGAAGCAGGCGAAGGTTTGCGCAACGGTGACGCAGAGCGTCACGGGATGCATTCCTTTGCTGCGCGTGGGAACGATCGGTAAGACCATAATAAATTCGCTGATAACAACTAACCGACCTATCTACAATTCCAAACCACTCTAAACACCTGTCATTTATCACAGGTGCGCAAAGCAGCGTCTCACAGCATGATAAATCCGTGCACAGATATATAATTTATTATTGACGAGGTGAAAAACATGGCAAAGCCCAACCCAGCCATACAAGGAATCTATTATATGCGTGGCGAGCATAGTCCTGGATTCCTCAGGATTGAATTTGCTGATTTAGATACAGGAGCGATGCAGGTGACTTTTAGTACATCCTACAAAGGCGATCGTATAGGCTCGGCTGAATCAGCCAGCTACAGCAGAGTTGGCTCTCCATCTACTGCAACTACAATATACATAAGATTGCCAATCCTCGATTTAGACGCCACTGACACTAACCATATAAAAATCGGAACCATTACTCTCAACCTGAACGCCGATGATTTCTCATACAAACGACTTTACGGAACCATTACCGACAGTAGAAATTCTGAAGCCAAACAGGTAGAACTTGAGAAGCAGTGACGTGCCTTCAGCTTTAAAACCATTGCATTGAGTGATCGTTCCCACGCGAGCGTGGGAACGACGTATAGCTCCCTCTTTTTAGCTGCCCTCTTGTTAGGACATGCCCTACAAAGTTTTCGGGTTGCGTCCGAGCAAAGCTCACAGCTAACCTTCTCGAGTCGTTGCAAAATCAACGGCCGGGTGTGGAAGCCCGAATGATCCAGGCGCATTAGCGCCCACAGAAGTGAGCGCTTTTTTCATAACTCACGGAGCATCCGTATGAAAAAAGTTACGCCTACCCCAATATCGTCTACCCCGGATGAAACCTCACAAGCCACAAAGAACCTCATCTTCACCGTCCGCCCCGGCCTCAGTACCGAAGTTGCCTTGAGCAATGCCAGCGAAATGCTGGAATCGGCGACCGTGTGCGCCTACGACTGTGCCGAGCATTTGGACGGTTCAAGCCGCAAGCAGGTGCTGGCGGTGGTGCAGATGGTTGAGATTGCGCAGCTGCTGGTGGATCAAGCGCTGAATCGGGAGTGCCCCGTGGCCTGATGGCTGAGGCGATGCTCGTTCCCACGCTCTGCGTGGGAATGCCGCCTGGGACGCTCTGCGTCCCCAAGTGGGCCTGACGCAGAGCGTCACCGGATGCATTCCTTTGCTGCGCGTGGGAACGGTCAAATTCGAACGATCAAAGGGGATCCACTGTGGGAGCTGGCTTGCCTGCAATAGCGGTGAGTCAGTTGGCAGATGGGTAGCTGACACACCGCTATCGCAGGCAAGCCAGCTCCCACAGGGGATTGCGTTTCAAGTTGAGTAATAAAAAAGGCGACCTTTCAAAGGTCGCCTTTTTGTTATTGCGCGTACTGCTTGCTCAACCCCGGCGGCACGCCGTGCACATCGGTGTCTTCCCACGGCCCGTTCGGGCTGATGGAGCGGCTCCAGCCGTTGCTCCAGCGGTAGTAGGTGCGTTGGCGGTAGAAGGTGTCGGGCTGTTCGTCGAGTACATACACCTGCATCTTGCCGTCCCAGTGGCTGGCGGCGCCCGGTGGTGGGGCGAAGGTCGGCGATTTGCTTGGCACAGGTTTCGGCGGCGGTGTTACCGGGCCGGACGGTTTGGTGCCAGGCTGGGTCGCCGGGCCAGACGGCGGGATGGTCGGGCCGGTGGGCGCGGGAGGCCGATGGACCGCACAAGCGCTCAAGCCGAGTACCAGGCTGAGCAGGGTGATGCGTGCAAATGCGGTCATAGGCGTTTCCTCGAATTATTTGTCCGGAGTGTCGATGGTCAGCTGCTGCAGTGCAGTGGTGGTGCTGGCCAAGGGTTGGCTGCGGCCGATCCACTCGCCAGTGGTCGGCTGACCGGCCCTGGATATGCGCGCAACCAGTTGGACTTCGGGGAAGTTCGACAGTTTCAACTGCGGCATCATTGCGTCCGCATCGCCCAGCTCGACGGTAACCGGCAGTTCAGCCACGGTGACACGCTTGGCCGCCAACGGTGCCGGAGGGCCATTCACGGCGCGGGCAAAGATAAACACGCTGTCGGTGGGCAGGGCTTTGGCCTTCACGTCGGACGCCAGGTCCACGCGCACTTTCATCACGGTTTTTGCCGCAACCGTGCCACCGCTTTCCTTGAGCTTCTCGGCCGCGCGGTCAATGCCACCTTGCAGCGCGACACGGGAGTTGTCTTCCGGTGGCAACTGGGCCAACAGGCGGTTCCAGTAATCGATGGCTTCCTGATAACGCTGGCCTTCAAAGGCGGCGATACCCAGCAGGCCAAGGCTGGTGACTTCCTTGGGGTCGAGTTTCAAGGCTTCATCGGTCAGCGCCTGCACCTTGGGCGACCATTGTTTGTTGTCGGCAAAGTACTGCGCCTGCGCCCACTGGCCGAGCAGTTCGGGCTGGCGACCGGCCAGTGCGACGGTGCGTTCGAAGATTTTCGCGGCGTCCGCGGAACGGTCCTGAGCCATGTAGGCGCGGCCGAGGAAGTACAAGCCTTCCGCCGAGTCCGGCTGGGCGGCGGCGGCGCGCTCCAGGCGGCGGGTCATGTCTTGCATCGACACCGGCGGCTGGGAGAATTCGCGGGTCAGTTCGACCTTGTCGCTCGCCCCGTAATGCAGGTACAGCGCAACGCCCAGGACCGGCACGAGAAACGCCGCCAACAACGGCAGTGGTTTGCCCAGGCGCGATTCACGCGGCTTTTCTACGCCTTCGGTGTCGGCCAGCAACTCACGCGCAGCCTCGGCGCGGCCGGTGTCGAGCTGAGCGGCATTCAGCACGCCTTCGTCCTGCTGCACTTGCAGCTCGGCCACGCGTTCTTGATAAAGCGCCACGTTCAATGCGGTGCGATCCTCTTCACGCTGGGCACGGCGGCCGCGCAGTACAGGGATCAACAGGAAACTCAGGGCAATCAGGAGCAGCAACCCTGCTGCGAGCCAAAAATCAATCATCAGTCTTGGTGTCCAGCAATTGGTCGAGGCGTTTGCGCTCATCCGGGGACAGCGCATCGGAACCATCAGTCGGCGCGGCGCGGCGGCGGCGCACGATCACGGCCATCACCACCACACCGGCCAGCAGCAGCCCGGCGGGGCCGAACCAGAGCAGCGCAGTCTTGCCGGTGAGGGCCGGTTTGTAGCGCACGAAATCACCGTAGCGGTCGACCATGAAGTCGATGATCTGCTGGTTGTCCTTGCCCTCCCCCAGCATGCGGAAGATCTCTTTGCGCAGGTCGGCAGCGATCGGGGCGTTGGAGTCGGCGATGTCCTGGTTCTGGCATTTGGGGCAGCGCAGTTCCTTGGTCAGTTCGCGGAAACGCTCGCGGTCACCTTCCTTGGCGAACTCGTAAGTGTCGATGGCCGCGTGGGCGACGCCAACGAGTCCAAGGGCCAACACAGCAGCGGCTAACAGACGCTTCATGGCTTGGCCTCATCGACCAGCGCCTGATACTTGGCGGCCAGTTGCTCGCGCCAGACCACTTCGTCGATCACGCCAACATACTTGTCGCGGATCACGCCCTTGGCATCGATAAAGAAGGTTTCCGGCGCGCCGTACACACCGAGGTTGAGGCCGAGGTTGCCGTCTTCATCGCGGATATCCAGCTGGTACGGGTTGTGGAACTCGGCCAGCCACTTCAAGGCCGCCGCATTGTCGTCCTTGTAGTTGATGCCGTAGATCACCACGCCCTGCTCGGCCAGTTTGTTCAGCACCGGGTGCTCGACGCGGCAGGAGATGCACCAGGTGCCCCACACATTGACCAACGCCGGTTTGCCCAGCAGGTCGGCCTGGGTCAGGGTTTTGTCGCCCTGTACCGTCGGCAGGCTGAACGCCGGAAATTGTTTGCCGATCATCGCCGAAGGCAACTCGGCGGGGTCCAGGTACAAGCCGCGATACAAAAACACGGCCATCACCAGAAAGGCCGCCAGCGGTAACACCATCAACCAACGCTTCATGCCGCCGCTCCTTGCAGGCCGAGGGCTTCACGCACCCGGCTTTTGACCTTGACTCGATAACGCCGGTCCAGCGCGGCCAGCAAGCCACCAAAGCCGGTGAGCAAACCGCCGAACCAGATCCAGCGCACGAACGGTTTCACATGCACGCGCACCGCCCAGGCGCCGTCGCCCAAGGGTTCACCCAGCGCCACATACAGGTCGCGGGTGAAACCGGCGTCGATACCGGCTTCGGTCATCATCGAACTTTGCACGGTGTACAGGCGTTTTTCCGGGTGCAGCACCGCCACTTCCTTGCCGTTGCGCACCACCCGCACAGTGCCTTTGTCGGACGTGAAGTTCGGGCCTTCGAAGTGCTTGGCACCCTCGAAGATGAAGTGGTAACCGGCCAAATCCATGGACTCACCCGGCGCCAGGCGCAGGTCGCGCTCGGCACTGTTCTGGCTGGACAGCACCACGCCGAGGGCGCACACGGCGATGCCGATGTGGGCGACCTGCATGCCCCAGTAGCTGCGGGTCAATGTTGGCAGACCTTTGATCAGGCCTTTGTGGCGGGTCTTGTCGAAGATGTCGCGCACGCCGGCCAGCAATACCCAGGCAGCCAGCAGGAAGGTGGCGAGCACCGCCCAGTTGAAGTCGCCATAGGCAAACCCGGCGATCACTGCCAGGGCCACACTGCCGAGCAGCACAGGCATCAACATGCCGGCCAGCCATTTGACCGGCGTGTCTTTCCAGCGCACCAGCACACCCACGGCCATCACCACCATCAACAGGCCCATCAACGGGATAAACAACGCGTTGAAGTACGGCGGGCCGACGGACAGCTTGGCGCCGCTCAGCGCGTCCAGCACCAAGGGGTACAGGGTGCCGAGCAGGATCATCGACGCGGCCACCACCAATACCAGGTTATTGCCCAGCAGCAGGGTTTCTCGCGACCACAGGTTAAAGCCGACCTGGCTCTTGACCACCGGCGCGCGCAGCGCAAACAGGGTCAGCGAGCCGCCAACCACAAACAGCAGGAAGATCAGGATGAATACGCCGCGTTCCGGGTCGGAAGCAAACGCATGCACCGACGTGAGCACGCCCGAACGCACCAGGAAAGTACCCAACAGGCTGAGGGAAAACGCGGCAATGGCCAGCAACACCGTCCAGCTTTTGAACACGCCGCGTTTTTCGGTGACCGCCAGCGAGTGAATCAGCGCGGTGCCGACCAGCCAGGGCATGAACGAGGCGTTTTCCACCGGGTCCCAGAACCACCAGCCGCCCCAGCCGAGTTCGTAGTAGGCCCACCACGAACCGAGGGTGATACCGATACCGAGAAACGCCCAGGCCACAATGGTCCACGGCCGCGACCAGCGCGCCCAGGCTGCATCGAGGCGCCCGCCGAGCAAGGCGGCGATGGCAAACGCAAAGGCCACGGAGAAACCGACGTAGCCCATATAAAGCATCGGCGGGTGCACGATCAGGCCGATGTCTTGCAGCAACGGATTGAGGTCATGCCCGTTCGCCGGGATCTGCGGCAGGATGCGCGTGAACGGGTTGGAGGTCATGATCAAAAACAGCAGGAAGCCGATGCTGATCATGCCCATCACCGCCAATACGCGGGCTAGCATGACCTGCGGCAGTTGCCGCGAAAACACCGACACGGCAAAGGTCCAACCGCCGAGGATCAACGCCCACAGCAGCAACGAACCTTCGTGGGCGCCCCACACGGCGCTGAACTTGTAGTACCACGGCAGCGCGCTGTTGGAGTTATTGGCCACGTAGGCGACGGAAAAGTCGTCGGTCATAAAGGCGTAGGTCAGGCAGCCGAATGCGAACACCAGAAACGCGAACTGGCCCCAGGCAGCCGGCTGCGCCAGGCTCATCCACAGGCGGTCGCCGCGCCAGGCGCCGAGCAATGGCACCACGGCCTGGACGATGGCGAAGCACAGGGCGAGGATCATCGCCAACTGGCCCAGCTCCGGAATAAACAGTGCGGACGTCATGGCTTAGCCCTCCTTGGCAGGTGCTGGGGCCGATTGGCCGCTGTCTTTCAACGCCTTGGTCACTTCCGGCGGCATGTATTTCTCATCGTGCTTGGCCAGTACTTCATCGGCCACCACCACGCCGTCGGCGTTGAGCTTGCCCAGGGCGACGATGCCCTGGCCTTCACGGAACAGGTCCGGGAGGATGCCGCGATAGGTGATGGTCACGGCTTTGTTGAAGTCGGTGACCACAAAGGTCACGTCGAGGGAATCACCGGAACGCTTCAAGGAACCCTTCTCGACCATGCCGCCGGCGCGGATGCGCGTGTCGACAGGCGCTTCGCCATTGGCGATCTGGGTCGGGGTGTAGAACAGGTTGATGTTCTGCTGCAAGGCGCTCAGGGCGAGGGTCACGGCAATGCCGACGCCGGCCATGATGGCGAGGATGATCAACAGACGCTTTCTACGCAGCGGATTCACTTATCGGTCTCCCGGCGCAAACGACGCGCCTCTTGTTGCAGGTAACGCTTGCGGGCCAGGATCGGCGCGGCGACGTTGAGGGCCAGCACCGCCAGGCAGATGCCATAGGCGGTCCAGACATACAGGCCGTGATGGCCCATGGCGAGAAATTCACTGAACGAATTGAAGTTCATGGGCGGGCTCCCAGGCTGCTTTGCACTTCGGCCTTGACCCAGCTGGTGCGGGCTTCACGCTTGAGCACTTCGAGGCGCATGCGCATCAGCAGCACGGCGCCGAAGAAGCAGTAGAACCCCAGCACCATCAGCAGCAGCGGCGCCCACATTTCCACGGGCATCGCCGGTTTTTCGGTGAGGGTGAAGGTGGCGCCCTGGTGCAGGGTGTTCCACCACTCCACCGAGTATTTGATGATCGGGATGTTGATCACACCGACAATCGCCAGCACCGCACAGGCCTTGGCGGCGCTGTCGCGGTTGCTGATGGCATTGCCCAGGGCGATAAGGCCGAAGTACAGGAACAGCAGGATCAGCATGGAGGTGAGCCGCGCATCCCACACCCACCATGAACCCCAGGTCGGTTTGCCCCAGATCGCGCCGGTGACCAGCGCCACGGCGGTCATCCAGGCGCCGATGGGCGCGGCGCATTGCAGGGCGACGTCGGCCAGTTTCATCTTCCACACCAGGCCGACGATGCCGCACACCGCCAGCATCACATAGCAGGACTGCGCCAGCATGGCGGCGGGCACGTGGATATAGATGATGCGAAAGCTGTTGCCTTGCTGGTAGTCCGGCGGCGCGAAGGCCAGGCCCCAGACCAGGCCGATGCCGATCAGCAAAATGGCGGCGACGCTCAACCACGGCAGCAATTTGCCGCTGATGCCGTAAAACCATTTGGGCGAGCCGAGCTTGTAAAACCAGGTCCAGTTCATTGCTGTTTCCATCACGGTGGCTGTGCGTCATTGCGCAAAGCTCAGGGTCTTTCTTATGTTGAAGAGCTGATTATGTCGCTTAACCAGACCTCATTATTCGCCGACGCTGATCTTCAGGCCAGCCGCTATAGCAAAGGGTGTCAGGGTTACCGCCAGGGCGGTCAGGCTGCCAAGCCACAGGAGGTAACCGGTCGCCGGCATGCCCATGAGCGCGGCCTGCAAGGCGCCGCTGCCCAGGATCAACACCGGGATGTACAAAGGCAGAATCAGCAGGGCCAGCAACAGGCCACCCCGCTTCAAACCGACGGTCAACGCTGCGCCCACCGCCCCCAACAGGCTGAGCACCGGCGTACCGAGTAACAAGGACAGGAGCAATACCGGCAGGCACTCAACGGGCAAGCCGAGCATCATCGCCAGCAGCGGCGAGAGCAATACTAGCGCCAAGCCGGAAAAAACCCAGTGTGCCAGCACCTTGGCCAGTACCAGAAGTGGCAAGGGGTGCGACGAAAGGACCCACTGTTCGAGGGAACCGTCTTCAAAATCACTGCGAAACAGCCCGTCCAGCGAGAGCAGCACCGATAAAAGCGCGGCCACCCACACCAATCCTGGGGACAAGGTTTGCAACAGTTTAGTCTCGGGGCCGACCGCCAGCGGGAACAACGCGATGACGATGGCGAAGAACACCAAGGGGTTGGCCAATTCGGCCGGGCGGCGGCACAACAGGCGGGCTTCACGGGCGACTAACAGCGCGAACACACTCATGCCGACCACCGCCCTAAATCCAGGTCGCGGTAACCGGCGGGCCTGCGCACCAGCGTGTGGTGGGTGGTGAGCAGCACCAGGCCGCCCTGTTCACAGTGCTGGGCCAAGTGTTCTTCGAGTTGGGCGACGCCTTGCTTGTCGAGGGCGGTGAAAGGCTCATCGAGAATCCACAGCGGCGGGCCAGGCAGATACAAACGCGCCAGCGCCACGCGGCGCTGCTGGCCGGCGGACAAGGTGTGGCAAGGCACGTCTTCAAAACCCTTGAGGCCGACCGCGGCCAGTGCCTGCCAGATGGCATCGCGGGACGCCCGATGATGCAGGGCGCTGAGCCAGCTGAGGTTTTCTTCCGGCGTGAGCACGTCCTTGATGCCGGCGGCGTGGCCGATCCAGATCAGGTTGCGCGCAAGCTCGGTGCGTTGCTCGTTAAGGGGCTTGCCGTTGAGTCGAACCTCACCGGCCGTCGGCTGCATCAACCCGGCCAGCAGGCGCAGCAAACTGGTCTTGCCGCTGCCGTTGGGGCCGCTGATCTGCACCATGTCGCCGCCCGCCAGCCGCAGTTCGAGGTGCTCGAACAGCAGGCGCAGGTCGCGTTCACAGGCAAGCGCTACGGCTTCTAGAAGAGGGCTGGTCAAAAGATCGCGGGCCTTTACGGTTCAAGTCGGCGGTGCAGCGGCCGTTATAGAGAAATGCACAATAACGGCTTTGGCGACCGATTTTAGAGAGCTGGATCAAATAGTTGTGAGGTTTTTACCGCTCTCTTTGCAGACGGGCGGCATTATACATGTGATGCCCTACTCTAAAGAGGGCAATTTCCCCAGAGACGACGCGCACGATGACCGGTGAGATCAACCTTCCTACGCTGCCGCCAGCACCGACGCCCGGGCCTGCCCCGCTGCCGCCGACCGGCGAGTTGTTGAAACTGCTGGAGCCGCAGACCGGCCTGATCGACCCTGGAAAAACCGCCAACGCCGAGGTGATTGCGCTTAAACAAGGCGGTGATGCGTTTCAGCTGTTGCTCAAGTTGACCCTCGAAGGCGGCCGCCAGACCTTGGTACAGGCCAGCAGCGCCCAGCCGTTGCCGTTGGGCAGCAATGTGGCGGTGAGCCAGACGCCGACCGGCAACCTGAGCATCACTTTGCAGCAAGCCTTGAGCGCTAATGTGGCCGCGCTGACGCGCATCGACACCACGCAAATGCCGGTGGGCACGCTGTTGCAGGCCAAGGTGCTGACCACCCAAATGCTGCCGCAAGGCACGGCGCAACCGGCGATTTATCGCTCACTGGTCAGCGTGCTCAATAACGCCCTGGCCGGCACCACGCTGAGCCTGGAAAGCCCGCAGCCGCTGCGGGTCGGCAGCTTGCTCAGCGCCGTGGTGCAAAATGCGCAAACCCTGAATTTCGTGCCGTTGAGCGGGCTGAAGGATCAGTTGGCCGTGGCGCAACAGCTGTCGACCCAGCAAAGTCGCCAAGGCTCGCTGGATGTGCTGTTTACCGCGCTGCAAAGCCTGCCTGCCGACGACACCACCTCCAGCGACCTGCGCGCCGCCGCCGCGCGCTTGCTCAACGCCCTGCCCGACCTGGCGCAAGTCAGCAACCCCAAGGTGCTGGCGCAGCTGGTACAAAACAGCGGTGTGTTTCTTGAAGCAAAATTGCTCGCCGGGCAAAACCCGCAGGTGCCACCACTGGATATGAAAGGCAGCCTGTTGCGGCTGGTCGCCGAACTGCTGCCCGCCCTGCCCGCCGCGACGAATCTGAATGCCATCCTCGCCGCCAATACCCTGGCCCAGGTACTGCCGAACTTCGTGCGTAACCCGCTCAGCACCCTCGGCCAGATCGGCGCACGGCAAGCCCCGGCGGGCTTTCCGCTGCCGGACCGGCTGATGGCGAAACTGGCAGGCGAAGGCGACCTGGAAAACCTGCTGCGCCTGGCCGCCGGGGCGATTTCCCGGCTGCAAAGCCACCAGTTGTCGAGCCTGGAGCAAACCGGCACCACCGCCGATGGCCGGCTGCAAACCACCTGGCAGCTGGAAATCCCCATGCGCACCTTGCAGGACATTGTGCCGTTGCAGGTCAAGTTCCAGCGTGAAGACCCGCCGCCGGACAAGGACCAACCGGAGCGCAAGGACAAGAAAGACCCCAAGCAAATGCTTTGGCGCGTCGAGCTGGCCTTCGACATGGAGCCACTGGGCCCGCTGCAGGTGCAGGCGCAACTGACCCAGGGCAAATTGTCCAGTCAGCTGTGGGCCTCGCGCCCATTCACCGCCAGCCTGATCGAAAGCCATTTGGGCAGTTTGCGCGAGCGCCTGGTGACCTCGGGTATCAATGTCGGCGACCTGGACTGCCACCTCGGTACGCCGCCACGTGGGCCACGAACCGGATTGGAGCAACGCTGGGTGGATGAAACCGCATGAAAAACTCCCTTCCGCCACGCCAGGCGATTGCCCTCAAGTACGACGGCCAGCAAGCGCCAACCCTGACGGCCAAGGGCGACGATGCCTTGGCCGAAGCCATTTTGAAGTTGGCGCGGGAAAATGAAGTGCCGATCTATGAGAATGCCGAGTTGGTGAAACTGCTGGCGCGCATGGAATTGGGCGACAGCATCCCGGAGGAGCTGTACCGCACGGTGGCCGAGATTATTGCGTTTGCGTGGACGCTCAAGGGTAAATTCCCGGTGGGCTATGACCCGAATGCCGAGCCGGTGGAGCGGGATGTGACTGAGCGTGGGGATGATTACTAGCTGCACACAAGTCCAAATGTGGGAGCTGGCTTGCCTGCGATGCAGACACCTCGGTACATCAGGTACACCGAGTTGATGCTATCGCAGGCAAGCCAGCTCCCACAGTCGGTCTCTATTGTCAGTTCAGCACTTCACTCAAGGGAATGAAATTGACGCGGTCGCCAATATCGAGTGTCGTCCCCTCCAACACCTCCACAAACCCTTCGGCCCACGCCGCGCTGCGCAGCACGCCGGAGCTCTGGTTGCGGTAGATAATCGCCCGGCCCTGTTCGATACGCCCGCGCAGGTACTCGCGACGGTTGCCCGGCTGAGGCCATACGAACCCCACCGGCACTTCGAAACGCAGCGGCGCCACGTCCTGCACGCCTTGGCGGCGCAGCAGATAAGGCCGGGCCAGCAGTGCAAAGGTCACCAGCGTCGAGGCCGGGTTGCCGGGCAGGCCGATCACCGGCACACCGCGAAAGTGCCCGAAGGTCAGCGGTTTGCCCGGCTTGATCGCAAGTTTCCACAGGGCCAGTTTGCCCTCTTCGCGCAGGGCGATGCCGAGAAAGTCCGCCTCGCCGACCGAGACACCGCCGGTGGACAGGATCAGGTCGACACTGCCCAGGCTCGCCAGGCGTATGCGGGTCTTTTCCAGATCATCCGGAAGAATTCCGGCATCGATCACTTCACAGCCCATGCGCACAAGCCAGCTGCACAACACACGCCGGTTGCTGTTGTAGATCTGCCCCGGCCCCAGCGGCAGGCCGGGTTCGATCAGTTCGTCGCCGGTGGACAGCACGGCCACACGCACCCGGCGCACCACACTCAGGCAGTCATGCCCGAGGGAGGCCGCCAGGCCCAATTCAATCGGGCCCAGCCGAGTGCCGGCGTTTAGCACCAATTCACCGACCGTGGTTTCCTGGCCTTGGGGGCGGATGTTCTGGCCGGCCCGCAAGCGCTCGGTGAAGCTCACGCGGTCGTCGGCGTGCACCACGGCGTTTTCCTGCATCTCCACACAATCGGCGCCTTCAGGCACCGGCGCGCCGGTAAAGATGCGCGCGCAGGTGCCGGCGGCGAGTGGCTGCGGTGCCTGGCCGGCGAAGATGCGCTGGCTCACGGGCAGCGGCTCGCCGGTCCAGTCGGCCAGGCGCAGGGCGTAACCGTCCATGGCGCTGTTGGGCCAGGGCGGCAGGTCGAGGGTGGAGGCCAAATCTTGCGCCAATACGCGGCCATCACACTCGGCCAAGGGCTGCACGTCGTGCTCGCGAATCGGCGTTGCTTCAGCCATGTCCAGTAGTTGCTGCAGCGCTTGTTCCACCGGCATCAGTGCACCGGACTTGCCAGGCTTACCCACGGGATTCGCAGGGTTCGGCCTGCTTCAGGTGCGGCACAAAGTTGCACGGGCGGTGGCGGTTATCCAGCTGCTCGGCAAGGATGCCATCCCAACCGGTGCGCACGGCGTTGGTCGAACCCGGCAGGCAGCAGACCAGCGTGCCGTTGGCCAGGCCGGCCAGCGCGCGTGATTGCACGGTGGAGGTGCCGATGTCGGCCACGGAGATCTGGCGGAACAGCTCGCCAAAACCGTCGACCTGCTTGTCCAGCAGGCAACTGACGGCTTCGGGCGTGCTGTCGCGGCCGGTGAAGCCGGTGCCGCCGGTGATCAGCACCACTTGCACCACGTCTTCGGCGATCCAGTGGGCGACCTGGGCGCGGATTTTGTACAGGTCGTCCTTGAGCAGCACACGCTCGGCCAGGTTGTGGCCGGCGGCGGTCAGGCGATCGACGAAGACCTGGCCGGAGGTGTCGGTGTCCAGGGTGCGAGTGTCGCTGACGGTCAGCACAGCGATATTGAGGGGTACGAAAGGCGCATCAGCCTTGGCTTTCATGGCTCGGTCCGGTTGTCGAATGAACAGCCCGATGTTATATCACAGGCCCCTATTTGCCTGCCGCAGCGGAACCACCATGTCGCTTGATTCTTCGCCCCTGCCCTGTTCGATCCTGCTGCTGGCCGGCGGCCGTGGCCAACGCATGGGCGGCCAGGACAAAGGCCTGCTGCCCTGGTACGGCCAGCCGTTGGTTGCCCATTTGCAGCGCCTGACTCGCCCGCTCACCGATGACCTGATCATCTCGTGCAACCGCAACCATGAGCAGTACGCGCCGTATGCCGACCAGTTGGTGAGCGACGACAGCCCGGAGTTCCCCGGCCCGCTGGCGGGCATCCGCGCGGGCCTGGCCGCCGCGCACCATGCGCATGTGCTGATACTGCCGTGTGACGTACCCAACATCGACGCAGGACTGTTGGTCGAACTACGTGAGATTGCACAAAGCAACCCGCAGCTGCCGGTGATGGTACGCCATGGCGCGTTCTGGGAACCCTTGATCTGTATCATCCCCACCCACCTCAAAACCGCGGTACAACAGGCATGGGACGCCGGTGAGCGCAGCCCGCGCAAGCTCTTCCTGCAGCTGGGCGCAGTGGGCCTGGAATGCCCCGCCGATGACCCACGCCTGGCCAACTTGAATACACCCGAGCTGTTGCACCCTGGGTCCGGCGTGTCAGAATGAACCTCGCACAAGGAACTTTGTCGACGCCATGCGCGTCACAAGGTCAGCTATTTAAAAGAATTCTCTTGGAGACAAACTCATGACTCAACGGACCATCGCCGCTCTCATGCTTGCACTGGGCCTCGCCACTCTCGCCGGTTGCGCTTCGCCTACAGTGATCACCCTGAATGACGGTCGCGAAATCCAGGCCGTCGACACCCCTAAATACGACAAGGCTTCGGGCTTCTACGAGTTCGAACAACTTGACGGCAAGCAGACCCGTATCAACAAGGATCAGGTTCGCACCGTTAAAGACCTGTAAGTCTTAAGCGTTTGCCCACAAGGCCCGCCATGTGCGGGCCTTGTCGTTTCTGGCGGTTACCAGTCGAGGGTGATGCGGCTGCGAAAGTCGCGTTGTTCACCGGTCACCGGGTCGATAAAGCGCACGCCCTGGGCCAGCAGTTTGAGCGGGTTGGCGTAGTCGTCCTCGGCATCCTTGAGCACGTCGGGGTAGAACGGATCGTTGCAGATACTCGCCCCCAACGCCGTCATGTGCACCCGCAGCTGGTGCTTCTTGCCGGTCACGGGGAACAGTCCGTAGCGCCACAGATCGCCATTTTTCTCGCGCACTTGCACCGCCGTTTCGGTGTTGCTGGCGCCCGGCCCTTCCTGCATGCGAAAGAACGGCTGGCCATCGACCAGGCGACTTTTATGCACCAGCGGGAAGGTCAGGTCGGGTAAGGCCGGGGCAATGGCTTCGTAGAGTTTATCGATGCGCCGCGTGGGGAACAGCTGTTGATACGCGGACCGGGTTTGCGGGTTGGCCGAGAACAGCACCAGCCCCGCCGTGTGCCGATCAATACGATGCAAAGGCACCAGCGCGGGGTTGTCCAGGCGACGAATCAGGCGGCGCAACAGGGTTTGCTCGACGTATTCGCCGGCCGGGGTCACCGGCAGAAAGTGCGGTTTGTCGGCCACCACCAAGTGCTCGTCGGCATACAGGATGGTTTCCTGAACCGGGATCACCTTCTCATTCGGCACTTCGCGGAAATAATAAATGCACAGGCCTTCCTTGTAGGCGAGGTCCAGGTTGATCGGCTGGCCATTGATGTCCAGGACACGGCCACGGGCGACGCGGTCCAGCCACTGCTCACGGCTGATCGCCGGAAAGTGCTCGCACAGGCAATCGAGCACCGTCGCCCACGGGCCGGGTGGCAGGTACAACGTGCTGGCTTGATGCTGGGACGCAGAGAAAGCGGATGTGGACATGCAATGCTCGAAACCTGGATAAACCGGCAGGCATTATCCCGCATGGAACGCGATTGGGCCTAGGGCGGATCTCAGGCCTTGGCCAATTGCGCTCGCAACACCGGCGAGGCGCTGGCAGCCTCGGTAAATTCCTTGAGCCAACGCAACACGTCCACCGCTTCCCAGCGGCCGGGATCGTAGAGCGCGTACAACAAGCCCTGGTAACCCACCACGTCCAGCTGCTTGTGGTAACCGGCGCGCTGGAACAACGCCTCGATTTCGGCAAAGCAGGTATTGAAATGCACTTTGTTAAACGGCGTCTTGCCTTCCGTGACAAGGCCGTCGAGGCGCAGCTCGTTCACCGCGTCGCGCACGACGTCGGCGGACATGCGATTGACGCTGCTTTTCAGTTGTTCAACATTCACCACGGGCGTTCCCTCTATTCAATCGCTGTACAAACATACAGTAACTTAATATTCGGAAACTCGCCATCGCGAAAACGCGCCCGGGCGATCAAGAGCACCCGTGCACGATCAGTGGGTCTGCTCAGAGGTTCTGCAACTGAGCGCTTATGCGCTGACAATTGCTGCGCAGCACCTCCACAAAGTGGAGGACGCTGGACGATTCGGGGCGATGCAACGGCCGTACGACACTCACACAGTAAGAAATCGAATGGGAAAAACGCCGGATCTGCAACCCTCTGCCCACATAGTCCAGCGCAGTGAGCGGATTGACGATTGCAACGCCGACACCCAGGTTGACGGTCGCACACACAGCGCTGGCGTTATGCGTTTCGACCACCAGCCGTCTCTCAATACCGGCCTGGTGAAAGATCGCGTCGGTTTTGATCCTGTAGGGATCATCCGCCGCAAGGTAAACAAAATTCTGCCCATTGAAGTCCTCTGGTGTGAGGACCGCTTTTGCATTGAGCGCATGGTGAGAGGGCAAGACACACACCACATCAAGGTTTAACAAGGTTTCGCTGTGGGTTCCAGGTGGCGTCTCAAGGGTTTCAGTCAGCCCCAAATGATAACGCTGAGCCGTCAGTGACTCTTCCAGCGCGGGAGACTCCTGCGGCGTGACATTGATGCTGACACCCGGGAATTTAATACAAAAATCCTGGCAGACCTGCGGCAGCAAGGCATTCGAAAACGCCGGCAGGCAGGTCAGCGAAATCTGCCCATGGCGAAAGTGCCGGATCGCCTCAGCGGCGTTCTTGACGCGCGCCAGGCCCACATAGCTGCGCTGAACTTCATCGAAAAGCATCAGGCCATGCTCGGTGGGAATCAGCTTTGCGCCCGCGCGTTTGAACAAGGTCAACTGAGTCAAGGTTTCAAACCGACTCAGCTCGCGGCTGATAGTGGGCTGCGAGGTATGCAGGAGAGCAGCGGCAGCGGTTGCACTGCCGGTGGTCATGACCGCCCAGAACACTTCCACGTGGCGAAAACTGAAATTCATGAGCAAACCCACGCACTGAATTGAATGGGTCGAACCATATCAGAAATGAATAGATGGCCATCATTTTGATATTTTTTCTTTATTTTTTCGCCATGCACACTTGCATCGTCTGCGCTGAGAAAGTTGTCAGTGCGTTAATTGAGGTAGGAAGATGGACCATTTTAATTTTATCAACGGCCACTTACATGCAGAACAAGTGGATGTACGTGCCATTGTCGAACAGCACGGCAGCCCTGTTTATCTTTATTCGGCACAGTCGCTGAAAAATCACTATGCCGTACTCCAAAACGCATTTTCTGCACTGTCGCCTTTGATTTGTTTCTCGGTTAAAAGCTGCAGCAATCTCAGCGTCCTCAAGCTGCTGGTCGATCAAGGTTCCGGCCTCGACGTGGTCAGTGGCGGTGAACTCTGTCGGGCACTGATGGCAGGTGTGACCGCAGACAAGATAGTGTTCGCGGGTGTCGGCAAGTCCCATGAAGAAATCAGCTATGCCGTTGACGTGGGCGTATTCCTTTTTAATGTGGAGTCCGAGGCAGAGCTGCTGCGCCTGGATGCGGTCGCGTCGGCGGCCAACAAGCGGGTAAAGGTGGCCATTCGGGTCAATCCGGATGTGGCGGATGCCGGCACCCATGAGAAAACGGCCACCGGCGGCCGCCAGACAAAATTTGGCATACCGATTGAACGCGCCTATGAACTGTTTGCCACAAAGCGTTACGCGAGCGTCGATGTCGTTGGCATTCATATTCATCTCGGGTCTCCGATCCCGTCGGCCCACACTTACTTGTCTGCCATCGACAAGATTGAAGCAATGGTCAACCGGCTTCAGGCCGCTGACTGCTCGATTGAGTTCATCAATATCGGCGGAGGTTTTCCAGCGCAATACGGCAACGAAAGTAATCCCGTCTGTTCATTGACTGAAACGGGCGCGCTTATTTGCGAGCGTCTGCAAGAACTGAAACGTCGTGGTCTGCGCTTCATCATTGAGCCGGGCCGTTCGATCAGCGCGAACGCGGGCGTTTTACTCACCACGGTCGAGTACATCAAACAAGGCTGGGACCGCAAGATCGCGATTGTTGATGCGGGTATGAATGTTCTGCTGCGCCCCACTTTATACGGCGCGAATCACGTCATCTGGCCAACCCGATTTGGCGACTTTTCCGGCCATTGGACGGCGTTGAGCGAGAGCGTCCGTAAGACGGGAGCCGCGCCTCTGGAAGAAATCGACATTGTTGGCCCCATTTGTGAAACCGGCGATCACTTCGCATTAGGTCGGCCTTTGCCCGTCCTGGAGGACGCAAGCTTATTGGCGATTTTCTCATGTGGCGCTTATGGGATGAGCATGGCCAGCCAATACAACTCCCGAGGGCGCCCACCAGAAGTGCTGGTGGAGGGAGCACACGCCAGATTGATACGGCGGCGCGAATCCCACGATGACTTGATCGCGCATGAGCGCTGTGGTCTGGAGAACACTTAAAGCGCTTGAACAACCAAAGCCTGGTGGTCGACAAACCACCGGGCTCGCGCTACTTGAGAAAGTTGACCACCTGTTCGGTCTCGAACGGCCAATCCAGCTCCGCCCCGGTATCCAGGCGCCGAAGCACCGGGATGCGCAGCCCGTAGACTTCGGTGAGATCGGCGGGGTCGGTGATATCCACCAACTCCACCAACAAACCGTGTTCGACGAGCGGCATGATTTCGTCTTCGGCAACCTCACAAAGATGGCAACCCAGGGTGCCGAACAACTGGCATTCAGGCAGCATGGCGAATGGACCCGATCAAAAACAGGCAACCATTCTAAGCCCACCCACTCGACTGTGGCGAGCGGGCCAGTCGGTTGCCAAGCGGCCGATCAATCCTGGCTGACCGCGCCAATCTTGTGAATCGACAAATCCGCCCCGTAATACTCCTGCTCCTGGCTAAGGCGTAGCCCGTGCACGCGCTTGATCACGCCGTACACCAGCAAGCCGCCGCCCATCGCCACGGCCACGCCCAGTGCAGTGCCGATCAACTGGCTGATCAGGCTGACGCCGCCCAGGCCACCGAGTGCGGTCTGGCCAAAGATGCCGCAGGCGATGCCGCCCCACACGCCGCACAGGCCATGCAGCGGCCATACGCCCAGCACGTCGTCGATCTTCCAGCGATCCTGGGCGGCGATAAAGCACCACACGAACAAACCACCGGCGATCACACCGGTGACCAGCGCGCCCACCGGGTGCATCAGGTCGGAGCCGGCACAAATCGCCACCAGCCCGGCCAGCGGGCCGTTGTGCAGGAAGCCTGGGTCGTTGCGGCCGATCACCAAGGCCGCGACCGTGCCGCCGACCATCGCCATCAGCGAGTTGACCGCCACGAGGCCGCTGACGCCGTTGAGGGTTTGCGCGCTCATCACGTTAAAGCCGAACCAGCCGACGATCAGAATCCACGAACCCAACGCCAGGAACGGAATGCTTGAAGGCGCAAACGCGACCAGCCGCCCTTCTCTGTAGCGCCCATTGCGCGGGCCCAACAGCAGCACCGCCGCCAGCGCCAGCCAGCCGCCCATGGCGTGCACCACCACCGAGCCGGCAAAGTCATGGAAGCTGGCGCCAAAGCGCGCAAGCAACCAGGCTTGCAGGCCGAAATTGCCGTTCCACACCATGCCTTCGAAAAACGGGTAGATAAACGCCACGATCAGCGCGGTGGCACACAATTGCGGGGCGAATTTGGCCCGCTCGGCAATGCCGCCGGAAATGATCGCCGGGATCGCTGCGGCGAAGGTCAACAGAAAGAAGAACTTCACCAGGCCATAGCCGTGATCGGCGCTGATCACCGCGGCCGGCTGCATAAAGCTCACACCGTAGGAGATCCAATAGCCTATAAAGAAATAAGCCAGGGTCGAGATCGCGAAGTCACTGAGGATTTTCGACAGGGCGTTGACCTGGTTTTTCTGGCGCACGGTGCCGACTTCCAGGAACGCGAAGCCGGCGTGCATGGCCAGGACCATGACCGCACCAATCAGGATAAACAGGGTGTTGGAGCTGTGAACGAGGGTGTCCACTGCGCTTTGCAAATTTTCCATGGAGGTTGGCAGGCCTGCATTCAAGGCAAAAAGCACCAAAGCGGTTCAAGCCAGGGTTTCGCGCACTAAATTGGCACCACTGGCCCCGCCCCTCTTGAGGAGGCGTGAACCGCTTTAGCGCAGCGATCAACACAACGGGCCGTTGCCGACAGGGTTTTTCCGCGAGTTTGTGTGATTTAGGGTAAGGTTTTTCCAGGCATTGGCCTCGATCCGCCCTGACTCGGCGCAAGCCCCAGGGCCTGCGCACCAAGGCAAAGCAAAAGCTGTACCAGACAATTGAAGTGAACCTTCACCGAAACCGGTGACTCGAAACCACAAGTACGAAACAGATCAGCCAATCACGGAGATACCCATGGCCAGAAGAACTGCTCAGACTGCTCAAGAAATACTGATGGCGGATTTCCAAACCCTGGTCAGCGACACCGAAAAGTTGCTCGACGACACCGCCGTACTCGCCGGTGACCAGGCCGATGAGCTGCGCAGCAAGATTCACGAAAGCCTGCTCAAAGCCCGTGAAACCCTGCAACTGACCGAAGATTCCCTGCGTGAACGCGGCCAGGCCGCGGTCACGGCCACCGAAGATTACGTGCAGGCCAACCCTTGGCAGTCGGTGGGCATTGCCGCCGGCGTGGGCTTCCTGATTGGTCTGCTGGCTACAAGGCGCTAACTATCATGTCTATCGGCGAAACCGGCTCGTCCACGGGCACAAGTTCCACTTCACGACGCCTGGGCGCAGCCGTTCTGGGCCTGCTGCACAGCCACGTCGAATTATTTGGCATCGAGCTACAGGAACAGAAGGCCCGCACCGTTAGCTTGCTGCTGTTTGCAGGCTTGGCGCTGGTGTTTGCCCTGTTATTGCTGGTGGGGTTGTCGACGCTGGTGATGATCCTGGTGTGGGACACCGGTTACCGCCTGACCGGGATCATTTGCCTCTGCGTGTTCTACAGCCTGGCTGCGGCCTTCTGTGGGGTGCGTTTGAAAGCGGCGGTGTTCGATGAGTCCACGCCCTTCCATGCCACCCTCGAAGAGCTGGCCAATGATCGGGAGCGCCTGCTGCCATGAGCATGACTGAAATCCCGCAAAACACCTCGCGTCGGGAAATGCGCAAGGCGTTGATTCGCCTGCGCATGGAAATGCATCGCCAGGAGATCCGTCACGAGTCCCAGCAACTGATGGCGCCGCTGAACAAAATGCGCGACATGCG
Organism: Pseudomonas sp. Leaf15; assembly: GCF_001421425.1. NCBI lineage: Bacteria > Pseudomonadati > Pseudomonadota > Gammaproteobacteria > Pseudomonadales > Pseudomonadaceae > Pseudomonas > Pseudomonas sp. Leaf15. The sequence goes on from NZ_LMKI01000001.1 coordinate 59,185, forward strand.
CCACAACTGGCAAGACAGCCTGGGCATTAAACACGCGCCGCTGTGGGGCGTGGCGGCGGTGACCCTGATGGGCTTTTTTACCGGCAAGGGCGCCAAGGGCGGCGGCATCAGCAGCCTGACGCGCCTGGTGCGGCTGGGTGCCGGTTTGATCCCGCTGATCAAATTGGCCATGCAGCGTAAAGGCTGAAGCTGGCTGGCTGCATTCTTGCAAACAGAATCGGCCCGGCCCTCGTTACTGAGGGCCGGGCCTTTTTTCGCCAGCTCTCTTAAGGAGGCCCCGTGATCGACGGGCAACCGCTCGCCTGCTTCCAACCCTTCATCGATACCGCCACCGGGCGCATTGCCGGCGTCGAAGCCCTGGGCCGCTTGCGTCAGGCCGACGGTCACTTGCAGTCGGTAGGCCCGCTGTTTGCCGACCCGCGCACACCGGGTGTGGCCCTGCGCCGCCTCGACCGGCAGATCCGCGAAAACGCCTTGAGCCGCCTGCATGAAGCACCCGTCGACTGGTTTCTGAGCCTGAATATCTCACCGCGCTGGATCAACCGCCTGCGCCCTGGCCAAGCCTTGCCCAGCCTGAAACAAATGCAGGCCCACAATGTCGATCCGCGGCGCATTGTGTTTGAAATCACCGAACTGGGCGGCGACATCCAGCGCCTGGCCGAGGTGGTCGCACGCTATCGCGACGCTGGCGCACGCATCGCCATCGATGACTTCGGTGCCGGCTATTCGCAACTCGACCGCGTACTGGCGCTGCAGCCGGATATTCTCAAGCTCGACATGCGCCTGTTCCAGGAAGCCGCCAAAGGCGGGCCGAGCAGTGACGTGGTGCGGGCACTGGCGCAAATGGCCGAAAAAACCGGCTGCTGGATCATTGCCGAGGGCGTGGAAACCGAGGCGCAACTGAATTTTGCCCTGGAGTGCGGCGCACGTTATGTGCAGGGCTATCTGTTTGCCCAGGCCCAACTGGACTGGTTTGCGGCCGATGCGTTCGTCGCGCGCTTTGCCCAACTGCGCGGGGTTTACGTGCAACACAAACTCGCCGAGCGTGGCCGTGTGATGCAGTTGCGCGTGCAATTGGCCGAGCTGATGAGCATCCTCCAACGCTGGGCGCAGGCCCGCGCGCCGCTCGATCAACTGCCCCAATTGCCGGATTTTCCATGGCTGCTGCGCTTTTACCAGTGCGACCGCCATGGCACCCAGCTGACGCCCAACTTCGAGTGGCGCCAGGATGCCTGGCAAGCCGACAGCCGCTACCTGGGCCACAACTGGTCATGGCGGCCGTATTTCTATTACCTGCTCGCTGAAGGCTGGGAGGAGCGGCGCCTGACCCTGTCGTCAACCTACCGCGACGCCACCACCAACCAGTATTGCCTCACCGCCGGACAGTTCTTCGATAACGGTCAGCGCTTGCTGTTAATCGATATCGATGCGGCCGGCCTGTAGATTTTTGCTTGCCGATGCCGCGCTGAACCGGGAAGCTGGGAGGGTCATTCACCGCACGGAGAGTAACCGCCTTGGATTGGCCCACCCTGCTTACCCGCGAACGTCTTGGAAAACCCCTGCACAGCCCGGAAGAACTCGGCCGTAGCCCGTTCCACAAAGACCACGACCGGATTATTTTCTCCGGCGCGTTCCGCCGCCTGGGCCGCAAGACCCAGGTGCACCCGGTGTCCAGTAACGACCATATCCATACGCGCCTGACCCACTCCCTGGAAGTCAGCTGCGTCGGCCGCTCCCTTGGCATGCGCGTCGGCGAAACCCTGCGCAGCGCCCTGCCCGACTGGTGCGAGCCAAGTGACCTGGGCATGGTGGTGCAATCGGCTTGCCTGGCCCATGACATCGGCAACCCGCCGTTCGGTCACTCGGGTGAAGATGCCATTCGCCACTGGTTCCAACAGGCGGCCGGACGCGGCTGGCTGGATGACATGAGCACGGCCGAGCGCAATGACTTCCTCAATTTCGAAGGTAACGCCCAAGGTTTCCGTGTGCTCACCCAGCTGGAATACCATCAGTTCGACGGCGGCACACGCCTGACCTACGCCACCCTCGGCACCTACCTGAAGTACCCCTGGACCGCCCGCCACGCGGATTCGTTGGGCTACAAGAAGCACAAGTTCGGCTGTTATCAGAGCGAGTTGCCGATCCTTGAACAGATCGCCCACAAGCTCGGCCTGCCGCAGTTGGAAGAGCAGCGCTGGGCGCGTCATCCGCTGGTCTACCTGATGGAGGCGGCCGACGATATCTGCTACGCCTTGATCGACCTCGAAGACGGCCTGGAAATGGAGCTGCTCGACTATGCCGAAGTCGAGTCGCTGTTGCTCGACCTGGTGGGTGACGATTTGCCCCAGACCTATCGGCAACTGGGCCCGCAGGATTCACGTCGGCGCAAGCTGGCGATTTTGCGCGGCAAGGCCATCGAGCACCTGACCAATGCGGCCGCACGCGCCTTCGTCGAGCAGCAGGACGCCTTGCTCGCCGGCACGCTGCCAGGCGACCTGGTGGAACACATGCACGGCCCGGCCAAGCGCTGTGTACTGGACGCCAAGGACATGGCGCGCAAGAAAATCTTCCAGGACAAGCGCAAGACCCTGCACGAAATCGGCGCCTACACCACCCTGGAAATCCTGCTGAACGCCTTTTGCGGTGCCGCCCTGGAGCAGCATGGCGGGCGCACGCCGTCGTTCAAGAACCGGCGCATTCTCGACTTGCTGGGCAACAGCGCGCCGAACCCGGCCTGGTCGCTGCACGCTTCGTTTCTGCGCATGATCGACTTTATCGCCGGCATGACCGACAGCTACGCCACCGAAATGGCACGGGAGATGACCGGGCGCTCCAGCCCACAATAAAACGTTGATCTCGCCGCCTGCGTCTCGTACAGACTTTACCTACGACGGGAACAGAGCGGCCTGATCGAATTCGCACATCGGCTCGAGGAATAATCGCGCAGGCTTCTTGCGAACCTGACACACAATTCCTACGTCACGCCCCTCTGACTGAGCCATGTGCCTTCTATGCCCATACCCTGTCTTCGAATCCTATTGGTGGAGGATCATCCCTTTCAGCTCCTGGCCACACAGTGCCTGCTCAAGAGCTTCGGTTTCGAGCAACTGACCCTTGCGGAAAATGCCGAACAGGCGATCCGCTCGATGTCCAGCGCTACCCACCCCTTTGACTTGATGCTGTGCGATCAATGCCTGCCTGACCTGCCTGGGCTGGAACTGGTAGACATTGCCCATCGCGGACACTTCATCACCGGCGCCATCTTATTGAGCAGCCTGCCGGCAACAGAATTGTCCAACCTGACACTCCAGGCCCGGCAGCGCGGTTTGCCTCTACTGGGTTACTTATTGAAGCCGCTGAATAAAGAGGCGCTGGCAGAATTGATTGCGCCACTGCACTCGATATAAATGTAGGACTATAAACACTGTTCACCGGTCAATTATCGCTGCAATACCCTCGTTGAATCCCTGACACCGCTCCAGGGCTGACTGATTCAACTATTGCTTACATCCGACGACGCAAAGCCTTATCGAACGGTAGGTCGTTACCTTTTATTATGTAGGAATTCTCCTGTTTTATATCTACTCCCCCCAACGCTCATCCTCCTCCCTCATCTTCTGAGCTAATGTGCCCGCTTTATTTGCACTTGCATGGAATATGATTATGAACACGGTTTTTATCATTGATGACCACCCGGTTATCCGGCTGGCCATTCGCATGTTGCTGGAACACGAGGGTTATAAAATCGTTGGCGAAACGGACAACGGGTGTGACGCGATACAGATGGTTCGCGAATGCCTGCCCGACCTGATCATTCTGGACATCAGTATTCCCAAACTCGACGGCCTCGAAGTGCTCTGCCGATTCAACGCGATGAACACCTCGATGAAAACCCTGATTCTGACGGCCCAGAGCCCGACGTTGTTTGCCACGCGCTGCATGCGCTCGGGTGCAGACGGCTATGTGTGCAAGGAAGGCGACCTCAGCGAATTGCTGAGCGCCATTCGTGCGGTGCTGTCGGGTTACAACTACTTCCCCAGCCAGGCACTCAATTCCAATGGCGTCGACAGCAAGGACGCACTGGAACTTGAACTGTTCAAGGCCGTGAATGACCGCGAACTGATGGTGTTGCAACTTTTCGCACAAGGTCGCACGAACAAAGAAATCGCCAAAGGTATGTTTCTAAGTAACAAGACAGTAAGCACTTACAAAAAAAGGCTGATGCAAAAACTTAAAGCCAAGTCCTTGGTAGAACTTATCGAGATGGCAAAACGAAACGCGCTAGTGTGAGAAAGCGGATGCCAAGGCGTATAAAGGACTATCTGATTATATTATTGGCCGGCCTGTGCTTGAGCACGACCGTGCCCGCAGCCCTTCAAATCGGACCGGAACACTTCACCTTATTGAGCCGCGTGGGTACCGTTCAACTCGATACTCAACTGGATAAGGCCCAGCGCCAGTGGCTACTGTACAAACGCGAGCTGGTACTGGGCACCTCGGCACCCGACTATCCGCCCTTCGACCTCACCTCCAGCGGTCGCGACTACGAGGGCCTGACCGCCGATTACGCAGGGCTGCTGGCCAAAGCCATGGCCTTGCCCGTCAAGGTGTTGCGCTACCCGACACGAGACGCCGCGATCCATGCGCTTGAAACCGGGGAGATCGACCTGCTGGGCTCTTCCAACGGCTTTGAGGCTGCCAACCCCAAGCTCATGCTGTCGCAGCCGTATGCGGTGGACCAGCCCGTACTGGTGACCCGCGAAGGTGAAACCCGCAGTTTGAGCGATGGCCTGGCCGGCCTGCGCTTGAGCCTTGTCTATCACTACCTGCCGTTGAGCGAAGTGGAAAAGTTGTACCCGCAGGCGGATATCCGCGCGTTTCCCTCTTATCAGAACGCGCTCAATGCCGTGGCTTTCGATCAGGCGGACGTGTTCCTGGGGGACACTATTTCCACCCATTACATGATCAACAAGGGCTACCTGAAAAACATCCACATGGCCAACTTCGGCAAGCATGAAGCCTATGGGTTCAGCTTCGCCTTGCGCCACGATCAGGACGTTCTATTGAGCATCGTCGACGCGGTGCTGGCGGCCGTCCCCATTAATGAGCGCGACAGCATCGCCAAGCGTTGGAGCGCCGGCAGCGATATCCTGCTGACCGACAAGAAACTGCAACTGACCCAGCGTGAAGAGCGCTGGCTCAAAGAACACCCGGTGGTCAAAGTCGTGGTCAATGAGACGTTCGCGCCGTTGACGTTCTTCGATGCCGACGGCAACTTTCGCGGTATTACCGCCGACCTGCTGGAATTGATCCGCCTGCGCACCGGCCTGCGTTTTGAAATCCAGCGCAGTCGCGAAGTCAGCACCATGATCGAGCAGCTCACCACGGGTAAAGCCGATGTCATCGGGGCCATTGTCCCCAGCGCCGAACGCGAGGCTCAGCTCAGCTTCAGCCGCCCTTACCTGGAAAATTCCTACGTCCTGCTGACCCGCAAGGAGCCCGACGCGGCCGCAAACCTGGAGCAGATGGCAGGCAAGCGCCTGGCAATCACCCTGGGCAACCCGCTGGAGAAAACCTTGCAAGAGGACTTCCCACAGATTCGTCTGGTGGAAGTCAGTGATACCTTCAAGGCTTCGGAAATGCTGGCCCAAGGCAGTGTGGACGGCGCGGTGAACTCGTTGGTCATCGCCAACTATTTCCTGGCCTCCCAGGTGTTCCAGGACAAACTGCAGATCAGCGCCAGCATCGGCACACTGCCCGCGACCTTCGCGCTGGCCACGCCACGCGGCGCCGTTGAACTGAGCTCAATCCTGGACAAGGCGCTGCTGAGCATCGCACCGGACGAAATGGGCGTGATCAACAGTCGCTGGCGCGGTTACACGCCGGCCTCCGACAGTTACTGGCGCAATTACCACCAACTGATTGCGCAAATCATCGTTGGCACCGGGTTGCTGCTGCTGATTTCACTGACCTGGAACGCCTACATGCGCCGCCAGATCAAGCACCGCAAAATGGCCGAGCGCGCCCTCAATGACCAGTTCGAGTTCATGCGTGCACTGGTCAATGAAACACCGCACCCGATCTATGTACGCGATCGCAAGGGGCTGTTGCAGACCTGCAATGACAGCTACCTGCAAGTGTTCGGGGTCAAACGCGAAGAGGTGATCGGCAAGAGTGTGGTGCAAATGGACATGGCGCTGGCCCCTGAGGCCGCGCAGTACCATGCCGACTACCAACGAGTGGTGGTGGAAGGCACTCCGCTGATCCTCGATCGCACCCTGCACATTCACGGCAAAAAACTCACGATCTACCACTGGATCCTGCCCTACCGCGACTCGGACGGCGAAGTGCAGGGCATCATCGGCGGCTGGATCGATATCAGTGACCGGCGCCAACTGTTCGACGAGTTGCGCACCGCCAAGGAACGCGCCGACGAGGCCAACCGGGCCAAAAGCACCTTCCTCGCCACCATGAGCCATGAAATTCGCACGCCGATGAATGCCGTGATCGGGATGCTCGAGCTGACCCTCAAGCGCGCCGACCAGGGCCATCTCGACCGCCCGGCGATCGAAGTGGCCTACAACTCGGCCAAGGACCTGCTGGAGCTGATCGGCGATATGCTCGACATTGCACGCATCGAATCCGGCCGCCTGAGCCTGGCACCCGAGCGCGTGAACCTGCGCGAAGTGATCGAGTCGGTGGTACGCGTCTTCGACGGCCTGGCCCGCCAGAAAACCCTCAGCCTGTTGCTCGAATTCGACACCCACCTCGACAACACCGCCGTGCTGATAGACCCGCTGCGCTTCAAGCAGGTGCTGTCCAACCTGGTCAGCAACGCGATCAAGTTCACCGAGCGTGGGCAGGTGAAGATCAAGGTGCAGGTGCAAGCCACCGAGCAGCCCCACGAGGTGCAGATGAAGCTGGTGGTCGAGGACACGGGCATCGGCATCAGCCGCGACGACCAACTGCGCCTGTTCGAACCCTTTGCCCAGGCGGACAACTCCGGGCACCTGGCCAGGAGTGGAGCGGGCCTTGGGCTGGTGATCTGTCGCAGCCTGTGCGAGATGATGGGTGGGCAACTGAGCCTGAGCAGCGTGCCCATGGTGGGCACTCAAGTACAGGTCAGCCTGAGGATGACCTGCCTCAAGCCCATTGAAGCGCTGGACGAGCTCAAGTCCCAGGCGCCGACAGCTGCGGCGGTGCTCAATGTGCTGGTGGTGGACGACCACCCGGCGAACCGTTTGCTGATGTGCCAGCAATTGGGTTACCTGGGGCACCAGTTCACGGCGGCGCAACATGGTGCCGCCGGGTTTCAGGCCTGGCGCCAGGAGCACTTCGATCTGGTGATTGCCGACTGCAACATGCCCGTGATGAATGGCTATGAGTTGAGCCGTTCGATCCGTGAATACGAGCAGCGAGAGCAACAGCTGCCCTGCGTGATCCTCGGTTTCACCGCCAATGCCCAACCCGAGGAAAAACTTCGTTGTGCGCAAGCGGGCATGAATGACTGCCTGTTCAAGCCCATCAGCCTCACGGCACTGGAGCAGCATCTGGCACAGATCAAACCGCAATCCGGCGGCCAGCGGCTGGAACTTGAGTGCCTGGACGCACTGACCGGCGGCGACCCGCAATTGAGCCGACGTTTGCTGGCGGAACTGTTGAGCAGCAGCCGTCAGGACCGCGAGGACCTGGTGGCCTTGATGGCCCGCCAAGCGGCGCCCCAGGCGATCATTGAGCAAGCCCACAAGATCAAGGGCGCCGCGCGTATCGTCCAGGCAAGTGCATTGGCCGCGCAATGCGAAGCGCTGGAACAGGCCTGTGCCCGCAACGAAGCGCGCGCCACGCTGGACGTGGGGGTCAAGGCCCTGGAAAAACTCATGCTGGAGCTGGAGAGGACGCTGCAGGTGCAGCTCCATAAGCTGGGCAGTCAATAACGGCGAGCCGCCCTCTCCTGCTGGATCAGCAGTCGGTCAACCGCAGGAAAATCGCCGCCAACTGCTCGATGCCTGCCTGGTCCTGCTCGCTGAAACGGGCCAGCGACGGGCTGTCCAGATCCAGCACACCCACCAGCAGGCCATCCTTGACCAATGGCACCACCAGTTCGCTGTTGGAAGCGCTGTCACAGGCAATATGGCCCGCGAATGCATGCACATCTTCCACCCGCTGGGTTTGGCGCGATGCCGCCGCCGCGCCGCAGACGCCACGCCCGAAAGGGATACGCACGCAAGCGATCTGGCCCTGGAACGGGCCAAGCACCAGTTCTTCATTGCGATTGAGGTAGAAGCCCGCCCAGTTCAAGTCGTCCAACTGGTTGAACAGGAACGCCGAGAACTGCGCACTGTTGGCGATAAAATCACGCTCATCGGCGAGCAGCGATTCCAGCTGCGCGCAGAGCATGGCATAGCCGTTCAGGCCGGTGCCGGCCTGTTGTAAATCGATCATGGTTGACGCTCCAACAACTTGAGACCCACCCAGTAACGGGCGAATTGATACGCGCACCGGCCGTTGCGGTTGCCACGCCCGGTGGCCCAGCGCACGGCCAGGATATCGAGGGCTTCATCACGCTGCCACTGCAAGCCGGCCTTGCCGGCCAGTTCGCCGATCCAGTGTTCGACCACGTCCAGGAAGTGCTCCTGGCTGAACGGGTAGAACGACAGCCATAGGCCAAAACGGTCGGACAAGGCAATCTTGTCTTCCACTGCCTCACTGGGGTGCAACTCACCGTCCACGCGCTTCCAATTGTCATTGTCGCTCTGGTTTTCCGGCACCAGGTGACGACGGTTGGACGTGGCATACAGCAAGACGTTTTCCGGCGCTTGCTCAAGGGAGCCGTCCAGCACGCTCTTGAGTACGCGATAATCGCCCTCACCCGCTTCGAAAGACAGGTCGTCACAGAACAGGATAAACCGCTGCGGCAGCTTGAGCAGTTGCTCGACCACACGCGGCAGGTCAGCCAGGTGGTCGCGCTCGATTTCAATCAGGCGCAAACCGGCCTTGGCATGCTGGGCCAGCAAGGCGCGCACCATGGAGGATTTGCCGGTGCCGCGCGAGCCCCACAGCAACGCATGGTTGGCGGGCAGGCCATCGAGAAATTGCTGAGTGTTGCGCGCCAGTTGCTCACGTTGCTTGTCCACGCCGATCAGGTCGGACAGGCGCATGTCCAGGCTCACGTCCAGCGGCAGCAAAAAGCCGCTGCGGCCTTCGCGCTGCCAACGGGCGGCGAGGCAATTATTCCAGTCGATGGCTTGACGCGGTGCCGGTAACAGCGGTTCCAGGCGAGCCAGAACCGCATCGGCCCGCTCAAGAAAGGCATTCAATCGAGAGTCCACGATTATTCCTCTGGCAAGTTCTTGCAAAAGATGGCGTATTGGCAACCCTGTGGCAGACCCCACGAGGCTGCGTATAAAACGATTCATGCCGGCCAAGCCAAAGCCTGTGGATGTTCAGCTATGCTTGCCGAGCGAAGGGAAACGTGAAGTGGTTCAACACCCGATGGATATCAAGTTCGCCCACCGCTTGTCTTATAAACAAGCTCGATTGACTGTGCTGGTCGGTTTCGTCTTGGGAACCTTGCTCAGTCTGATCCAAATCGGCATTGATTATGCCAGCGAAGACGCCTCGATCAACCGTGAAATACGCTCACTGATCGAAATCAGCCATAACCCTGCCTCACGTATCGCCTACAACATTGACGCCGAGCTCGCCCAGGAACTGGCCCTGGGCCTGTTGCACTCGCCGGCCATCATCCACGCGCAACTGGTCGATAACAATGGCGTGGTGCTGGCCGACGTGAACCGGCCGCGCAAGGAGAGCGCGTACCGGCCCATCAGTGACTTCCTGTTTGGCGCCAACCGCTTGTTTGAAGACCGACTGTTCCTGAGCCACATGCCCGAGGATTCCCTCGGCGTGCTGCGCCTGGACGTCGACACCTACGCCTTTGGCAGCCGTTTCCTGCACCGTGCCGAGATCACCCTGCTCAACGGGTTCGCCCGCAGTCTGCTGCTCACCGGCATTCTGCTGGGCCTGTTCTACGTGATGCTGACCCAGCCGCTGGTGCGCATCATCCGTGCGCTGAGCACCAGCAAGCAGGCCCGCCTGGATTGCCCGCCGGGTCACGAGAACGATGAAATCGGCGTGCTGGTGAACGTCGCCAACCAGCAATTCGAAAACATGCAGACCGAAATCCAGCAACGGCGCCATGCCGAGGACCGCCTCACCGAGTACCTGGGCCAACTGGAAGATATCGTCTCGGCACGCACCCTGGAGCTCAAGGCCAGCAACCAGCGCTTGAGCCAATCCAACGATGAACTCGAAGCCGCCAAATTGACCGCCCTGGCCATGGCCCAGGCGCGCGCCGCGTTCCTGGCCAATATGAGCCATGAGATCCGCACGCCGCTCAATGGTTTGCTGGGCATGATCGCGCTGTCGCTGGACAGCCCGCTGAACGCCGAACAACGCCAGCAACTGTCCATCGCCCACGATTCGGGCAAAGTGCTGGTGGAACTGCTAAACGACATCCTCGACCTGTCGAAATTCGACGCCGGCCAGTTGGAGCTCGAACGCATCCCGTTCGACCTCGGTTCATTGGTGGAAGACACCGCCAACCTGCTGTCGCAGAACGCGGCGCCGAGTGTCGAGTTGACCTGCTTGATCGACCCGCTGTTTCCGGCGCAGGTGATTGGCGACCCGACACGGGTACGGCAAATCGTCAGCAACCTGCTGTCCAATGCCTTGAAGTTCACCCGCTTCGGCCGCGTGGACGTGCGCCTCAGTGCCGAGGATGGCCGGGTAAAAATTGAAGTCTGTGACACCGGCATCGGCATTGCCCAGGAAGCGCAGGTGAAGATATTCCAGCCGTTTACCCAGGCAGGTGCGGGTATCACACGCCAGTTCGGCGGCACCGGGCTGGGGCTGGCGTTGACGCATAACCTGTGCGAAGCGATGAAGGGCCGCTTGAGCATCAGCTCGGAAGTCGGCTTTGGCAGCCAGTTCTGCGCCGACCTGCCGCTGCCCACACATTTGCCGGCCGCACGCCAAGCGCCACTGCTGGGCGAAGTCATCGCCATCACCAACGCCGGCAGTGGCCTGGCGGAATTGCTCGGCACCTTGCTGCCGGCTTGGGGGTTGGCGCTGCGCTGCTACTCCCAGGACGATGACTTGACCGGGCTGCGCCCCGACCTGCTGATCACCGATTGCCCGGAGTGCCTGTTCCGCCTGCGCCCAGGTATCAGCGCGCCGATCCTGCTGGTGACGGCCTATGGCAACTTCATGCCCAGTGAAGAAGTCGCGGCCCTGATGCCGCTGCAGCAACAGGCACGCCCGTTGAGTCGCAATGCGCTGTACCAGACTCTGCAACGCAACCTGCGCAGCGAAGCGCAACTGATCCTCGACCCTGTCCAGATGGACACCGCGCCCCTGGCACATCGCGCGCGCATCCTGCTGGTAGAGGACAACCCGGTCAATCAACTGGTGGCCAAGGGCATGCTCAGCAAGCTCGGCTGCGAAGTGATCGTGGCTGCCCATGGCGGCGAAGCGCTCAAATTGCTGGAAGAACAGCGCTTCGACATGGTGTTGATGGACTGCAATATGCCGGTGATGGACGGCTACGAAGCCAGCCGGCAGATTCGCCGCAGCGGGCGCTGGCCGGACCTGCCTATTGTCGCCCTGACCGCCAACGCCCTGGCGGAAGAGCGCGAACGCTGCCGGGCGGCGGGAATGGATGACTACCTGGCCAAACCGTTTCGCCGCGAAGAGCTCAAGGCCCTGCTGGACCTGTGGGTGCGGAACTCGACAAGCCTTTGATCTGCGCCAGCAACTGGTCCAGGCCATCGCGCAAGGCCTCGGCCTGATTCAGGTCGACGCCGCTGTCGCATAACAGCCGGGTTTTCAACGCATGGGCCTGGTCTCTTAGCTGCAAACCCGCCTTGCTCAAACTCAGGTGCATCTCACGCTCGTCCAACGTGCTGCGCTGACGCTTGACCAACGCCAGCTGTTCCAGGCGCTTGAGCAGCGGCGTCAACGTGCCCGAGTCGAGCATCAGGCGCTCGCCCAAGGCTTTGACCGTGGGTTGCGCCGGGGTCGCGCAGTGCCATTCCCACAACACCAGCATCGCCAGGTATTGCGGGTAGGTCAGGCCCAACTGATCGAGCATGGGCTTGTAAGCCCGCGTCACCGCTCGGGACGCGGCATAGAGCTTGAAGCACAGCTGGTCGTCCAGGGCCAGGGACACACGGGGCACGTCGGTCATTTGAGCAGGGCTTCGATCTCTTGGGTCAGGGCTTCGGGCTTGGTGGTCGGAGCAAAACGCTTGACCAACTTGCCATCACGGCCGATCAGGAACTTGGTGAAGTTCCACTTGATGCGTTGGGAGCCCAGCAGCCCCGGCGCTTGTTTTTTCAGCTGCACGAACAGAGGGTGGGCGTCGCTGCCATTCACGTCGATCTTCTTGAACAGCGGGAAGCTGACGCCGAAGTTCAGCTCACAGAACTCGGCAATCGCCCCTTCATTGCCTGGTTCCTGTTTGCCGAACTGATTGCAGGGAAAGCCCAGCACCACCAGACCTTGGTCCTTGTACTGCTGCCAAACCTGCTCCAGGCCCTTGTATTGCGGGGTGAAGCCACATTTGCTGGCGGTGTTGACCACCAAAATGGCCTTGCCGGCAAAGTCGGCCAAGGTCTTTTGCTCACCCTTGATGGTGGTGCACGGGATGCTCAGCAGGTTGTCGCTCATGGCAGCGCCTCGGATACGGGGAAAGAACTGCAAAGATAGTAGGCAATTTAATTGTGTGCAATTTAATTGACCGCAGTGATGCTTTTACATAGATCGTTCCCGCGCTCTGCGTGGGAATGCAGCCCAGAACGCTCTGCGTTCGCGTCTGAAGTCGTGACGCGGAGCGTCACAGGAGGCATTCCCACGCGGAGCGCGGGAACGATCAGTCACGATCAGTCAGCGTGGAACCAGGTCCAGGCACACCGAGTTGATGCAGTAACGCAGGCCGGTGGGCGGCGGGCCGTCGGGGAACACATGCCCCAGGTGCGCGTCGCACTTGGCGCAGGTGACTTCGGTGCGGATCATGCCGTGGCTGACGTCACGGATCTCGATCATCGCGCTGTCGGCAATCGGCGCGTAGAAACTCGGCCAGCCGCAGCCGGAATCAAACTTGGTGGTGGAATCGAACAGCGGCTCATTGCAGCAAATGCAGTGGTACACGCCATCGGTCTTGGTGCCATTGTATTTGCCGCTGAAAGGTCGCTCGGTGCCTTTGAGACGGCACACGTTGTACTGCTCCGGATCGAGCATCGCCTTCCATTCTTCAACGGTTTTCTGCAACTTATCCATCGGTACACCTCGGCAACTGAAAAACCCTGATCTGTGTCTTTTCCATGGATCAGGCGGCACGTATGATTGCGCCTCTTCAAAACGCCAGTCTGGCACCCGCGCTACCGGCATTCAAACGTATTTATGGGTGCGGGCCCCGCAGGTTTCGCAGTACGGTAGTGTCCACGCCGTCTGGATCGTTCATTTTCAGGATCACATCGCCATGCAGGTCAGCAAATCGAACAAGCTCGCCAACGTCTGCTACGACATTCGCGGCCCGGTGCTCAAGCACGCCAAACGCCTGGAAGAGGAAGGCCATCGCATCCTCAAGCTGAACATTGGCAACCCGGCGCCCTTTGGTTTCGAAGCGCCGGACGAAATCCTCCAGGACGTGATCCGCAACCTGCCGACCGCCCAGGGCTACAGCGACTCCAAAGGCCTGTTCAGCGCGCGTAAAGCCGTGATGCAGTACTACCAGCAAAAGCAGGTGGAAGGTGTCGGCATCGAAGACATCTACCTGGGCAACGGCGTGTCCGAGCTGATCGTGATGTCCATGCAGGCCTTGCTCAACAATGGCGATGAAGTGCTGGTGCCGGCGCCCGACTACCCGCTGTGGACTGCCGCCGTAACCCTGGCCGGCGGCCACCCGGTGCATTACCTGTGCGATGAAGGCGCGGACTGGTTCCCGGACCTGGCCGACATCAAGGCCAAGATCACCCCGAACACCAAGGCCCTGGTGATCATCAACCCGAACAACCCCACCGGCGCGGTCTATTCCAAGGAAGTGCTGCTGGGCATGCTCGAACTGGCGCGCCAGCACAACCTGGTGGTGTTCTCCGACGAGATCTACGACAAGATCCTCTACGACGACGCCGTGCACATCTGCACCGGCTCCCTCGCGCCGGACCTGCTGTGCCTGACCTTCAATGGCCTGTCCAAGTCCTACCGGGTGGCAGGCTTCCGCTCCGGCTGGATCGCCATCTCCGGCCCCAAGCACAACGCCCAGAGCTACATCGAAGGCATCGACATGCTGGCCAATATGCGCCTGTGCGCCAACGTGCCGAGCCAGCATGCGATCCAGACCGCCCTCGGCGGCTACCAGAGCATCAACGACCTGGTCTTGCCCCAGGGCCGTCTATTGGAACAACGCAACCGCACCTGGGAACTGCTCAACGCGATCCCGGGCGTCAGTTGCGTGAAACCCATGGGCGCGCTGTATGCCTTCCCGCGCATCGACCCGAAAGTCTGCCCGATTCTCAACGACGAGAAATTCGTGCTCGACCTGCTGCTGTCGGAAAAACTGCTGGTGGTGCAGGGAACGGCGTTCAACTGGCCGTGGCCGGATCACTTCCGCGTGGTGACCTTGCCGCGTGTGGATGACCTGGACATGGCCATTGGTCGCATCGGCAACTTCCTCAAGTCCTATCGCCAGTAATGTAAAAGTCGCTGTACGACCACCATTCGGTCGTACAGCGAGTATCTGGCAACACTTCTCTAGCCTGCCTCCCCTCCTCGCTTGCCGCTGCACACCACGGACCGGTCAGCCCCTTGTAATTACAGGGCGCCAAGGCATGAGCGGGGTGATCAGCGGTCACTTTTCAGGTCAGAAATTCCCTTCAAGGCTCTACATTGATGCTGTAGGACACAGTTTGAAATAGTCGCTCGGTTGAATCACCCCAGGCCGCACCTTATATACCCCGCAGTACGCGACATATTAAGCATGAGGAGAACTCTACAACCATGATGCGCATCCTGCTGTTCTTGGCCACTAACCTGGCGGTCGTGCTGATTGCCAGCATCACCCTGAGCCTTTTCGGCTTCAACGGGTTCATGGCGGCCAACGGGGTTGATCTGAACCTCAATCAGCTGCTGGTTTTCTGTGCGGTCTTTGGTTTTGCCGGCTCGCTGTTTTCGCTGTTCATCTCCAAATGGATGGCGAAGATGAGCACCAGCACCCAGGTCATCACCCAGCCACGCACCCGGCATGAGCAATGGTTGCTGCAAACCGTTGAGCAACTGTCCCGCGAGGCCGGCATCAAGATGCCTGAGGTCGGGATCTTCCCCGCCTATGAAGCCAACGCCTTCGCCACCGGCTGGAACAAGAACGACGCGCTCGTTGCGGTGAGCCAGGGCATGCTCGAACGCTTCTCCTACGACGAAGTGAAGGCCGTGCTGGCCCACGAGATCGGCCACGTGGCCAATGGCGACATGGTCACCCTGGCGCTGGTACAAGGCGTGGTGAACACCTTTGTGATGTTCTTCGCACGGATCATCGGCAACTTTGTCGACAAGGTGATCTTCAAGAACGAAGAAGGCCGCGGTATCGCTTACTTCGTGGCGACTATCTTTGCCGAAGTGGTACTGGGCTTCCTGGCCAGTGCAATCACCATGTGGTTCTCGCGCAGACGCGAGTTCCGCGCAGACGAAGCCGGCGCCCGCCTGGCCGGCACCGGGGCGATGATCGCAGCGCTGCAACACCTGCGCTCCGAACAGGGCCTGCCGGTACACATGCCCGACAGCCTGACCGCGTTTGGCATCAACGGTGGCATCAAGCAAGGCTTTGCCCGCTTCTTCATGAGCCACCCGCCGCTGGAGGAGCGTATCGACGCGCTGCGTCGCCGGGGCTGATGCGACACAAAAAAGGGGCGACTTGGTCGCCCCTTTTTTGTGGGTGCTGATAACGCCATCGCGGGCAAGCCCGGCTCCCACAGTGAACGCATTCCAATGTGGGAGCCGGGCTTGCCCGCGATGGCGATGGCTGGGTCAACGCATAGTCAGCTGATACACACGCTCATCAAGCCGCGTGACGCCATCCTGCATAGCCTTCCAGCTCTCACTCAGGATGTCTCGCTCCTCCAATATCTCCAAGCTCCAACGCAAACCCAGCAACACCCTGACTTCTTCGTCAGTCACCGCAAACGGCGGCCCAGCCTTCTGCGTCTGATCATAATCCAGGGTAATCAGCAGCCCCTTGCAGCCAGGGCGCACAAGC
This sequence comes from Pseudomonas sp. Leaf15, assembly GCF_001421425.1. NCBI lineage: Bacteria > Pseudomonadati > Pseudomonadota > Gammaproteobacteria > Pseudomonadales > Pseudomonadaceae > Pseudomonas > Pseudomonas sp. Leaf15. Next base: position 75,494 of record NZ_LMKI01000001.1, read on the forward strand.
GTATTCAGATGCTCAGCGTATTGCGCCCGCATCAGCGGCGGCAAAGCGATCAACGCCGCGCGGTCATAGAGTGCAGTGCAATCGCTCACCGCCTCGGCGTCGATGGCGAAGAAGTCGCCGCACCACACCTCGATCAAGCCGGACACATACACCTTGAACGCGCCTTGCTGGCGGATATGCGGCGTCAACGATTGCTCATTGAAGAAGGCTTCAACCGCCTGCTCCGAGAGTTCGACGCCCATTACGCGATACCCAAGGCTTTCGAGCCAGATCAAATCCAGGCTCTTGCCACACAACGGCACCAGCACTTTTGCGCCGTCCGGCAGTGCCAGTTTCGGCCAATGCCGTTGCAGGTAAGGGTTGACGTCGGGCTGGTGAAAGCCAATCTGATTGCGCGCCCAGCGCTCTTGCCAAAACTTAGGCTCCATAAATCACCCTGAAAATTCGATCAAAAGGCGCTAAAACTTATATTAGATTTAGATCAATGATCTGATTGAAGATGGGCATATGTTAACCCTCAGGACCCGACTTATGCTCCCCAGCCTGTTTATCTCCCACGGCTCGCCCATGCTCGCCCTGCAGCCCGGTGCCAGTGGCCCGGCGCTGCGCCGTCTGGCGGCTGAACTGCCACGGCCAAAAGCGATTGTGGTGGTATCGGCGCATTGGGAAAGCCACGAATTACTCGTCACGGGCAGCGCCGCCCCAGAAACCTGGCACGACTTCGGTGGCTTCCCTGCCGAACTGTTTGCCGTGCAGTACCCGGCACCGGGCAATCCGCAGCTGGCTGCGCAGATCGTCGAGCTGTTGCAAGCCGATGGCCTGGATGCGCAAGTCGATGCGCGTCGGCCCTTCGACCACGGCACCTGGGTGCCGCTGTCACTGATGTACCCGGCGGCGGATATTCCGGTGGTGCAGGTGTCCCTGCCCAGCCGCATGGGTCCGGCGCTGCAAACCCGAGTCGGGCATGCCCTGGCGAGCTTGCGTGACCAGGGTGTGCTGTTGATCGGCTCCGGCAGCATCACCCATAACCTGGGTGAGCTGAACTGGCGCGCCGGACCAGAGAGCATCGAGCCCTGGGCACGGGATTTTCGTGATTGGGTGGTGGATAAACTTGCCGCCAACGATGAAGCGGCCCTGCACGACTACCGCCGCCAGGCGCCACACGCCGTGCGCAGCCATCCCAGCGATGAGCACTTGTTGCCGTTGTACTTTGCACGGGGCGCCGGTGGGGATTTCAGTGTGGCGCATCAGGGCTTTACCCTGGGCGCGCTGGGTATGGACATCTACCGCTTCGGTTGACGGAGATCCAAAGGTGGGAGCTGGCTTGCCTGCGATAGCGGTGGTTCAGTTAGCCTATTTGCCACTGATACACCGCTATCGCAGGCAAGCCAGCTCCCACATTTGATCGGGTGCTGATCCGAAATAAATGCCAGGCAAAAAAAATCCCCGAACCAGTCGGGGATTTTTTATGTGCGATCAATCAGCCCAAGGGCGGATCAATCTTCGCGGTAGCGACGCAGCTTGAGCTGCTTACCGGCAACGCGAGTGTCTTTGAGCTTGGCCAGCAGTTTTTCCAGGCCGTCTTCCGGCAGTTCCACCAGGGAGAAGCTGTCACGCACCTGGATGCGACCGATGGCTTCACGTGCCAGGCCACCCTCATTGAGGATAGCGCCCAGCAGGTTCTTGGCGGCGATACCATCACGCGCACCCAGCGCGGTACGGCAGCGAGCACGGCCTTCGGCCAATGGAACCGGAGCGCGACGCTCACGATCACCACGGTCCGGACGGTCGCCAGTACGCTCTGGACGATCACCGCGTGGCGCGTTGTTCGGTACCAGTGGGCGTTCTTTCTCGATCGCTGCCAGGGTCAGGGCCTGACCGTTGGTGGCTTTGCGCAGCAGAGCTGCAGCCAGTGCACGTGGGGTGCAACCGATATCGGCAGTCAGGCGGTCCAGCAGGTCGCCGTGGGTCGATTCAGCGTCAGCCACCAGCGGCGACAGGCTGTTGGTCAGTTTCTTGATGCGCGCATCGAGAACGGCCTGGGCGTCCGGCAGGCGGACTTCGGCAACTTTCTGACCGGTTACACGCTCGATCACTTGCAGCATGCGGCGCTCACGTGGAGTCACCAGCAGCAGTGCACGGCCTTCGCGACCGGCACGGCCGGTACGGCCGATACGGTGAACGTAGGACTCTGGATCGTAAGGCATGTCAACGTTGAACACGTGGGTGATACGTGGAACGTCGAGGCCACGGGCGGCAACGTCGGTCGCAACAACGATGTCCAGACGGCCATCCTTGAGGGAATCGATCACGCGCTCACGTTGGTTCTGGGCAATGTCACCGTTCAGCGCAGCGGCTTTGTAGCCTTTGGCTTCCAGGGCGCTGGCCAGGTCCAGGGTCGCTTGCTTGGTGCGCACGAACATGATCAGGGCGTCGAAGTCTTCGACTTCCAGCAGGCTCAATACAGCCGAGGTCTTCTGGTCAGCGTGAACCAACAGGTGAGCCTGTTCGATCGCGGTAACGGTCTGAGTCTTGGTCTGGATCTTCACGTGTTGCGGATCGCGCAGGTGGCGTTCGGCAATGGCACGGATCGACTGTGGCAAGGTGGCCGAGAACAGTACGGTCTGACGGGTCGGTGGCAGCGCTTTAAAGATGACTTCCAGGTCATCCATGAAACCCAGCTTCAACATTTCGTCAGCTTCGTCCAGAACCAGGTGGTTCACGGTCGACAGCACTTTCTCGTCACGACGCAGGTGGTCGCACAGACGGCCCGGGGTGGCGACAACGATCTGTGCGCCGTTACGGATTGCTTTCAGTTGTGGGCCCATAGGCGCGCCGCCGTAAACGGCCACAACGGTTACGCCTGGCATTTGCTTGGCGTAGGTTTCAAAAGCGGTTGCTACTTGCAGCGCCAACTCACGGGTTGGCGCCAGGATCAGGGCTTGCGGCTCGCGCTTGGCAGGATCGATGCAGTGCAGGATAGGCAGGGCGAACGCGGCGGTTTTACCGGTACCGGTTTGCGCCTGGCCAATCATGTCCTGGCCGGCCATGATGATCGGGATCGATTGCTGCTGAATAGCCGAAGGTTCTTCGTAGCCGGTCGCGATGACGGCAGCAAGAATGTTCGGGTTAAGATTAAAAGCGGCGAAGCCGCCGGTTTCCTGGGTCATGGGTCTGCCTCTAAGTGCATCCGCAAAGACCCATGCTCCAAAGCTGCGCATGCCGTGTTGAGACTCAAGAGTCGCCCTGGCTGCTTTGTCGGCGGGGATTTGCGAAAACGAATGAATGAAAAAGATTCGTCAAGGGAGAGTCCGCTGTGCGGACGTGCAGCCGAAGCTGACTTCGGGGAATTGCGCTACCTAAACGCGGCCCGGTTAAAGGCCGGCGCGCACTATACCGGAAATAGCTGAAAAAGGGAGCTTTTTTTATCCGAAAGTGCCGATATACCGCGCTGCGTCACAGCCTTTGCGTATACCCGCACCAAGGTCTATTTTTCAAAGGCCCGGCCCTGTTGGTCACAACACTTAAACGGTTCACCTGCCCATCAAGACCCACGGGTCTGAAAACCTACCCAAGCCCCCGAGGCCACCCCCGATGAATCAAGCCAGCAGCAGTCGCGTCAGCCGTGAATTACAGGGTCATGTCCTGCTGTTGGGGCTGGATCGAGTGGCCAAGCGCAACGCCTTTGACCTGGACCTGCTCAATGAGCTGAGCCTGGCCTATGGCGAATTTGATCGAAACGACGACGCTCGGGTGGCCGTGGTATTTGCCCACGGCGAGCATTTTACCGCCGGGCTGGACCTGGCCAATGTCAGTGGCGTGATGTCGGGAGGCTGGCAACCACCCTTGGGCGGCTGCGATCCGTGGGGCGTGTTTGCCGGCCCCCGCGTCAATAAACCGGTGATCGTCGCGGCCCAGGGTTACTGCCTGACCATCGGCATCGAGTTGATGCTGGCGGCGGATATCAACCTCTGTGCCAGCAACACGCGCTTTGCCCAGATGGAAGTGCAGCGCGGGATCTTCCCGTTCGGCGGCGCGACCCTGCGCTTTCATCAGATAGCCGGCTGGGGCAACGCCATGCGTTGGCTGCTGACCGGCGATGAATTCGACGCCCATGAGGCGCTGCGGCTGGGGCTGGTGCAGGAAGTGATGGCCAGTGAAGACCTGCTGCCGCGCGCCATCGAACTGGCCAGCCGCATTGCCCGCCAGGCGCCGCTGGGGGTGCAGGCGACATTGATGTCGGCGCGTCTGGCGCGCATGGAAGGTGAAGCCGTGGCGGCGGCCGGGTTGCAGGGGGTGGTGGAGAAATTGTTGAACAGTGAGGATGCCAAAGAAGGTGTGCGGGCCATGGTTGAGAAGCGGCCGGGGGTGTTCAAGGGGATTTGAGTGGGCTGTGCGGGCCTCATCGCGGGCAAGCCCGCTCCCACAGGTGGAATGCATTTCAACAGGAAAATGCTATTCAACTGTGGGAGCCGGGCTTGCCCGCGATGGCGTCAGAACAGGCAACTAGGTCGCCGGCCGAATCGCCTTGATCAACGCCTGCAACGAATACCCCAACCGCGGCGCCAAGGCCTCGGCGCGCGCGGTGAGGGCTCCCAGATCAAGCGCCTGATCCAGCTCCGAAGGCACCAGCAAAATCACATTGCCCTCCTTCACCGGCAGTTCCCAGTAATGCCGGTGATACAACCCACGCAACAACGCCGCGCCCAATGGTTTACCGTCATCGGTCGCCCACTGGTTGATCACCAGCCAGCCGCCGGGGTTGAGTTTTTTCTGGCAGTTCTCCAGGAAGGTCCAGGCCAGGTGCCCGACGCCTGGGCCGACATCGGTGTACAGGTCGACAAAGATCAGGTCGGCCGACTCGGCGGTATCGAGCAATTGCAGCGCGTCACCAATGCGGATGTACAAGCGCGGGTCGTCATCCAGCCCCAGGTACTCGATGGCCAGGCGCGGCACATCCGGGCGCAGTTCAATGGCCTCGACGTCTTCCAATGGCAGGAACTTGAGGCACGCCTGGGTCAGCGTGCCGGCGCCCAGGCCGAGGAACAGCGCGCTCTCCGGTTGCTCATGGCACAACGCGCCAATCAACATCGCACGGGTGTAGTCGTACTCGAGCCAGCTCGGGTCGGCGGTAAACACGCAGCTTTGCTCGATGGCATCGCCAAACTCGAGAAAACGGTAATCGGCCACTTCGAGCACACGGATCATGCCGAAATCATCATGGACTTCGGCCAGCAGGCGCTCGACACGCTCCTCGCTCATCACTACTCCTAAGGGTTTACCGCACGGCAAAGGCGCGATTGTCGGCCAAGCGGCGGCAACAGGTCACGCACTAATTGCTGCTAACATTGGCGCCCGACCGTCAATCAACCTATCGAGTTCATGATGAGCCAACCCTGGAGCCCCGACAGCTGGCGCGCCCTGCCGATCCAGCAACAACCCCAGTACCCGGACGCTGCGCACTTGCTGCACGTGGAGCAAAGCCTGGCCAGCTACCCGCCACTGGTGTTTGCCGGGGAAGCCCGCGAATTGCGCCGCCAGTTTGCCGAAGTGACCCAGGGCCGCGCCTTCCTGTTGCAGGGTGGCGACTGCGCCGAGAGCTTTGCCGAGTTTTCTGCGGCAAAAATCCGCGACACCTTCAAGGTGCTACTGCAGATGGCGATCGTGATGACCTTCGCCGCCGGTTGCCCGGTGGTCAAAGTCGGACGCATGGCCGGCCAGTTCGCCAAGCCGCGCTCGGCCAACGATGAAACCATCGACGGCGTCACCCTGCCCGCCTACCGGGGCGACATCGTCAACGGCATCGGCTTCGACGAAAAAAGCCGCGTGCCGGACCCGGACCGCCTGCTGCAGTCTTACCACCAGTCCACTGCCACCCTGAATTTGCTGCGCGCGTTTGCCCAGGGCGGGTTTGCCGACCTGCATCAGGTGCATAAGTGGAACCTGGACTTTATCGCCAACTCCGCACTGGCCGAAAAATACAGCCAACTGGCCGACCGCATCGACGAAACCCTGGCATTCATGCGCGCCTGCGGCATGGACAGCTCGCCGCAACTGCGCGAAACCAGCTTCTTCACCGCCCACGAAGCGCTGCTGTTGAACTATGAACAGGCCTTCGTGCGCCGCGACAGCCTGACCAACGACTACTACGACTGCTCGGCCCATATGCTCTGGATCGGCGACCGCACCCGTCAACTGGACGGCGCCCACGTCGAGTTCCTGCGCGGGGTCAACAACCCGATCGGGGTCAAGGTCGGCCCGAGCATGAACCCTGAGGACCTGATCCGCCTGATCGACATCCTCAACCCGGACAACGACCCAGGCCGCCTTAACCTGATCGCGCGCATGGGCGCCGGCAAGGTCGGCGACCACCTGCCCAACCTGATTCGTGCGGTGCAGCGCGAGGGCAAGCAGGTGCTGTGGAGTTCGGACCCGATGCACGGCAACACCATCAAGGCCAGCAGTGGCTACAAGACCCGCGACTTTGCGCAGATTCTTGGCGAGGTGAAGGAGTTCTTCCAGGTGCACCAGGCCGAGGGCAGCTATGCCGGCGGGATCCATATCGAGATGACCGGGCAGAACGTCACCGAATGCATCGGCGGTGCGCGGCCGATTACCGAAGATGGTTTGTCGGACCGTTATCACACCCACTGTGACCCACGGATGAATGCCGACCAGTCGCTGGAATTGGCGTTTCTGATTGCCGAGACGTTGAAGCAAGTCAAACGTTGACTCATAGGCTTGTTGTGGCGAGCGGGCTTGCCCCGCGTTGGGTGGCGAAGCCACCCTGAAACCAGCCACCCCGTTCTTCCAGATATACCGAGGTGTTTGTGATGGGGCTGCTTCGCAGCCCAACGCGGGGCAAGCCCGCTCGCCACAAAAGCCCTCGACAACTCATATTTGCAACATCGCCACCCGAAGCCGCGCCGCACTCGGCCGCTGGCAATTGAGCTGCACCTGTTCCAGCCCAAGCCAGTCCGCCATCTGCCGCAGATTCAGGGCCAACGCCTGCATCCCTTCCTCATCCAGCCCCGGCTCCTCCTCATGCACCGCGTGCACCGCCAGGCGCCCATTGGCGCGCTCGGCGCGCAGGTCAACCCGTGCGGCGATCCGTTCGTTATGCAAAAACGGCAGCACGTAGTAGCCATACACCCGTTTGTGTTGCGGGGTGTAGATCTCAAGCCGGTAACGAAAATCAAACAAACGCTCGGTGCGGCTGCGCTCCCAGATCAATGAATCGAACGGCGAGAGCAAGGCGCTTGCGGGCACTTTGCGCGGCACTTTGGGTTCAGGCAGGCAGTACGCCGGCTGCTTCCAGCCTTGCACCTGGCACAGCTGCAACTGCCCATCCTCGACCAACTCGGCCAGGCGGCCACGGCTGTCGGCGGGGTCGAGGCGGAAATAGTCGCGCAGGTCTTTTTCGGTGGCGACGCCCAATGCGGTCGCGCTGTGCAGCAGCAAGCCGCGCTGAGCGTCGGCCTCGCTCACCGACGTTTGAAGAATGTCGGCGGGAATGACCCGTTCCGGCAAATCATAGAGCCGCTCAAAACCGCGCCGCCCCGCGACAGTGACCAAACCGGCAGCGAACAGCCATTCCAGCGCGTGTTTTTCCTCACTCCAATCCCACCAGGGGCCGGCACGCTCCTCGCGGGTCGACAAGCTGCCCGCGCCCAATGCGCCTTGCTGCTCGACGGTGTGCAGCACGCGCTCAATGGTGGGCTGCTGCTCACGCCCAAAGCGCGCCATCTGCGAATAGATGCCCTGCCCCAGCTTCGCCCGCTCCATACGCCAGCGCATCAACGGGTACAGCGCCATGGGCAGCAAAGAGGCCTCGTGGCCCCAGTATTCAAACAGCGAGCGGCGCCGGCCCTGGCTCCAGGCAGCGTGTTCAAGGATCAACGGGGAGTAATGGCCCAGACGCGAAAACAGCGGCAGGTAATGGGAGCGCACCACGGCGTTGACCGAATCGATCTGTAATACGCCCAACCGCTCAATCAAACGGTTGAGGTGCGCAGCCTTGATCAATGCCGGCGCCTGGCGCCCGGAAAAACCCTGGGCCGCCAGCGCCATGCGGCGTGCTTGCTTGAGGGAAAAGGACAGGTCGGCGGGCATGGGTCTCTCCGTGTGGGCTCGCCGACCACCCTACTGCATCCTGGCTTATTTTCGCAGCGGGTCTTGCCAGAAATGCAGATGACGCTCCTGCTCGACATCCCCGCGATTGAGCCCGATGTCCTTGAGCGCTTCATCGCTCAAGCTTGCCAGGGTATGGCGCTCTTCATGCAGCGCCTGCCAGCGGGCGACCGTGCGCAACAGCCCGGAAAACGGGCGTTTGCCCAGTAACACAAAACCTCTCTGACCTTTCATCTTCTCGCCCTCCAGTGGGGATGGCGCAAGTGTGTGCCTGGCCTTATGATCAATCCAACGAATGTTTCTTATGCAATACATCTCGGAGATTGATCAATTGTCCGGCTACCCAAGCATCGACACCGACGTGCTGCGCACCTTCGTCGCCATTGCCGACCAGGGCGGCTTTACCCGCGCCGGCGAGTTGGTCAACCGCACGCAATCGGCAGTGAGCATGCAGATGAAGCGGCTGGAAGAAGACGTGCTGCAACGCAAGCTGTTCGAGCGCGATGGCCGCCAAGTCAGGCTCACGCCGGAAGGCGAGGTATTACTGGGTTATGCACGGCGCATCCTGAAACTGCACAGTGAAGTGTTCAACACCCTGCGCGAGCCGCATATGGTGGGATTGGTGCGCATCGGCACGCCGGATGACTACGTGATGCGTTTTCTGCCGGGCATTCTCAAACAGTTTTCCAAGGCCTACCCGCTGATCCAGATCGAGATGCACTGTGAGTCGTCATCGGTGTTGATGCAGCGCAGAGACTTGGCGCTGACCGTCATCAGCCGCGAGCCCGGTAAGGAAATCGGCGAGTTGCTGCGTACCGAGCGCATGGTGTGGGCGGCCGCGCCGTGCTTCTGCGTGGACGAGCACGAGGCACTGCCCCTGGCCGGTTCCGGTACGGACTGCCTCTACTACCAGTGGACCCGCGCAGCGCTGGATGCGGCCGGGCGTGATTATCGCATGGCCTACCACAGCTCTAATGTGGCAGCGATCCAGGCGGTGGTTAACGCGGGCCTGGCCGTGATGGTGTGCATGGAAAGCCTGGTGACCGACGACTTGCGAGTGCTGAGCAGCGACGAAGGCTTCCCGCCACTGCCTTCGATGAACCTGCACTTGTTGCGTAACCCGGCGATGACCTCGCCGATCACCGAATGCCTGGCGGACTACATCGTCGAAGGCTTCAGACTTTAAAGGTCAACATCACCGCACACACCGCCAGGAAGGCGCAGAACAGCCCGCGCAACACACGCTCGGGCAGTGCATGAGCGACTTTCACCCCCCAACTGATGCTCAGCAGGCCGCCCACCGCCAACGGCACGCCGATCATCCAGTCCACCTCATGGTGCCAGGCGTAGGTGACCAGCGTCACGCTGGTGCTGGGCAATGCCAGGGCCAGTGACAGGCCTTGCGCGACCACTTGGGTGGTGCCGAACAGACTGGTCAGTACCGGCGTGGCAACCACCGCGCCGCCCACGCCGAACAAGCCGCCCATGGAACCGGACGCGGCCCCCAGCACGCCAAGCCATGGCCAGGAATAACGCATTTGCGCGGTCGGCGGTGCGTTGCGGGTGAACAGGCGCAGCAGGTTGTACGCCGCCAGCGTCAACAAGAACGCGATGAAGCCGATGCGCATGGCCCCGGCGTCAAGGCCCACCGCCCAGATCGAACCCAGCCAGGCAAAGCTGAAGCCCATGACCCCCAGCGGCAACGCGTGGCGCAATTCAATCCGGTTGCGCTGGTGGTAACGCCACAGGGCCAGCATCACGTTGGGCACGACCATCACCAAGGCCGTGCCTTGGGCAATCTGTTGATCCAGGCCGAACAACACCCCCAGTACCGGAATTGCGATCAGCCCGCCACCAATGCCAAACAAGCCGCCGACCGTGCCGAGCGCCGCGCCCAATACCAGATACATCGCCAAATCCACCACAGCTCACCACTCCAGAAGCCCAGGCCTTGCATGCTACGCAGTCGGCTCTAGCGCGGAAACGCACAGCAACGCACAATGGCTGTGCCAATCTCGCATAAGCACATGCCCATGAACCCCAACACCCTGACCGAACAACTGAGCCTGTTTCTGGATGTATTGGAAGCCGGGAGCTTTTCCGCCGCCGCGCGCCGCCATCCACTGACACCCTCGGCGGTGGCGCGGCGCATCGACAGCCTGGAAAGCTCGGTGGGCAGCCGCCTGTTCCAGCGCAGCACCCACGCGGTGGTGCCCACGCCGGCGGGCCTGGCCTTTGCCGAGCGGGCGCGGCGGATCGTCAGCGAATTGCAACTGGCCCGCGCCGAAGCCGTGTCCTTGAGCCATGCGCCGGAAGGCTTGATCCGGGTCGACGCCCCCGCCGCCTTTGGTCGACGGCACTTGGCGCCGGTGATTGCCGACTTTTTGAATGTGTACCCTGGGCTCGATGTGCACCTGCACTTGATCGACAGCTTTGTCGATATGCAGGGTGCGCACCTGGGCAAAGTCGATTTGGTGCTGCGCGCCGGGCATATCGTTGACACGCGCCTGGTGGCCACGCCCCTGGCGAGCATTGTGCGCATCGCCTGCGCCAGCCCGGCGTACCTCAAAAGCCATGGCACGCCGAGCCACCCACGCGAGTTGAGCGAGCACGATGGCCTGGACTGGGACGGCCTGGCGCCGATGTTCGCCTGGCGCTTCGAACTGGATGGGCGCCGCACCCTCTACCGGCCGCGGCGTATCCGCATGAGCGCCAACAATGCTGAAGCCCTGCTGTCTGGCGCCCTGGCCGGGCTGGGCATCGCCCACCTGCCCACGTGGCTGGCCAGCGAATACCTGGTGCGCGGCGAGCTGCTGCCGCTGTTTTGCGAAAACGGACTGCCCAGCCCGGAAACCGCCGGCATCTATGCGTTGCGCCTGGAACAGCAACCGAATGCGCGCAGCCGCTTGCTGCTGGAATACCTCAAATCGCGTTTCAGCCCCGTGCCGCCATGGGATCTGGCGCTGCAAAGCGGCTTGGTCTGACCGATGCGCCAGAATTATCTGGCGCATTAAAGGTTTGCCCGCTAGATTCCTGGGCAGACATGCTTTTTAAGGCACCACCATGAGTAAAAATCCCAACCCGTGCGAAAACCTGATGCTGGATAACCAGCTGTGTTTCGCCCTGCACTCCACGTCGCTGCTGATGACCAAAGTCTACAAGCCGCTGCTGCAAGCCCTCGGCCTGACCTACCCGCAATACCTGGCCATGATGGTGCTGTGGGAAGAGGACGGCTTGACCGTCGGCGAAATCAGCCACCGCCTGCTCACCGACCCAGGCTCCCTCACGCCATTGCTCAAGCGCCTGGAAGCCGAAGGCCTGCTCAGCCGCACCCGCAAGCGTGAAGATGAGCGAGTGGTGGTGGTGGAGCTGACCGAAGCGGGACGTGCCCTGCAGGAAAAGGCGATGGGGATTCCGCAATGCATTCTGGGGGCGAGCGGTATGCAGCTTGAGCAGTTGCGCAAGCTGCAGGCGGATCTGATTGCGTTGCGTAGTCATTTGCAAGCAAGCGTCTAACTCCGTAGACCAAGCATCAGATACTCAAAATGTGGGAGCGGGCTTGCTCGCGAAAGCGGAAGATCAGTTAGCACATCTGGCGACTGACACACCGCATTCGCGAGCAAGCCCGCTCCCACACTGGATTTTTGTTAAGCCAAAACATTTTGCAAATTTATCTTGCGCACTAAATATTAGCGCTATATATTCGCCTCACCAACTACTTAGCGCGCAAACATTTAGCGCTAAACAACAGAGGACGACACCATGCAAACGCTCTATACCGCAGTAGCCACCGCCACCGGCGGCCGTGATGGTCGCGCTGTTTCCAGCGACAACATCCTCGACGTCAAACTCTCCACGCCCAAAGAGCTGGGCGGCGCTGGCGGCCAGGCCACCAACCCGGAGCAACTGTTTGCCGCCGGCTACTCGGCCTGCTTTATCGGCGCGCTGAAATTCGTCGCGAGCCAGACAAAACGCAAAATCCCGGATGACGCATCGATCACCGCCCACGTCGGCATCGGTCAAATCCCCGGCGGTTTCGGTCTGGATATCGACCTGCACATCAGCCTGCCGGGCCTGGCACAAGACGAGGCGCAAAGCCTGGTCGACGCCGCGCACCAGGTCTGCCCGTACTCCAACGCTACCCGTGGCAACGTCGATGTGCGCCTGCACGTGACGGTCTGATTAACAGACGCGCACAAAAAAGCCCGACGTCAGGTCGGGCTTTTTGTGTCGTACGGTTTGGCCAGAATTACTTCTTGGCGCGACCTTTGTACGAACCACCTTCACGGGTGTCGATCTCGATCAGGTCGTCGATTTCGATGAAATCAGCAACCTGCAGTTCGGTACCGTTAGCCAGTTTGGCAGGCTTCATCACCTTGCCCGAAGTGTCGCCGCGAGCGGAACCTTCGGTGTAGGCAACTTTACGCACGATGGTGGTCGGCAGCTCTACGGAAACCAGACGGTCTTCGAAGAAGATCGCTTCGCAGACGTCTTCCATGCCTTCTTCCACGAACGGCAGAACGGCTTCGATATCTTCAGCGTTCAGCTCGTACATGGTGTAGTCGGTGGTGTCCATGAACGTGTAGGTGTCGCCGCTGATGAAGGACAGGGTCGCTTCTTTGCGGTCGAGGATCACGTCGTCCAGTTTGTCATCGGCGCTGTAGACGATCTCGGTCTTGTAACCGGTCAGCAGGTTCTTCAGCTTGGTCTTCATGATTGCGCTGTTACGACCAGACTTGGTGAACTCAGCTTTCTGAACCAGCCAAGGGTCGTTTTCGAGACGGATCACTGTACCGGGTTTCAGTTCTTTACCAGTTTTCATTGCATATATCCGAAATTTGGATGGGATTTACAAAATTCAAGGTGGCGTATCATATCCAACTTTCATAAAACTGTACCAGCGCCGTCGCAAGATCGGCCTGCAAGCCCTGTTCCAGACACCAGGTTTGCGCGTGCAGGTGTACCTCCGGCCAGTGTTCCATGAGCATTTTCCACGCTTGAGCCATATCGCCATCAGCGTTCCAGGCTTGCCACAGGGTCACCACCGCGACCTTGGCGGCGGGCGACAACGCGGCGGTATACAGCGCCAGGAAGGCATCAAGCTTGTCCAGGTGGATGTCTTCGTCCTGGCGGTAGATGTGCCACAGCAACGGCCGCCCGGCCCACTGGGCACGCACGAACGAGTCTTCGCCGCGCACGGCGTTGAAGTCGCAGCACCACAACAGGCGGTCGTATTGCTCCTGGCGCACGAACGGCAGCACCTGCACGGTCAGCGCCGCGCGTTGATGCACATCGCCCACCGCCAGCGCCTCGACACCGAGCCAGCGCTGCACGTCGCCGAGGATGCGGCCTTCCGGCACCAGCAGATGAGTGGCATGCCCATCCGTCGCCAACACCTCCAGCCAGCTGGCGAGCCCGGCATTTTCATAGGCAAACAACGACATCAGCCGCGCACCGGCTGCCGGAACGACGCCTATGGACTGTAGGAATTGTTGTTGCGCTGCGCCGTCTTGTTGAAATGCCTGACGCTGTTCCAACAACCCGCTTTCACGCAAAAGCCCGCCCGTGCCCGGACGAAACCCCGGAAAGAAGAAGTACTTCTGCACGCCCTTGAACTTCACCGACGGCAGGCGGTGGCAGCCCACCACCCAATCTTCGGCGCTGAGGTAATCCAGGTTCATCCACAACGGCGTGCGTTCGCACGCCGCCATGGCCTCCATATAATCGGCCGGCAACTGGCAAGCAAAGGCGGCGATCACCACGTCGGCAGGTTGCGTCTGCGGCCAGTCGGCCGGCCAGTGACGCACTTCAACGCCTTCCTGCCATTGCTGATCGCGCTGCACATCGATTTCGGGGCACATGCGCTCGAAGGCGCGCAGGTCGTCGACCCACAGGCGCACTTGGCACCCGTGCTCCACCAACAGTTGCCGGGCCAGGCGCCAGGTCACGCCGATGTCGCCGTAGTTGTCGACGACGCTGCAAAAAATATCCCAGCGGGCTTTCATTCCGGGCTCCAACCTTCAAAGGCTCGATTGTCCGCATAAATGCGCCGATGCAGAAGGCTTGATCGCGATTATTCTGCACAGTGCCTGTGCGACAATCGCCGCCACGCCGTCAATGCCTGCCAGGAGGCCAACATGTCTGAACGTCCATTGTCGCTGTTCAAGCTCAGTGCTGCCGTGGCCTTTGGCCTGTGGCTGGGGTTTATCGCCATTGTGCTGACCGCCTGGCTGGCCTCGCGCTACCTGTTCCCGCAAAGCCTCGCCCCCGTGGCTCAAGCCGTTCAACAGATCGGCAAACCGGCCGCTGTGGCGCCGGAGCCGCCCAACCGTATGTTCGAGCAGTACACCGAGAACCTGCGCAAGCAGGAACAGCAACAAAGCCTGGACCAGGCGCGCAACAATGCGCGCAACCTGTCCAACCCCAAATGCCAGTTCTGGCTGCAACAAGACCAGAACGCGCCCAATGAAAAGAGCAAGGCGAATGTCCTGCAATTTTGCGAATGACCCAGCACACCCATGAATAAACATGCCGTTCACCAGTTGATCCTGGAAAAACTCAGCGTCGACCTCGACATCGCCCAGCGTGCCGCGCAGACCGCCTACGAGACCGCAACCCACGAAGAAAACATCGCCGAGAACAAGTACGACACCCTGGGGCTGGAAGCTTCCTACCTCGCAGCCGGGCAGGCCAGGCGCGTCGAAGAGATCAAGCAAGCGCTGGCGTTGTGCCAGAACCTGCAACTACGCGCCTACGAGGATCAACGCGGGATAGGGGTCGGCACGCTACTGGGCCTGGAGGACGAGAACGGCCGCCAGCAGTGGCTGTTCCTGGCGCCGGATGCGGCCGGCTTGAAAGTCGATGTGGTGGGCCAGCCGGTGACCGTCATCACCCCACGCTCGCCCTTGGGCAAAAGCCTGATGGGCAAGTTCGAAGGCGATGAGGTGGAGATTCTGGTGGCGGGCGCTCGGCAACACTTCACGGTTACCGAGGCCAAATAAACCACTCCTGCAATAACCAATATCAGTGTACGGGCAATTCAACCCCGTCAAACAGCTCTTCCAGTTCCTGCTTGTTATGGCACTGGATCGCCTTGGCCATGACTTCACGGGTCAGGTGCGGCGCGAACTTCTCGATGAAGTCGCACATGAACCCCCGCAGGAAGGTGCCACGGCGGAAGCCGATCTTGGTCACACTGGACTCGAACAGCTCGCTGGCGTCGAGTACCACCAGGTCTTTATCGAGGTTGGTGTCGACCGCCATCTTGGCAACGATGCCCACGCCCAGGCCCAGGCGCACGTAGGTCTTGATCACGTCGGCGTCGGCGGCGGTGAACACCACTTTCGGCGTGAGGCCGCGATGGCTGAACGCTTCGTCGAGCTTGGAACGGCCGGTAAAGCCGAACACGTAAGTGACGATCGGGTATTCAGCCAGGGCTTCGAGGGTCAGTTTCGGCAGCTTGGCCAACGGGTGGCCCTGGGGCACGACCACGCAACGGTTCCAGCGGTAGCACGGCATCATCACCAGGTCGCCGAACAGCTCGAGGGCTTCGGTGGCGATGGCAAAATCGACGGTGCCGTCAGCGGCCATCTCGGCGATCTGCATCGGCGAACCCTGGTGCATGTGCAGGGCCACATCGGGGTATTGCTTGATGAAATCGCGAATCACCGGCGGCAAGGCATAACGCGCCTGGGTGTGGGTGGTGGCGATCGACAGGGTGCCTTTCTTCTCGTTGGAGAATTCCTGGGCGATCTGCTTGATGCTTTCGACTTTGCGCAGGATCTCGCCGGCGGTGGTGATGATGCGCTCACCGGCCGGGGTGACTCGGGTCAGGTGTTTGCCGCTGCGCGCGAACACTTCGACGCCCAGCTCGTCTTCGAGCAGGCGGATCTGCTTGCTGATACCGGGTTGCGAGGTGTAAAGGCTTTGAGCGGTAGCGGAAACGTTGAGGTCGTGGTGCGCCACTTCCCAGATGTAGCGCAGTTGTTGAAGCTTCATATATGTCCCTCAAAGCGGATAGACGCCACGGGTATCAGCGACGGTATATAACTATATTAAAGGTCAGACAGATAAATCTAGAACTTTTTATCGTTTTTACCCATCACGTGTCATCAGTGCGTCGACGCTGCAGCGACGGCACCATGTAAACCGGCACTGTGGCCAGTTGCAGTACCCGCGCCGCCGTGCGCCCAAGCGGTGTGGCGGCCGCGGTTGCGTGGCTATGACTACCTACGATCAACAGGTCCACGGAAAGTTTACGCAACTGGTCGAGAATCACCTCGCACGGGTCCCCCTGGATCACGCGCACCGAGCGAATCAACTGCAGGTCTTGCTCGCCCTCCCCCAACTCCTCGCGGAAACTGTCGAGCACCCGTTGCTCGATGGTCGCCATCACCGTGTTCAGGCCCTGGCTCTGCCATTCACTCAGGGCCTGCTCATCAAGGTAGCTTTGCAACACCGATTCGGCGAACAACCCGATCGGCTCAACCACATGGATCACATATAGATCCGCCTTGAACGTTCGGGCCAGCGCCAGCGCATGTTGCATGACATATGGCGCATACAGACCGAGGTCCGTGGCATACAGCATCGAACGAATCATAGAACCTCCTGGACTGCCAGGATGGCGGCGATTAATTGAGCTTAGCAGCTAGTGCTCGCTCTGGATTTTCAACTCATTGCTGATGCCATGGGGCACATGCCCGGTGGTCACCACCTCCCTGGCTTTCTCACAATGACCGGCCTGGTCATCGAAAAACACATCGGCAGCGAACGCTTCCAGGAACGCGGATTTTTCCAGGCCGCCAAGGAACAGTGACTCATCCAGGCGGATGTCCCATTCGCGCAAGGTGCGAATCACCCGCTCATGGGACGGCGCCGAACGCGCAGTGACCAGGGCGGTGCGGATCGGGCAGGCGTCGTCCGCAAACTCGCGCTGCAACAGGTTGAGCGCTGCCAGGAAGCCCTTGAACGGGCCACCGTGCAAAGGCTCGCGTGCCGACTCGCGCTCGCTGGCGTGAAACGCCGCTATCCCGCCGGTTTGATACACCCGCTCGGATTCATCGGAAAACAGCACCGCATCGCCGTCGAACGCAATGCGCAGTTCTTCACTCGATGCCCGGCGTGCGCCGCCGGACAGAATCGTCGCCGCAGCGAAACCAGCGTCCAGGGCACTGCGCACGTCTTCAGCATGGGTCGATAAAAACAGATGGCAACCAAACGCGGCCAAATAAGGATAGGGACTACGCCCACCGACGAAAGCGGCGCGGGAAATATCCAGGCCGTAATGCTGGATCGAGTTGAACACGCGCAAACCGGTGTCGGCGCTGTTGCGTGACACCAACACCACTTCGACGCGGGCACGCCCGAGGCTGGCGTTGAGGCTCAGGAGCTTCTTGACCAACGGGAAGGCGTCGCCGGGTTCGAGGGTTTCTTCCTCGTGTTCGATCTGGTATTTGCGATACGCCTCCACCCCTTCGGTCAGGTAGACCTTGTGGCTGTCGCTCAGGTCGAACAGTGCCCGCGACGAAATCGCCAGCACCAGTTTGTCGCCCAATCCCTTCGCCATGGTGTTTCTCCCCCATTCAGCGATTGCGCCGATCAATAAAACTCAAGGCCTGGTAAAGCGCCTGCATGCGTGGCAACTCACAGCCCGCCGCTTTGGCAGCGGCCAATGGCCGAGCGTAGATCGCTGCCAGTTCCAGTGGGCGTTTGTGCACGTGGTCGTGGTACATGCTGGGCAGGTAGTCAGCCATGGTGTCGGTCATGGTGAGCATTTGCTCGACGTAACTGCCGGGAATTTCATGGCCGCAGGCGTGGGCGCCCTTCACCACTTCAGTCATCAGGGCCTGGATCAGCTCGCGGCTGGACTCATCGGCCATCATCGCGCTGGTGCCGGTGCCCAGCAACACCGAGAGGCCATTGAACGGCACATTCCAGACCAATTTATGCCACCGCGCCTGGTGCACATTGGCCATGGCCTGGGACTCGATGCCGGCCTGGTGAAACAGCGCGGCGCCCTCCTCGACAATGGCTTTCTGCTGCGCCTCATCATCGGCCGCCGTGCCACTGTGATAGCCAAGATTCACCCGGCCCAACGCCTGATGCTCGACGACACCCGGCCCGGAACGATGCACGCCGATGTAACACAGGCCGCCCAACAGGTGCAGCGACGCTGGCAGGTGTTCGCGCAGGCTGTCTTCGACGTCGAGGCCGTTTTGCAGGAGCACCACCTTGGCGCCCGGTGCGGCGACCTGGGCAAGGGTCGGGGCCAGCTCCACGTTGCCGGTGGATTTGGTGCCGACCAGCAGCCAGTCGCACGCCGGCATATCGGCCGCCTGGGCATAGGCCTGCACCGGGTGCAGGTGCAGCTTGCCGTGCAAGGTACTGTTGAGGTGCAGGCCGTGCTCGGCGACCGCCGCGTATTCGCTGCGCAACAGAAAGTGCACATCGAACCCGGCACGCGCCAGCATCAGGCCGTAGAAACCACCGATGGCACCGGTGCCGATAATGCCGATGCGGGGCGACTGGGGTGTCATGGCAGATCCTCTGGAGTTCGGGTAAGTGCTTGATTAATCGCGTCCGCAAGCACGGGCTGGGTAAGACGCGCGTGTAATTGCCCAAGGAATTGACCCTCGCACACGAGGAACAACGCAGGCAAATGAAAGATCTGGTAGCGTTCGACCGCACCGCCGTTGTGCCCTGCATCCACCCAGCACACCCGCTCAACCGGCAAGGTCCAGCCGGGCAGTTGCTGGCGTGCCCAACGGCAACTGGAACAGCCTGCGCTGGTAAACACCAGCAGCGAAATACCTGGCAATCCCAGCAATTGCTGGTCAATATCCAGGTCGGTCAATTCCAGTTCCTTCACTATACTGCTGCCACTGCCGTCAATTGGACGGTGCTCGGAGTCCGTGTACATGGGTCGTTTTTTACCTCACCCTGATGATGTCGCTGTCGAGTTAATCCAACGTCCCGCCCCCGCTCTTCCCCGCCAACGCCTGCACACTATCGGCCTGGGCGGCGTCGCCTGCAATTGCCCGCGTGCCTGGCGCCAGGGCACGGCGGTTGATCTGCGTATCCCGTCCCTGGGCGCCAGCGCCCGTTATCCGGGCTATGTAGCCTGGTGTCGCAAAGTCGAAAATGGCTACCGTATCGGCATTTCCTTTACCGATGAACATGCCTTGTTCGGGGCGCGCATGGGCGAGCAAGTGTGCCAGATCGAACGCTACTGCCGCTTGCACGAAGACGCCGAGCCAACCCCTGCCCAGCTCGAGACCATGGCCCGTGAGTGGGTTTCGCGCCATGCCAGTGAGTTCGCCCACGACACCTTTGTGGCGCCGGCGCTGGATTAAAGCCGGCTTTGCCCATTGTCGCGGCCCCGTGTTACGCGCTAAGGTTCCTCCCCCCTGCATTCAAATCATGCTGTGCCCGCCGCACGGGGATAGCAGGCGGCCGGCACCCGTGACCCTGGCGAGTAACACGATGGCTGATTTACCGATCAATGACCTTAACGTCGAATCCAACGAGACCCTGATCACCCCTGATCAGCTCAAGCGCGAAATCCCTTTGAGCGATGCTGCCCTGCAGACCGTGACCAAGGGCCGCGAAGTCATCCGCGAGATTCTCGACGGCACCGACCACCGCCTTTTTGTAGTGATCGGCCCCTGCTCGATCCATGACCTCAAGGCCGCCCACGAATACGCCGAGCGCCTTAAAGTGCTGGCGGCTGAAGTGTCCGACACCTTGTACCTGGTGATGCGCGTCTATTTCGAGAAACCACGCACCACCGTCGGCTGGAAAGGTTTGATCAACGACCCGTACCTGGACGACTCGTTCAAGATTCAGGACGGCTTGCATATCGGTCGTCAATTGCTGCTGGACCTGGCCGAAATGGGCCTGCCGACCGCGACCGAAGCGCTGGACCCGATCTCCCCGCAGTACCTGCAGGACCTGATCAGCTGGTCGGCCATCGGCGCCCGCACCACCGAGTCCCAGACCCACCGCGAAATGGCGTCCGGCCTGTCGTCGGCCGTGGGCTTCAAGAACGGCACCGATGGCGGCCTGACGGTTGCGATCAACGCCCTGCAATCGGTGTCCAGCCCGCACCGCTTCCTGGGTATCAACCAGGAAGGTGGCGTGTCCATCGTCACCACCAAGGGCAACGCTTATGGCCACGTGGTATTGCGCGGCGGCAACGGCAAGCCCAACTATGATTCGGTCAGCGTGGCGCTGTGCGAACAGGCGCTGAACAAGGCCAGCATCAAGCCGAACATCATGGTCGACTGCAGCCACGCCAACTCCAACAAGGACCCGGCCCTGCAACCCCTGGTGATGGAAAACGTCGCCAACCAGATTCTCGAAGGCAACCAGTCGATTATCGGTTTGATGGTCGAAAGCCACTTGAACTGGGGCTGCCAGTCGATTCCCAAAGACCTGGCCGATTTGCAGTACGGCGTGTCGATCACCGATGCCTGCATCGACTGGTCCGCCACCGAGACCACCCTGCGCAGCATGCATGCCAAGCTCAAGGACGTGTTGCCCAAGCGCAAACGCACCTGACCTTACACTGCGCACACAAAAACGCCGGGCTTAGCCCGGCGTTGATCGTTCCCACGCTCTGCGTGGGAATGCAGCCTGGGACGCTCCGCGTCCCGCCTCACTCAATATTCAGAGCTTCGCGGCATGGCGCTGGTGGCGCTCCATGTAGCGCTCTACGTAAGAGCACGAAGGAATCACGGTGTACCCGGCCTCTTCGGCGAACTTCAACGCTTCCTCGGTCAACGCAGCAGCAATGCCGCGCCCGCGCAAAGCGTTGGGCACGAAGGTGCGATAGATGTCCAGGGTCTGTTTGCCCAGGTCCATATAGGTCAGATAGGCACGATGACCGTCCACATTGGTCTCGAACTGATGACCAGCCTGGTCATGGTGGATGGACAACGCCTCGCTCATCACTACTCCTCGCGGGTCTTGGATTTCGACCCCTACCTTACCGATGTTTTTCCGGCGAAGGAACATCTACGCCACCCCGTGCCGGTTTCGACAACGAGAAAACCTATAGCGCTCACAACCAGCACGTAGAGAATAGTAGGCACCAATGCTGCAATAGCTCAAGGCGCACTCGTCATCCCTTGCCGCTGGCGGTTACAGAAAGGGCTTCGATCAATCGATGATCGATAGCCTGAACATTGCCGGCAGTTGAAGCTTGAGACGAACTGCCGCTCTTAAAGTCACCTCTAGATGCGCCTACATGCGCAAAAGATGCCGGACCAGGCAAAGACCCACTGAAAAAAAGTGTCATCGTAGATATATAAATCTACACCTGCTTACCCAGCCGGACACAGGCTGGACGGACCTCTCAGCCTGGATCCAGTTCCCGCCGAAATGAAAATTTCTGAGCAGTTTTTATACAAACCTCCAAAAGATTAGCCAAAATAGATACGGCACAAGAATTTTTTTTGCTTCTTGCGCTACGTCAGTTTACTTACTACAAGTAATGAGTAGTATGTACGCCGGCTATCAGCTCACCCTGAGAAAGTAGCCATTTAATAGAAAGTCCTTGAAGGGGAACACGATGAACAACGTTCTGAAATTCTCTGCTCTGGCTCTGGCCGCAGTTCTGGCTACCGGTTGCAGCAGCGTCTCCAAAGAAACCGAAGCTCGTCTGACTGCAACTGAAGACGCAGCAGCTCGCTCCCAGGCTCGTGCAGACGAAGCCTACCGTAAAGCTGATGAAGCGCTGGCTGCTGCTCAAAAAGCACAACAGACTGCTGACGAAGCTAACGAGCGCGCTCTGCGCATGCTTGAAAAAGCAAGCCGCAAGTAATAATCCTTCGGGGTTGTTATCAAGCCGATCCATTCTTGGATCGGCTTTTTTATTGCCCGGCATTCAGCCCTGAATCCGGCGCAATAAAAAGCCCGCCGCAGCGCAAGGCCTTGGCGGGCTTGTGATCCAACAGGCTTATTGCTGCAGATCGACCGGCGTACTGGACACCACCGGTGTGCTGGCACCCGGTACCCCAATCTCGGTAGGCAGGCCGTCTTCGGCGGCCACTACGTCACGCACCTGATCCCAATTGACGCGCAAATTGTTGGCCAGGTCTTCGCGCTTGAGCAGGGCATTGATGACGGCGGTGTGCTTGTCGACCACCGAAGGCGTGCCATCGTCGTTCAACGGCGTATGCGCTTCAAGGTAGACCTTGCCGCCACTGCTGCCGAACTTGTAGGCATCGTTGATGATGCGCACCGATGTGCCGACCGGCACCATGTCGGCCATCTCCAGCACGTTATTGTTGAACATGCGGAAGCAGCCGTGGCTTGTACGCGTGCCGATACCAAATTTCATGTTCGAACCGTGGATCAGGTAACCCGGCGTGCCCAAGGTGAACTTGAACGGCCCCAGTGGGTTATCCGGCCCGGCCGGCACCACATTGGGCAGCGGGTCGCCATTGGCGGCGTGCTCGGCCTTGATCGAGGCCGGCGGGGTCCAGGTCGGGTTGGGGATCTTGCCGGTGATGGTGGTGTGCGCGACCGGCGAACCCCAGCCCTCACGGCCAATGCCCAACGGGAAGGTGTACACCACGTTCTGGCCCTTGGGATAGTAATAGAGCCGGTATTCCGCCAGGTTGATCACGATGCCTTCGCGCGGGCCGGGTGGCAGGATAAACCGCGTAGGCAGCACGATCTCGGTGCCCGCGCCTGGCAACCAGGCATCCACACCGGGGTTGGCCGCGACCATTTCCGAATAGCCCAGGTCATAGGTGGTGCCGAGGTCGGCGAAGGTGTCTTCGTACTTGGCCTTGATCACCTGGACCTGACCGACGATGTCTTCACCCGGCGGCGGCAAGGGCAACTGCAAGGCTGACGCCGAACCGGCTGCACACAGGGCAGCAAGAGACAGGCAGCAGGTAACGACGGAAAGGCGCGACAACATCCGGAAAATCCTTCGCAGAACGACGGGTAGGAAAACACTGATTGTATACGTGAAGCGCGATCCAGGCATCACCCTGCCCGCGGCTACTCGAAGCGCAGCTCCGGCCAGATCAGCGGCGTGCCACGCTTTTGCGATTCGAGAATCGCCCGGCACAGCGGGCACAGGCGCTGGTCCTGAAAAATAGCACGATCCACCGATGACCAGCGTGGTTGCGCCGGCAATAACGTGCCGCAGAGCGTGCGGTCGATCGAGCCACCCAACTCCAGCTGACGTGCGACCAGATGCACCCGGACTTCCTGGCAGGCGAACAGATCCAGCTGCTCGTCAGGCTCGATCAGTTGGTAGTTGAACAGGGACCAGGCAGGGCGCGACATCGGGGGCTCCAGATCGGGGGGGCGCCACCTTAGCCGAAAGCCTGCCGGTAGAAAAGCGTCATAGCAGCGGTTTTAGCGTCGGCCAGACATTTTCCAGCAACTTGCCCTGTGCACCGACTGCCGGGTGAAGCTGATCGGCCTGCATCAACTCGGGATGACCGCCCACGCCTTCAAGGAAAAACGGCACCAGCGGGATGTTTTTTTCCTTGGCCAAGGCACCGTAAACCTCGGCAAATGCCGTGGTGTATTTGGGGCCGTAATTAGGTGGCAACTGCATACCCAGCAACAGCACCTTGGCGCCCTTGGCCCTGGACTGCTCAATCATCGACGCAAGATTTTGTTTCAATTGCGCTGGCGGCTGGCCACGCAGGCCATCATTGCCGCCCAACTCGAGAATCACCACATCCGGTTTATGCTCTGCAAGCGCCGCCGGCAGCCGCGCCAGGCCTCCGGCACTGGTGTCGCCACTGATGGAGGCATTGACCACTTTATCGTCGAAACCTTCGCTCTTGAGCCGTTGTCCCAGCAACGCTACCCACCCTTTGCTGGTATCCAGCCCGAAACCGGCACTGATACTATCGCCAACGATCAGGACTGTACCCGCCGCTGCGTTCTGGGCCATGCACATCAAGGCCAGGCCAGCACTCAAAAACCACATTCGCATCGGATTCTCCATGGGCGCAAGCATTCTCACCGCGCGGAACCTTAGCAAAGTGGTTCCCAGCGCGGAAGGTGAACTGACTATCCTGCACGAACTGAGCCTGGAACTGAACAAGGGCGATAGCCTGGCTATCGTCGGCAGCTCCGGTTCCGGCAAATCCACCCTCCTCGGCCTGCTGGCCGGCCTCGATCTGCCCAGCAGCGGTGAAGTCACCCTGGCCGGGCAAGCCTTGAGCACCCTCGACGAAGACCAGCGCGCACGCATACGCGCCGAGCACGTGGGGTTTGTCTTCCAGTCATTCCAACTGCTCGACAGCCTCAACGCGCTGGAAAACGTCATGTTGCCGCTGGAACTGGACGGCCGCAAAGACGCCCGCGAACGCGCCACCCACCTGCTGGACCGGGTGGGCCTGGGCCAACGCCTGACCCACTCGCCGCGCCAGCTTTCCGGTGGGGAGCAACAGCGTGTCGCCATCGCCCGGGCCTTCGCTGCCGAACCGGATGTGCTGTTTGCCGATGAACCCACCGGCAACCTCGACAGCCACACCGGCGAGCGCATCAGCGACCTGCTGTTCGAACTCAACAAAGAAAGCGGCACGACCCTGGTGCTGGTCACCCACGACGAGCGCCTGGCCCACCGTTGCCGACGCCTGATCCGCCTTGAAGCCGGCCTGATGGTCGCGCCCCTGGAGCCTTGATGGCACGTTTGCCGCTGTTGCGCCTGTTCAGCCTTGCCCTGCGTCAATTGTTGCGCGACGCCCGCGCCGGCGAATTGCGCGTGTTGTTTTTCGCCCTGCTGGTGGCGGTCACGGCCAGCACCGCCATCGGCTACTTCGGTGCACGCCTGAACGGCGCCATGCTGTTGCGGGCCACCGAATTCCTCGGTGCCGACCTGGTGCTCGAAGGCAGCTCGCCGGCCCGCCCCGAGCAAATCAGGTCAGGCACAGAGCTGGGCCTGGATCACGCGCGCATTGTTGAGTTCTCCAGCGTTATCGCGACCGATAATGGCATCCAGCTCTCCAGCATCAAGGCGGTCAACGAGCAGTACCCGTTGCGCGGCGAACTCAAGAGCGCCACTGAGCCCTTCGGCGCAGAAACCGCAGGAGGCGGCCCCAAACCCGGCGAAGCCTGGGTAGAGGCCCGGCTGCTGACCGCGCTGGACCTCAAAGTCGGCGACAGCATCGACGTGGGCATGAAAACCCTGCGCCTGACCCATATCCTGACCTACGAGCCCGACCGCGCCGGTAACTTCTACAGCCTCACGCCGCGCGTGATGATCAACCTCGCCGACCTGGATGCCACCGGCGTGGTGCAACCCGGCAGCCGCGTGAGCTACCGCGAACTGTGGCGTGCGCCCCAGGGCAGCACGGCGCTGCAAACCTATCGCGACCTGGTCAAGCCGGGCCTTGCCGCCAACCAGCGCTTGCAGGATTCGCGTGACGGCAACCAGCAGATCGGTGGCGCCCTGGGCAAGGCCGAGCGTTACCTGAACATGGCCAGCCTGGTGGCAGTGCTGCTGGCCGGCGTGGCCGTGGCGCTGTCGGCCAACCGCTTCGCCAGCCGCCGTTTCGACGCCAGTGCGCTGCTGCGCTGCCTTGGCTTGTCACGCCGCGAAACGATGCTGCTGTTCAGCCTGCAATTAAGCGTACTGGGCCTGCTGGCCAGCCTCACCGGCGCCGTGCTCGGCTGGCTGGCGCAATTTGGCCTGTTCTATTTCCTGCATGACTTGCTGCCGGCCGACGTGCCGCCCGGCGGGCTGCTGCCGGCAGTGGCGGGCATCGGCACCGGGCTGGTCGCCCTCGCCGGCTTCGCATTGCCGCCGCTGGCAGCGTTGGGCCGGGTGCCGCCGCTGCGGGTATTACGACGCGACATGCTGCCGATCCCCTCCAGCACCTGGATGGTCTATGGCGCCGCGCTGTTCGCCCTCGGCCTGATCATGTGGCGCCTGAGCCTCGACCTGGTACTGACCTTCGCATTGCTCGGCGGTGGCGTGATGGCGGCGCTGATTCTGGGTGGTTTGCTGTTGTTGTTATTGCAAAGCCTGCGTCGCTTGCTGGCCCGTGCGTCCCTGCCCTGGCGCCTGGGCCTGGGCCAGTTGCTGCGCCATCCATTGGCAGCGGCCGGGCAGTCCCTGGCGTTTGGCTTGATCCTGTTGTCCATGGGTTTGATCGCCCTGCTGCGCGGCGAATTGCTCGACACCTGGCAAAACCAGCTGCCCAAGGACGCCCCCAACTATTTCGCCCTGAACATCCTGCCGGCCGACAAAGACGCCTTTGGCGCCCGCCTGCTGGAGTTGCAAGCGCAAGCGGCGCCGCTGTACCCGGTGGTGCCGGGCCGCTTGATCAGCATCAACGGCGAGCCGGTGCAGGAGATTGTCAGCAAGGATTCCAGTGGTGACCGCGCCGTGCAGCGCGACCTGAGCCTGACCTGGGCGGCCGACCTGCCACCGGGCAACCTCCTCACCGCAGGCGCTTGGTGGTCACAGCAACCGGGCGATGGCATGCCAGGGGTGTCGGTAGAAGCCAAGGTCGCTGAAAGCCTGAAGCTGAAGCTCGATGATCATCTGGTGTTCACCGTCGGTGGCGAGAACCGCGAAGCACGGGTGACGAGCCTGCGGACCATTAACTGGGACAACTTCCAGCCCAACTTCTTCATGATCTTCCAGCCGGGCACCTTGAAGGACCTGCCCGCCACTTACCTGACCAGCTTCTACCTGGCACCGGGGCATGACCAGCAGATCGTCGACCTGTCCCGGGCCTTCCCGGCCGTCACCATCCTGCAGGTCGAAGCCTTGCTGGAGCAGTTGCGCAGCATCCTCGCCCAGGTGACTCTCGCGGTGGAGTACGTGTTGCTGTTTGTGCTGGCGGCGGGCATGGCCGTGTTGTTTTCGGGCCTGCAGGCCACCCTGGATGAGCGGATTCGCCAAGGCGCGCTATTGCGTGCCCTAGGGGCCGAGCGCAAGTTGCTGGTCAAGGCGCGGCGCATCGAGTTCGGCTTGCTCGGCGCGGTCAGTGGCCTGCTGGCGGCCCTGGGCACCGAGTTGGTGACCTGGGTGCTGTACCGCTACGCCTTTGACCTGGCCTGGCATCCGCATGCGTGGCTGCTGCTGCTGCCAGTGATCGGCGCCGTGCTCATCGGTGGCGCCGGCGTCTTCGGCACACGGCGCGCGCTGAATGCCAGCCCGTTGACGGTATTGCGCGAAGGTTGAAACCAGCGGTGGCCGGCACGCCCGACGGCGTGCCGGCCAGCGTTTATTTCACATACTCGATACCGGTAATCCACCAGCACACTTCGCCGGTCGGCGTCTGCACCATGGCCTCATCGTCGACTTCCTTGCGCAGCAGCGCCCGGGCCATCGGCGAGTCGATGGAGATGTAATCCATGCGCTCATAAATTTCGTCATAGCCGACGATCCGAAAACGCTTGGTCTCGCCCTGCTCATTTTCGATATCGACCCAGGCGCCGAAGAACACCTTGCCCTCCTGCTCGGGCATGTACTCCACCACGCGCATGTCTTCCAGGCGCTTGCGCAGGTAACGCACCCGCCGATCAATCTCGCGCAGCAGTTTCTTGTTGTACTGGTAATCCGCGTTCTCGCTGCGATCTCCGAGAGACGCCGCCCAGGTCACCTTGCGCGTAGTATCCGGGCGTTTTTCACGCCACAGGTAATCCAGCTCTTTTTTCAGCGCCTCATGACCTTCTTTGGTAATCAGCTTGGTACTCAAACGCGTGCATCCCCAGACAATGTCCAATGGTGCCGATACGCCAAGGCATCATGCCCTGGCGCCGGCCGGCTGGGGTTGATGATAAATGAACCCTGAAAAGTAGCCAGACCGCAGAACACATCAGCTTCAAGCCTGGCCATCCAGGGTTTGATCCAGTTCCAGAAGCACACTCTGCAGGCGCTGGCGTATTCCCGCCACCTGCGACAGCGCCAGCGTCAACTTCTCAGCCTTCTGGCCAACCTCAACGGTTCGCGCCTGCAACTGCGTAGCCTGTTGCTGCAACGCCTGGCTCTTTTCGTCCAGTTCACCCTGTTCCTGCTCGAGTCGTGCCTGCCACTGCATCAGCATTTCTTCGCGCTCGTTCACCGCGAGTTGCTGTTGCGACAGCTCTTGGGCCACTTTGGCCAGGCTGGTCAACGTGCTGTCTACCTCAACCATCGAGGCATGCTCCATCTTGGCCGCAGGCGGGCGCGTTGCAGGCGCTGCCGGTTCAACCTGAGCAGGTGGCGCAGTGCGTTCAACGGGCGCCGGTTCTGGCTCAGGTTTTGGTTCTGGCTCAGGTTCTGGCGCTGGCTCAGGAGCTGGCACATGAGCTATCGCGACAGGGGCCTCCAAGGGTTGAGCCTGGGCCGGCTCCGACGCCGGCGGCTCGGCAGGCCTGGCGGAATGCGTCGCCCTGGGCGGCGAGATCATCTGCGACGAAAAACGAATCGAGGGCACGATCAACGAAGCACTTTCGATGGCCGGCAGTACCGGCGCAGACATGCCCAGAGTGATGACCTTCATGACCAACGCCTTCTTGATGATCATCGAATGATGGTCCTCAGGCCTGGCGGGCGGCAACTTGCAGCCTTTCAAATCAATAAAATGAAAAGGGACTGCGGATTCGATAACGGTGCCGTTCTTGGTGCCCGAAGCGGCGGCCGCCATGAGGATTTGCTTGAACACTTGCATGGCAACTTGCAGGTCTTCCTTGGACTCGACCCCGCCGAGGAAGTATCGGTCGAGTTTCTTGCGTAGCGCCGCGATGTAGACCCTGGAGTTACCAGGCTCAGTTTCTTCATCCAGGCTGTAGACCAGAAAGTTGGAATCGGTCTGAGCAACGGCAAACCCACAAAGCAGTGCACCGTTGACCGGCGTGTCCTGACCGCTGCGTTCAAGAACAAGCGTGCGAAGAAGCATCATGATATTCAGGCCTTATTGCGAAAGAGTAAACCTTATATAAGCGCCAGATAAATACCCGGCCATTAACTAACCTCGGAACAACGCAATTGTTTCAGCAAGTTATCTAATTCGGCGTAGGACTTATCTGATAAACATGTCCCCTTGTTCCCAAGTCCAATGATTAAACGTATCTTTCTCGGCGCTTACCGTGCATGACGGTACAAGTTCCTACGCCTCGCAAAACTTATTCGGTAAAAAGATGCTCGAGATAAGCAGCCTGACAAAGCGTTTGGGTAAAAGAAACGTCATCACTAATCTCTCGTTCAGTGCTCAACGCCAGGAATGTATAGGCGTATTCGGGGAGAGTGGCGCGGGCAAAACCACCCTGTTGAATGTGATCTCCGGTTTGGCCAGCCCCTCTGCCGGGCATGTCATTGTCGAAGGCTTTGATACCCAGGCACATCCTCAGCAAGCGCGAAGAGCCTTGGGCTATCAGCTCCAGGGCGGCGTTAGCCATCCCACGATGTCGGTCAAAGGCCTGCTCAACTTCATTGCCGCCGTACGCGGCTTCAGCGGTGCAGAAAAACGCAGCCGGGTCGATCGAGCCGCCATGCGCCTGGAATTGTCACGCGTACTCGATACACCGATCGACACGCTTTCCATCGGCTTGAAGCGCAGAGTCGCCATCGCCCAGGCGATCCTGCACACCCCCGGCCTGCTGCTGCTGGATGAACCGGCTGAGGGGTTGGCGCCGGATGAATTGCTCAAGTTCAAGACCCTTGTCCAGTCGCTGACCGAAGACATGGCGGTCATGATCGCCTCCCGGCATTGTGACAACCTGTCCAGCCTCTGCACGCGCGCCTTGGTCATTGCTGCCGGGCACCTGGTGGCAGACACGCCGCTGCCCGACTTGCAGCGCAACTCCAGGCACTACCGAGCCGTCACGCTGGCTGCAGAGACACCGCTGGATTTACTCGCCCTCGCCGTATTACCCGGCGTGGCAGGCATAGAAGAAGACCGGCATGCACCCGGCACCGTGACCGTTCTGGCCATGCCCGGTCACACCATCTACCCGCATATAAATGCACTTATCGCCAGCCGTGGCTGGAATATAACCTCATTGAATCTGGAGCCAGGGCGCCTGAACGAAGTTGTTCACCACCTGAGCCACGAGGCCACCCTGTGAAACTGCTGCCTGTTATTTTCAAGCGTCAACTGGCCAGTTACGCCGGTACCCCCAGCACTTACCTGAGTGTTGCGGCGTTTCTGGTGCTGTGCGCAACACTGGGGTTGTACACAAGCGATTGGCTGGAACACGACAGCGGCGATCTGCAGGTGTTTTTCCAATTGCACCCCTGGCTCTATCTGCTGCTGATTCCCATGTTGTCGACACAACTGTGGGCGGACGAACAGCAGACCGGCATGCGCGACATGATGAAAACCCTGCCTATCACGAGCGCAGAACGGGTCATCGGAAAATTTCTGGCCGCGTGGGTCGTGTGCGGCATCGCATTGTTGTGCACTTTTCCGACAGTGATCCTCGCCAACTACCTGGGCACAGCCGACAACGGTGTTATTACCTCACAGTTTCTTGCCAGTTGGTTGTTGGCGGGCGCCTATCTTTCTGTCGGATGTTTTACATCTGCCCTTACCCAACAACGCCTGGTTGTTTTCCTGGTGACGGTGGTGTTGTTACTGGCAGCCAGCGGACTTTCATGGGTGCTGGATGCCCTTGAGCATCAGGCGCCAATCTGGGTCATAGACAGCCTGATCTCGATCAACCCGATTTCGCGATTCGGCGCTGTCGACAACGGCAAACTGACACTGCACGACAGTTTGTACTTCCTTAGCATGATCCTTGCCTTTCTCTCGGCAACGACTGTCACGCTCAATTACAAAACCAGTTGAGAAGGAAAGCCAGCGATGCGTTCCACTCTGAGTACAGGTATGACACTGCTGGTCATACTGTTGCTTTTTCTCGCGTTCAACCTGGCCTGGGTCGGTAAACTTCCGAATCTCCGCTGGGACTTTTCACAACAGAAAATCCACACTTTATCGCCACCGGCGCGGCAACTGCTCGCCGCACTGGAACACCCACTGGATTTGTATTACTTCAACTCCAGCAATGACCCGAGAAGAAGCCAGGCAATTAACCGCTACGGCGAACGAGTTGCAGATTTACTAAAGGAATTCGAAAAAGCCTCACAAGGGATGATTAACCTACATGTTATTGATCCGACACCTTATTCAGAAGATGCCTACAAAGCCGGCCTGTTCGGTCTGGACGACAAGCAAGGCTTCCTTGGCCTCATCGGCACCCGCGCCGGCCAGGCCGCACAACGTATCGACGTGCTGCGCCTGGATGACGAGCCTTTGCTTGAGTACGAAATCAGCCATCTGATTTCCCAACTGATGCACCCCGAGCCACCCACCGTCGGCGTACTGAGCGGGCTGGCATTGAACGTGGCTGGCGAACAGATGTTGGCGCAAATGCATCAGCATTTCGACCTGGTGGGCCTGGCATCAACCACCCCGACGGTACCCGAATCGATCAAAACGCTGATGGTGGTGCACCCGCGCGCGCTGCCCGAACAGACCCTGTATGCAATTGAACAGTTTGTATTGAGGGGCGGCAAACTGATGATCTTCGTTGACCCGGTGAGCGAGGCAGAAGCAAACGCCAAGCCGGCAAGCACAAAGCTCGACGGGCTACTGGCGGCATGGGGCATACAGATGCCGGCGGACAAACTGCTGATCGATCACACCTTCGGCTCAGGCGCACCCACGGTAGTGCATCCGGCCAAGCTGAACCTGCCACGGCAAGCGATGGCAGCGAATGACGTGAGTGCCTGGAAAGTGGATACCGTGGTGGTATCAAGCAGCGGCGCACTTTCGCGCGTCAGGAAAAGCCGCACCACCCTCGTGCCCCTGCTGCAAAGCTCCAGCCGCTCGGCCCTGCTGGACGCTGGCCGCTTCGCCGCCACGCCTGCAACCGCCTTGCTCGCCGAAGAGATGCCGACGGCCGGGCAACGCCAGGTGATCGCTGCGCGCCTGGAAGGCCCTGCCTACTCCGCCTTTCCAGAGGGTATTGACGGACAGCCTGCCGGTCTGCAAAAGGCTGCGCAAATCGAGGTGGTAGTGGTGGCCGACACGGACTTGCTGATGGACGCTGTGATCAACTCCGCGCCCAACCACAACGTGATGTTTGTCCTGAACACATTGGATAATCTCGCGGCCCCCCATGCGCTCGCAAACATTGAACCGCGTGTGAGGCTCAGCCATTCCCCCAGCACTCTGGAGCGCCTGCGCGAAGTAGCCGCGCAGGCTTATGCGCAAAAGGCCGGGGAGCTGCAAAGTCGGCTTGAGCATACCGAGCAGGAATGGCAACGCTTGAACCCACCGAGTATGGGCTTCGGCACCCGCGCGGTGGACACCAATATCCAGTTGCAGGCGCTCAACAAGGAACGCCTGCGGCTGCCCATGGAGTTGCAGGCACTCAAGGTCGAGGCGTATGCATCGGTGCATCGAGCGGAACGCAACCTCACGTTGCTGATGATTGGCGCAGTACCGCTGCCGTTATGCCTGATCGCCTGGGCCGTGTACCTCTACCACCGGCGACGCCGATCGGCGATTGTCGTTCACTGATCAGCCGTCAACGACGTGCAATCAACCCTTGCCGGGCGATGCGCGTCAGTTGGCGGATCACCTCCTCGGCATCGCCCGCACTGGGCGCCTGGATAACGGCAAGATCAAAGCTGTTGCTGGCAAATCGTGCCAGGGAATCGCCATCTTCCACAAACTGGATCAGAAACGCTGAAGGGCGCCCTGTGCGGCGCGGCCAGCCGTCGAGGTACCGCAACAAGGTCGGCTGATGCTTGCCACCCAGCAGGATCTTGGGGTTGCGTTGAGTCAGGTCCGCAGTGATCGGGGCCAGGCGTATGAGGGGGCGTAGTGCATTCATCGTGTCGTGTCTCTGCCTCAAAAGTCTGCGGGCAGGTGAGAGGCAACACCGAACCAGCGCTTTAGCGGTATTTCGAAACCTGACTCGTGATGAGTGCATGCTTCTGTCGGGCTGCATTGAGTCCCAGTGGCGCCCCGCAATTAGCTGTTTAAATCGGCGCATGAGCAGCATCCTAGAGAAGCCTGTAGGGCGCTGTCAAGAATCCCGAGCAATGAAAAAGCCCGCTCATGGCGGGCTTTTTCAGGGGGTTGCGCGACTGATCAGTGGGCGATGGCACGGTCGACGGACAGTTTGCCGGCGCCTTCGAACAACACCGCCAGCGCACCGCCGAGCAAGGCCAAGGCGAACTCATAACCGTTGTTGGCCATGAACAGGCCGTTATGGATATGCACCGAGAAGATCGCCACCAGCGACAGGAAGGCCAGGCCCAACGCCGCCGGGCGCGCCAGCAAGCCGATGATCAAGGCCAGCCCGGCGAAGAACTCCGTACCGCCGGACAACACCGCCATCAGCGTGCCTGGGGTCAGGCCGAGGCTTTCCATGTACTGCGCAGTACCGGCCAAACCGCCGCCGCCAAACCAGCCAAACAGCTTTTGCGAACCGTGGGCGGCGAAAACGATGCCGACAAAAATTCGCAGGATGGTCAGGCCGTAACCGGCGCGAGTGGACAGAATGCGAGTGATCAGTGGGCTCATGGTGAGAATCCTTTTCAAAGTAGGGGTTGGTTGGCCGCTATATTAATCGGATCAGACAATGATAAAAGCGCAAAAATCGCCTAATACTTATCGATAAAACCGATTATTTTCGTGAGGCAATTTTTGGCGCCGAGGGCTCCAGGGAGTCACGCTCCCGATCAAACGCCAAGTAATACTTGTTCACGCTATTAACATAGCTGACGCCGCCCATTCCCACCTGCTCCATGGCAATACGCTCGACCTGGAAGAACCACTGATTGGGGTTCAAGCCCCTCCGGCGAGCCTCTGCACGCATACCCTGGACCCGCTCCGGCCCCATGTTATAAGCCGCCAGCACAAAGGCCATGCGCTCGCGCTCGTTGAGTTTGGGGCTGGCGAAGAACTTGCGGCGGATCATCGCCAGGTAGCGCGCACCGGCCTGCACATTGCTGTCCAGGCTCTCGATATTGTTCACCCCCACCCGCTGGGCCGCCGATGGCGTGATTTGCATCAGGCCGGTAGGCCCGCCGCTGTTGCGCGCGCCAGGGTCCAGGGCGGATTCCTTGAATGCCAGCGCGGCCAGGTTCAGCCAGTCCATGCCCTGCTCACGGGCGTGCTTTTGCAGCACCGGACGCAGTTTCTCCAGGCGCTGCCGGTCGGCGCGGGCCAGCGGATTGCGCACCTGGTAGAGACGTCGATAAATACGCTGGAACGCCACGTCCTGGTCGGACGGCGTGCGATAAGTCTTGAGAAAGCGATCGATACTGGCCCGCAGCATCGAGGCATCCTGGCGCACAAACCAGTATTCATCACCCGGTGCGCTGATGACCACCTGCCGATCAAAACGTAACTTGGGCAGGATTTTCGACCAGCGCTCGGCAATCGGTTTTTCAACGATGGTGAGGTGGAAGATCCCGGCCTGGACCATCTCCAATACGTCCTCGACGGCCAGCGTCGGGTCCACCCACTCCACCTTCACGGGCGGGCGCTTGTGCAGCGCCAGTTGCTGGTTGACCTGACTGATCGCATCCGCCGCCGCACTGCCGGTGGTCAACGCCAGGGTGCGCCCGGACAATTGCTCCAGCTTGGTAAACCGCCGCTCACCCTTCACGCCCACCAGCCATAGCGGCACACCACTGGCAATCGGGTCGCTGGTGCTGATCTTGTGCGTGGCCTTCACATCGAGCAATTCACCCGGCGCCACCAGGTCGCCTTCGCCACGGGCCAACGCGCCGAGCAATTGGTCCTTGGCCTTGGGAATGATCTTGAGGTTGATGGCTTCTCCATCCCGGGCGTGGCCGTTCAGGTATTGCTCGAAGGCTCGCAGGCGATGGTATTCGACCCCGATGGCCTGGCCCTGGACCTCACCGGAACTGTTACGGCTCTGGTTGACCAGCACACGCAGGGTGCGGCTGGAGCGGATCTGCGCCAAATCACGGACCTTGCCGGGCTTGGTCACCTCCAGCGGCCCGTCGAGACGCGCGACCGCCGCCGTGGGCAGCAGTAACGTGAGGCACAACATAAGCAACGCCGAGGGTCGGATCATCCGCTCTCCGGAAAGAATACTGGCCAGCCCTCTCGTGAAAGACGAGAAGCTGGAGGTCAGAAACAGAGCGCTTCAAGCGCTGGCAAGGCACGCAACGGTGGCGTCGGGGCAGGCAGTCAGCCAACCACAATGTCACTTGCGACGTTCAAAGACAGCTATAACGCGTTGTAGTTCTTAGTTTTTCTTATAAATCTACAGCTCTGATATGCTTTCCGGCCGCAGGCGGAGCTAGCACCATGCAACTCATTGATATCGGCGTCAACCTGACCAACCCCAGTTTCGACGAGAGGCACCAGGCCGTTCTCGACCGAGCCTACGCCGCCGGCGTGCAACAATTGGTGCTCACCGGCACCAGCGTCGACGGCAGCGAACAGGCTCTGGAACTGTGCGTAAAACTCGATGACAGCGGCCAACGCCTGTTCAGCACCGCCGGCATTCACCCGCACTCGGCCAGTGACTGGAACGGCGACAGCGCCCAGCGTTTGCGCGGGTTGCTCAACGAAAGCCGCGTGCGTGCGGTGGGCGAATGCGGGCTGGACTTCAACCGGGACTTTTCCCCGCGCCCGCAGCAGGAAAAAGTCCTCGAAGAGCACCTGGCACTGGCGGTCGAGCTGAAACTGCCGGTGTTCCTGCACGAACGTGACGCCAACCAGCGCCTGCTGGAGATTCTCAAGGATTACCGCGATCACCTGACCGCCGCCGTGGTGCATTGCTTTACTGGCGAGCAACAGGCGCTGTTCAGCTACCTCGACCTCGACTTGCATATCGGCATCACCGGCTGGATCTGCGACGAGCGCCGTGGCACACACCTGCATCCACTGGTCAGGGAAATTCCCCGTGGCCGCCTGATGCTGGAAAGCGATGCGCCGTACTTGCTACCGCGCACCCTGCGGCCGAAGCCGAAAAATGGCCGCAATGAACCGGCTTATTTGCCCGAAGTGCTGCGTGAAGTGGCCCTGCATCGCAATGAAACGCCGGAAGACCTGGCCGAGCACAGCACCGCCTGCTCCCGTGCGTTTTTTGGGCTGCCCCCAGTGGATTGATGCGGCGCATTGACCCATGTCAAAAACGCTTTCCTGAGTAGCGGCACAATAATGGCACCTTGCCAATGCTGTTTCCGCTATCAGAGAAAACCTTCCATGGGTGCCTGGCTTAGCAATATCTCGCTGAAATACAAATTCTGGGCCGTGAATGCGGTCGCCTTCATCACCACCCTGCTGCTGGTGCTGTACGCCGTGCAGCTCGAGCAACAGGCCCGCAGCGATGCGTCCCGGGCCTCGGCGCAGGCCCAGGCGCGACTACTGGGTGCCTGGCCGGCCGACACGCCATTACCCAAAGATGAACATTGGCTGACCTTTGCCCGCGGCCAAACCCCAGCGCTGGCTGATCGGGATCTGTCCGCCTTGAGTACCGCCAGCGGTTGGGTCGAACTCAATCACATGCCCTTGTTCGGGGATAACCCACTGATCGGTGCCGACGTCCTCACACGGGCCAATGGCCAACAGATCGCCGTGCTGGCCTACGGCCGCAGCCTCAGCCAAGTCTTCGGCGAACGCTTCGCCAACTACGCCGTGGCCGTGTTGATCCTGATGCTGGCGATGCTCGGGGCCTCGCAGTTGCTGATCCGCTTCCTGCTCAGCCAACTCAACACCCTCAAGGACGTGATGCTGCACGTGGAGAAGACCGGCGACCTGGCGGCCCGCGTGCCCCTGGCGTGCAAGGACGAGGTGGGCCAGATGGCCAGCGCCTTCAACGCCATGCAAGCCGGTTATCAGCGCGTGGTCAGTACCGTGGCGCGCACCGCCCAGCAACTCGACGATGGCGCCGCACGCCTGGCCAGCAGCATGAACGAGGTGCAGCACGGCATGCTCGGCCAGCAAAGCGAAACCGACCAGGCGGCCACCGCCATCAATGAGATGACCGCCACCGTCTACCATATCGCCCAGCATGCCGGCGCTACCCGCGACCTGTCCCAGACCGCCGACACCCTCGCCGGCAGCGGCCAGGAAGTAGTCACCCGGGTGCAACGCTCTATCGCAGGCCTGTCCACCGGCGTGCAGCAGACGGCCGAAATGATCCAGAAACTCGCCGAAGACAGTCAGAAAATCAACGGTGTGGTCGGCGTGATCCACAGCATCGCCGAACAAACCAACCTGCTCGCCCTCAACGCCGCCATCGAAGCCGCCCGCGCCGGCGAAATGGGCCGTGGTTTTGCCGTGGTCGCCGACGAAGTACGCAACCTGGCCAAGCGCGTGCAAAGCTCCACCGACGAAATCACCCGCATGGTCTCGGCGCTGCAAGCCGGCACCCGCGACGCGGTGGACTTCATGCAGGAAAGCTCGTTCAAGGCCGACGACTGTGTGCAACAGGCCCAGGATGCCGGTGCCGC
This sequence comes from Pseudomonas sp. Leaf15, assembly GCF_001421425.1. NCBI lineage: Bacteria > Pseudomonadati > Pseudomonadota > Gammaproteobacteria > Pseudomonadales > Pseudomonadaceae > Pseudomonas > Pseudomonas sp. Leaf15. Next base: position 113,049 of record NZ_LMKI01000001.1, read on the forward strand.
ACTGGCCGAAATCACCAGCGCCGTGGCCCAGATGCGCGAAAGCAACACCCAGATTGCCGTGGCCGCCGAACAGCAGAGCCATGTTGCCGAAGAGATGAACCGCGCGGTGGTGAGCATTCGCGATGTGACCGAGAACACCGTGCAGCAGACGGTAGAGTCGGCCACCACCAGCAATCAGCTGGCGACCTTGGCCGGGGAATTGAGCAAGGCGATCGGGCAATTGAAGCTATAAGCCAAACAAGGCTGGCTATGGCCTCCATAGCGAGCCTTGATTCGCCGTCCCAGGTGCCTGCGACCTAAACTTTGTCCATGTTGTTTCAACGGACAGAGGATTGATCATCATGGGCAAACGTCACCCCAACTTCCCCGCCTGGCAATGGCGCACTCAGCCACAGGCTCACCAGCACCCCACCAACCTGGGCCTGCAACTGCTTGCCGTGCCTTTGCTGATCATTGGTTTTCTGTTGATGGTCTCAGGCGTGTTCAGCTTCAGCCTGGCCAGTGTTGCCATCGGCGTCGTCGGCCTGTTGGCGGGCGTGGCACTGCAACGCCACGGCCGCACGCTGGAAGCCCAGGGCAGCCAGCACTTCTGAGGCTCAGGCGAAGACCACCACAGTCTGGCGGCTGATGGCGATCAACTCGCCGCTCGGGCTCCACAGCGCGGCAGCGGCATGGCCGTAGCCGTCGCGGGCGTGCTCGATGTTGACGTAGTACTGGCACCAGTCGAGGGTGGTCAGGTTTTGCAGCGGCTGGATAAACTCGATGGTCCAGGTCAGGGTGCTGCCCGGCGCGGGCTTGGTCAGGTGTGGCAGCAAGGCCGGTGGCCAGGCGTCGACCAGGGCAAGAATATGCGACTCGGTCAGCGGTTCTTCCTTCACGTCCCCACGCAAACGCACCCAACCGCCCATGTCGCGGGATTTATTACCGGTAAACGGCAGGCCGCCGACACTCCAGCGCATCGCCAGGTGGCGCATGAATTCGGGGGTAACCCCTTTGATATAGGGCAGCTCCTGGCACTCATCCCAGTGTTTGAACACCGGCGGCGGCTCGCTCGCCACCTCAATGACCGACTCGCGGGCTGCGCCAAAGCTGGCTTGTACCAAGGTCGCCACTTCGCCGTTCTGCACCACACGGCCGAGTAACTGGCTGACTGCTTTGCCTTCGCGCAGCACTTCGACCTGATAACTGGCGGGTACATCCGGGGCGACCGGGCCGACAAAGGTGATGGCCAGTGAGCGCAAAGGCCGCTCCGAAGGCACTTTGGCGCGCAAGGCTTCGTGTTGCAACGCAGCCACCAGGCCACCAAACGTCGCGCGGCCCTGGGCCCATTCGGCGGGGATGGTCACTTCCAGCGGGTTGTTACGGGCGGCATCGAGCAAATCACTAAAGCGCATGGCAACCTCACATCCAGAAAACCGATGCCGGGATCTTAACCAGCAGGCTGGCCAGGCACAGCGCCTATTCCGGCCAAAAGCCGGACCGGTTCAGAAACAATCCGCGCCGAGCTTGTCCAGCACCCGATCCGCCTGGCCTTCAGCCTTGGCCATGGTGCGCTGCCAAACCGCAACGCACGGCTGCAGGTCGGGTTGATGTTCAGCCTGGGCCAGCCATTGCCAGCAATCGTGCCAATCGCCGAGGGCGCCTTGCGCTTGCTTGAGGCGTTGCATCGCCTTGGCAGGCAGTTTGTCCAGTTCGGGGTAGGCTTCGGCCGCGTAACGCACGCGCTTGATCAGCAGGCGCAGACGGTGGCGGTCATGATCGGGGTCTTTGAGGGCGTCATCGAGCTTCTGCCATTGCTTGGCCAAGCGCTTCTCGATGCGCGGGCGCAGGCCCTTGAGCAGTTTCTGGTGTTGGGAGGCGCGGATAAACCGCGGGAAGGCATCCAGGATCAGCAGCAAATGCGCGAGTTCCGGGCTTTGCGCCACCTGGCGATAAGCATCGGCCTGCAAGCGCAGGCGCCGGTCGGCCGCCGCGTGATGGCCGTGCTGGTGCAGGTATGCCGCCAGCACCTCGCGGTCGCGCAGCGGCGTGGTCAATTGGCCGACCGTGCTGGCGGCCAATTCAAGCTGCTCGACACCCGGCAGCCCGCGCAAGGGGCGCAACAAACTGCGCAGGCGTCGCACGGTGGTGCGCAGGTCGTGCAAGGCTTCATCGTCGGTGACGGCGGCAAGGCGAGCCTGGCAGCTCAGTAACCCTACTTCCAGGCCAATGACCTGAGCGACTAACTGATCAACCAGCGCTGACATCCCTTCCCCCTTAACGATAAAACCCTAGGCTCCGCTAACCGATCAACGCCCAGCGCGCGATTCACGAATGTAGAAGCGCGCTTTCTCGGCCTTGTTGGAACAGCCTTCAAACGCTTCGAATTGCTGCTGGGTCTTGGCGCCGGTCAACAGCGACAAAGCCTTAGAGTAGCTCACGGTGCCGGCAAAGCCTTCGGCCTTGGCCAAATCCAACTCGTGCCAGGCCGCATCCAATTGCGTGCCACAGCTGTCACGGTATGCGGTTTTGCCGGCACAACCGGCCAGGGCCAACACGATCACAGGCACACACATCCAGGCTTTCATCAATGACACCTCAAATATAGAAAAACAGTCGTAGGCTGTAGACGTTGCCTCCAAGGAAAAGTGCCTTGTGGGCCGCCTGAAATCAGAAGTGTCCATTCAAACGTGCTTTCAGAAGTGCCTGCTCGGAAATGCCTACCGCCAGAGCATACCCGAGCGTTATGGCTATTCTGGAAAAATATTTTGATGCCCTCGGCCGGTAAGCGCATTGTGGGCCACTGTTTTACGAAGGATCAGCTCATGAAAAAACGTGTTGCCTTGGTGCTCGGTTCCGGCGGCGCCCGCGGTTACGCCCACATCGGCGTGATCGAGGAAATCGAACGGCGCGGCTACGACATCGCCTGTATCGCCGGCTGCTCCATGGGCGCCGTTGTCGGCGGCATCTACGCCGCCGGCAAGCTCGACGAATACCGCAACTGGATCGAGAGCCTCGACTACCTGGACGTGCTGCGCCTGGTGGACGTGAGCTTTCGACTGGGGGCGATTCGTGGCGAAAAAGTCTTCGGGCAAATCCGCAAGATCGTCGGCGAGATCAATATCGAAGAACTGCGGATTCCCTACACCGCCGTGGCCACTGACCTCACCAACCAACAGGAAATCTGGTTCCAGGAAGGCTGCCTGCACCAGGCCATGCGCGCTTCGGCGGCGATTCCCAGCCTGTTCACGCCGGTGATGCAAGGCAACCGCATGCTGGTGGACGGCGGCCTGCTCAACCCGCTGCCGATCGTGCCGGTGGTGTCGAGCCATTGCGACTTGATCATCGCGGTCAACCTCAACGCCACCAACCAGAAGCACTACCACCTGCCAGTGATCCAGCGCCCGCCGGCGTTCAAGAGCCGCTTTAACAGCCTGGCCAAATCACTGGGTTCGCACCTGCCGTTTCGGCGCAAACAGGCCGAGCAACTGATGAAGCTGGAGCAGGAAGCCTTGCAGTCCCAGGCCGCCGACATCAACCCGTGGCTGGAGTCGGCCGAACCCGAGGCCCAACAACCTGCGGCCGCCCCTGAAAAACAAGGTGCGCCGAAGTCCGCCACCGGCTCGTTCATCATCGATAACGTCGGGCCCGCGTCACTGCTGGACCTGATCAACCAGAGTTTCGAAGTGATGCAGACCTCGTTGGCGCAGTACAAGATCGCCGGTTACCCGCCGGACGTACTGATCAACGTGCCGAAGCGGGTGTGTCGGTTTTTCGAGTTTTACAAGGCGCCGGAGTTGATCGCGTTGGGGCGGGAAATTGCCAGTGATACGTTGGATCGGTATGAGAGTGAGCAACACTAAGATAGGCGGTGTGGTTGATGGCCCTATCGCAGGCAAGCCAGCTCCCACCTTTGAATGTATTCACAAATCAAAAGGTGGGAGCTGGCTTGCCTGCGATAGGGCCGGTTCAGGCACCGATAAATTCAGGCATTCAACAACCGATACCCCACACCCGCCTCGGTCACGATAAACCGTGGCTGCGTCGGATCATCCGCCAGTTTCTGTCGCAGATGGCCCACCACAATGCGCAGGTAATGGCTGTCTTCGGTATGGGTCGGCCCCCAGATATCCTTGAGCAATTGCTGCTGGGTGATCACCCGCCCAGGATGCCGCGCCAGTTGCGCCAGCACCGCATATTCCTTGCGGGTCAGGGCCACCTCGACACCGTCCAGCAGCACCCGGCGATAGGCCAGGTCCACCGTCAACGGGCCGAAACTCAGCGCCGCTTCCTGAGCCTCTCCCGCCGGCGCCTGGCGCAGCAAGGCGCGTACACGGGCGAGAAACTCCTGGATGCCAAAGGGCTTGGTCACGTAGTCATTGGCGCCGCTGTCCAGGGCTTCGACTTTTTGCACTTCGCTGGCGCGCACCGACAGCACCAACACCGGCACCGTCGACCACTCGCGAAACTCGCGCAACACTTGCTGGCCGTCCATGTCAGGCAAGCCAAGGTCGAGCACCAGCAAGTCCGGTTTGCTCAATGCCGCTTGGGCCAGGCCTTCGTTGCCGGTGCCGGCCTCGATCACCTTGTAGCCCTGGGAGGCCAGGCTGATACGCAGGAATTTGCGGATCTGCGGTTCGTCATCAATGACTAGAATCGTCGCGGTCTGGCTCATGGTGTCCAATCAAAATCCGTGGAGAAAAGAGGGTAGCTCAAGGCTCGCGCTCCGGGCCAGGTTGCGTCGGTAACGGCAGGAACAAGCTGATGCAGGTGCCTCGCCCTTCTATACCATCCTCGACGCGGATATGCCCGCCGTGTGCGCCCACCATGCCCTGGCAGATCGCCAGGCCAAGGCCTGTGCCCTGTCCGCCGCGATCACCACGGGCGGCGGTGTAGAACATATCGAAAATCTTCGCACGCTCGTCCTCGGGGATCCCCGGCCCCTCGTCGGCCACTGCAAAAAACAGCTGCTCATCCACCACGCCGGCACTCACCTGCAAACGGCCGTGGGGCGGTGAAAACCGCGCGGCGTTTTCCAGCACATTGACCAAGGCCTGCTCGATCAACGCCGCGTGTACATACAGCAGCGGCAGCTGCGCCGGCACGTCGGTGTGTACCTGCAACGGCGCCAGCACTGCGCGCAAACGGCCCAGGGCGCTGCCGACGATATCACCCGGCGACACCCAGTCGCGCGCCAGTTTCAGCGCGCCGTGGCCCAGGCGTGTCATGTCCAGCAGGTTCTGTATATAGCGGTCCAGGCGCTCGGCCTCATCGCGGGTGCCTTCCAGCAATTCGCGGCGGTCCTCCAGCGGGATGGCTTCGCCAAGCGCCAGCAGGCTGTCGATGCTGCCGCGCATCGAGGTCAACGGCGTGCGCAAATCGTGGGACACCGAGGCCAGCAAGGCGCTGCGCAGTTGTTCGGTTTCGCCGTGCAGGCGCGCCGATTCCAGTTCCTGCGCCAGTTGCGCGCGCGCCAGAGCTTGCGCCAATGGCTGGCTCAATGCGGTGAGCAGACGACGGCGCTGGCCGCTCAATTCCAGGCCGGGTTTGGGGCTTACGCCGAGCAGGCCCAATGGCCCCTCCTCCCCCGACAGCGGCCACCACCACCAACGCCCAAACGGCAAGGTGCCGGTGCCCATGCCGGCCGGTTGATCATGCTGCCAGGCCCAATCGGCGGCAGCTCGCTCGGCTTCGGTAAGGTTAAGCGCGGCGCCGGTTTCAACCTTCCAGCCGCCCTGGCCGTCGCGGTTCAGCAGACACAGCTCCAGATCACTCCAGCCTTGCAGATGATGGGCCGCCGCACTGATCACCGCCTGGCGATCAGTGGCCGCCGTGAGCTTGCGCGACAGGTCGAGCAGTTCGCTGGTTTCTTCCTGGGTGTCGCGCAAGGCCTGCAACTGCCGACGCTGACGCGCCGCGAGGTTGCCGGTCAACGCCGCCATCAGCAAGAAAAACAACAGGGTCAGCACGTCTTCTTCGCGCTGGATGGAAAAGGAAAAATTCGGCGGGATAAACAGGAAATCATAAGTCAGGAACGACAGCGCCGCGCACACCAGCGACGGTCCCAGGCTGCTGCGCACGCCGACCAGCAGCACTGCGGCGAGAAACACCAACGAGATATTCGGCAGCGGCAACACACTGGCTACCGCCCAGGCCAACGCAGCTGCGACGATGGTCGCCACCACCGCCAGGCCATAGTCGAACCACACCAGCCCGCGTACATCCGGCAGGCGCGGCGGCGCGGGCATGTCGTCGCTGTCGAGCACGTTGATCTCCAGACCCCGGGCATTGCGCAGCAAGCGTGCCGCCAAGCCACCCCCGAACAACCGGCGCCGCCAGCGCATCCGCGACTGCCCCACCAGTACCAGGCTGGCGCGGCGTTCGGCGGCATGCTGGATCAGCGTCTTGGCCACTTCACCGGCGCGCAGCAACACCACTTCGCCGCCCAGCCGTTCGGCCAGTTGCTGGGCATTTTGCAGGCGCAGGCGCGATTGCTCATCGCGCGCACGGCCGTTATCGATATGCACCAGGCTCCACGGCAAATGCCGGCGCTGGGCCACGCGGCTGGCGTGACGCACCAGGCGTTCGGCCTGCGCATCACCGTCCACGCCCACCAGCAAACGTCCGCGCACTGCCGGGGCAGCCTGGCCGAGCTGGCGGTAGCCTTGGGCCAGATCGTCATCGACATGGGCAGCGGCGGTTTGCATGGCCAGCTCGCGCAAGGCCATCAGGTTGGTCTGGGTGAAGAATGCGTCGATGGCGGCGCGCGCCTGTTCCGGCACATACACCTTGCCGTCGCGCAGGCGCTCCAGCAGTTCGCGGGACGGCAGGTCGATCAGCAGCAGTTCGTCGGCCTCTTGCAGCACCCAGTCCGGCAGGGTTTCGCGCACGTGCACGCCAGTGATGCCGCGCACCTGATCGTTCAAACTTTCCAGGTGCTGGACGTTGACCGTGGTGAACACGTTGATGCCGGCGGCGAGCAGTTCCTGGATGTCTTGCCAGCGTTTTTCATGGCGGCTGCCGGGGGCGTTGCTGTGGGCCAGCTCATCCACCAGTACCAGCTTGGGCTTGGCGGCGAGCAGGCCGTCGAGGTCCATTTCTTCGAGCATCACGCCACGGTATTCGCTGCGCAACAAGGGTTGCTGCGGCAGGCCGCTGAGCAAGGCTTCGGTCTCGGCGCGGCCGTGGGTTTCCACCACGCCTGCGATCAGGCGCACACCCTGGCGCAGTTGGGTGTGGGCGGCCTGGAGCATGGCGTAGGTCTTGCCCACTCCGGGCGCGGCGCCGAGGAAGACTTTGAGCCGTCCACGGCCGTCCCGTGGCAGATCGGCTAGCAGGGCATCGGCGCGGCCGGAGTCGCTCATGCTTTAGAGTTCCTTCAGGTGTTTATTTGGAATCCTTCAGGCCGTCATCGCGGGCAAGCCCGCTCCCACATTTGGAATGCATTTCCCTGTGGGAGCGGGCTTGCCCGCGATGACGGCACCACGGCTTACAACTTTTCCAGCGCCATGTTCAGCGCCAGCACATTCACCACCGGCGGCCCCACCAGCGGGCTTTCGATGTGCTCATCGAGCAAGCGCTGCAGTGTAGACACCGGCACATTTCGCGCCGCCGCCACTCGCGCCAGTTGATAGGCAATCGCCGCCGGTGGCAAGTGTGGATCAAGACCGCTGCCGGAGGTCGTCAGGGAGGCCAAAGGCACCGGCCCCTGGCCTGGCACCAACTGTTTATTCGCGTCATCAAAAATACGCGTGGCCAATGCCGGGTTGCTTGGGGCCAGGTTGCTGGCGCTGCTGGAGACCGTGGCAAACGCGCCGGCCGATGGCCGTGGGTGGAACCAGCTGTCACCGGTAAAATCCTGAGCGATCAGGCTGGAACCGCGCACTTTACCGTCGGCGTCACGCACCAGGCTGCCGTTGGCCTGGTCGGGGAACGCAACTTGGGCAACGCCGGTGACCACCAGTGGGTAGGCGACGCCGGTGATCAGGGTCATGAGGACCAGCAGGCTCAGGGCCGGGCGGATCAGGGTGGACATTTCAAATTCCTCGATTCGTTTTCAGCGCAGGACGCGGAGCGTCCGGGGCGGCGTTCCCACGCTGAGCATGGGAACGATCCAAAAAGTGCGATCCAGTTACACCAGGTGCAGCGCGGTCAGGAGCATGTCGATCGCCTTGATGCCCACGAACGGCACCAAAAGCCCGCCCAGCCCGTAGATCAGCAGGTTGCGGCGCAGCAACGCCGCCGCACTCGCCGCCTGTACGCGCACACCGCGCAGTGCCAGGGGAATCAACACCACAATGATCAGCGCGTTGAAGACGATGGCCGAGAGAATCGCGCTCTGCGGGCTCTGCAAATGCATCACGTTGAGCACGCCCAGTTGCGGGTAGATCGCGGCAAACAGCGCCGGCAAAATCGCGAAGTATTTGGCCACGTCGTTGGCAATGGAAAAGGTCGTCAACGCGCCGCGAGTCACCAGCAGTTCCTTGCCGATCTGCACCACGTCCAGCAGCTTGGTCGGGTCGCTGTCGAGGTCGACCATGTTGGCGGCTTCGCGAGCAGCCTGAGTGCCGTCGTTCATCGCCATGCCGACATCGGCCTGGGCCAGTGCCGGGGCGTCGTTGGCGCCGTCGCCGCACATGGCAACCAGGCGACCGTCGTTCTGCTCGTGGCGGATGCGTGCGAGTTTTTTCTCTGGCGTGGCTTCGGCCAGCACGTCGTCCACACCGGCTTCTGCGGCAATTGCGGCGGCGGTCAACGGGTTGTCGCCGGTGACCATCACGGTGCGAATCCCGAGCTTGCGCAACTCTGCAAAACGTTCGCGGATGCCGGGCTTGACCACGTCCTTGAGGTGGATCGCGCCGAGCAGTTTGCCGTCGGCGCATACCAGCAATGGCGTGCCGCCGCTTTGGGCGATCTTGTCGATTTCCCGCGAGAGTGCCGGTTGCAGGTCACCGCGTTGTTGGCCGATAAACGCCAGCAGGGAATCGACCGCGCCTTTGCGGAACACACGGCCTTGGTAGTCGACACCGGACAAGCGCGTTTCGGCACTGAACGGCACGGAGGTCAGCTCATCCAGGGTTGGCTCGGCCTGAGGGTGCAGCGTGCGCAGGTATTCGACGATGGATTTGCCTTCCGCCGTGTCGTCCGCCAGGGACGCCAGCAGGGCGCCTTCGGCCAGGTCGCGACCGCTGACGCCTGGTGCTGCGATCACGGCGGCACAGCGACGGTTGCCGAAGGTGATGGTGCCGGTCTTGTCCAGCAGCAACACATGCACGTCACCCGCCGCTTCCACGGCACGCCCGGATTTAGCGATGACGTTGAGGCGTACCAGGCGATCCATACCGGCAATACCGATGGCCGACAACAGGCCGCCAATGGTGGTCGGGATCAACGTCACCAGCAGCGCGACCAGGAACACCAGCGGCAAGCTGCCATTGGCGAAGTGGGCGAACGGCTGCAGGGTCACCACCACCAGCAGGAAGATCAGCGTAAGACCGATCAGCAGGATATCCAGCGCCACTTCGTTGGGGGTTTTCTGGCGTTTGGCGCCTTCCACCAGCGCGATCATGCGGTCCAGGGTGGACTCGCCGGGGTTGACGGTGATACGCACCAGCAACCAGTCCGACACCAGCCGCGTGTTACCGGTGACGGCCGAACGGTCGCCGCCGGATTCACGAATGACCGGCGCGGATTCACCGGTGATCGCCGCCTCGTTGACCGCCGCAATACCTTCGATGACCTCGCCGTCACCGGGGATCATTTCCCCGGCGGTGACGCGCACCACGTCACCTTTGCGCAGGCTGGTGGCGGGCACGACTTTGAAGCTGCCGTCGGCCTCTTTGCGGCGTGCACTGAGGCCTTCGCTGCCGGCTTTGAGGCTGTCGGCGCGGGCCTTGCCGCGACCTTCGGCCAAGGCTTCGGCGAAGTTGGCGAACAGCACGGTGAACCACAGCCACACGGCGATTTGTACGGCGACAAAAGTCGGCACGTTGATGTCCGGCACAAAGCACAGCACGGTGGTGAGGATCGCGGTCAACTCGACCACCAGCATCACCGGCGAGCGTTGCAGTTGGCGTGGGTCGAGCTTGACGAACGCCTGGACCAGCGCCGGACGCCACAAGGCGGAGATCGCAGTTTTTGGCGGTTCCTGGGTGTTCACAGGAGCGGCGTTTTTTGCAGGCATATTCATTGTCATATCCCCTTTAGCTCTTTATTTAGGAGCAGCCATGCTCAGGTGTTCAGCAATGGGGCCCAGCGCCAGCGTTGGCAGGAAAGTCAGGCCGCCCACCAGCAAAATGGTCACGGTCAACAGGGTCACGAACAGCGGGCCATGGGTGGGGAAGCTGTTCTGGCCAATCGGTGCGGTTTTCTTCATCGCCAGGCTGCCGGCCAGGGCCAGTACCGGGAGGATGTAGCCGAAGCGGCCGAGCAGCATGCCCAGGCCCAGCATCAGGTTGTGGAACGGCGTGTTGGCGCTGAAACCGCCGAATGCCGAGCCGTTGTTGGCACTGGCCGAGGTGTAGGCATAGAGCAACTGGCTGAACCCGTGGGGGCCAGGGTTACTGATGGCACCGGCCGGGCCGGGCAGGCTGGCGGCAATGGCGCCGAGCACCAGCACGCCAACCGGCATGACCAGGAGAGTCACGACCAGCAATTGCACTTCCTTGGCCTGCAGCTTCTTGCCCAGGTATTCCGGGGTACGGCCGATCATCAGGCCGGCGAGGAACACCGCGATCAACACGTTGAGCAACATGCCGTACATACCGGCGCCGACGCCGCCGAAGATCACTTCGCCGACCATCATGTTGACCAGCGAGACCATCCCGGCCAGCGGGTTGAGGCTGTCTTGCATGCCATTGACCGAACCGTTGGACGCCGCCGTGGTGGTCACCGACCACAACACCGTGCCGGTGGTGCCAAAGCGCGCTTCCTTGCCTTCCAGCGGTGCGGTTTGCTCGACCGCCGGGTTGTTCAGGGTCGGGTTGGGCTGGTATTCGGCCCACAGCGACGTCGCGCCGCCGATCAGGAACAGCGCCAGCATGCAGCCGAGAATCGCGCGGCTCTGACGCAGGTCCTTCACGTAGTGGCCGAAGGTAAACACCAACGCCACCGGAATCAGGATGATTGCCGACACCTCGAACAGGTTGGCCCAGGCCGTCGGGTCTTCAAACGGGTGCGCCGAGTTGACGCCAAAGAAGCCGCCGCCATTGGTGCCCAGTTGCTTGATCGCAATCTGGCTGGCAGCCGGGCCGAGTGGGATCACTTGGTCCACGCCCTGCATCGTCACGGCATTCACATAGTGCGCGAAGGTTTGCGGCACGCCCTGCCACACCAGGAACAACGCGAACACCAGGCACAACGGCAGCAGGCCGTAGAGGGTGGCGCGGGTCATGTCGACCCAGAAGTTGCCCAGGGTCTTGGTGGACTTGCGCCCGATACCACGGCACAGCGCGACCAGTACAGCCAGGCCGGTGGCAGCGCTGACGAAGTTCTGCACGGTGAGGCCGATCATCTGGCTGAGGTAGCTCAGGGAAGCTTCACCGCTGTAGTTCTGCCAGTTGGTGTTGGTCATGAAACTGACCGCGGTGTTGAAGGCCAGCGTCCATTCCTGCCCCGGCAATTTCTGCGGGTTGAGTGGCAGATATTCCTGGAACAACAGCACGGCGAACAGCAACACGAAACCGGCCAGGTTAAACGCCAGCAGCGCCAGCGTGTACTTCTGCCAGCTCTGTTCCTGGTGCTCGTCCACCCCGGACAGGCGATAACAGGCGCGCTCGACCGGGCCAAGCACCGGCGAGAGCCAGGTGCGCTGACCTTCCATCACCTTGTAGTAGAACCGCCCCAGGAACGGTGCCGGCACCAGCACCATGGCAAAGAAGGCGATGATCAGCCAATAGTCATAACTGTGCATAGCCTGCTCCTAGTTCCGATCCGCGCGTAACAGCGCAACCAGCAGATAAATGAACAGCGCCACGGCCAATAGCAGTGACACCCCGTCCAGAACGCTCATGGAAGTCTCTCCGTTTTGCGGCGATTGCCGCGTGTGGGGCAATTGTCGGCAGGAGTGGTGTAAAGGAACGAGAGCGAAGGTTTGGGCGGGGCGTAAAGACGGCGTAAAGAGTGGGTTTATGCGGGGTTTACAGAGGGATTAGTGGTGGCTTTGCGGGCCTCTTCGCGAGCAAGCCCGCTCCCACACTTAACCGCGTACCTCCTGCTCAAACGCAGTCGAGTGTGGGAGCGGGCTTGCTCGCGAAAGCGTCAGGCCGGGCACCGCCGCTTTATTCTTGTGCACCAAATGAAGCATTCAAACGCAAAACCGTTCCCCTCACGACACTGTCTGCGCTTTACGACACGCTTCTATGGGCTGGCATGGCCACTGCAACACCCAGAACCATTCCAACCAGTTCAGGGAGCGCCACACGATGAACACACAACTCAAACCCACCTTGGGCACCCTGCATTTATGGGGCATTGCCGTCGGGCTGGTGATTTCCGGCGAATACTTCGGCTGGAGCTATGGCTGGGGCGTCGCCGGAACGCTGGGTTTTCTGGTGACCTCGTTGATGGTCGCCGCCATGTACACCTGCTTTATATTCAGTTTTACCGAACTGACCACCGCGATTCCTCACGCGGGCGGGCCGTTTGCCTACAGCCGTCGCGCCTTCGGCGAAAAAGGCGGCTTGATCGCGGGCCTGGCGACATTGATCGAATTTGTCTTCGCACCGCCCGCGATTGCCTTGGCCATCGGCGCTTACCTGAACGTGCAGTTCCCGGCACTCGACCCGAAGCACGCCGCCGTGGGGGCTTACATCGTATTCATGGGCCTGAATATCCTCGGGGTGAAGCTCGCCGCGACCTTTGAACTGGTGGTGTGCGTGCTCGCCGTCGCTGAGTTGCTGGTATTTATGGGCGTGGTCGCGCCAGCGTTCAGCTTCAGCAACTTCGCCCTGAACGGCTGGGCAGGTTCCGACACCTTCGGCGCGCCGGCGATTGCCGGGATGTTTGCGGCCATTCCTTTCGCCATCTGGTTCTTCCTCGCCATCGAAGGCGCAGCCATGGCGGCTGAAGAGGCGAAAGACCCCAAGCGCACCATTCCAAAAGCCTATATCAGTGGCATCCTGACCTTGGTGATCCTGGCCATGGGCGTGATGTTCTTCGCCGGTGGCGTGGGCGACTGGCGCACCCTGTCGAACATCAACGACCCGTTACCCCAGGCGATGAAAAGCGTGGTGGGCACCGGCTCCGGCTGGCTGCACATGCTGGTGTGGATCGGTTTGTTTGGCCTGGTAGCGAGCTTTCACGGGATCATCCTTGGCTATTCGCGCCAGTTCTTTGCCCTGGCCCGTGCCGGTTACTTGCCGCCGTTCCTGGCCAAACTCTCGCGTTTTCAAACACCGCACCGGGCAATCATCGCCGGCGGTGTGGTCGGTATCGCCGCGATCTACAGCGATGGCCTGATCAACCTGGGTGGCATGACGCTGACCGCAGCGATGATCACCATGGCGGTGTTCGGCGCCATCGTGATGTACATCATGAGCATGCTCAGCCTGTTCAAGCTGCGTAAGACCGAACCACTGCTGGAGCGCACATTCCGCGCGCCGGGTTATCCGGTCGTGCCCGCTATCGCGCTGGTACTGGCGCTGGTGTGCCTGGTGGCCATGGCCTGGTTCAATGCGCTGATCGGCCTGATATTCCTGGGCTTTATGCTGGCGGGGTTCATCTACTTCCAGCTGACCGCCCAAGACCGTGCCGATGCACCGGCTGACGCGATGTTGACCGGGCGCTAAGGTTATCGAGGCGGAACAGGCCTACAATGAACTACTCAGAAAGCCTGTTACTCAAAGCCGTTATTAGCGTGGGAACATTCTCCGACGCTGGTCCGCCTCAAGGAGAGCCTTATGCCGTGGTATGCGTGGTTGATTTTAGTGGTAGCGATCGGGTCGATCGTCGGTGGGCTGCTGATGCTGCGTGACAGCGCCAACAAGGTGGAACTCACCGACGAACAACGCAAACGCGTGGTCGAGCGCAACGCCCAGGCAGATGCCAAGGATGCGCAGGACCGCTGAGGCGGGTTACTCGCGCCGTTTATTCCCAGTCTGCCCTGGCAATATGCAAGCCGTGCTGTCCCTTGTAGGCAGCACGCTCAGGCTGGCTCCAGCCGTTGAGCAACGCCTCCTCCAAACGATAGATCTCTACGCCCAGCGGGCGGCACACGGTCAAGGGGTCTTGTGCGTCCGGCCCCCACATCGGCAGCGACAGATCCCCGCCCGGGCACGTCGACAAGGCACAAAGCAAATCAATCTCGGCAAAAAATTCCAGGTAATCGCCCTTCTGCGCCGGACAGGCTTTCATGAAGTACATGTCGTCATGATTAAGGCCGGTGCACTGGAAAATATTCAACACGTCGTGCACATCAAACTCGGTCAGGCCATGGGGCAGCACGGCGCGGGTCAAGTTGGAATGGCAGTGGTGGTGGAAGTCTTCGCCGGTGAGCATGCGGTTCACATACGGGTCACAGCGGGTGCCGAGCAAATCGTGCAGGCGCCCGCCGTGTTCATCGATGCCATAGCTCGCCAGGCTGTCATCGGTGATGGTCACCAGGGGGCGCAGAAACGGCAGGTTCGACCATAGCCGGTCATGGGTGCTGACATGGGCGCCCTGCAACTGCCGCGTGCGTGCCGCCCACAGGCGTTCGCGCGGGTCATTGGCGTTCCACACGTTGAAATCGCCGACCTGTGGGCCTACCGGCGTCGTCACGCGAAACACATGCCCAGCCGGCACTTTCCACGCCCTGCCCGTGCGAATCGGCACTTCGAATTGCTCGATCAATGTGCGTTTATCCGCCTGGTCGCGAATACGCGCGTAGAAGGCGGTGTCCACTTGCAGCGCCGAGCCTTTGCTGACCTGATAGGCAGCCGGATAGTCTTTGTACATGGGTGCAATCCTCCATCAAGGGTAATCAAACAGCGCCAGGGACAGGCGTTCGGAATCGTGCAGGTAAAGGCTCATCGCCTCCTGCGCAGCTGATTTATTGCCGTTCGCCAGCAAGCTGTAGATCTCACGGTCACGCTCCAGCCAGGGCGATTGAAAGCGTTGTTCATCGGGCGCCGCGCAAAACACCAGGCGCAATTGAGCGATCACTTGGGCGAAGAACTCGTCGAATAATGGGCTGCGCATCAACCCGACAATGTGCTGGTGGAACACCAGGCTGTGAGTGGCCACGGCGCGCCAATCTTCACGCTCGCGCGCCAGCGTGGTGGCTTCGATGGCATGTTGCATGCGCACGTCGTGATCGCCCGCCAGCGTGCCGCTCTGGGCGATGGCCTGCAGTTCAAGGGTACGGCGTACCACGAACAGGTCACGCACTTCATCGCGTGCCACGCGCCGGACCATCACGCCTTTGTTGCGCACATAACGGGTGAGCCCCTCCTGCCCCAAACGGTGTAACGCTTCGCGAATGGTATTGCGCGAGGCGCTGTAGCGTTTGACCAGGTCCACTTCGACCAGCGCCATCCCCGGTAACAGCCGCCCACCCATGATGTCGGCGCGCAGCTCAAGGGCAATCTGATCGGCTAAAGACAAACTGAGCGTCATCACCGCGCCTCGATTGTTGAACAATGCCTGAGCCAGATGTAATCACTTTTCATGCCAGGCCTGCTCGAGGCTGTCGCTATGGGTAAAAAGGATTTAACTTCGCTAAAATGCGCACTCGTTCCAGAGGCTGCCCTATGCGTTATTCAACAGATCACAAAGCCCAGACTCACCAGCGCATCATCAAGGAAGCCTCCGTACGGTTTCGCCGCGACGGTATTGGCGCCACCGGCCTGCAGCCCTTGATGAAAGCGTTGAACCTGACACACGGCGGGTTCTATGCGCATTTCAAGTCCAAGAATGAGCTGGTGGACAAGGCCCTGCTGGCCGCCGCTGCGGAACTCGATGCCCATTGCGCAACGTTATTCAGCCAGGAACGGCCACTAGATGCGTTTATCGACAGCTACCTGTCGCCATGGCACCAGACCTCGCCGGGTGAAGGCTGCCCGCTGCCCACAATGTCGTCGGAGTTGGGCCTGCGAGGGCAGCATAGCCCGGTAACGGATGCGGTACTTGAAGCCAGGCTGACCCAGATCGACTCGGCATTGGAGCACCCGAAGGGTGACCACGAGAGCCTGGTACTGATGTCGACATTGGTGGGCGCCCTGGTATTGGCCAGAAGCGTCGAAAGCCAGGAAATGGCAGCCCGCATCATGGAAGTGGTAAGCGGGTGCTTGAAAGAACAGGTCTCGGACAAACAGAAGGCCGGTCAGTGACCGGCCTTCCGCCCAGGGTTCACACCCTTAGTTGATTGCCAGCCTGTCGCGGTTTTTCTCCAGCAACGCCTTGCCGATGCCTTTGACTTCCAGCAACTCGTCGACCGCCGTAAAAGGCCCGTTGCTGTCACGATAGGCGATGATCGCCTTGGCCTTGGCGGCGCCAATACCGAACAGGTCGCGGCGCAGGACTTCAGCGTCGGCGGTGTTGAGATTGACCTTGGTGGATTGCTCGACGTTGGCCATCTGGGCCGTAATAGCCGCTGGGGCTTCGGCTTTGATGGAAGGGGCTGCGGTGGTTGCTACGGAAAGGCTGGTGAGGACGGCAAAGATCAGGGAAGAGATATAGGCGTTTTGCATTGGTGACACTCCATGACATCGGAAGAAGAAAAGCAGCTTTCCAAAAGCTGCTTTTCTAACTTAGGCGATGTGGCGAGAGAGTCAAAAACGGGTGAGTAACAGGGTGTTAACTCACGGCTCCAAACGGCGCTGCTGGTAGATCCAATCGACGATTTCGCCGTCGGGCGAGTAGCCACTGACTGTTTCGCGCAGGATCTGACGCACACGGGTGTAGTCGTCCTCACTCACCGCGCCAAGCAATTCGCTCAGTTTGCTTTTGAGTACGTCCCACGCCAGGTGGTCCTCGTTGGCGCTCATAATCATCGGGTGCTGGGTAGCGACGACGTTGTTGCCGATCAGTAACTCCTCGTAAAGCTTTTCGCCTGGGCGCAATCCGGTGAACTCGATCGCGATATCCCCGTGAGGGTTTTTATCCGTGCGCACGCTCAGCCCGGATAAATGAATCATCTTTTCCGCAAGCTCTACAATTTTTACGGGTTCACCCATGTCCAGAACGAACACGTCCCCGCCCTGCCCCATGGAACCGGCCTGGATCACCAGCTGGGCCGCTTCGGGGATGGTCATGAAATACCGCGTAATTTTTGGGTGTGTGACGGTCAATGGGCCGCCGGCCTTGATCTGCCGGTGAAACAGCGGAATCACTGAGCCGGAAGAACCCAGAACATTGCCGAACCTGACCATCGTGAAGCGCGTTTTGTTGACGCGCGCCACGCCAGACTTGTCGCCAAACATCACCGGCGCTTTTTCCACGCTCAGGGCTTGCAGGGCTAATTCTGCAAGGCGCTTGGTACTGCCCATCACATTGGTGGGACGAACAGCCTTGTCGGTGGAAATCAGCACAAAGTTCACCACGCCGGCCTTCAAGGCTGCCTGGGCGGTATTCAAAGTACCGATGATGTTATTCAAGACACCTTCGGCGATGTTGTGCTCGACAATCGGCACATGTTTGTACGCAGCCGCATGATAAACCGTGTCGACGTGCCAGCTTTTCATGACATCAAGTAATTTATTCTCGTCGCGTACCGACCCCAGAATAGGCAATAACTTAATGGGCATCGACTCATGCGCAACGCGGTGCTCAAGTTCGGACAGGATACTGTAGAGGTTGAATTCGCTGTGTTCGAACAAAAGTAAGGTCTTGGGTTTCTGCGTCAAAATCTGCCGGCATAGTTCAGACCCAATCGACCCCCCTGCGCCAGTGACCAAAACTGACTGGCCAGCGATACAACGCGCAAGCAGGTCTTCCTGGGCTGGCACTGCATCACGCCCCAGCAAGTCGGCAATATCGACTTCTTGAATATCGTCGACCTTGACGCGACCACTGGCCAAATCCATAAAATCAGGCACGCTGCGTACATGCAGCGGAAAACGCTCAAGGTTAGAGAGAATCTCACGCCTGCGCCCGCGGCCCGCAGAAGGCACTGCAAGCAATATCTGCTGAGCGCCCGTTGTGTCGATCATCTGCTGAATATGCTTGGGCTTGAACACCTGCAGCCCGGAGATGACACGACCGGCGATACTCCCGTCGTCATCGATGAAGGCAACCGGGCGCATGACACGCCCCATGCGCAACGCAGCGACCAATTGATTACCCGCCGAGCCGGCTCCGTAAATGGCAACTTTCGTCAATCCATCATCACGATTGGTAAAGGGAACATGCTGCGCCGCGGAGAACCAATCGCCCATGAAGTACTGGCGCATCGCTAGTCTCAATCCGCCTACGGTCACCAGGCACAACCACCAATAATTGAAAATAACCGAGCGTGGAACAACGTATTGATGGTTGCTGTAAAGATAGACAGCCAAGCCAAGAATAAGTGAAGAAAGGCTCACCGCTTTGATAATAGTAATAAGTGCATCGTTACCAAAGTAACGCATGACGGCGCGGTACATGCCAAAGCGGACAAACAGGGGAATGGCGATCACCGGAGCGCTCACGAACAGCCATAAGTATCGCTGAATCGGCTGTTCCATCTCGGCAATCCCAAGTCGTACGACGAAGGCCATCCATAATGAAATCCACACCAATATAATATCAACAAGCACCTGAAGAATGCGCTTGTGGCGGCGCGGGAGATTTAATAAAAAAACTCTCATCTTATCCATGCCCTTCTCCAACACTTTTCCACGCTCCTAGAATCAAAACCGTGCCCGCGAATAGACGAAAATAGCGATCCATAATGAATAACCAGCACTGAACAAAAATCGTACAGGCGCGGCTACTGCATCAAAATCTTCCTTCAGAAAAATCGCATTCCTTTGACGACCTTTCCTTGGGTTAATAACCCCTATTCTGTACTGAAAATACCACGGTGTTACCCGACACCTACAGTAAACACCCTGAATCGGATGATACCCTTGTTGTGTGGGAAATCCTTTGAAATCCTTTGTCAGCCCCAAAAAAACCGGGACGGGTGAGCGTTGGCCCCTACGAAACCGCGGGGTTCGAGCGCTTACGAACAAAAAATGGCGAACACCTGACAAGCTGCTAGGCTTGGCCCGAGACGTTGAGTTGCAGTCGATTCATTAGCTAGCATAGCAACAGTCCCGTACAGCGAAATGTAACAAAAGTGGTCACCTTTAAAACAATGCAAGAGAGGCTGATATCACTGTCGATGTTCACTAAAGGTATAAGTCTCGCCCTCTAGAACGTCTGGCAAAAGCCCTTGGAGAGCCAAGCCGAACAGCTGTTCCATTTCAATCTTGGAAAAAACACGTCTAAAGAGGCTATACTCCGCAACGCGTTCACCTGTGCCGCTACAGCGGATACAGCGGAAAGCATTGTAGGAAAAGTCTGAAAGAATCCGTCGCAACAAAAATAACTGGATCACCAGCACTTGATGCATGACCTTAATGATAAAAATGCTAACCAGCCATCCTGCTTTAACGAAACCAAACAGCCCCAACGCGAGCGAATTGTGCCTTGGAGCCGCAAGACAGGGATACTTTAGAGTATGCGCACTACTTGCTGAGTGATCATCGCAGGTGTACATACGCACTGCCAAACTGGACGAAAGGAGGCCGCCCAAGAATCGTCACTAGCCCCAGGCAAATGGCCTGGAATTCGCACGAACCTAAACACACGGGCATGCAACTGCCTGCGAGTGGAATTCCAGAAAATAACGCATGCACTACTATCAGATGTCATGTTTCCACTATCTGATTGTGCTGTCCCGCGGCCCTGTGCCCTGGCATAGCGTGTGCAAAAACGTATCACAACTGACGGCACCCTAATCCGCGGATTATGACGTAAGCGTGCATTGATTTTTACTTTAAGTAGCGGTGTTGCGATGACTTTAAGAACCCTGTGTGTATTCGGCACACGACCTGAAGCAATCAAAATGGCTCCATTGGCGTTGAGCCTTGCAGCCGATGAGCGCTTCAATGCCAAGGTTTGCGTGACTGGACAGCACCGAGAAATGCTCGACCAGGTGCTCAATCTCTTTGAAATCAAGCCTGATTTCGATTTGAACATCATGAAGTCCGGCCAGGATCTGACCGATGTCACGAGTGCCATCTTGCAGGGAATGAAAACTGTCTTCGCAACATTCAAACCGGATATCGTCCTGGTCCATGGCGACACAGCGACGACGTTCGCCACCACATTGGCCGCTTACTATCACCAAATTCCCGTGGCTCACGTCGAAGCCGGCCTGCGCACCGGAAATCTCTATTCTCCGTGGCCTGAAGAGGCAAACCGCAAGCTGACTGGCGCTCTTGCGGCATTGCACTTCGCGCCGACTGAAACGTCCAGGCAGAATCTGCTGAGAGAGGGGGTCGCAAGCCAAAGCGTCCATGTGACCGGCAACACTGTCATTGACGCATTGCTGGATGTGGTGGGCCGAATCAAGACCCGTCCGGCCCTGCAACAGCAATTTCACCAGCAGTTCTCATTCCTGGGTGATTGCCGACGCGTGATTTTGGTCACGGGGCATCGCCGCGAGAGTTTCGGCGGCGGCTTCGAGAATATCTGCCAGGCCTTGATCAATATCGCCAGGGAGTTCCCCGATGTCGAGATTGTGTACCCCGTTCACCTGAATCCGAATGTACGCGAGCCAGTCAATCGACTGCTCAGCGACATCCAGAATATCCACCTGATCGAACCCCTGGATTATCTGCCCTTCGTATATTTGATGGATCGGTCTTATCTGATTTTGAGTGATTCAGGTGGCATTCAGGAAGAAGCCCCGTCTTTAGGCAAACCTGTGCTGGTGATGCGTGACACCACTGAGCGTCCAGAGGCGGTCGACGCAGGCACAGTAAAACTTGTCGGCACCGAAATTGAGGCCATTACCTCTAACTTGAGAGTCCTGCTGACGGATGTTGAAGCCTACGGCCAGATGAGCTTCGCTCATAACCCCTATGGTGACGGAAAAGCATCCGCACGAATTCTCGACGCACTTTCACGAATTAAAAAGGCCAATTCATGAGCTTTGAAACTGTTTCTGTAGTCGGCCTCGGCTATATAGGGCTTCCAACGGCAGCCGTTTTCGCTGCACGCAAGAAAAAAGTCATCGGCGTCGACGTAAACCCGAACACAGTTGCAACCATCAACCGCGGCGACATCCATATTATCGAACCGGATCTGGACATCGTCGTACGCGCCGCCGTCACCGAAGGCTATTTGCGAGCAACTGTAACCGCAGAGCCGGCCGACGCCTTCCTGATTGCCGTCCCGACTCCCTTCAAGGGCGATCACGAACCCGATCTTTCCTATATCGAATCAGCCAGCCGAGCCATTGCCCCCGTCCTGAAAAAAGGTGATTTGGTCGTACTGGAATCAACCTCTCCAGTCGGCGCTACCGAGCAAATATCCGCATGGCTGGCCGAAGCCCGTCCGGACCTGACCTTCCCGCAAACCCATGGCGCGGAGTCCGACATCCGCATAGCGCATTGCCCGGAGCGTGTGCTGCCGGGTCATGTACTGCGCGAGCTGATTGAAAACGATCGCATCATCGGCGGGCTTACCAGCAAATGTTCAGAGGCTGCGCGGTCTCTGTATAAAACCTTCGTTGAGGGTGAATGCATCATCACCGACGCGCGCACTGCCGAAATGTGCAAACTCACAGAAAACAGCTTTCGCGACGTGAATATCGCGTTTGCCAATGAACTGTCGATGATTTGCGACGAACTCAACATCAACGTATGGGAGCTGATCCGCCTTGCGAATCACCACCCTCGCGTAAATATCCTGCAACCTGGCCCCGGTGTGGGCGGCCACTGCATCGCTGTCGACCCCTGGTTCATTGTCAGCAAAACACCCGCCCGGGCGCGCCTGATCCGCACCGCGAGGGAAGTCAATGACAGCAAGCCAAAGTGGGTATTGGAGCAGGTTCAACTGGCCATCGGTCAATTCCTGCAGGAACACCCGTCGAAAACGGCCAAGGACGTCACGGTTGCCTGCCTCGGGCTGGCCTTCAAGCCGGACATCGACGACTTGCGTGAGAGTCCATCTGTGGAGATCACCGCGCACATTGCCCAGTCCCATCCCGGTACTGTGCTGACGGTTGAACCGAACATCGCGCACTTACCGGCTCGCCTTGAAGGTATTGCAACACTGAGCGGAATCGATCAGGCGCTGTCATCTGCGCAGGTGATTGTTCTGCTGGTCGATCACAGCGCATTCAAGAAGATCCCGGGCTCACGCCTGTCCTCGCTCAAAGTCATCGACACACGCGGTGTGTGGGCTTGATAAAAGCCTGATGAATCCCGCCTGGAAATCGACGCAAGCCGTTAGTATTGCGTCGGTTTCCGAGCACCGCGATGGGCATGTTTGTTAAATGATCATGCCATTGCATTTGTCATGATGAGGTTCAAGAGGTTCTGGCATGGTCAACCTATTGATCCAGGTGCTGACACTGATAAGTGGCCTGGTTGTTAACTTTGTGATTCCCGGACTTTACGGCCTGGAAGCGTACGGCGCATTCATCAAGGCCAACGTGCTGGTATTTTTATTTCAAAAACTCTTGGATATCGTCAATGAGCAACTGATTGCCACCGTGGAGGCCGAGTACATTCTGGTGACTTCATTATTTATGGCCGTCCTGATTTTTGTACTGTTCAGCGCTGTGAACCTGTTTGACCACATCGGCAACCCCCTCCTGCTTGGGGTGATGCTCTTGAGCTCGGCTTGCCTGTTATCGCTGTTCGGGCTGCGCCTGCAGCGCTGGATTGTGGCCTACCTGGTGCTATTTCTTGGCGTGTTTTTCACGCTCCTGTTTATCAGCTACCAACAGATAGTGCCGCTGACTATCGTCGACATACTGATTCTGACCAATTTGATTCCGTGCGTATTTGCCGTAGCGGTGCTGTTTTTCAAAGGTGCGAAACTGCCGGTCGGCAAACAGCTGTTGCAGACCTGCCAAGGTGTGCTGTTGTTATTACCCAGAATGATATCCATCACCCTGGTGTTCAACCTGTTCACCAACATCCTGCCCTTCATTCTTTCCAAGAGCCTGCCCGTGCGCGACCTTGGATTGTTCAGGGTCATCGTCTCGATCATTCAATCCGCCACCAGCCTGTTCCCCATCAACGTCAGGGCAGTCTTTGTCGCCTTCGTCTCGGGCGGGCAACGTCAAGCGCACTATAGAATCATCACGTCAGTCGCGATTTTCTACTTCGCGTTGGTGGGCTTGTCGGGGTACGCGGCGGTTTGGCTGTTCCCTCAATACTCGAACTATCTGGTGATGCTGCCCTGCCTGCCAGTGCTGTACTGGGCAGTGGTGACAGAGCGCTATCTGGTCGCCTCCGGCCTGCACCGCAAAGTCATCGTGGCAAACCTTGTCATTGCCCCACTGGCCATTACGAGCATGATTGTGTTTGTCAAAGACTTGAACCAGGCGCAGTTGTTCTACGCTATCGGGTTCTCGGCCTACTTGCTGTTCCTGCACATAAGCTGCCGCCCAGGCATTCGCTTGCCGGTGGTTTTTTGGGTCGCGTTACTTTCACCCCTGGCTATCTTTTTGACACACATAAGCTTGGTCTGGGCCGTGCTGTATATGTGCTCACTCATGATCATCGCAGTGGGCGTACTCCAGCTTCGACCCGCCGATCTTCGCACGCTGAGGTTTTAACCGTGAACGCAGTAAAACTTTATCGAGTTGGAAACTGGCTGCACCGGCATCGAGTGCCGTTATTACCAGGCCTTGTTCGAAATGTGATTTTCCTACTGTTCAACTCTTACATTCCAATCACCGCGACGATCGGAAGGGGCACGATATTCGCCTATGGCGCGATCGGCGTCGTACTGCACGCGAATGCCAAGGTTGGCGACGGCTGCGTGCTGGGCCAGGGCATCACCATCGGCGCCGCAGAGGGTTATGTCACCAGCGAGATCAATCGCTGCCCCGTCATCGGTGACAACTGCTACATAGGGGCCGGGGCAAAGATCATTGGCGACATCGTCATCGGAAACAACTGTCAAATTGGCGCTTCGGCGGTCGTATTGAAAGACGTGCCTGATAATTCAATCGTTGTGGGAATACCTGCAAAGGTGATTGGACAAACAGCCAGCGACTATAAAGCCATACGCCCTTGAACAATGGAGTGCCGCAATGAGTCAACCTGACTGCGTAAAAAATTCTATGGCGATCACGGCAGCAGCGCTCATTGCCATTTTATTTATGCTGGATCCTGGCGTGCTTTTCTACACGGCCATTATCGGCAGCGCTTTACTGGTATTGATCGCCATCCTGTCGCCTTGGCTGGGTTTATTGGCGCTGTTCCCAATGGCCTTTGCTCTTCACCCCGCGCCTACTTCGTTGGGCGCCCAGGAAATAGCGTTTGCTGCCCTGCTGATGGCGGTATTTCTCAGCGCGTTGATCAAACTGCTCCGTACTCTGGGTTTTACATCGGTCCTGCGCCTGTTCGCCGCCCCATTGCTAATAGGCCTGGGGTTTCTGGTGCTGAACCTGGTTGTAGCGATGTACCACCCTGTTCCGATGGCTGATTGGATCAGAGGGGTGGTGCCCTTTCTGTTTATCTACGCACTGATCCCGATCTGCGCACTGGTAGGCCGCGAAGAAAACAACGTTCGTTGGCTCGGCGCTTCGGTGGGAACCCTGATTTTACTGACCGCAGGCTACATCGTTGTCTATTACTTCCATCACGGCTTGTGGCAGCCGTACTGGACCCTTCAGGTCAACGGGGAGATGGTAAAAATCCCTTATGAAGAAGCGCTGCGCAACGTTAACGCACAGGGCCCCATGCGTGATCGCATTACCATGGTGCTGGCGCAAGCAACAGACGCGATCCTGCCGCTGGGCATGGTGCTCGGGTATGTCGTCGGCACGTTGACGCCTGACCGAAGGGTTGCATGGATCAGTGGCCTGATATCGTTGCTTTGCGCGGCCGCGGTGCTGATTACATTCACACGAAGCATGCTGATCAGTGCGCTTCTCGTTATTGGCTTGTTCGCGCTCTATACCTTTTTCGCGCACAAGCATTTACGGCTGAAAGTAGTATCCGGCATTGTCGTTCAAGCGCTGTTTAGCCTTGTGTTTATTTTTGCCACCGGCATGCAAGACGTATGGCTGGGGCGCATGAACTCCCTGGCGAATACTGCACTGCCTATCGCAACCTCTTCCATTGCGTCCATGGGAGAGAAACACACGCAACCTGACGCTGCGGCGCCTGTAGTCTCGGAGTCCAAGCCCGCTGCCAACGAGAAGCAGGACTTCAACGTCTCTTCCCGGGTACAGGAATATAAAATCGCCTGGCGCATGTTTCAGGACCACCCCGTGCTGGGCAATGGTATCGGGATCAAACACGAGATGCGCTGGGAGAGACCCGGCGGTGATTCATTCACGGAGTCAGTTGGCTATATCCATAACTGGCCACTGTACATGCTGATGGTCGGCGGCATCCTGGGGCTGCTGATGTACATCACTGTCCTCGGCGCTCCTGTCGTCTATCGGTTGACCTCTCTGAAGTGCGATCCCGTTCACCTCACCGTGATTCGCACGGCGGTCATAACGCTGGCGATCTACGGGTTGTTCTTCGCGGTGTTTCGCCTGATTTCCTTCAACTTACTGCTCGCAGCAGCTTGGGGCGTAATGCTGGCGCACAAACATTCAAATCAAATCATGGGTACCGCCTTGCCTGACGGGCATCCAGCGTCACTCTCCAACACCCGGCCGGTCACGGTCGTCAAAGACACCAGGGAGACGTCGGTATAATGTGTGGCCTCAGCTTTTTTGCAGTCAAAGACGGCGTACCCGAGACCCAGGCCCAGATGGAAAAAAGCCTGGCGGTTACACGGCACCGTGGCCCGGATGCATCCGGCACCTATTTCGCCAGTGTCGCGGGCTATCAGGTAGGCCTGGGACACAACAGGCTGAGCATTCTGGATTTGTCACCGACTGGCAGCCAGCCGATGTTTGCCGACAATCATGGTGTAAGCATCGTGTTCAATGGCGAGGTGTTTAACCATCACGAGTTGCGCCGGCAACTGATCGAAAAAGGCTATACCTTCAAAGGCACCTCCGATACCGAAGTTATCCTGCAATTGTACGTAGAACATCAAGAGCAGGCCTTTGCACGGCTTGAAGGCATGTTCACATTTGTCATATTGGATGAACCGCGCAAAAAAACGTTTCTGGTCAGGGACGTCGTGGGCATCAAGCCGGTGTATTGCTATACCGGCACCGACGGTTTCTACGCCTGCTCAGAAATCCGCGGCCTCAAATGTTTCTCGCAGGTAAACACCGACATCGATGCGGATGATGTCTTTGAGTTTTTCAACAACGGCTTTCTCTACGAACCCAACACTGGCTACACATCCATCAAGAAACTGATGCCCGGCACTTACTTGGCGTTCGACCTGGCAACCGGCAAGCTGACAACCCAGCGTTACCAGAGCGCGATGAACTTCAAGACCGAGCAAAGCCTCGAGCAGGATGTGCGCTCTGCCGTGACGCGCCAATTGGAAGCAGACGTACCGGTCGGGGTATTTTTCAGTGGTGGCGCAGACTCCAGCATCCTGGCAAGTTTCACCGGTGATGCTGATTTATTTTTCGCACAGTACGACGCAACGGACGACTCCACTGTCGATACGAAGTTTTCCGCCAGGATCGCCGAACACCTTGGCAAAAAGCTGGTGGTCACCGAGATTCTCGACTCAAATACAGACCCGTTCGAGTCCATCGACTTCGTGGCTGCCAACACCGAAGAACTGGTATCCGACTATACGTTCTGGGCAACCTACCGCTTGTCCACCGAAGCCAGGAAAAGTGGATATACCGTCATGCTCGGTGGCATGGGCGGAGATGAGGCGTTTGCAGGTTACCCACGCTACACAGTCCTCAAGCATCACACACTCATCAGGTGGCTGTATCCCGTATTAAGTGCACTGCTAAAGCTCAAGTTATTTCCAAAGCGGCTCGACAAAAAGTTTGAACGGTTGGTGTCCTACGCTCAGGAAAGCTATTGGCCCCTGGCGTATTCGCGCATGCTGGGGTACTTCTCCCGCCAAGAGTTGCAGGGCTTTTTTCGTGATTACAGCGAGCTTGAACGACACTACAAGCAACGCCTGTCCGGCGTAATGGATCAGTACACCGGCGCCGTTGAGGACAAAGTCAAATGTGCACAGCATTTTGACCAGACAGGCTTCTTGAGCCATAACCTGAGTGTCTCGGACAAGGCCAGTATGCTGGCCAGCATCGAACTGCGCGTCCCCTTGCTGGACGAGCGCGTGGTGGCCAGCGGTCTTGCAACCTCAAGTGCGGATTTGCTTAAAGGCGGAGCGCCAAAGGCCCCACTCAAGACGCTGCTGAAAAGTCTGCTTCCCGCCTCATTGGTTGATCGCCCCAAAACAGGCTTCAACCCACCTCTGGATGGCATTATTCAACGCATAGGCCAACAACGCCTGCTCACCGAGTTCGAGCGCATCTACGCCTACGTAGCCCGAGAGGAAGTGCAAAAGTTAGTGAACAATCATTTTTCAGGCAGCGCAAACAACACCTACAAGCTCTGGCAGATGGTGTACTTCGAGCGTTGGCTGAAAATCAATTTCCCTTAACGGGCGTCAGGCAGTACTCACTACTTTAACTTTCAAGTGATTGACCTAAGCAGGACGTTGATGCAACGAATAATCAAGCTCTACCACACCGTTAAAATGCTGCGATTGAAGCAGATCGTTTACCGTCTTTACTATCGCTTCGCTAAAGTCCGGCCTTTTTCGGCGCAAGGCTTTACCCGGCGCCCTGGAATTAACCTGGCGAAGGCTCCTCATTGGTGTGCCTCACGCTTCGGTGCCGATGAGCAGTTTGAATTCATGGGGCTGACAGCGCCGATTGATTGGCACGATCAGACACGGCCGAAAATTTGGCAGTACAACCTGCATTATCTGGATCATCTGGCAGCTTCAGGCGAGGAGCGAAGAGACTTCGACACGCGCCTGGTCAACAGTTGGATCACAAACAACGCCCCCTTTCACGGATGCGGCTGGGAACCCTATACGCTCTCTTTGCGCATCGTAAATCTGATCAAGTGGCTGCAACAACAACCGACCCTGGAACCGCACTGGCTGGACAGTTTGGCTACACAGGCCCACGCGCTGTCCGAACAGATCGAATATCACATTCTCGCCAACCATTTGTTCGTGAATGGCAAGGCACTGGTGTTTGCCGGGAGCTTTCTGAACGGCGATCGGGCAGACAGCTGGCTGTCCAAGGGGTTGAAGATCCTTGATGAGGAAATCGAGGAACAGTTTCTTGCTGACGGTGCGCACTTCGAACTTTCACCCATGTACCACGCGTATCTTCTTTGGGACATCTGCGACCTGCTGAACTTGGCCACTCACTCCGAACTGCCGGAACTTAACACTCGCAAAAACCGTTGGAAGCAGCAGATTGAGCAAGGCCTGGTCTGGTTACGCAGCCTCCAGCACCCGGATGGTGGCATTCCGTTCTTCAATGACTCGGCATTCGGCATTGCCCCCACGCTGCTGGATATAGAGGCGTACGCGTTTGAATTGGGGTGCCGTGCACGCAATGACACGTCCACCGCTACGCTTGCAGCTGTACACCAGGCTGAAAGTGGCTACGTGGCGATCGATTTTGGCGATCGGTGCAAAGCGCTGTTGAACCTGGCGCAGGTTGCGCCTGATTACCAGCCAGGTCACACCCATGCGGACACCCTGAGCTTCGAACTCAGCCTGTTTGGACAGCGCGTGTTCGTCAACTCTGGAACTTCTCAATACGGCGAAGGCGCAGAGCGTCAACGGCAACGCAGCACGGCAGCGCACAACACAATAGAAGTGAACGGTGAAAACTCATCTGAAGTCTGGGCCGGATTCAGGGTCGCACGACGCGCACGCACCACCGTGGGTGAGCTGGAACAAACAGTCGATACCGTGCGTGTCAGTGGCAGCCATGACGGCTACCTGCGCCTACCGGGGAAAAACCTGCACGTTCGCGAGTGGGTTGCGATGGCCGGTGAATTACAGGTGATCGATTGCGTATCCGGCACATTCGATCAAGCTGTCTCAAGGCTATTTTTACACCCGGATATCCGCACCACTCAACAAGGCAACAAGGTAACGATCACCCTGCCCGGCGGTCAGGTCGCTGTCGCGACACTAGAGGGCGCAACCCGGATCAATGTGGTGTCTTCCACATGGCATCCGGAATTCGGCAAGTCTGTTCCCAATCAGTGCATCGTCGCTGAAATGTCGACAGACAAACTGACCACCCGCATAACCTGGTGAGGCTTACGTGAAACTTTTGATTTTGAGCTTTTACTACCAGCCTGATCTGTCAGCCGGTTCATTCCGCACGACGGCACTGGTGGATGCACTTCTGGAACAACTGCCCGCAGACGCCCATATCGAGTTGATCACAACCCTGCCGAATCGCTACAGCTCCTTCAGCAGTCAAGCCCCGGAACTGGAGACGCACCCACGGCTCACCATCCGCCGAGTGGCCCTGCCTGGCCACAAGAGCGGGATGGTCGATCAAGCAAGAGCGTTTCTGGTGTATGCCAACGCTGCACGCAAGATTGTGCGAAACCAGGACTACGATCTTATCTATGCGACTTCTTCACGCCTGATGACCGCCACGCTGGGAGCGGTGATCGCACGCACAAAACGAACGCCGCTCTACCTGGACATACGCGATATCTTTGTCGACACGATCAAGGATGTGCTGGCCAAAGAAAAAGTCTGGTTGCTTAAACCCTTATTATCGCTGGTTGAACACTTTACCATTCATTCGGCGCAAAAGGTCAACCTGGTCTCTGAAGGTTTTCTTCCTTACTTCAAATCACGCTATCCCGATCAACGCTACTCCACCTATACGAATGGCATCGATGGCGAATTCCTGGATGCGCAACCGGTGGCTGAAGAAAAGGTGCCCAACCCGATTCTGGACATTGTCTATGCGGGAAATATCGGTGAAGGCCAGGGGCTGCACAACATTATCCCCCAACTGGCCAAACAGCTTGAAGGGAAGGTGCGATTCCGAGTGATCGGCGACGGAGGCCGGATCGGGCTGTTAAAACAAGCCCTTGTCACTCACGCCTGTACTAACGTTGAACTCTTGAAACCGGTCAAGCGCGAACAGTTGATCGAGGCTTATCAGTCGGCGGATGTGCTTTTCCTGCATTTGAACGACCACGACGCCTTCCGCAAGGTCTTGCCATCGAAAGTGTTTGAATACGCGGCACTGGGCAAACCGATCTGGGCGGGCATCTCGGGTTACGCAGCCGGTTTTGTCTCTGAACATATTGAAAACGCTGCCGTGTTTGCACCGTGTGACGCTGCCGCAGGGATCCAGTCCTTCGAGACGCTCAATATTATGACGCGCCCGCGCCATGCCTTCGTCGAGCGTTTCGCACGCGGGCGCATCATGCGCGAAATGGCGAAAGATGTTCTTTCACTCACAGGAACTCGTTGATTATGCAAATCCTCCTGACGGGAGCGAGCGGCTTTGTCGGTAGCGGGTTAATCGCACCACTGCTTAAACGCCAGCACTCGATTACCGCTGCTGTACGCGGGCTCAAGGCCGATCTCGATCCGCGCATCAACCAGCGCCTTATCGGCGGGCTGTCCGACGATCAGGATTGGCAGGTGTTGCTCAAAAGCCAGGATACGGTGATCCACCTGGCCGCCCGGGTCCATGTCATGAGTGACGCGTCCACCGATCCACTTGCCGAATACCGGCGGGTCAACGTCGAAGGCACCCTGAACCTGGCCCGCCAGGCGGCGGCTGCCGGGGTTAAACGCTTTATATTTATCAGCTCGATCAAGGTCAATGGCGAGGGCACGGCGACCGGCGCGCCGTATACGGCTGACGGTCCCACAGCCCCTACCGACCCCTACGGCATCTCCAAACAGGAAGCAGAGCAAGGCCTGCGAACACTGGCTTCTGAAACTGGCATGGAGGTGGTGATCATTCGTCCGGTATTGGTCTACGGACCCGGCGTTCAAGCGAACTTCCTGAGCATGATGCGCTGGTTGCATAAAGGCCTGCCCTTGCCCTTCGGCGCCGTGAACAATCGACGCAGCCTGGTAGCCCTGGACAACCTGGTTGATTTGATTGTGACGTGCACCGAGCACCCCGCTGCCGCCAATCAAACCTTTCTGGTCAGTGACGGCGAGGACCTCTCGACCACCGCGCTTTTGCGTCGAATGGGAACGGCCCTGAACAAGCCCGCACGCTTGCTACCTGTGCCGAGCTGGTTGCTGCAAACCGGCGCCACGGCGCTGGGTCGCCGGGCACTCGCTCAAAGGCTATGCGGCTCCCTGCAGGTCGATATTGGCAAGACTCGCGAACTACTGGGCTGGACACCGCCGAGCAGTGTTGATCAGGCACTGAGTCAAACAGGAAAACATTTTTTGGAACTGCAAACTAAATGAATATGTGGTGGTTATTACCGGCTGTGACGATTGCCGCACTCCTTTTAACCGGGGCCTTGCGTCATTACGCCCTGGCGCGAAGCCTGATCGACATCCCGAATGCGCGCAGCTCGCACGTTGTGCCTACGCCCAGGGGCGGCGGTGTCTCGATCGTCGTCAGCTTTCTGTTAGCGCTATTGCTGACCGCCAGCCTTGGCCTGATTGCATGGCCACTCACGTACGCATTGTTCGGCGCCGGGACCGGCATCGCGGTATTGGGCTTTTTAGACGACCATGGTCATATCAGCGCACGTTGGCGCCTGCTAGGGCACTTTATAGCCGCGGCATGGGCACTGTTCTGGATCGGTGGCCTGCCGCCGTTGGTGGTGGCGGGGTTCGCCGTCGACTTGGGCTGGATCGGCCATGTGCTGGCAGCGGTCTACCTGGTATGGCTGCTGAACTTGTATAACTTCATGGATGGAATTGATGGAATAGCCAGCGTCGAGGCTATTTGCGTATGCCTTGGCAGTGCGCTGCTCTATTGGCTTACAGGTCACGAGCTGATCGCGTTTACGCCGTTGTTACTGGCGTTTGCAGTCGTTGGCTTCCTGTACTGGAACTTCCCAAAAGCCCGTATCTTCATGGGCGATGCGGGCAGCGGGTTCCTGGGCATCACGCTGGGGGTGTTGTCGCTGCAGGCGGCCTGGGTCACGCCGCAGCTACTGTGGAGCTGGCTGATCCTGCTGGGTGTGTTTATCACTGACGCGACATGGACCTTGCTGCGCCGCCTGCTCAGAGGCGACAAAGTCTATGAGGCCCACCGCAGCCACGCCTACCAGTTCGCTTCTCGTCGGTTCGGTAAACATGCGCCAGTCACCCTGGCGGTAGCGGCAATCAACATTGGATGGCTGTTACCTGTGGCGCTGCTCGTGGGCAACGGCACGGTGGATGGCTTTTTGGGACTGCTGGTGGCCTATCTGCCGCTGATAGCGCTGGCCGTAAAGTTCAGGGCCGGAGAGAAAGAACCGAATTGAATACGTCCACAGGGGCGGCGATCGCCTCCCCTCCCTGCCGCCCATGAAACAGTGGCCAGGATCAAACCCGAGTCTTGCGCCGCGCCCTGGCAACCCACGCCATCAGTGGGCCAATAACCATTCCGACCAATAGAGCGAGCACTACGAAAACAGAAATTGGCAACTGCGGGGCTGCCCAACTCAGGAACTGAAGGGAAACCGACTGTTGATTTTCCAGCACAAATGCCACGATGCACAGCAGCAGCACCAACACTACCAGCAGTGCAATAACACGCTTCAATCTACTCATGCCGCCTCCCTCACGAGTATCAAACCTCGTCTTCATCCTCATTAACTCGATCGCGCAATTCCTTGCCCGGCTTGAAGTGAGGCACAAACTTGCCGTCAAGGCTGACGGATTGCCCGGTTTTCGGGTTGCGACCTACTCGCGGTGCGCGGTAGTGCAGAGAGAAACTGCCAAAACCACGGATCTCAATGCGGTCCCCGGTAGCCAGGCACTGGGACATCTGTTCAAGCATAGTCTTGATAGCCAGCTCTACATCCTTGGATGAAAGCAGCCCTTGATGGGTGACAATTCGTTCGATCAACTCCGACTTCGTCATATTTTTCCCTTCTTTTTCAAGCAGCTAGGAAAAGCGCTTCGAAGGTTTTAGCATGACTTGGTGAATTTGAACAGCCCACCTGCCAACTTATCTGCAGCATCAACGGATACCCGGAACTCATGCTTGACCCCCCTCAATTACAGATCACCAACATGGTACGAGTGACAGCGCCGGCAGGGTTCCAGCCGAACAGATAGTCACCCTCCTCGTCCTTGGCATCACTGGATCGGGTGATGACCTTGTAGCCCTGCATCTTGCACTCTCGGGCAGCGCGCTTCTCACACTTGTCCCAATTGCTGCCAAGGCCCGAGCAATCGATCTCGATGCCGCTGACGCCGCGCTTGGCGTGGGTTTTGGCACTGGTGGCAGTGCAGCCAGCCAACAGCACCACTGCGAATAAAACGATAAGCCTGTTCATTCAAATCCTTATTGAAACAACAACACGGCGTTGCATTTGTTAAGAACTATAGTCAGCTCTGACACTGGGCTGCACGCCTTGGTTCTAACTTGTTGATTCAACGAATTTCAGGCACAAAAAAGGGCGACCGAAGTCGCCCTTTTTCTATGGTCTGACAGAACTTAGTTCTGTTTTTCCATTTGTGCACGCAGCAGGTCGCCCAGAGTGGTCGGACCCGAAGCGATGTCAGAGGTAGCTGGCTTGTCGCGCAGGCTCTGGATTGCTTCTTTCTCTTCGATCTCGTCCTTGGACTTGATGGAGAGTTGGATCACGCGGCTCTTGCGGTCAACGCTGATGATCTTGGCTTCTACTTCCTGGCCTTCTTTCAGAACGTTGCGCGCGTCTTCAACGCGGTCACGGCTGATTTCGGAGGCTTTCAGAGTCGCTTCGATATCGTCGGCCAGAACGATGATGGCGCCTTTGGCGTCAACTTCTTTCACAGTGCCTTTAACGATTGCGCCTTTGTCGTTCTCTTGAACGTACTCGGAGAACGGATCGCTTTCCAGTTGCTTGATACCTAGGGAGATGCGCTCGCGCTCTGGGTCAACCGACAGGATAACGGTGTCCAGCTCGTCGCCCTTCTTGAAACGACGAACAGCTTCTTCGCCCACTTCGTTCCAGGAGATGTCGGACAGGTGAACCAGGCCGTCGATGCCGCCGTCCAGACCAATGAAGATACCGAAATCGGTGATCGACTTGATGGTGCCGGAGATTTTATCGCCCTTGTTGAACTGGCCAGAGAAATCTTCCCATGGGTTAGATTTGCACTGCTTGATGCCCAGGGAGATACGACGACGCTCTTCGTCGATGTCCAGAACCATAACTTCCACTTCGTCGCCGACTTGTACGACTTTCGAAGGGTGGATGTTCTTGTTGGTCCAGTCCATTTCGGAAACGTGTACCAGGCCTTCCACGCCTTCTTCCAGCTCTGCGAAGCAGCCGTAGTCGGTCAGGTTGGTAACACGCGCGGTTACGCGAGTGCTTTCCGGGTAACGAGCCTTGATAGCAACCCATGGATCTTCGCCCAGCTGCTTCAAGCCCAGGGAAACGCGGTTACGCTCACGATCGTACTTCAGAACCTTGACATCGATCTCGTCGCCAACGTTGACGATTTCGGAAGGATGCTTGATACGCTTCCAAGCCATGTCGGTAATGTGCAGCAGGCCATCGACGCCACCCAGATCGACGAATGCGCCGTAATCGGTGAGGTTCTTGACGATACCTTTGACTTGTTGGCCTTCCTGCAGGGATTCCAGCAGAGCTTCACGCTCGGCGGAGTTCTCTGCTTCCAGGACGCTGCGACGGGAAACGACAACGTTGTTGCGCTTCTGGTCGAGTTTGATGACCTTGAATTCGAGTTCTTTGCCTTCCAGGTGCGTGGTGTCGCGCACAGGACGAACGTCGACCAAAGAACCTGGCAGGAACGCACGGATGCCGTTAACGTCGACAGTGAAGCCGCCTTTAACCTTACCGTTGATAACGCCCTTGACCACTTCTTCAGCTGCGAAGGCTGCTTCGAGAACAATCCAGCATTCAGCGCGCTTGGCTTTTTCACGGGACAGCTTGGTTTCACCGAAACCGTCTTCAACCGAGTCCAGAGCAACGTGAACTTCGTCACCGACATTGATAGTCAGATCGCCAGCATCGTTGTAGAACTGTTCCAGCGGGATCAGAGCTTCAGACTTCAGACCAGCGTGAACGGTTACCCAGCGAGCTTGGTAATCGATATCAACGATAACACCGGTGATGATGGAGCCTGCCTGAAGGTTCAGGGTTTTTAGGCTTTCTTCAAAGAGTTCCGCAAAGCTTTCGCTCATTTTAATTCCTGTTGATAAGGGCGAAGAATACGCCCATCTCCACACCCCAGACGGTGTGGGTCAGTTTCAGTTAAAAGAAGCCACCGCAGGACTATGACTGGTCCCCTGCGGCCTTCTTGATCACCCGGCGATATCGCGAATGGCGATTTCACTCAAGATGCGTTCCAGCACCTGCTCGATGGACAACTCCGTGGAATCCAGCTGTATGGCGTCAGCCGCCGGCTTTAGCGGGGCTACCGCACGCTGGGTATCACGCTCATCGCGTGCACGGATCTCATCTAGCAGACTCGACAGACTAACACCATCGACTTTGCCCTTCAACTGCAAGTAACGGCGGCGAGCACGCTCCTCGGCGCTGGCGGTCAGGAAAATCTTCAGCGGCGCCTCGGGAAACACCACGGTGCCCATGTCACGGCCATCAGCCACCAGGCCCGGCGGCTCCTGAAACGCCCGCTGGCGCTGCAGCAATGCGTCGCGCACGGCCGGCAGCGCGGCAACCTGGGAGGCCCAGGAGCCGACTTGTTCGTTGCGCAGATCATCGGTCACGTCATCACCTTCGAGGATGATGCGTTGCGGATGACCTTCCGTCGCGCCGACGAACTGCACATCAAGGTGCGCCGCCAGCAGCTTCAGGGATTCTTCGTTGGTCAGGTCGACGCCATGGTTGCGTGCGGCAAAGGCCAGCAGGCGGTACAGCGCGCCGGAATCGAGCAGGCACCAGCCCAGGCGCTTGGCCAGAATGCCGGCGATCGTGCCTTTGCCCGAGCCGCTCGGCCCGTCGATGGTAATCACCGGTGCTTTGATATTCACAATTGAGCCTCTTGGGCAACACGGATGCCGACATGGGCACACAGTGTAAGAAAGTTCGGAAAAGACGTAGCTACATTGGCGCAGTCACGGATACGAATCGGCGCCGCCGCCCGCAAGGAGGCCACGCTGAACGCCATGGCAATGCGGTGATCACCCTGGGATTGCACTTCGCCACCGCCCATTGGGCCACCGTCAATGATAATCCCATCAGGTGTCGGTTCACACTTCACGCCAAGGGCCAACAGACCATCGGCCATGACCTGGATGCGGTCGGACTCCTTGACCCGCAGTTCTTCGGCGCCACGCAGCACGGTGCGCCCTTCGGCGCAGGCCGCCGCCACGAACAACACCGGGAATTCGTCGATCGCCAGCGGCACCAGGGCTTCGGGAATCTCGATGCCTTTTAGCGCAGCGGCGCGCACGCGCAGGTCGGCAACCGGTTCGCCACCCACTTCACGCGGGTTTTCCAGGGTGATATCCGCGCCCATCAGCCGCAGGATATCGATCACACCGGTGCGGGTCGGGTTGACGCCAACGTGCTCCAGCAACAACTCGGAGCCCTCGGCAATCGAAGCCGCCACCAGGAAAAACGCCGAAGAGGAAATATCCCCCGGCACTTCTATCTGTGTAGCGGTCAATGCATGGCCCGGTTCGACCGAGGCTGTAGCGCCCTCCACCGCCACCGGGTAACCAAACCCACGCAACATCCGCTCGGTATGGTCACGGGTCGGCGCAGGCTCGGTCACCGAGGTTTTGCCCTCGGCATACAACCCGGCCAGCAACAGGCAGGATTTCACCTGCGCACTGGCCATCGGCATCGAATAGTCCAGGCCCTTGAGCGCCTGGCCACCGCGAATCGTCAGCGGCGGATGCCCGTCCGGCCCGGTCTCGATCACCGCACCCATTTCTCGCAGCGGCTTGGCCACGCGGTTCATCGGGCGCTTGGACAGCGATGCATCACCGGTCAACACACTGTCAAAGCGCTGCCCCGCGAGCAACCCGGACAGCAAGCGCATCGACGTGCCGGAATTCCCCAGGTAGATCGGCCCCGGTGCCGGCTGCAAACCGTGCAAACCCACACCATGAATCGTCACGCGCCCGTGGTGCGGCCCTTCAATGACCACGCCCATGTCACGAAACGCCTGCAAGGTTGCCAGGGCATCTTCGCCCTCGAGGAAACCTTCGACTTCGGTCACGCCGTCGGCCAATGAACCCAGCATGATCGAGCGATGGGAGATCGACTTGTCGCCCGGCACCCGGATCTGCCCGCTCAAGCGGCCGCCCGGGTTGGCGAGAAAGGTCTGCTCATCGGCGTTCACAGCGGTTTCCATGTAGGCCCGGCGCGCCAGGATCTTGCTGAAATGTTCGCGCGCTACCCGCGCACGGGTGAACACGCCCAATAATTGGTGGCCATCACCCGCATCAACCGCATCGCGCAAGGCGTCGAGGTCGCTGCGAAAGGTGTCCAGGGTGCGCAACACCGCTTCGCGATTGGCGAGGAAGATGTCGTGCCACATCACCGGGTCACTGCCGGCAATCCGCGTGAAATCGCGAAAGCCGCCGGCGGCGTAACGGAAAATCTCAAGGTTTTCGTTGCGCTTGGCCAGAGAATCCACCAAGCCAAAGGCCAGCAAGTGCGGCAAATGGCTGGTCGCCGCCAACACTTCGTCGTGGCGCTCAACCTGCATATGCTCGACATCCGCGCCCAACTCGCGCCACAGGCGATCCACCACCGCCAAGGCCGCCGGATCGGTCTGCTCAAGCGGCGTCAGAATCACCTTGTGGCGACGGAACAACTGCGCATTGGATGCCTCGACACCGCTCTGCTCGGAACCGGCAATCGGATGGCCCGGTACAAAACGCGCCGGCATGCCACCAAACGCGAGTTTGGCGGCGCGCACCACATTGCCTTTGGCACTGCCGACGTCCGTGAGGATCGCCTGCCCGAGGTCCATGTCGGCCAGCAAGGCCAGCAACTTCTCCATCGCCAGGATCGGCACGGCGAGCTGGATCACATCCGCGCCCTGGCACGCCAGCGCCAGGTCGGCCTCACAGCGATCCACCACACCCAGCTCCACCGCCAGCTTGCGTGATTGCGGGTCCAGGTCCACACCGACCACTTCGCCGCACAGCCCGCTTTCACGCAGGCCCTTGGCGAAGGAACCACCAATCAACCCCAGGCCGACCACCACCAGGCGACCGATCATAGGCACAGCAGGTTGCAATACAGTGACATCAACCACGAGCCAGAACCTTGGCCAACGCCTCCAGGAAGCGACTGTTTTCAGCCGGCAAGCCAATGGTGATACGCAGGTGGTTCGGCATGCCATAGTTGGCCACCGGGCGCACGATCACGCCCTCACGCAGCAGGCCCTGGAACACCGGCGCAGCGACTTGGCCGAGGTCCACACAAATGAAGTTGCCCTTGGAAGGGATCCAGCCCAGGCCCAACTCACGGAAACCATCCTGCAGCTGCTGCATGCCGCTTTCGTTGATGCGACGACCTTCTTCCAGGTACTCGGCATCCTTGACCGCCGCACACGCCGCCGCCAGGGCGAGACTGTTGACGTTGAACGGCTGGCGCACGCGATTGAGCACATCGGCCACCACAGCAGTGGACAAGCCGTAACCCACGCGCAGCGACGCCAGGCCGTAAGCCTTGGAGAAGGTGCGCGACACCAGCAGGTTCGGGTAAGCCGCCAGGAAATCCAGGCCATCCGGCAGGTCACTGCCTTCGGCGTATTCGATGTAGGCCTCGTCCAGCACCACCAGCACGTGCTCGGGCACGTCCTGCAGGAAGTCGTTCAGCGCCTGAGCGTCGAACCAGGTGCCGGTCGGGTTGTTCGGGTTGGCGATAAACACCACGCGGGTTTGCGCGTCGATGGCCGCCAGCATGGCCGGCAGGTCATGGCCCCAATCCTTGGCAGGAATGACGCGGGCATCAGCGCCCACGGCCTGGGTCACGATCGGGTAGACGGCGAACGCGTGCTCACTGAACACCGCATTCAGGCCTGGGGCCAGGTACGCACGGCCGACCAGCTCAAGAATGTCGTTGGAACCGTTGCCCAGGGTGACCTGGTTCAGCTCAACGCGGCAGTTCTCGGCCAGCAGCGACTTGAGGGCGAAGCCATTGCCGTCCGGGTAGCGGGTCAGCTCAGTCAATTCTTCACGAATCGCCGCCAACACTTTTGGGCTTGGGCCCAGCGGGTTTTCGTTACTGGCCAGCTTTACGATCTTCGACGGGTCCAGATTCAACTCACGCGCCAGCTCGTCCACAGGCTTGCCTGGAACGTAAGGCGACAGTTGTTGCACGCCCGGCTGAGCCAGGGCGAGGAAGTTGCCACTCATGTTAAAGCCTCACAAAACCGCTTTCGGGTAAGAGCCCAGCACCTTGAGTGCCACGGCTTCCTGACTGATTTTCTCCAGCACACCTTTAACCAGCGGGTCGCGGTGGTGGCCGATGAAGTCGATAAAGAACACATACGTCCATTTACCGCTGCGCGAAGGGCGAGTTTCGATGCGCGTCAGGTCAATCCCGTTATCGTGGAACGGCACCAGCAATTCATGCAGCGCGCCGGGCTTGTTGCTCATGGAGACGATGATCGAGGTCTTGTCGTCGCCGGTGGGCGGCACTTCCTGGCTGCCGATCATCAAAAAGCGCGTGGAGTTATCCGGGCGGTCTTCGATTTTTTCGGCCAGGCGCGTCAGGCCGTACAGCCCCGCAGCCATGTCACCTGCGATAGCCGCCGAGTTCCACTCACCCTTGACCCGCTTGGCCGCTTCGGCGTTGCTGGACACCGCCACGCGCTCGACATTCGGGTAATGCGCGTCCAGCCACTTGCGGCACTGGGCCAGGGATTGGGCGTGGGAGTAGATACGGCTGATGCTGTCGGTCTTGGTGCTCTCGCCCACCAGCAGGTGGTGGTGAATGCGCAGTTCGACTTCGCCGCAGATCACCATGTCGTGCTCAAGGAAGCTGTCCAGCGTGTGGTTGACCGCGCCTTCGGTGGAGTTTTCCACCGGCACCACGCCAAAGTTCACCGCACCGGCCGCCACTTCGCGGAACACTTCGTCGATGGCCGCCATCGGCTTGCTGATCACCGCGTGGCCGAAATGCTTCATGGCCGCGGCTTGGGTGAAGGTGCCTTCCGGGCCGAGGTACGCCACTTTCAGCGGCTGCTCCAGCGCCAGGCACGACGACATGATTTCACGGAACAACCGCGCCATCTCTTCGTTGCCCAGCGGGCCCTTGTTGCGTTCCATCACGCGCTTGAGCACCTGGGCTTCGCGCTCAGGCCGGTAGAACACCGGCACTTCGCCTTCAGCCAGGGACGCCATCTTCACGCGGGCGACTTCCTGGGCGCAGCGCGCACGTTCACTGATCAGCTCCAGGACTTTCTCGTCCAGGCTGTCGATGCGTACACGCAGGGCCTTGAGTTCTTGCTCAGACATTAGCCGTGTTCCTTTTCGAACTCTGCCATGTAGGCAACCAGCGCGTTGATCGCGTGGATGTCGACAGCGTTGTAGATGGAGGCGCGCATGCCACCGACCGAACGGTGGCCCTTGAGGTTCAGCAGGCCACGTGCGTCGGCACCGGCCAGGAATGGCTTGTCCAGGCGGTCATCGGCCAGGCGGAACGGTACGTTCATCCACGAGCGGTCGGTGAGGTTGATCGGGTTGCTGTACAGGCCGCTGGCGTCGATGAAGTCGTACAGGGTGCGCTTCTTCTCTTCGTTGAGCTTGCCCATGGCGGCGACACCGCCCTGCTCTTTCAGCCACTCGAACACCAGGCCGGAAAGGTACCAGGCAAACGCCGGCGGGGTGTTGTACATCGAGCCGTTATCGGCCGCGACCTTGTAGTTGAGCATGGTCGGGCACAGCGAACGCGCGCGGCCCAGCAGGTCTTCGCGGATGATGTTGACCAGGATGCCGCTCGGGCCGATGTTCTTCTGCGCACCGGCGTAGATCATGCCGTATTTGGACACATCGATCGGGCGCGACAGGATGTCCGAAGACATGTCGCACACCAACGGCACGTCGCCCACTTCCGGCACCCAGTCAAACT
This sequence comes from Pseudomonas sp. Leaf15, assembly GCF_001421425.1. NCBI lineage: Bacteria > Pseudomonadati > Pseudomonadota > Gammaproteobacteria > Pseudomonadales > Pseudomonadaceae > Pseudomonas > Pseudomonas sp. Leaf15. The sequence continues at coordinate 154,313 of NZ_LMKI01000001.1, forward strand.
CCAGGCCGCCGATGGTTTCGTTGGCAACGTAGTGCACGTAGGCCGCGTCTTTGGACAGCTTCCACTCGTTCTGACCGGGAATGGCGAAGTAGTCGTAAGGCTTGGCGGTGCCTGCCACGTTGACGTGACCGTAGCGCGAAGCCTCTTCAATCGCCTTCTGGCCCCAGATACCGGTGTCGATATAGTCGGCAGTGCCGTCTTCGGGCAACAGGTTCAGCGGAATCTGCGCGAACTGCTGACTCGCGCCGCCTTGCAGGAACAGCACTTTGTAGTTGGATGGGATGCCCAGCAAGTCGCGCAGATCCTGCTCGGCCTTGGTGGCGATGGACACGAACTCATCGCTGCGATGGCTCATTTCCATCACGGAGAGGCCTTTTCCATGCCAGTCGAGGAGTTCACCCTGCGCACGCTGCAGGACTGCTTCAGGAAGCGCCGCGGGACCGGCACAGAAGTTATAGGCTCTCTTGCTCACATCCAATCTCACTCTGATCTGGTTGGGGCTGCAATCATGTTCGGCAACGGCCTTGCGCTGGAGCGAGCCCATGTGGGAGCTGGCTTGCCTGCGATACAGGCACCGCGGTAGTTGCAGTGATACCGCGGTGATGCTATCGCAGGCAAGCCAGCTCCCACAGGGATCGAAGCCAGACCAAAGACCTGTATTTCAAAGGGGACACAAACAACAAGGGGGCGAATCTTCATCCGCCCCCTGTGTGTCCGCTTATTCCTGCGGTTCTTCTTCGTCTGCGGCAGCATCGAGGGTTGGCTCGTCGACGTTGTCATCGCCGGTTGCGATCACCTCGCCATCGAATACCGCACCGTCTTCGCCTTCCAGCTCTTCGCCTTCGACTTCCGATGGTTCCTGGACGCGCTCCAGGCCTACCAGCGTTTCGTCGCTGGCCAGCTTGATCAGCGTCACGCCCTGGGTGTTACGGCCCAGGCTCGAGACTTCGGCCACACGGGTACGCACCAGAGTGCCCTGGTCGGAAATCAGCATGATTTCCTCGCCATCGAGCACCTGCACCGCGCCGACCAGACGGCCGTTGCGGTCGTTGCTGACCATGGCGATCACGCCCTGGCCGCCACGCTTGTACTCCGGGAACTCGCTGATGGCGGTGCGCTTGCCGTAACCACGCGCCGAAGCGGTGAGGATCTGGCTGCCTTCTTCCGGGATCAGCATCGAAATCAGCTTCTGCCCTTCCGGCAGACGCATGCCGCGCACACCGCGGGCGGTACGGCCCATGGCGCGAACGTCGGATTCCTTGAAGCGTGTCACTTTACCGCCGTCGGAGAACAGCATGACTTCACGCTCGCCGTCGGTGATGGCCGCAGAGATCAGTACGTCGCCTTCGTCCAGCTCCAGGGCGATCAGGCCCACGCTGCGCTGACGGCTGAAGGATTCCAGCGGGGTCTTCTTCACGGTGCCTTTGGCGGTGGCCATGAAGATGAAGTGACCTTCGGTGTATTCCTCGACCGGCAACATGGTGGTGATGTATTCATCACTGTCCAGCGGCAGCAGGTTGACCAGCGGACGACCACGGGCAGCGCGGGAGGCTTCCGGGATTTCGTAGGTCTTGAGCCAGTACACCTTGCCTTTGCTGGAGAACAGCAGCAGCGTGGTGTGGCTGTTGGCAACCAGCAGGTGAGCGATGTAGTCCTCATCCTTCACGCCGGTAGCCGATTTGCCTTTACCGCCACGACGCTGAGCCTGGTATGCAGCCAATGGCTGGGTCTTGGCGTAGCCACCGTGGGAGATGGTCACCACACGCTCTTCTTCCGGGATCATGTCACCCAGGGTCAGGTCGAGGCGCGCATCGAGGATTTCGGTGCGGCGCACGTCGCCGTATTCGGCACGGATCACTTCCAGCTCTTCGCGGATCACTTCCATCAGGCGCACAGCGCTGTTGAGGATGCGGATCAGCTCGCCGATCTGGTTGAGAATCTCCTGGTATTCGGCCAGCAGTTTCTCGTGCTCCAGGCCGGTCAGGCGGTGCAAACGCAGTTCCAGGATGGCCTGGGCCTGTTCCGGCGACAGGAAGTACTTGCCGTCGCGCAGGCCGTATTGCGGGTCCAGGGTTTCCGGACGGCACGAATCGGCACCGGCACGTTCAACCATCGCCACGACGGCGCTGGATTCCCACGGCATCTTGATCAGGGCTTCCTTGGCTTCCGACGGCGTCGGCGAAGCCTTGATCAGCGCGATCACCGGGTCGATGTTCGACAGCGCTACCGCCTGGCCTTCCAGGATGTGGCCGCGCTCGCGGGCCTTGCGCAGTTCGAACACGGTGCGGCGGGTGACCACTTCGCGGCGGTGACGCACGAAGGCTTCGAGCAGGTCCTTGAGGTTCAGGATGCGCGGGCGGCCGTCGATCAGGGCCACCACGTTGATACCAAACACGCTTTGCAGCTGGGTCTGGGCGTAGAGGTTGTTGAGGATCACCTCAGGCACTTCGCCACGACGCAGCTCGATCACCACGCGCATACCGTCTTTGTCGGACTCGTCGCGCAGTTCGGTGATGCCTTCGAGCTTCTTCTCTTTAACCAGCTCGGCGATCTTCTCGATCAGACGCGCCTTGTTCAGCTGGTAAGGCAGTTCGGTGATAACGATCTGCTGGCGGCCACCGACCTTGTCGATGTCTTCGATCATCGAGCGGGCGCGCATGTAAATGCGGCCACGGCCGGTGCGGTAGGCTTCGATGATGCCGGCACGACCGTTGATGATCGCGGCGGTCGGGAAGTCCGGACCGGGGATGTATTGCATCAGCTCATCGACGGTCAGCTCAGGGTTGTCGATGAGGGCCAGGCAACCGTCGATGACTTCACCGAGGTTGTGCGGCGGGATGTTGGTGGCCATGCCCACGGCGATACCGCTGGAGCCGTTGACCAGCAGGTTGGGAATACGGGTTGGCATGACGGCCGGGATCATTTCGGTGCCGTCGTAGTTCGGCACCCAGTCCACGGTTTCTTTGTGCAGGTCGGCCAGCAGTTCGTGCGCCAGCTTGGTCATGCGCACTTCGGTGTATCGCATGGCCGCAGCATTGTCGCCGTCGACCGAACCGAAGTTGCCCTGGCCGTCTACCAGCAGGTAGCGCAGGGAAAACGGCTGGGCCATCCGAACGATGGTGTCGTACACCGCAGTGTCGCCGTGAGGGTGATACTTACCGATCACGTCACCGACAACACGGGCAGATTTCTTGTACGGCTTGTTCCAGTCGTTACCCAGCTCGCTCATCGCGAACAGCACACGCCGGTGCACGGGCTTCAAGCCATCGCGCGCATCAGGCAGTGCCCGCCCGACAATTACGCTCATCGCGTAGTCGAGGTAGGACTGTTTCAGCTCGTCTTCGATATTGACCGGGAGGATTTCTTTGGCCAGTTCGCCCATGAGAAGCCTGATTCCTTTTTCGGGTGAAACCTCGTCACATCCATATGGGACGAACGAAGCTCGCCGTTGCTGGCAGAGTGCCTGACAACGACTTACGACAAATCAACGAGTTATGACACGGATCTGCACGTTATGGGCAACCCCTCGGGGCGGCCCTGGAAACCGCCGGATGTTATCACAATCGCCGCCACGCACCTATCCCCCTGATGCGCATGGAGGCTAGTAATTTGACGGATGACAGGCTTGAGGGGGACGAGAGAGGCTCAGAGCGGGGTGGGTGCTGTTTTTTGAGGCTGGATCCAAGGGTTTTATTGACTTACAGGGCCAATCGCGGGCAAGCCCGCTCCCACATTTTGAATGTATTCACAAAACAAAGGTGGGAGCTGGCTTGCCTGCGATAGCGATCCAACAGCCACCAAAGTCCTCAATGCAGGCGCTTACGGCACATCAACTTGGCCAGCTTGGCAGTATCAGGCCGTTCGACGATGCCTTTTTCGGTCACGATCACATCAATCAGATCCGCCGGCGTCACATCGAAGACCGGATTAAACGCCGCAACCTTCAATCGCTGACCGTTAACCGCCAGCAACTCCGCCGCATCACGCTCTTCCAGGCTGACATCATCACCGGTGGCCATCATCAAATCGAGGGTCGAACTGGGCGCCACCACCATAAAACGCACGCCGTGGTGCATGGCACACACCGCCAATTGATAAGTGCCGATCGGGCCGATCACATCACCATTGGCCGCAATGCAGTCGGCGCCGACCACGACCCAGGTCACGCCTTTGGTCTTGAGGATATGCGCACCGGCCGAGTCGGCATTCACCGTGGCCGGGATACCCTCGCCCGCCAACTCCCAGGCCGTCAGCCGCGAGCCTTGCAGCCACGGGCGGGTTTCATTGACGTAGACATGTTCGACCAAACCCTCCAGGAACGCCGCGCGGATAACCCCAAGGGCGGTGCCCACACCGCCGGTGGCGAGGGCGCCCGCATTGCCATGGGTAAGGATCGCCTGGGCGTTGCCCTGGTGCTTGCGAATGCGCTCCAGGCCCAATTGGGCCATGACCAGGTTGGCTTCGCGGTCGCTTTCGTGGATCGCAATGGCTTCGGCTTCCAGCACCGCCAGCGGGTCTGCGTGCTTTTTGACCCGATCGAGGCGGTCACGCATGCGCTTCAAGGCCCAGAACAGGTTCGCGGCGGTCGGACGGCTATCGGCCAGCAGCGCGTAGTCTTCTTCCCACGCTGCCTGCCAGTCACCGCCCTCGGCGATCCGCTCGCGGGCGGCCAGCACCAGGCCGTAGGCGGCACTGATGCCGATGGCCGGCGCGCCGCGCACCGTCATGTTGCGAATGGCCTGGGCGACGTCAGCCACCGTAGTGCAGGCCACCCAGGTTTCCCGCGAGGGCAAGGCACGCTGATCGAGCAGGTGCAGTGCGCCATCACGCCAATCGATGGCCTTCACTTTCTCTGCAGCTAACAGTCGGTCGCGCATCCCTTACCCCGCACTCATGAACAAAAGCCGCCGATTATAGCGATCCGCCAGCCAAGACGCTCGGGTATACTTCGCCCTTCTTTTATAGCTGCCTGGGAAGAAGCCTGCGATGACCTCCACTGCCGCCCCGCTCGACTTATTGCTGCTGCCAACCTGGCTGGTACCTGTCGAACCCGCTGGCGTGGTGCTCAAGGAGCACGGCCTGGGCATCCGTGACGGGCGCATTGCGTTTATCGGGCCACGGGCGGCGGCCTTGAAGCTTGCGGCCAGCGAGGTTCGCGAACTGCCGGGCATGCTGCTCAGCCCCGGCTTGATCAACGCCCACGGCCACGCGGCGATGAGCCTGTTTCGCGGCCTGGCCGACGATCTGCCGCTGATGACCTGGCTGGAAAAACACATCTGGCCCGCCGAAGCCAAATGGGTCGATGAAGCCTTCGTGCGCGACGGCACCGACCTGGCCATCGCCGAGCAGCTCAAGGGCGGCATCACCTGCTTCTCGGACATGTACTTCTACCCCAAGGTCGCCAGCGACTGCGTACACAACAGCGGCATGCGCGCGCAGATCGCGCTGCCGATCCTCGACTTCCCGATTCCCGGCGCCAGCAGCGCCGATGAGGCGATCCGTCAGGGCGTGGAGCTGTTCGGCGACCTCAAGCACCACACACGCATCAAGATCACCTTCGGCCCCCACGCGCCCTACACCGTAAGCGATGAGAACCTGGAAAAAATCCGCGTGATCGCCGAAGAGCTGGACGCCGCCATCCATATGCATGTGCACGAAACCGCCTTCGAAGTGCAACAAGCCGTGGACAAGACCGGCGAACGACCGCTGGCGCGCCTGGGCCGTCTGGGCCTGCTCGGCCCACGCTTCCAGGCCGTTCATATGACCCAAATCAGCGAGGACGACCTGGCTTTGCTGGTAGAAAGTAACACCAGCGTCATCCATTGCCCGGAATCGAACCTGAAACTGGTCAGCGGCTTTTGCCCGGTGGAGCGTCTGTGGCAGGCTGGGGTGAACGTGGCTATCGGCACCGACGGCGCGGCCAGCAACAATGACCTCGACCTGCTGGGCGAAACCCGCACGGCGGCGATGCTGGCCAAGGCCGTCGCCGGCTCGGCCACCGCCCTGGACGCCCATCGCGCCCTGCGCATGGCTACGCTCAATGGGGCACGTGCCATGGGCCTGGACAGCGAGATTGGCTCGCTGGAAGTCGGCAAGGCGGCGGATATCGTCGCCTTTGATCTTTCGGGGCTGGCGCAACAACCGATCTACGACCCGGTCTCAACGCTTATATATGCCACCGGGCGCGAGTGTGTGAAACACCTTTGGGTCGCCGGCAAGCAGTTGCTCGACGACCGGCGATTGACCCGCATGGATGAACAGCAGTTGACCGCCACGGCCATCGCCTGGGGCCAACGGATCAGCGGGCACAGCGAATAACGAAGGTCTTGAACCCAGCGTTCAGGGCTGAATAACCGATTTATCAGATTTAGAGGATTCACCATGAGCAACGTCGACCACGCCGAAATCGCCAAGTTTGAAGCCCTGGCCCACCGCTGGTGGGACCGCGAAAGCGAGTTCAAACCGCTGCACGACATCAACCCGCTGCGCGTCAACTGGATTGACGAGCGCGTCAGCCTGGCCGGCAAGAAGGTGCTGGACGTCGGTTGCGGCGGCGGCATCCTCAGCGAAGCCATGGCCCAGCGCGGCGCTACCGTGATGGGCATCGACATGGGCGAAGCGCCGCTGGCCGTGGCCCAACTGCACCAGCTGGAATCCGGCGTGAGCGTCGAATACCGCCAGATCACCGCCGAAGCCCTGGCCGAAGAGATGCCCGAGCAGTTCGACGTGGTCACTTGCCTGGAGATGCTCGAGCACGTGCCAGACCCGTCTTCGGTGATCCGCGCGTGCTTCCGTATGGTCAAGCCCGGCGGCCAGGTGTTCTTCTCCACCATCAACCGCAACCCCAAGGCTTATCTGTTCGCGATCATCGGCGCCGAATACATCATGAAGTTGCTGCCGCGCGGCACCCACGACTTCAAGAAATTCATCCGCCCAAGCGAGCTGGGCGCCTGGAGCCGTCAGGCCGGGCTGACCGTCAAGGACATCATCGGCCTGACCTACAACCCGCTGACCAAGCACTACAAGCTGGCGAGCGACGTTGACGTCAATTACATGATCCAGACCCTGCGCGAGGAGTAAGCCTGTGAAGTTGCGAGCAGTTCTCTTCGACATGGACGGCACCTTGCTGGACACCGCGCCGGACTTTATCGCGATCTGCCAGGCCATGCGCGCCGACCGAGGCCTGGAGCCGATCAACCCACAGCATATCCGCGATGAAATTTCCGGCGGTGCGCGGGCGATGGTCGCCGTGACCTTCTCGATGGACCCCGAATCGCCAGGCTTTGAAGAGTTGCGCCAGGAGTTTCTGGAGCGTTACCTCAAAGGCTGCGCGATCCACAGCAAACTGTTCGACGGCATGGAAGAACTGCTGCAGGACATCGAGAAGTCCCACCTGGTGTGGGGCGTGGTCACCAACAAGCCGCTGCGTTTTGCCGAGCCGATCATGCAGCAACTGGGCCTGGCCGAACGTTCGGCGCTGCTGATCTGCCCTGACCACGTGAAGCACAGCAAGCCCGACCCCGAGCCGCTGATCCTGGCGTGCAAGATGCTCGACCTGGACCCGGCCAGCGTGCTGTTCGTGGGCGATGACCTGCGCGATATCGAGTCTGGCCGCGACGCCGGCACCCGCACCGCAGCGGTCACCTTCGGCTACATCCACCCGGACGACAACCCACGCAACTGGGGCGCCGACGTGGTGGTGGACCATCCGCTGGAACTGCGCAAGGTGCTGGATAACGCACTGTGCAGTTGCTGATTGTTCGAGCACTGAGATCACTGTGGGAGCTGGCTTGCCTGCGATAGCGGTCTGCCAGCCAGCACTAGCGGTGACTGATACTCCGCCATCGCAGGCAAGCCAGCTCCCACCTGAAATGGATTCCACTTCAAGGCCTGTATCAGCTTGAATTCTGTCGAGGTTTTTTATGTTTGATTACTCCGCACGTCCAGAACTGCTCAAAGACCGGGTAATCCTGGTGACCGGTGCCGGTCGCGGGATCGGCGCGGCGGCGGCAAAAACCTATGCCGCCCATGGCGCCACCGTGCTGTTGCTGGGCAAGACCGAAGCCAACCTGGCCCAGGTGTATGACGAGATCGAAGCGGCCGGCCAGCCGCAGCCGGTGGTGATTCCGTTCAACCTGGAAACCGCCCTGCCCCATCAATACGATGAGCTGGCAGCGATGATCGAAAAAGCATTCGGCCGTCTCGACGGCCTGCTGCACAACGCCTCGATCATCGGCCCACGCACGCCGATCGAGCAGTTGTCCGGTGAGAACTTCATGCGCGTGATGCACGTGAACGTCAACGCGATGTTCATGCTGACCAGCACACTCTTGCCACTGCTCAAGCTGTCCCAGGATGCGTCGGTGGTGTTCACCTCCAGCAGCGTCGGGCGCAAGGGTCGGGCGTATTGGGGGGCTTATGGCGTGTCGAAGTTTGCCACCGAAGGTTTGATGCAAACCCTGGCCGATGAGCTGGAAGACGTGGCATCGGTACGCGCCAACAGCATCAACCCGGGCGGTACACGCACCAGCATGCGCGCCCAGGCGTACCCGGGGGAAAACCCGATGGAAAGGCCTGCACCGGAAGACATCATGCCGGTGTACCTGTACCTGATGGGGCCGGACAGCGCGGGGATCAATGGGCAGGCGTTTGATGCGCAGTAACACCTGACACTGCACAAACCCAAAATGTGAACTGAGTTCATGTGGGAGCTGGCTTGCCTGCGATGCGGGCAACTCGGTCTATCTGTTAAACCGAGTTGATACCATCGCAGGCAAGCCAGCTCCCACACAAGCCAGCTCCCACATTTGCTTAGCGGTGACCGTTAGTTCTTCACCACTTCCTCAAGGGTAAAACGCCCCAGCGGATTCTGCAGGAAGTTGCTCACGTTCTTGCGTGAGATGTTGATGTACGGGCTGTAGTACAGGTCAATCCAGTTCACATCCTGCTTCGCCAGTTTCTGCAATTCCACGTACATTTGCTCACGCTTGACCGGGTCGGCCTCGATTCGTGCCTGCGCCACCAGTTCCTTGACCTTGTCGTTCTTGTAGCGGGTCATGTAGTTCTGGTTGGTGTCGTGGCCGAGCACGAAGGTGGTCTTCTGGTCCGGGTCGAGGATGTCGTTGGTCCAGTACATCACCGAAATATCGTACTCACCGTCCACCAGCATCTGCCAGCTTTGGGTCGGGTCGACCTTTTGCAGGTTGGCGGTCACGCCCACCTTGGCCAACTGGTCCTTGATGATCACCGCAATCTGCTCGTCGGCTTCGTTGCCGGCGTTGACCACGTAGTTGAGTTTCAAGTCCTTGGCGCCGGCTTCTTCCAGCAGTTTCTTGGCGGCGGTTGGGTCATACGGGCGTTGCAGGTTATTGGCGTAGTGGTACAGCGAGCCTTTGGGGATGTAGGAATAGGCCACGGTGCCTTGGCCGTAAGTGGCGGTCTTGACCAGCGACTGTTTGTCGATGGCCATGTCCAGCGCCTCGCGCACCTGTGGCTTGGCCAGCAGGCCGTGGGCGTGGTTGATCAGCAGGTGATCTTCGCGGGTCGACGGGTCGGCGTGGATCACCACGTTTTTGTCTTTCTTCAGCTCTTCCACGCGGGAGAACGGTACGAAGATCGCCGTGTCCAGCTCGTTGTTCTGCACCATGCGCATGCGCGTGTTGTCGTCGGTGACCGAGACCCACTCCACGCCATCCAGGCTCACATTCCTGGCCTGCCAGAAGTTCGGGTTCTTCTTGAGGATCACGCGGTCGCCCTTGCGCCATTCCTCCACGGTAAACGCGCCGGAGGTCACCGGGTTTTCCGAGTAGGCGTCTTCGCCCATCGTGGTCATGGCCTTTTCCGACAGGATCGACACCGTCGGCGAGGCCAGTTGCGAGAGGAAGGCCACAGCCGGGGTTTTCAGGGTGACCACCAGGGTCTGCGGGTCGCTGGCCTTGGCCGTGTTGATCAGGTTGAACGGATCCGCCCACAGCGACGCCTTGTTGTCGCGGATGCGCAACAGGCTGAACGCGGCGTCAGCGGCGGTGATCGCCGAGCCATCGGAGAACTTGGCGTCACGCAGCTTGAAGGTGTAGGTCAGGCCGTCCCTGGAAATCTCCCAGCTTTCGGCCAGGCCCGGCTCCATCTTGGTGCCCAGGTTATCCACGCGCACCAGGGTGTCGTAGACGTTGGCGAACACCCACGTATCGCGGTTCTGTGCGCTTTTGATCGGGTCGAACGTGGTGCTGTCTTCACGGCAGCCGATGGTCAGCACACCGGCGGCATGAGCCAGCCCGGCGGTGAGGGACCAGGCGGTCAGTGTCGCGGCGGCGAGCAACTTCAAGTGACGGGTTTGCATGTCATAACTCCTTGTCTATGAATGGCAGGAAAGGCTCAGCGGTTCTTCAAGCACGCAACTGTACCGATGCTCGTGCAGGTAATGGGTCGGCGGCAATACCACGGAACACATCGTCCGGGCGTGCCGGCAGCGCGGGTGAAAGGCGCAGCCGGTGGGCAACTTCAGCGGGCTTGGCGGCTCACCGGGCAACGGCTCTGCCGGCAACGGCCGGTGCGGATCGATCTCGGGAATCGCCTCGATCAACGCCGCCGTATACGGGTGGCGCGGCGCCGTAAACACCGCCTCCACCGGCCCTTTTTCGACGATCTTGCCCAGGTACATCACCGCCACGCGGTCGCACAGGCGCCGCACAATGGCCAGGTCATGGGCAATAAACAGGATCGCCAGGTTCATGCGCTGTTGCAGTTCCAGCAACAGGTTGATGATCTGGCCCTGGATCGACACATCCAGGGCCGCCACGCACTCATCGGCAATGATCAGGCGCGGCTCCACCGCCAGGGCGCGGGCGATGCCGACGCGCTGGCACTGGCCACCACTGAGGGAGCCGGGTTTGCGGCTGGCAAGTTCAGGGCGCAGGCCCACCAGCTCAAGCAGCTCGACCACGCGAGCCGGTATCTGCTGCGGGGCGACCTTGCGCTGCACCCGCAGCACTTCGGCGAGGGTTTCGCCAATGCTGTGGCGTGGGTTCAGGGCGGCGTAAGGGTCCTGGAAAATCATCGCGGTTTCATGCCGCAGACGGGCGATGTCGATCGCGCTGCCTCGCGCCATGTCGACGCCGTCAAATAACACCTGCCCGGCGCTGATCGGGTTGAGGTGCAAAATGGCTCGCCCCAGCGTGCTTTTGCCACTGCCGGACTCGCCCACCAACCCCAGGGTTTCGCCTGCGGCCAGGTTCAGCGACACACCATTGACCGCCCTCACCCACTGTTTATTAAGGCCCAACATCCCCGTGCCGGACGCGGCAAACCGCACCTCCAGGTCCTTGATCTGCAACAGACTCATGGGCGCTCTCCGAGCGGATAGTGGCAGGCCACGCGCGCACCTTCGGGCAGCACCTCAGTGCACAACGCCGCCGCTTGCGGGCAGCGCGGGTTGAAGCGGCAACCGTTGGGCAAGGCATCCAGTAACGGCGGCTGGCCGGGGATGGTGCGCAGCAAGGCGTGGCCGCTGCTGTGGGCGGGTTGGCAATCGATAAGGCCGGCGGTGTACGGGTGTTGTGGATGGGCCAGCACGTCGTATTTGCTCGCGTGTTCGCACAAGCGCCCGGCGTACATCACCGCGATGGAATCACAGGTCTGCGCCACCACGCCGAGGTCATGGGTGATCATGATGATCGCCAGGCCACGCTGGTCACGCAGCTCCAGTAACAGGCGCAGGATCTGCGCCTGCACCGTCACATCCAGCGCCGTGGTCGGCTCGTCGGCAATCAGCACTTGCGGGTTGCAGCCCAGGGCCACGGCGATCATCGCGCGCTGGCGCATGCCGCCGGAGAACTCATGGGGGTAGTTGTCGACCCGCGCCTTGGGATCGGGAATACCGACCTGGCGCAACACCTCGATGGCTTGCAGGCGCGCGTCTTTTTTCGACGCGCCCTGATGCAAACGGATACCTTCGGCGATCTGCTCGCCGATGCGCATCAACGGGTCCAGGTGACTGCTGGGGTTCTGGAAAATCATGCCCAGTTGCCCACCGCGTACGGCGCGCATGCCAGCCTCATCGAGTTGCAACAGGTCGCGACCAGCCAGGCGCACAGCGCCGCCTTGCACCCGCAGGTTGGGCGACGGCAACAACCGCATCAGGCCGCGACAGGCCAGGGTCTTGCCCGAGCCGCTTTCACCCACCAGGCCGAGGATTTCTCCTTCGGCCAAATCAAAGGACACACGATCAACCAGCGTGACCTCACGCCCGCCATTGTTGGCGATCACGCTGAGGTCCTGCACCTGAAGCAGGCTCATGAACGATCCCCCAACACTTGCGCCACACCATCGGCGAGCAGGCTGAAACCCATGGCCAGGGTCACAATGGCCAGGCCCGGGAAGGTGCAAAGCCACCAGGCGGTGGTGATAAACGCCTGCCCTTCGGCGACCATCGTGCCCCACTCCGCCGTCGGCGGTTGCACGCCCAGGCCCAGGTAGCTCACGGCAGCGCCGTTGAGCAGCACCAGCACGGCGTCGGACATCGAAAACACAATCGAGCCAAACATCGCATTGGGCAGCAAATGCCGGAACAGAATGCGCCCATGGCCAAAGCCCAGGCTCTTGGCGGCCAGGGCAAAGTCACTTTCCTTGAGCACCAGGATCTGTGAGCGGATCAACCGCGCATACGACACCCAGCCCACCAGCGCCATGGCGATATAAAAACTCTGCAAGCCCGGCCCGAGAATCGCCATGATCGCCAGCATCAGCACCAGGAACGGGAACGCCAGCACCACGTCGATCACGCGCATGCACAGGCTGTCGAAGCGCCCGCCGATGTAGCCGGAAACAGCGCCGATAAAAGTGCCGATCAGGAACGGGAAGATTACGCCGATGACGGCCAGTTGCAGGTCAATCCGCGCGCCCCAAATTACCCTCGAAAGGATGTCTCTACCGTAGTTATCCGTGCCAAATGGATGGGAAAGGCTGGGCGCCAACAAACTCAGATCGGTGTTCTGCGCAATCGGGTCATACGGCGCGATCCACGGCGCGAACAACGCCAGCGCCAGCCACATAAACAGGATCAGCAAGCCCCATGCGGCGGTCAGCCGGCCGTTGCGAAAACCAAACCGCAGGCGCAAACGCCACGGCGCAATCAGTGGGCGGCTGCTCATTGCATCTTCACCCGTGGGTCGAGGGCCACGGTCGCCACGTCCGCGACGAAGTTGACCACCACCGTCGCACACGCCAGCACCATGGCCACGCCCTGCACCACCATGTAGTCGCGGGTAAAAATACCGCGCACCAATAATTGGCCGATGCCGGGAATCGCGAACAGGCTTTCGATCACCACCGTGCCGCTGATCAGCCAGCCGATATTCACCGCCAGCAGGTTGACCGCCGGCACCAGGGAATTGGGTAACACATGCCGACGAAACACCGCCGCCTCCGATAACCCACGGGCGCGGGCGGCGGTGACATGGTCGGCCTGCAACTCCATCAGCATGCTCGCCCGCAGGTTGCGTACCAGCACTGCCGCCAGCGCCAGCGCAATGGTCAAACACGGCAGGACCATGTGATGGGCTTTATCTGTAAACGTGCGACCGTAGCCCGATACCGGGAACAAGCCCCACTTCACACTGAGCAACAGAATCAGCATCAAGCCCAGCCAGAAGGCCGGCATGCCCAGGCCGACCGTGGTGAACACGCGAATCAGGTTATCCGCCCAGCCGCCTTTGTTGCGCGCCGCCACGGTGGCCAGCGGCACCGCGATCAACAGCGCCAGCAGCACACTGCCGAGCACCAGCACCAGCGTCGGCTCGATACGGGTGACGATCAGTTTCAACGCGTCGACCTTATACAGCAGCGACTGGCCGAGATCGCCCTTGAACAGGTTCTTGAGGAAGTAGAAATATTGCAGCCACAAGGGCTGGTCCAGGCCGTATTGGGCGCGGATTTTCAGCAGCGCGTCCGGCGTGCTGCGCGAGCCCAGCAAGGCGCGCGCCGGGTCGCCGGGGATCGAGCGCACCAGCACAAAGGTGATCAGGCTGATGCCAAACAACACCGGCAGCAATTGCAGCGGCCGGGACAGCACGAAGCGGTAACGCGCAAGATTCATCCGTCAGCCTCGGTGGCGAGCGAGAAAGTCCAGCAGCACCGGAAAGTACGCCTGGGGCTCTTCATAAAACGGCATATGGCTGCTGTTGGGGAATACATGCAGTTCGGCGTGTGTGGCCGCAAGTTTCATGCGGTGAGCACAGGCGGGAGTAAGTTCGTCGTGCTGGCCGGTGGTGATCAGGATCGGCATCTTGAACTCGGCCATCTCCGGGATGCGGTTCCAGTCCTTCAGGTTGCCGATATAGAGGAATTCGTTGGGGCCTTGCATGGTTTCGTAAGGGCCCATGTTCCAGTCGCCGAGGGAGCGCTTGACCGGCTCCGGCCATTCATCCAGGCGGCAGACGTGGCGGTAGTTGAGCAAGGTGATGGCGGCCTGGTATTGCGGATGATCGAGGGTGCCCATGGCCTCATGGCGCTGCATCATGGCCACGGTTTCGCTGCCGAGGGCGCCGCGCAGGCGTTCAAGCTCCTGGGACAGGTGCGGAATATCGCCGACGGTGTTTTCCAGGATCAGGCTTTTCAGGGCGTCGGGATAGTGGATGGCGTACTCGATGCCCAACCAGCCGCCCCACGAATGCCCGAGCAGATGCACGCGGCCCAGGCCCAGGGCCTGGCGTACGGTTTCGACTTCTTCGACATAACGGCCAATTTCCCACAGGGAAACATCTGATGGTCTGGCTGATGCGCCCGTGCCAAGCTGATCGAATGCAACCACTCGCAGGTTATGGTCTTTGAGCCAGCCATGGGCGTCGCGCAAGTAGTCACACGGCAGGCCCGGGCCGCCGTTGAGACACAAAAGCACCTCATCGCCGTCGCCAAAGCTGTAGGCCACGAGGTTATGGCCATCGACTTGCACGTTGTACTGCTGGTCGGGGGCAATTTCACGCCACATGCATACATTCCTTGTGTTGTATCGGCCTGGCAGGTAGCGGCCGTTGATCTGGCCAACACTACCGAGGATGCCGCGTGTCCATAACCTAGTAGTTCTTATAGGTTTGGCCTGGCAGTCCTTCGCCGGGGCGTGGCATTCTACTTGCAGCAAGTCGAGATTCAAATGAATTCGGGAGCAGAACGGATGCTGTCCAAACTTACCGCCTTCAACAACCGCCTCATGCCCGGCAGGAGCCTGGATGAACAGATCGACAACACGTTTATCCTCGCCCAGCAGTTGGGCTTTGATGCGTTGGTGTATGACTACACGCCGGTGCCCATCGACCAGGACGGTTCGCTGATCACGCCTTCGGTGCTGGAGTCGCGCAACACACCGTCGGACTGGCACGCGTTATGGTGCAGCGAAGGGTTCTACCAGATCGACCCGGTGCAGCATCTGGCCTTGAGCACGGTGTCGCCGTTCGTGTGGTCCTATGAGGCCAAAGCCGACACGGCGCTGCAAAAGATCATCGACCCGTGCCATGCGCCCGTGTCCTCTTACCTGCATGAACGCCAACTCACCTGCGGCGTCACCGTGCCGATCCACCTGCCGCGTGGCGGCTTCGCGTCGCTGACCGGCCTGCGCACCGGCAAGGCCGGCACGGTGCTGGAAGATGCCCAGCAGACCTTGGCGGACTTCAGCTTGATCACCCACGCTTTGCAGGAAGCGGCCTACCCGTTGCTCAGCAAAGAGCTGCGCACCTACCCGCATATCCATCTGACCAAGCGCGAGCGCGAGTGCCTGAAATGGGCGGCCGAGGGCCTGACCGCCGCCGAGATCGCCACGCAATTGAGCCGCTCACTGGCGGTGGTCACCCTGCACCTGGCCTCGGCCATGCACAAACTGGGCGCCAAGAACCGCGTACAGGCGGTGGTGCGCGCGACCCATTACCGCCTGCTGGAAGATTGAACCGTCGGTAAAACCTAGCTGTTTTGCTAGTTACTTAAACGCCACGTGCCGACTATCGTAGCCCTGATCCTTTTTTTCAGAGCAGGGTACGAAATGGAATTCATCGAGAAAGTCCGCGAAGGTTACGCGGCGTTCGGCGCCTACCAGACCTGGTACCGCGTCACCGGCGACCTGGGCACCGGCCGCACGCCTTTGGTGATCCTCCATGGCGGCCCCGGTTGCACCCATGACTATGTAGACGCGTTCAAGGACGTCGCCGCCAGCGGCCATGCGGTGATTCACTACGACCAGATCGGCAATGGCCGCTCCACGCACTTGCCGGACAAAGACCCGTCGTTCTGGACCATCGAGCTGTTCCTCGACGAGCTGAACAACCTGCTGGACCACCTGCAGATCAGTGACAACTACGCGATCCTGGGGCAATCCTGGGGCGGCATGCTCGGTAGCGAGCACGCGATTTTGCGACCCAAGGGCCTGCGCGCGTTCATCCCGGCCAACTCGCCCACCTGCATGCGCACCTGGGTCAGCGAAGCCAACCGCCTGCGCCAGTTGTTGCCCGAAGGCGTGCACCAAACCCTGCTCAAACACGAACAGGCCGGCACTTACCAAGACCCGGACTACCTGGCAGCGGCGCGGGTTTTCTATGACCAGCACGTGTGCCGAGTAAACCCATGGCCGGAAGAAGTGGCCCGCACCTTTGCAGCCGTGGACGCCGACCCGACGGTGTACCACGCCATGAGCGGCCCGACCGAATTTCACATCATCGGCAGCTTGAAGGACTGGAGCGTGATGGGGCGCCTGTCGGCGATCAATGTGCCGACGCTGGTGATATCCGGGCGCCACGACGAGGCCACGCCCTTGGTGGTCAAGCCGTTCCTGGATGAAATCACCGACGTGCGCTGGGCGTTGTTTGAAGACTCCAGCCACATGCCCCACGTGGAAGAACGCCAGGCATGCATGGGGACGGTGGTGAAGTTTCTGGACGAGGCGTGTTCGCTGCCGCACCAAGCACTCAAGGCTGGCTGAGTGTGATCGTTCCCACGCTCCGCGTGGGAATGCCGCCCTGGACGCTCTGCGTCCGCTCTTAAGATCGTGACGCGGAGCGTCACAGGAAGCATTCCCACGCGGAGCGTGGGAACGATCATTTAAACCGTCTCGGCTTTTTGGGCCTTTCTTGGCACCTCAGCCACCACCGGAATCTCCTTCCCTTCAGCATCAAACAACTTACCGCCACTGAAGTAATCGCCATCGCGCAACGCCGCCACGTCGTGGAAGCACAAACTGCGCTCGGTCCCTGCCACAAACACCGATTGCTGGTCCGAGTTACCGGCGGTGAAGTGGTTGAAGGCCAGGTTCAGCAGAATCGCCATGATTGCCGACGAGCTGATGCCCGAATGGAAAATGGTCGCGAACCAGGTGGGGAAGTGATCGTAGAAGTTCGGCGCGGCAATCGGGATCATGCCGAAACCGATGCTCGTTGCCACGATAATCAGGTTCATGTTGTTGCGGTAGTCCACCTTGGAGAGCGTGCGAATCCCACTGGCCGCCACGGTGCCGAACAACACGATACCAGCGCCGCCCAGCACCGAAGTCGGCACGGCGGCAATCACCCGCCCCATAAACGGCAACAAGCCCAACACCACCAGGAACACGCCGCCGGTGGCCACCACAAACCGGCTTTTCACGCCAGTGACCGCCACCAGGCCGACGTTCTGGGCAAATGCGCTTTGGGTGAAGGAACCGAAGATCGGCGCAAACATGCTCGACAGCATGTCGGCACGCAGGCCATTACCCAGGCGCTTGGAGTCAACTTTGGTGTCGATAATCTCGCCGACCGCGAGGATGTCCGCCGAGGTTTCCACCAACGTCACCATCACCACGATGCACATGGAAATGATCGCCGCCACATGGAAGGTCGGCATGCCGAAATGGAAAGGTGTGGGAAAGCCGAACATCGGCCCTTGGGCGACGCCGGAGAAGTCCGCCATGCCGAGGAACACTGCGATCACGGTGCCGATCACCATGGCCAGCAGAATCGACAGGCGCGAGATGGTCGCGCTGCCGATCTTGCTCAGCAGCAACACCAGCACCAGGGTCAGCGCCGCCAGGCCAATATTCGACATGCTGCCGAAATCCGCAGCGCGGCTATTGCCGCCCATGGCCCAGCGCGCCGCCACCGGCATCAGCGTCAGGCCGATGGTGGTGATCACGATGCCAGTGACCAGCGGCGGGAAAAACTGGGTGATCCGTGAGAACACCGGCGTGATCAATAAGCCGATAAACGACGCGGCCATCACCGCCCCGAGAATCGCCGGCACCCCGCCCGCGCCATCACTGCCGACGATGGCCACCATGGTTGCCACACCGGCAAACGACACGCCCTGCACCAGCGGCAACTGGCAGCCAAAAAACGGCAGACCGAGGGTTTGCAGCAACGTGGCCAGGCCACCGGCAAACAGCGAGGCGGCGATCAGCAGGCCGATATCCGCCGGCGACAACCCGGCTGCCTGGCCGACGATCAACGGTACGGCAACGATGCCGCCATACATGGTGAGCACATGCTGCAGGCCGTAAGCCATGTTGGCCGCGACGCCGAGATTCTCATCTTCTGGCCGCTGCGGTGACGCCTTCGGGATAGTCATGGTGAGGGGTTCTCTGTTTTTGTTGTGCGAACACTGTATGCAATGTTTGGACTGGATGTCCATAGAGTTGTATACAATCAATCGAACAAGATACCCTCCATCGGCGTTACAAAAACAATCCGGCCGTCATGAGCCAGAACGCCAAAGGACCTAGAACAATGAAAAAGGCATTACAGGGCGCTACCGTTGCATTGACCCTTCTCGGCGGTGGGGAGGCCGTCGCGCTGGAATGGATGAACAACAGCGCAGGGTTTCGCTACGGCCAGCACTTCACCAACCCCAACAACCCCGACGACTTCAGCAAGCGCATCTACAGCTTCACCCACGCCAGCGGCTACCAGTACGGCAGCAACTACCTGAACCTTGATGTGTTTTTGTCCGACAGCAGCGACCCGCGCAAGGGCACCGACCACGGTGGCAGTGAGGTCTACGCCGTGTACCGACACCAGCTGTACGCTTCACGGGTATTGGATGTGCCGTTGGGTACTGGGCTGATCAAGGATTACGCCCTGACCCTGGGCTTCGACGCCAACCGCAACAACAACTTCGCCTCAGCCAAAAAGCGCGCGCTGGTGATCGGCCCGACGTTGAAGTTCAACACCGTCGGCGTGCTGGATTTGAGCCTGATGTACTACAAGGAGAAGAACCACACCGGCATCCCCGGCGCGAAAGAGTCAAACCACACCTTCGACGACACCTACATGCTCAACCTGACCTGGATGCGCCCGTTCGACATCGCCAACCACGCGGCGAAGTTTCAGGGGTTTATCAATTACGTCGGGGAAAAGGGCGAGGATTATCACGGCCGCGACACCGCGCCGGAAACCCTGATGCGTACCGCGCTGATGGTGGCGGTGCGGCCAGGTAAAAGCGTGAAGCCGAACCTGTACCTAGGGGTGGGTTACGAGTACTGGCATAACAAGTTCGGGGTGGATGGAGGCATGGGCACCCGGACCTCCACGCCTACGCTGAATATGGAAGTGACGTTCTAACTGAAGAAACCCAATCAACTGTGAGAGCTGGCTTGTGTGGGAGCTGGCTTGCCTGCGATGCAGACAACTCGGTACATCAGGTGCACCCAGTTGATGCCATCGCAGGCAAGCCAGCTCCCACAGTTTGATCGCATTCCAGCTTCAGGCGTTTGCCAGTTCCGACTTTTCGGCTTTCGGCCGCGCCAGCCAGTAACCCAGCACCGCCAGCGGCGCAGTCGCCAGCATCACAATCACGGTGATCAACAGCGGCTGGTCGATCATCGACGACACCAGCAGGCTGCTCAGAAAACAAAGACCCAATTGCAGGGTGTTCTGCAGCGCCGCCGCCTTGCCGGAATTTTCCGCAAAGGGCATCAGCGCATTCGCCACCACGATCGGGTAACTCGCGCCGTTGACCAACGCCATCAGGCAGAACGGAATCAACAAGGTGGTCAGGGTTGGCACCGTCAAGGTCGCAACCAGGTACAACGCGACCATGCTGATGCAATAAGCCACCAGCAACCACGGCAGCAGGGTTTTGCCCTGGTAATGCTGCAAGGCACTGCGACAGCTGTAACCGCCGACCAGAAAGGACAAGGTCGGCAGCACGTAACTCAAGCCGATGTCATTCGGGCTGTAACCCATGTCGCCAAGGATGAACGGCGACGCGGTGAGCCAGGCGAAGAAGCTGGCCGAACAGGCGGCGAAGATCATCACATTGCCGGTAAACACGCGGGAGGTCAGCAACTGCCCATAGCCCAGACGCGAAGGTTCGCCCTTCTCGGCCAGACGTTTCGGCATTTTGCGCAGGAACAACGTCGGCAACAGCAACAGCACTGACACCACCAGCAACACCGCGAAAATCGCCTGCCAGCCAAAGTGGTTCAGCACCATCGCGCCCAGCAGCGGCGCCAACGCCGGTGACAGCGACATCAGCGGCATGATGCTGGCGAACACGCGGTGGGCCTTGTCGGCCGGGTACCGGTCAATCACCAGCGCCTGCCAACTCACGGCGGCGGAACACACACCAATCGCCTGGATAAAGCGCAACGCCAACAACTGCGGCGCCGTCTCGACCCAGAACATCCCGGCGCAGCCCAGCACAAACAGGCTCAGCCCGGCGAGCAGCACCGGCTTGCGCCCCAGGCGGTCGGACAACGGCCCCCACAGCAACTGCCCGAGCGCAAAGCCGGCGAGGAAAATACTCAAGCTGGCGCCGACCGCGCCCGCACTGATCTGCAACTGCTCGCCCATGGCGCCAAACGCCGGCAAGTACATGTCCATGGCCAGATAACCGAGCATGCTCAGCCCCGCCAGATACCAGGTGAAACCAAAAGAATTTTTCATTGAAGCCTTGTAAGTGCTGCCATCAAACTATTTGCTGACTGGCGCCCATTATGAAGCTGACAGGCTGTGTGTGAAGCGATAATAATTGGACACTTGAATCAAATATTTTGAAGGCAGCCGCTATGTGGTCCGAATACTCACTGGATGTGGTCGATGCCGTGGCACGCCATGGCAGCTTCAGCGCCGCCGCCCAGGAATTGCACCGCGTGCCGTCAGCCATCAGCTATACGGTGCGCCAGCTGGAAGAGTGGCTGGCGGTGCCGCTGTTTGTGCGCCGACACCGCGACGTGGAGCTGACGCCCGCCGGCCGTCTATTTATAGACGAAGCGCGCGGGGTGATGAAAAAAATGCTCGGCACCCGGCGTTTGTGCCAGCAGGTGGCGAATGGCTGGAGCGGCCAGTTGAAGGTCGCGGTGGACTCCATCGTCAAACCCCAGCGCTGCCGGCAACTGGTGCTGGATTTTTATCGGCAGTTCCCCGAGGTGGAATTGCTGCTCGAATACGAGGTGTACAACGGCGTGTGGGATGCCCTGGCCGACGAGCGCACCGATATTGTGATCGGTGCCACCAGCGCCGTGCCGGTGGCCAGCCGCTTCACGTTTCGGGACATGGGCCTGCTCAACTGGCTGTGTGTGGTCAGCGCCCAGCACCCGCTGGCGAGCGTCAACGGCTTGCTCAGTGACGACCAACTGCGCCCGTTCGCCTCGCTGTGCATGACCGACACCTCGCGCAACCTGCCCAAGCGTGACACCTGGACCCTGGATAACCAGCGCCGTTTGGTCGTGCCCAACTGGGCCTCGGCACTCGACTGCCTGCGCGATGGGCTGTGCGTGGGCATGGCGCCAGCCCATCAGGTACTGCCGTGGGTCGAGCGTGGCGAGCTGGTGGCGCTGCAACTGAGCCGACCGTTTCCGGCCAGCCCGTCGTGTGTGGCGTGGGCGCAGGATAAGTTGTCACCGGCGATGAGCTGGTTGTTGGAGTACCTGGGCGATACCGAGACACTGAACCAGGAATGGCTCAATGGCCCCGATCTCTGAATTTCACGCCGATCCAATGTGGGAGCTGGCTTGCCTGCGATAGCGGTGTGTCAGCCACTGTAGTTGGCACAGACAGTCCGCTATCGCAGGCAAGCCAGCTCCCACAGTTTTATCCGGTTTCAGTCCAACAGGCGGGTGATCGCCCGCACGATCATCTCGACCTCTTTGGCATCCAGCGTCAGCGGCGGCAACAGGCGGATGATTTTGCCCCGCGTCACATTGATCAGCAGCCCATGCTCCTGGGCCGCACGCTGGGCCAGGTCACGGTAAGGCCTGGCCAGCTCGATGCCGACCATCAAGCCTTGCCCGCGAATCGCCAGCACCTGCGGGTGCTCACTCAACTCCACCCGCAAGCGCGCCAGCAGGCGCTCGCCCTGCAGCGCGGCGTTGTGCAGCAAGCCTTGTTCTTCAATGATGCCCAACACCGTGCAACCCACGCGACAGGCCAGCGGGTTACCGCCAAACGTGCTGCCATGGCTGCCTGGCGTGAACAATTGGGCCACG
Organism: Pseudomonas sp. Leaf15; assembly: GCF_001421425.1. Classification (NCBI taxonomy): domain Bacteria; kingdom Pseudomonadati; phylum Pseudomonadota; class Gammaproteobacteria; order Pseudomonadales; family Pseudomonadaceae; genus Pseudomonas; species Pseudomonas sp. Leaf15. Next base: position 176,745 of record NZ_LMKI01000001.1, read on the forward strand.
GCGTCCCGGGCCAGGCAGGCACCGATGGGCACGCCGTTGCCGAGGCCTTTGGCCAGGGTTATCACGTCGGGGACGATGCCTTCATGCTGGAACGCAAACCAGCGACCGGTGCGGCCGATGCCGGTCTGAATTTCATCGAGCATCATCAACCAGCCGTGGCGCGTGCAGTGGTCGCGCAGCGCCTTCAGGTAACCGGGCGGCGCGGGCAGCACGCCGCTTTCACCCTGGATCGGCTCGAGCAAGACCGCCGCGATACGCGTGCCGAATTGTTCGGTAATGGCCGCCAATGCGGCCAAGTCGCCAAAGCGCACTTTGAGAAAATCCCCCGGCAGGCGCTGGAAACCCAGGCGCACCGAAGGCCCGTCACTGGCGGCCATGGTGCCGAGGGTGCGCCCGTGAAATGCGTTCTCCATCACCACCACCAGCGGCTCTTCGATGCCTTTTTTCCAGCCATGCAGCCGCGCCAGCTTCAGCGCGGTCTCGTTGGCTTCGGCGCCGGAGTTATTGAAGAACGCACGGTCCAGGCCGGATAACTGCGCCAGCCGCTCGGCCAGGCGCTGCTGCCAGTCGATGCTGTAGAGGTTCGACGTGTGCAGCAACAGGCCCGCCTGCTCGCTGATCGCCGTGACCAATTTGGGGTGGGAGTGCCCGACATTGGTTACCGCCACACCGGCCACGGCGTCGAGGTATTCACGGCCCTGCTGGTCCCACAGGCGCGTGCCCAGGCCCCGGGTAAAGCTCAGTGCCATGGGTTGATAGGTGGTCATCAGGCAGGCGGCGGTCATGGTGGCAGGCTCCAGTGCATCGTTGTGAGGCTGCCAGTATCGTTAGCCACCTGAGCTGGATAAACTGCGCATTCCTGCAATGACTTTAAACCAGGGCTTGATAATGGATCTGTTCCAGTCGATGTCGGTGTACGTGAAAGTGGTCGAGGCCGGCAGCATGACCGCCGCCGCGCAGGAATGCGGGATGTCGACCACCATGGTCGGTAACCACTTGCGCGCGCTGGAGCAACGGCTGGGGGTCAGCTTGCTGAAGCGCACCACGCGCAAACAGAGCCTCACCGAATTTGGCGGGCAGTATTACCAGCGATGCCTGGAAGTGCTGGGGCTGGTGGCCGACTCTGAGCTATTGGCGGAGCAGATCCACAGCGAAACCCCCAAAGGCAGCCTGCGCATCACCGCGCCACCGGTGTTCGGCACCGAACGCCTCACACCGGCCTTGAGCGAATTTGCCCAGCGCTACCCGCAGATCAATCTGTATGTCGAACTCAGCAATGAGCGCATGGACCTGGTCGACAGCGGCTTCGACGTTGCGATCCGCCTGGGCGAGATGGAAACCTCAAGCCTGATCGCCCGGCCCATGCAGGCCTACACCCTGACGCTCTGCGCGTCACCGGCATACCTGGCGCGACGTGGCATTCCACAGACGCCCGACGACTTGCGCCAGCACGACTGCCTGGCGTTTGCCTACCCGGCGAACGACAACTGGCGCGACACCAGCAAACTGTGGCGCATGACCGGCGATGAGGGCGAGGTAGAGGTGCCGGTGGCCGGAGCATTGACCATCAACAGCTCCCAAGGCTTGCGCCAGGCAGCCGTGAACGGCATGGGCATCATCATGCTGGCCGATGCCCTGGTGCAACCGGACCTGGAGAGCGGCAAGCTGGTGGCGTTGCTGACCACCTATCAACTGCCCAGCCGCCCCATGCACCTGCTCTACCGACAGGACCGCTACCGCTTGCCCAAACTGCGCGCCTTCGTGGATTTCGCCATGGAAAAGTGGGCGCGCTAAAAGTTCACGCCCAACGCGCGCAAACGCGCCGCAGTGCGCTCGGCCGACACATGGTGAATGCCCTGCCAGCCGAGGGCTTCAGCGGCCTCGATATTGCCGGCAACGTCGTCGATAAAGACCACTTCACTGGGCTGGATATCCGGCAAGTGAGCGCGTACCTGGGCAAGGCTGGCGTGATAGATCGCGGGATCGGGCTTGATCAACTTCAACTCGCCGGACACGACGATATCGCGCAAGTGCTGCAGGAACGGATAGTTGGCCCGTGCGTAAGGGAAGGTTTCCGCCGACCAGTTGGTGAGCCCGAACAGCGGCATATCGGCCTTGTGCAGCGCCTCAAGAATCGCCACGCCTTCGGGCAGCGTGCCCCGCAGCATTTCGTGCCAGCGGTCGTAATAGGCCTGGATCAAGGGTTCGTGCTGCGGGTGTTGCTCGATAAGGTGGCGGGTGCCTTCGGCGAGGCTGCGGCCCGCGTCTTGCTCGGTGTTCCAGGCTTGGGTGCAGATGGTGTCGAGAAAGTGTTGCCGTTCGGCGTCGTCGGCAATCAGCTGGCGGTAAAGGTGCTGCGGGTTCCAATCGAACAGGACACCGCCAAAATCAAAAACTACTGCACGAATCGTCATCAGATCCTCCGTTAGCGTGGCTTGATAGCCGAGGGAGTCTGGCAGATTGTGAGGGTGGGTGGGAGCGCGAGAGAATGTAGGAGGGTTCTGAATTAACCCAAGGCAAATGTGGGAGCAGGCTTGTGTGGGAGCTGGCTTGCCTGCGATAGCATCGCCTCGGTGTAACTGATAGACCGAGGTGACTGTATCGCAGGCAAGCCAGCTCCCACATAAGCCAGGCTCCCACATTTTTTTTGACCGTGTTTAGGCCTGGATCAGGCCCTTGATCTTCACAGTCGGGTTCACATCCGCTTCATAGTCCACGCCGTCGATTTCAAAGCCGAACAAACGCAGGAATTCCGCCTTGTAGCCGGCGAAATCGCTGATCTCGTTGACGTTGTCGTCGGTCACCTGGTTCCACAGTGCAGCCACGGCGTCCTGAACCTTCGGTTCCAGCTCAGCCAGGTCGGCGCGCAGGCGGCCGTCGGCGTCCAGCTTCGGCTCGCTGCCGTACAGGCTGTCTTTGAACAGGCCGTAAACCTGCTCGATGCAACCTTCGTGGGTGCCCTGCTCTTTCATCACTTTAAACAGCAGCGACAGGTACAGCGGCATGATCGGGATGGCCGAGCTTGCCTGGGTAACCACGGCCTTAAGCACCGACACACGAGCGTCGCCCTTCAGCGCAGCGAGGTTGTCGCGCAGGGTCAGGACTTTTTTGTCGAGGTCTTTCTTGGCTTCGCCGATGGAACCGTTCCAGTAGATGTCCTGGGTCAGCTTCTCGCCGAGGTAGGTGAACGCGGTGGTCTTGGCGCCTTCGGCCAACACATCGGCGTCACGCAAGGCGTCGATCCACAGCTGCCAGTCTTCGCCGCCCATGACTTTCACGGTGCCGTCGATTTCTTCCTGGGTTGCAGGCTCAAGGGTGGTGTCGACCACCACGCCTTTGTCGGTGTTGATACCGCGCAGGGTCACGGCCTTGCCGATCGGCTTGAGGGTGGAGGTGTGCACCACGCCTTGCGGGTCGGTACGGCGTGGGGCGGCCAGGCTGTAAACCACCAGGTCGATCTTGCCCAGGTCTTTCTTGATGGTTTCGATGGTCAGGCGCTTGATCTCGTCAGAGAACGCGTCGCCGTTGATGCTCTTGGCGTACAGGCCTTTTTCCACGGCAAACTTCTCGAACGCCGCGCTGTTGTACCAGCCGGCGGAGCTCAGCTTGCCTTCTTCGCCTTCTTTCTCAAAAAACACGCCCAGGGTGTCGGCGCCGCAGCCAAACGCAGCACTGATGCGCGCGGCCAGGCCATAACCGGTGGAAGCGCCGAGGACCAGCACCTTCTTTGGGCCGCCTTCGATGGCGCCATGCTGGGTTACGTAGTTGATCTGCTCTTTGACGTTCGCTTCACAGCCAACAGGGTGAGCGGTCACACAGATAAAGCCACGAACCCGCGGTTTGATGATCATAAAATTTCTGCCTCTTCCAAGGGGTCGACGGCCAGTGGTGGCCATTCAACTTCAATCGTACCGGTCTATGACGCGCGAAAAACCGAAGCGTCACGATAGACGTAAATCTTCTGTTTACAAAATCCAATCGGCAAAACCGTGGGCGCACCGCACCGCCTGGTTAAAAACTGTGTCCGGCTTTCACAAATTCGCAATATTTAAAACGCCCGGCACCTTGATAACCCACTATCATGGCGGGATTGTTTCGCTTTGTTTCAGGTCCGGAGCCTCGCTTCATGAGTAAAAGTGCTGTGCAAAAAAAATTGGTCTCAGTCGCCTGGGTGCTCGGTGTACTGCTGTTCATCTATTGCTTCCCACGTACCAGCCTGGTGTTTCTGCTGCTGGTGCTGTTCTGCGGCATTTATGACTTCCTGCGCAACGGCCTGTACGACCGCGACACCATCAAGAAATACTTCGTCGGCAACGGCCGCAACACCTGGATATTGGCGCCGTTCAATACCCTGTTCGACCTGTTGAGCCTGCGCAACCGCCACGTCTACACCATGCGCGACCTGCCGCCGGCCTGGCGCGAAGACCTGCAACAAGTCATCGACGACGCCATGGCCAACAAGGACGAAATCATCAGCTACCTGGACGAGCGCATGGCCGAGAAAAAGCGCGGCATGCTGTTCTTCCAATGGTACGGCCGCCCGATCGAAACCACCCTGGACATCCCGCAACTGCGCAAGAAACTGCCGTTTGTGAAGACCATCGGCGTGTCGGTGTTCAACGAAAACCGCTCCACGTCCTTCCACTTCGGCCCGCTGCGCATGATGTTCCGCGTGCTCTACAACATGGCGCCGGCGCCGCATCACGACGGTGTCTACATCCAGGTCGGCAAGCACAAGCACTACTGGCACGATGACCCGCTGTTCATCTTCGATGACACGCTGATGCATGCCTCCTTCAACAAAAACGACGCAAAGCGTTACTGCCTGTTCATTGACATCGTGCGGCCGACCTTGCTGCCCTCGGTGCTGAATGCCGTGATTTCGGGTTTTGCCGGGCTGGTGTTTACCCTGCGTCGGGTTTTCTACAAAAACTGGAAGCTGATTCAGTAAGTTCTGCGGCATGATGGTGTTGACGGTATTTGCGCCCTGCCCCTGCGGCGGCCAAACTAACCGTCTAGTGCGACCGAGTTCGGCGCTCACCATTCTCCAGCCATCGCCGCCCCTGGCGGCTGCGATGGCTGTGCTTTCAAGGAATCAAAATGCCCCAACGTCAAGTCATCAATGCCTCCGTCAGCCCCAAGGGTAGCCTCGAAACCCTGTCCCAACGTGAAGTCCAGCAACTGAGTGAAGCCGGTACCGGCAGCATCTACACGTTGTTCCGCCAGTGCGCCCTGGCCATCCTCAACACCGGCGCGCATATCGACAACGCCAAGACCATCCTCGACGCCTACAAAGACTTTGAAGTGCGTATCCACCAGCAAGACCGTGGCGTGCGCCTGGAACTGTTGAATGCGCCCGCCGACGCCTTCGTCGATGGCGAGATGATCGCCAGCACCCGCGAAATGCTCTTCAGCGCCCTGCGCGATATCGTCTACACCGAAAACGAGCTGGACAGCCAGCGCATCGACCTGAGCAACTCCCAGGGCATCACCGACTACGTGTTCCACCTGCTGCGCAACGCCCGTACCTTGCGCCCGGGTGTCGAGCCGAAAATCGTGGTGTGCTGGGGCGGGCACTCGATCAACACCGAAGAATACAAATACACCAAGAAGGTCGGCCACGAACTGGGCCTGCGCAGCCTCGACGTGTGCACCGGCTGCGGCCCCGGCGTGATGAAAGGCCCGATGAAAGGCGCGACCATTTCCCACGCCAAGCAACGCATTACCAACGGCCGTTACCTGGGCCTGACCGAGCCGGGCATCATCGCCGCCGAAGCGCCAAACCCTATCGTTAACGAGCTGGTGATTCTGCCGGACATCGAAAAACGCCTGGAAGCCTTTGTGCGCGTGGGCCACGGCATCATCATCTTCCCGGGCGGCGCCGGCACGGCCGAAGAATTCCTGTACCTGCTGGGCATCCTGATGCACCCGGACAACCGCGACGTGCCGTTCCCGGTCATCCTCACCGGGCCGAAACAGGCCGCGCCGTACCTGCAACAGCTGCACGCGTTTGTGGGCGCCACCCTTGGCGAAGCGGCCCAGGCGCACTACCAGATCATCATTGACGACCCGGCCGAAGTGGCGCGCCAGATGACCGCCGGGCTCAAGGCCGTGAAGCAGTTCCGTCGTGAGCGCAATGACGCGTTCCACTTCAACTGGCTGCTGAAGATCGACGAAGGCTTCCAGCGCCCGTTCGACCCCACCCACGAAAACATGGCCAGCCTGCAACTGAGCCACGCGCTGCCGCCCCATGAACTGGCGGCCAACCTGCGCCGTGCGTTCTCGGGGATTGTGGCCGGTAACGTCAAGGACAAGGGCATTCGCCTGATCGAGCAGCACGGGCCGTATGAGATTCACGGTGACCCGGCGATCATGAAGCCGTTGGACGAGCTGCTGCAGGCGTTTGTCGCCCAGCACCGCATGAAGTTGCCGGGCGGCGCAGCCTATGTGCCGTGCTATCGCGTGGTGCAGTAACTAGCGCTGCACCGCCACACATTTGATTTCCACCAATAGGCCGGGGTGTGCCAGTTCGGACACCCCGATCGTGGTCCAGGCGCAATGGCCGCGTGGGAACAGGCGGTTTTTCACCTCACGGAAAACCGCCATGTGCTGGCGCATGTTCACGTGATAGGTGGTCATGTCCACCACGTCATCGAAGCTGCAACCGCCCTCCTCCAAGACGTGCCGCAGGTTTTCCCAGGCCGCGATGAATTGCGCCTCGGGATCTTCGATCACAGCCAATTGCGGCGTACGGCCGACCTGGCCTGCGCAGTAAAGAGTGTTGCCAACTTTTACCGCAGGCACGTAGCCGGCGCGTTCGACAATGGGTTGCATGGCGGCGGGAATAATGAGCTGACGTTCGGTCATAGCTTGTATCTCTTTGGGTCGCAGGCGGGCGTGTAGCGCGCAAAATTCGAGCTAGGGTTTTACCTGTTCCCACTCACTCACACCAGCCGAGCACCCTATGGACCAACGGATCTTGTCCTTCATCAATCCTTACCTTACGGTAAGGAATATCACGATGGAGATCTTCGCTATGGCCACCGCCACACTCACCTCGAAAGGGCAAATCACTATCCCCGTGCAAGTGCGCACCGCGCTTGGCCTGGAAACCGGCGACCGGGTTGAATTTGTCGAAACGGAAGACGGCAAGTTTTCCATTATCGCCGCGAGCAAAACCGTGCAGGACCTCAAGGGGCTGATCCGCAAGCCCGCACAAGCCGTGTCGATCGAAGACATGAACCGCGCCATTGCCGCGCAAGGAGCGAACGCCGGATGATCGGGCTCGATACCAATGTGCTGGTGCGCTACGTCACCCAGGATGACCCCGTGCAATCCCCCAAGGCCTCGGCGCTGATCGAGTCGCTCACCAGCGTGTCGCCGGGCTTTGTCAGCCTGGTGTCGGTGGTGGAATTGGTCTGGGTGCTGCAAAGCTGCTACCAATCGGCCAAAAGCGACGTGGTGACCGTGCTGGAAACGCTGCTGCGCACCCGTGAGCTGACCGTCGAGCACGCCGAGATCATCTGGCAGGCACTGCGTCGATTCACGGCCGGCAAAGCCGATTTCGCCGACTACCTGATCGAACGCTGCGCCCATGCAGCCGGCTGTGAATACACCGCCACCTTCGACCTTGATGCGGCAAAAGCCACGGGAATGAAGCGCCTGGCTTGAGCCGCAGCATTGCGACGAATGCCGGGCTTTGGTAAAAAACGCCACCGCCCTTGATCAAGAGAACTCACCACATGCGCACGTTGCTGCTTGTTGCCATGGCCATGGCCATGGCGCCCACCCTCGCGTTGGCCGACACCATCACCTGGCCCGACCTGCCGACAACCTGTTTCGTCAGCGGCCGCTCCGCGACGAGCGTGGACATCGACAGCGGCTGCGCGGCGTTTACGCTGAATGTGCAAGGCAAGCCAGCGGGTTCACCGATCAACGTGGATGTGCCGCAGTACGCCCTGCATGTGGATGAAGCCACCGGCAAGGAAACACCGGTGATCATCATCCAGGCCGAAGAACAAGGCGCGACCCAGATAGTCGGCTATCAGGAACTGGGCAGCGATCAACTCGGTGCCGCGTTGCTGCGCGAGGTCAAGCTGCTAGGTACCCAAAAGCCGATCTAGTCGTTTTGTAAGGTGCCAGGTTCAGCGCACCCAACCACCACCCTGCCAGTGGTAACCGTCATTGCGCTGCACCCAGTGCGGGTGTACGTAACGGTAGCCTTCGCGCACTGCCTCCCAATGGCCGTGCACCGCTACATAGCGCCCACCTTCCCAACGCCAGTAACCGCGTGACCACACATAGCCATAGCGTGCCGGCGGCTCGACTTCGATCACCTGCACCGGCGGTGGCTGTGGCGCCACCACCTCGACATACTCACGATGCACTGGCCCGCGCTCATGCACCACGCGCTCTTGTACACACCCGGACGCCGCGACGACAATCGCCGCCAATGCCGCATAACGTAGCAACATACACACCCCTCGGGCGCCAGCGCCCAACGAATACACCAGAAAAAAAATGCCCCCTTGCTGCAGCCTTGCTCCTGCTTGGCACTGGGTTATTTGTAACAGGTGGTGTCTGTCAGGTTGCTGAACCTGAGGTATTCGCACCCCAGGGCCGGTATTTGAGCGCTCAAGCAGGTCCGAATCGCCCCAGCACCGTCTCGACAAAGCGCCGCAACTTGGCCGTGCGCTGGCGGTTCGCCGTGTAGACCAGGTGCATCGAGCGGCTCGGCGCCTCAAAGCCTGGCAGCACCCGCACCAACTCGCCCTTGGCCAGTGCCGTGCGCAAGAAGTCTTCAGGGCCAAGCACGATGCCGAAACCATCCAGTGCAGCCATCATCAACGCCCGGCTTTCGTTGACCTGTAAACGGCTGGCAACCTGCACCTTGTGCACAGTGGTGCCTTGGTAAAAGACCCATTCACGCTCTGCCGGGCGTGACCAGAACGCATAGCCCAGGCATTCGTGATGCTCAAGGTCTAACGGCAGCAAAGGCACGCCCCGTGCGGCCAGGTAGGCAGGCGCGGCGCAGGCCACTAGGCGATAAGGTGCCAGCGGCCGCGCCGTAAGGCCCGTCGTGGCCAGGGGACCGATGCGAAAAGCCGCTTCATAACCCTCCTCCACCAGGTCGACAAAACGGTCGGTCAGGTGCAAGTCGATTTCCACATCCGGGTTGTCACGCAAAAACCCGGTAATCAGCGGCATCAGGCTGTAGGAGCCGAACGTCACCGGGGCGGTGACCTTCAACTTGCCGCGCGGGGTGTCATTCATGATCTGGGCGAGCGAATCAGCCGCCTCAGCCTCCGTCAGGATATGTTTGCAGCGTTCGTAGTACGCGTTACCCAACTCCGTCAGGCTTTGCCGGCGCGTGGTGCGATTGAGCAAGCGGGCACCCAGATGTTGTTCCAGTGCGGTGACATGCTTGGCCACCATCTGCGGCGACATGTTCAAGCGCTCGGAGGCGCGGGCATAAGAGCCCAACTCGGCGGCCGTGACAAACGCACTCATGCTGGTTAGACGGTCCACGATTGACTACTCCCAGTAACTACATCGACTACAAACCACCCATTTATCACCCAATGGTTGCCAATCATCATAGTCACTTCCCCACTTCGCAGGAGCAAAGCCATGAAGATCGGCGTGATTGGAGCAGGTTTCATCGGGCGCGCCGTGGCCCAACTGGCCCTGACGGCCGGGCACGCGGTGATGCTGAGCAACTCCCGTGGCCCGCAGACCATGAGCAGCGTGCGCAGCGGCATCCCCGGCGTGCAAGTGGGCAGCGCGCAGGAAGCCGCGCAGTTTGGCGACGTGGTGCTGGTGGCGATTCCCCTTGAACACTACCGCAGCGTGCCCGCGCAGTGGCTGGAAGGCAAAACGGTGCTGGACGCCAACAATTACTACCCTGAGCGCGATGGGCATATCGCGGTGCTGGATCGTTTTGAAACCACCACCAGCCGCTTGTTGGCCGAGCACTTTGCCCATTCACAGGTGGTCAAAGTGTTTAATGCGATCTTTGCCTCAGACATCAACCGCGATGCCCGGCCACACGGCGCACCTGACCGCCGCGCCCTGCCGGTGGCCGCCGATGATGCGACGGCAAAGGCGCAGGTGATTGCGCTGCTCGACGAGCTGGGTTTCGACGCCGTGGACGCGGGAACGCTGGATGACAGCTGGCGCTTTGAGCGGGCCAAGCCTGCGTACTGCGTGCCGCTGGATAAAGCCGGTTTAAAGGCCGCATTGGCCGCCGCCGAGCGCACGGTGGAACTGCCGCCAGCCGAACGCTCCCGCACCTGACCACACGCCCACAAAAAAGCCCGCTGACCGTTACCGGTTCAGCGGGCTTTTTAACATCAGGCTTGGCTTACAGCGCCAGGTCCGACGCCGGCTTGCTCGGCTCAGCCGCAGGCTTGGCAGCCTCGGTGGCTTCGGTTGCCTTTGGAGCGTTCAGCTGCGGAATGGCAGGCGGTGGGGTCAGTTGCAGGACGCCGGCCGTGTAGGCCCACTCCTTCGCAACAGCCTCAGGGCTGTCATTCAGCTTGGTGCCGTAGCTCGGTACGATCTGGTGCAGCTTGGCTTGCCACTCTGGGGTCGCCACCTTGTCCTTGAACACTTTTTGCAGCACGGTCAGCATGATCGGAGCCGCGGTGGACGCGCCTGGCGATGCACCCAACAGGCCGGCGATGGTGTTGTCGGCGGAGCTGACCACTTCGGTGCCGAGTTTCAGGACGCCGCCCTGCTCTTCGTCACGCTTGATGATCTGCACGCGCTGACCGGCTTGCCACAGGCGCCAGTCGGACTGCTTGGCGTTCGGGAAGTACTCTTGCAGCGCCTTGAAGCGGTCGTCATCGGACAGCATCAGTTGGCCGGCGAGGTACTCAACCAGTGGGTATTCACGAATACCGACTTTGGTCATTGGCCAGATGTTGTGGGTGGTGGTGCTGGTCAGCAGGTCCAGGTACGAGCCTTCTTTGAGGAACTTGGTCGAGAAGGTTGCGAATGGGCCAAACAGAATCACACGCTTGCCATCCAGCACGCGGGTGTCCAGGTGCGGAACCGACATCGGTGGCGCGCCAACCGAAGCCTTACCGTAGGCCTTGGCCATGTGCTGCTCGGCGATGGCCGGGTTATCGGTCACCAGGAACGAACCGCCAACCGGGAAGCCAGCGTATTCCTTGGCTTCAGGAATGCCCGACTTTTGCAGCAGGTGCAGTGCACCGCCGCCCGCGCCGATGAACACGAACTTGGCGTCGGTTTCGGTCTTGGTGCCGTCTTTCAGGTTTTTGTAGCTCACACGCCACGAACCGTCGGCGTTCTTGGTGATGTCCTGCACTTCGCTCGACAGTTTCAGGTCAAACTTCGGCGTGGTTTGCAGGTGCGCGACGAACTGGCGGGTGATCTCGCCAAAGTTCACGTCGGTGCCGATCGGGGTCCAGGTGGCGGCGATCTTCTGCTTCGGATCACGGCCTTCCATCATCAATGGAACCCATTTGGCGATCTGCGCCGGGTCTTCGGAGTACTGCATGCCGGCGAACAGCGGGCTGGCTTGCAGGGCTTCGTAGCGCTTTTTCAGGAACTTGATGTTGTCATCGCCCCACACAAAGCTCATGTGCGGTGTGGAGTTGATGAACGAACGCGGGTTCTTCAGCACGCCCTGCTGTACCTGCCAGGACCAGAACTGACGGGAAATCTGGAACGCTTCGTTGATCTCGACCGCTTTCGGGATCTCAACGGTGCCGTCCTTGTTTTCCGGGGTGTAGTTCAGCTCAGCCAAAGCCGAGTGACCGGTACCGGCGTTGTTCCAGCCGTTGGAGCTTTCTTCGGCCACGCCATCAAGACGCTCGACCATCTCCATCGACCAGTCCGGCTGCAGCTCGTTGAGCCAAACACCCAGGGTCGCACTCATGATGCCGCCGCCGATCAGCAGCACATCGACTTTCTTTGCCTCTTCCGCCTGAACGGACGTGATCCCCATCGACAAAGCCAGCCCCAGCAGGGCAGTGTTTACTTTCTTAAACATCAGTAGCACCTATGATAAAACGCCATCCGCCCTACCGCCCCTGACTCTGCAGGCCGTAGGGTGGGCACACAAGGCCGACGTAGCGACCTCACTGTTTTTGTCCCTTCTGCGCTGACTTCTTATCATTATTGGCTTCAGCTACCTGGGCGACAGCCAACCGCCGGGACGTATACGGGTGTACGCACCGGGGAAAGACTAGACCAAGACGGCGCGCAGAATATCACGCTGAACCGCATTTATGCGCCGTTTGGCCAATTGACAGCGCTAAATCGCGGCTTTTAACGCGCAGGTGTCAAGCGTCACAGCCGCGACCTGGGGTCACAGGGTGTTTAATCAAACTGAACGCTCGCGCAAAACGCTGTTCTAGACACTTTCGTGGCGGCTTGCGTAGCATCGGCCACTGACCTTCGTGCACTTTTTTCCTACAGAGTTACCCATGACTACCCAGCAAACACCCGGGCACGTACTGCCCGCGCGCAGCGCCGCCAAAATGGAAGCGGCCATGGCCGTGGGCGCCTTCGCGATCGGCACCGGCGAATTCGCCATCATGGGCCTGATGCCCGACATCGCCCAGAACCTGGGCTTGAGCGAACCCCAAGTCGGCCACGCCATCAGCGCCTACGCCCTCGGCGTGATGGTCGGCGCGCCACTGCTGGCGATCCTCGGCGCCAAACTGCTGCGCAAACACATGCTCTTACTGCTGATGGGCCTCTACGCCCTGGGCAACCTCGCCACCGCCTTCACCCCGACCTTCGGCTCGCTGGTGGCCTTCCGCTTTATCAGCGGCCTGCCCCACGGCGCCTACTTCGGCATCGCCGCCGTCGTCGCCTCCAGCATGGTGCCCAACGACAAACGCGCCGGCGCCGTGGCCCGCGTGATGATGGGCCTCACCTTGGCCATGCTGCTCGGCAACCCCATCGCCACCTTCCTCGGCCAACACCTGGGCTGGCGCTCGGCGTTCGCGCTGGTCAGCGCCATCGCCCTGTGCACCATCGCCCTGGTCTGGCAATTCGTCCCCGACCGCCACGACGAACCGCGCAGCGACCCGCGCAAAGAACTGCGCGCCTTCACCAAACCCCAAGTGTGGATGGCCCTGTCCATCGGCGCGATTGGCTTTGCCGGCATGTTCTGCGTGTTCAGCTACCTCGCCCCGACCATGCTCGAAGTGACCAAAGTCTCGCCCCAATGGATCCCCTTCGGCCTCGCCGCCTTTGGCGTGGGCGGCATCATCGGCAACATCGCCGGCGGCAAACTGTTCGACCGCCTGCAATTTCGCGCCGTGGGCTGGATCATGGTGTGGTCGATGGCCGTACTGATCTTCTTCACCTTCGCCGCCAGTTCGCTGTGGAGCGTACTGCTGGGCATCGGTTTGGTCGGCACCATGATTGCCATGGCCGCGCCGCTGCAAATCCGCCTGATGGACATCGCCCACGAAGCCCCGAGCCTCGCAGCAGCGTCCAACCACGCAGCGTTCAACCTCGCAAACGCGCTGGGCCCATGGTTGGGCGGAATGGCAATTACAGCGGGATATGGCTGGACCAGCACCGGCTACATCGGCGCCGCCACAGCGCTGGTCGGCCTGGGCATCTACCTCATCGCCCGCCGCATGCAAGGCGGCCACTGACATTTTACAGGCCACCCCCGCTCCAATGTGGGAGCGAGCTTGCCCGCGATAGCGGTGGGTCAGTCACCAAATCAACGACTGCCCCACCACTCCATCAATCATCATGCAACAACCCCGACCCATACTCCCCATAACTACTGCCCAACCCACTCCCGCCAAAATTCATCTTGGCCGCCTTACTCGGGCTATGGTCCCCAAACGCCTGGCATCCGCCAGTAAAACAAGGGTCACCACTCCCGCCCGACGACCCCGTCGAACAAGCGCCCAACAGCAACGTGCCAGCAATCAGCGCGACTTTAACCAGGTTCGAGATCATGTTTTCAGTTCCCTATGGGCAGGAGGCGCTGGGGTCCTCTCTTGAAGAGGATCGTAGACCTCAAAGGCGCTGGGGATTATGAAATTTTGCGCGGTGACAGCAGGGGTTCAGGTTGCCGCCTTGGGGTAAGGCGGCGGGGTTGGGGTCAGGCGGTGGCTGGGTTGGCAGCAGGCGCGACTTGCTCTTGGGCGCGGGCGACGAGTAGAACGCTTAGGTCGATGAGTTGCTGGATGCCCAGGATGATGGCGCGGTGTGGGTCTTCGAGGTCGAAGGCCAGGGTGGCGGTTATTTGGTTGGCGGAATCGAGGTGCTCGGCGGCGTTGGCTAGGAGGGTTTCGGTGTCGATGTTGGGGCTGACGGAGAATAGGTTGCCGGGTGGCTGGTCGGCGGGGGCGGCGTTGTCGTCAGATGGCGGCAAGTAATGATGAATAGCGCGCTGAGCCGCAGCGTGAAGCTTGGCATCAGTGGGTTCAGCGTTTGAGGCATGAGGCGGATTCGGTGTGACCTTGTACATGGCGAAGCTCCTTAACTGTTCAGGAACTGCCAATCTCACTTCCACATGAGGGTGGCAGCCGTACGCAGGTGTGGAAGACCAGGGCTAAGGACCCGGCGCACCGAAGTGCCCCGCGCACAGCCGCCGAAACACATGATACAGACGTAAAAAAACGTCGGTAGGTGTTTGTGACGATTGCGTCTTAGCTTGGTACGGACTTCCACATCCGGCCGCTGGGTTTCCAGCGGTTTGGGGAGGTTAGCTAGGGGTGGTCTGAGGGGCAAGCTGAGAAAAGCGTGGGAAATTTCCTATAGCATTAGGCTTATTCTCTGGATCACCCTATCTCTCCCGCGTCGTACCGTTGGTGGACTGGAGAAAGCTCCTCTGCGCCTCCCGAATTTAAAGCCGCTCAGGCCAAGATCACAAATCATGTACTAATTTGTACCAACCCGCCTGTATTGATTTCGCTAGGGAGAGTGGGGAGTCGTGAGCCTGCGATTGTGGTCTGACTTCAAAATCCGATCGAATGGAAAGCTAATGAGGCCGGTTGAGCGACCTCATTCACTTTCGACTTCCGGCTCTACCCATTACGCACGTAAGGTGGCTGAATTTGTAACCAGCTACCTAAATGCTTGACTAACGGTTGTCTAAGCCGGCATAAATGCGACCAATAAAATACTGCATGTTGAGTACTACATATGGATAGAGTTGACTACCAAGCCCTGATTATCCAGGACATCATCAACCTTGAGAGCCGAGGAGAATTAAACTTATCCCCCTGGTACCAAAGGCGCTCAGTTTGGAGCACTCCACAAAAATCATATCTAGTCAACACACTACTTGAACAAAAGCCAATACCCGCGATATATGTCAGACATTATCTTGATCTTGAAAATTCAAAAAGCATTAAAGAAATTGTTGATGGACAACAACGAACGCGAGCAATACTAAGCTACTGCAAAAACGAATTCACCGCCCGACACCCGAACTACAGCAAAAAACTTTTTTACTCCCAACTAAAGCGAGAGGAGCAACAAACACTTTTACTCACATCAATTCCAGTAGGTTACCTATTGGGAGCCACTGACGCGGATGTTATTGATATTTTCGGACGAATCAATTCGATCAGCAAAACGCTTAACCCCCAAGAAAAGAGAAATGCTGCGTTCAGCGGAGAGATGAAGCAGTTCTGTTTAGCTCAGGCCTCCTCTAGAACTCCATTTTGGAGGCAATACGAGATCTTTTCAGCTACTGACATATCTCGGATGTCCGAAGTCTTATTCATTTCAGACCTTGTTTACAACCTTATGAACGGGCTTTCAGACTATAGTCCTACCGCACTCAATAAAATGTACACTGAGTATGATGACGAGTTTGACGATCGAGATACGATAGCAGCCAAGTTAGATCGAATCTTTGATATAATTGGAGCGCTAAGCCCGGAAAAAATTACAGACACTATTTTTAACAGGCAGCCTATATTTTTCTCGCTTGTGATGGTCCTCAACGAAATCCCTAGAATTTCCACAAAACGCTTATCCACAATTATTAACGACATTGATGAAAGATTTCTTTCAGAAGAAAACAGATCGCCATCAGATGATACTTTCAAGGAAGCCTGCGCCTCTACAACACAACGTATTTCGCAACGGCGCATTCGTCACGATTACATAAAAGGCTTCTTTTAAATGGCCCTGCCGAGTCTGAGGATAACCATTCAGAATTCAGCACAGCAGATAGATAAATTGCACGCACATCAAATTGATTGCGAGAAGCTTGAGGCCAAATACCAGCACTTTATAGGTGAAATGATAATGCTACGACTATTCTCGATCTTTGAAGATACCGTAGCCGAACTCGCTTACAAAGTCGCAGCAGGGGGACTCTACCTTGATGGCTCCAGTGCAAACCTAATAAAACGTGCGGGCCGAACTCAAGACGCCAGGTATTTATTTTTAACCTATAACCGACCAAAAGCAAAAGACAACCTAAAATGGACCAAGGCAAAATTCATACGAGAAAGCATTAATAATATCATCCCAAATAATGAATCATTCATAATAAATACTCAAGCTCACGGACAGATAATCGATGAAATGCGCAAAGTAAGAAACGCACTAGCCCACAACAGCCCGTCTGCCAAGTCGGAATTTAAAGACGTACTAAGGGTGATTTATGGCTTCAATAAAAATATTTCACCTGGCGTTTTTTTGATTTCAAAAAGACATCATAACATTTGCAATCTAACCAGATACATCAGCTCTACGAAAATCGTTCTACAAACAATCGCGGGAGGAGTATGACCCCTCCACACCGACTAATTTAACCAATCAATTTGCAAACACTCCTCCCAACCATGCACCAACTTTTCAGACCTATCTTTCTCTTTTACGGAAAATAAAGGGGACGGATTCATTTGGCCCTAGTCACTTCGACTTAAGGTCTGAGCTATCAAACTCGAAGCCCCTGCGTCCTTCTTGGTAAACCCGGCCTCAAAAAAACAAGGGGACGAAGAAATAAATCTGTCCCGTTTACGCAGATGCTCCAAACCGCGCGCACAACCCTACTCACCGTACATGGAAACCTCTGCTCGCAAACTATTTGCTGTTACGAACCCGGCCAACTGCACACACACCACGACAATAACACTTAAAAAACAAGCACCACGAACAGACTGCATCCCCCATATCAAATATGATGAAAAACTCAATCTGTATAAAAAATCCATCTCCCCAACTGCACCAGCAAAAAATGCTACCAACAACAAGACAACAACCAAAAGCACATTACTAATAACCTCCCTTTTTAGATCAGTCAACGAACCAACAACAAGCGAGTATAGCTCGAAGTTCTGAACCTTTAATTTTTTCGGAACATCCTTCATAACGCCCTCAACATAATTGAAGAACGCCAAAGATAAAGCCCCAAACATCGCCCCCAAAACAAACAGGACCGAATTTATACTACCAAACACCGGACTAGCTTCTCCACCAGTCCCCCACAACAACAGATAAGAAAGGCTAAAGGATGTTAAAAAAACGAATAACAAACGAAGCATATTAACGCCTCAATAAGCCGCCTATAGCTGAATAGACTTCAGATACCATCCGAACATCATTCCCTGTACGCCCCGGAGCAGGAAGACCAGTCTCAAGCTCTAACTGCCCCTCATGCATCACTACTTCATCCGAAGGAACGTCCAGATCAATTTTTACTATAGCAGATATGCTTTTATGAATTTTTTTACCGCCGTTCTTGCCTTCAGTAGTAACACTCCACTTCCCTTCACCTTCCTCAATATAGTCCAAATAGTCATCAAGCGGAGTTTTTGGAGCCTTTAGATCCCCATACTCATTAATCAGGGTAATCTTAACCTCTTCCTGACCAAATAGCTTTTTCATCGCTGCGAGCGCATCACGGGCTTTGACATTAGTCTCTAGTATATTAGGAGAAATAAGTTCTAACTCAATCTCAAAAACCTTGTCATGAGAATTAACCACACTCCAAAACTCCCCCCTTGCTGTTTTAGGCTCAATAAATATCGAATAATTATACTCATCAAAAATAGCATTTTTTAACCCAGTATGAATGGCATTAACTATCTGCTCCTCAGTGCCAAATCGCCAATCATGCTGTACAAAAACATACTGATCAACAGTATCAACAATTGTTATTACAGGAACCCAATCATCGGCATCATGAGGAACGATGTCCCCAGGAATTTTATCGCCTACTTTGGTTATTTTATGTTTAGCAGTTTTCCCCACCAAAAACCTTCCCTTGGGAAACTCTGTACTTACCGGTTCAACATAAGAAAAACCAACAAAACTATAACGCACCTTATTTTTAACAAACTCACGGCCGTCGTCCTGGAGGGCCGAAACTACGGCTGCCCCTTTGGGGCTTGGAAGAGGCTTAGATACAAGAGCAGCTTGCTTATTTTCGATGAGCATGTACCGCAGCACCAAGAATGGCTTGATTCCTTTCACAAAAAAATCCTTGAAATGTAAATTTAGGATGGGACAGAGCGAGAAACGTACCTGTTTTACAAAGTGATCTCAATATGCAATCACAACGCCCCATGAAAGCTTACTCATACGGCTGGAAAAACCAGCCAGGCTAGCCCCTCGCCGTTCCTGTTAAACTCCAGCCCTCTGCCTCATCTACTTAGATTTTCCTCATGCCCGTAAACACGACCATACCCATTCCCCTCTCCCGCCGCTTCTCCGTCGCCCCGATGATGGATTGGACCGACCGCCACTGCCGGTACTTCCTGCGCCTGCTCTCCAAGCATGCCCTGCTCTACACCGAGATGGTCACCACTGGCGCGATCCTCCACGGCGACCACGAGCGCTTCCTGCGTCACAACGAAGCCGAGCACCCGCTTGCGCTGCAATTGGGCGGCAGCGTGCCCGCTGACCTGGCTGCCTGCGCACGTATGGCTGAGGCTGCCGGTTACGATGAAGTGAACTTGAACGTCGGCTGCCCGAGTGATCGGGTGCAGAACAATATGATCGGCGCGATCTTGATGGCGCACCCTGCCCTGGTGGCGGAGTGTGTGAAGGCGATGCGGGATGCGGTGTCGATTCCGGTGACGGTGAAGCATCGTATCGGGATTAATGGGCGCGACAGTTATGCCGAGTTGTGTGATTTCGTTGGCACGGTGAGGGATGCGGGGTGTACGAGTTTTACCGTGCATGCGCGGATCGCGATTCTGGAGGGGTTGTCGCCGAAGGAGAATCGGGATATTCCGCCGTTGCGGTATGACGTGGCGGCGCAGTTGAAGCAGGATTTCCCGGAGTTGGAGATTGTGTTGAACGGCGGGATCAAGACGCTGGAGCAGTGCCAAGAGCATTTGCAGGTGTTTGATGGGGTGATGTTGGGGCGGGAGGCTTATCACAATCCGTATGTGTTGGCGCAGGTGGATCAGCAGCTGTTTGGCAGTGCGGCGCCGGTGGTGAGTCGGGCGCAGGTGTTGGCGCAGTTGCGGCCGTATATTGCGGAGCATTTGGCCAGTGGTGGGGCGATGCATCACATTACTCGGCATGTGTTGGGGTTGGGGACTGGGTTTCCGGGGGCTCGTCGGTTCAGGCAGTTGTTGTCGGTGGATATTCATAAGGCGAGTGATCCGTTGGCGTTGCTGGATCAGGCTGGGGAGCTGTTGGAGGGTCGGTGATTTGGCAGGTTGGGTGTCAGTGGGTGGATTTGGTGGCTGACAGGCCGCTTTCGCGAGCAAGCCCGCTCCCACAGTTTTGAGTGCAGGGTGTCAGGGAGTGGTAGGTGGCTGGGCTGTTGTGGCGAGCAGGCTTGCCCTGCGTTGGGGCGCGCAGCGGCCCTGATAACTATGACGGGTTCTCATTGAAAAACTCCATCGCCTTACTGGGGCTGCTTCGCAGCCCAACGCAGGGCAAGCCTGCTCGCCACAGCAAGCCTGCTCGCCACAGGAAGCCAGCTTTCACACGGGAGCTGCGGTGGCTCGGGGAACTTGGGTTGAACCTGTCGGGGGTTTTGGTCTCCTATTCAGCAGTATGGCCGGTGATTCAAACGGCTGTTTTCAGGTTGTTGCCCGCGCAAACGACCGAATGTATTTGCGCCCTTGAGCGCTTGCCGGCGCTCGGGTAATGTCATCAGACCCACAGGACAGAGCACGCCCATGACTTCCAAGCTGGAACAACTCAAGCAATTCACCACTGTCGTAGCCGATACCGGCGATTTTTCTACCCTCGCCAAGCTCAAGCCACAAGACGCCACTACCAACCCTTCCCTGCTGCTCAAGGCCGCTTCGATCTCAGGCTATGCCAAGCTGCTGGATGAGGCTGTGAAGGACTGCAACGGCGACGTGGGCCTGGCCAGTGACCGTTTTGCGGTGGCGGTGGGTCAAGAGATTCTCAAAGTCGTACCTGGGCGTATTTCCACTGAGGTGGATGCGCGTTTGTCGTTCGATGAGGCCGCGATTCTCAAGCGTGCGCACCGTCTGATCGACCTGTACGACAAAGCTGGCGTAGGCCGTGACCGCGTGCTGATCAAGATCGCCTCCACCTGGGAAGGCATCCGCGCGGCGGAGAAGCTGGAAAAAGAAGGCATTCAGACCAACCTGACGCTGCTGTTCTCGTTTGCCCAGGCCGTGGCCTGCGCCGAAGCCGGTGTGTTCCTGATTTCGCCGTTCGTGGGCCGTATCTACGACTGGTACAAGAAGGCTAACGGCAACGACTACGCCGGCGCTGAAGACCCAGGCGTAGTGTCGGTAACGCGCATCTACAACTACTACAAGGCCAATGGCTACAAAACCGTAGTGATGGGTGCGAGCTTCCGTAACCTCAGCCAGATTGAAGAGCTGGCCGGCTGTGATCGCCTGACCATCAGCCCGGACCTGCTGGAGAAGCTGGCGGCCGATGAAGGCAAGCTGGAGCGCAAGTTGGCGCCAGGCCATGCCGGTGAAGCGCGGGTGCATTTGACTGAAGCGCAGTTCCGTTGGGAGTCCAACGAGGATGCGATGGCGACTGAGAAGCTGGCAGAGGGGATTCGTCAGTTTGCTCGCGACCAGGAGAAGCTGGAGGCGTTGTTGACTGCCAAGCTGTAAGGCAGGCGGCGACAAAAAGGGCGGCACCTGTAAGGGTGCCGCCCTTTTTTGTGGTTCGCAGTTCTCAAACCAGTCACCGTTCAAACTGTGGGAGCTGGCTTGCCTGCGATAGCGGTGGGTCAGCAATGAATAGGTGGCTGACATACCGCTATCGCAGGCAAGCCAGCTCCCACATTGGATTGGGTTTCAACTGAAGGTCAGTGGCGCTCTAGGGCGTTGACCAGGTCGTGGAAGGCTTCGCGGTTGGACTCGTTCAAGCCCATCAGGATCTTGTGCGCTTCCAGCACCTTGACCCGTACGATTTCTTCGGACTGGTCTTGCGAAGGCAGGTCGGTCAGGCATTCCGGGCACGGGATCGGGCGGTCAACGATGTTGAACACTTGATCAAAGCCCATGGACTGCAACAGCCGGGTGATGTCTTCGTGGGTGGTGACCACAGTCGGCAACAGGCCGACCTTCTGCCGAGACAGAATGGACAACTTGGCCAGCAAGCCAAGGGTGGTGCTATCGATGCTGCGGGTTTCGGTCAGATCGATCACGATCGCTGAGAAGTTCAGCGCGGTGAAGATCCGCTCAATCGTCGCATCCAGCGCCGAACACAAGGTCAGGCGCACTTCACCCACAAACTTCAGGACGAAGGTCCCGTCTTGCTCGGCGAATTGGATTCTTCCGGTACTCATCAAAGATTCCTGCTCAACACCAATAGGGCGATATCATCCGGCATCTCCCCTAGCGTGGCCAATCCAAAAACTTGCCGCAGACCATCCAGGCTGCCGCCCGCCGACTTGACCTTTTGGGGCAAGGCGGCTTCTTTCTCTTTGAGTGTAGGCTCTGGAAGCAGGTCCAGGATGCCGTCGGACATCAGCGTAAGGCTGAACGTCGGCGGCAGTTCCAGGATGTGGTCTTCGTAGGTGGCTTCGTTAAACAAGCCCACCGGCAGACCACGGCCTTCCAGGTAACGCACACTGTCGGGAGTGTATAAAACCGGCATCGGCAGGTGACCGCCGATGCTGTAGGTCAAAAGACCGGTTTCTTCATCAATAACGCCGCCGACCATCGTCACGTGCTTGCCCAGCTTGCAGCTGATCAGGCCCCGGTTGATGTGGCCCAGCACCTCGGAGGGGGTGAACTCCGGCAAGGTGCCATTGCGCTTGGATTCGAACAACAGCCGTGTGGTCATGAACTTCAACAACACGGTAACAAAAGCGGAAGAAGCGCCGTGGCCGGACACGTCGGCCAGGTAGAACGCCACACGTCGCTCATCGACGCGGAAGTAGTCGACGAAATCACCCGACAGGTACAGCGACGGGATGATCTGGTGCGCAAAATTGAATTCGTCGATGGTCCACGGGCTCACCGGCAGCATGTTCATCTGCACCTGGCGACCGGCGTTCTGGTCTTCCTGGAGCAGATTGAGGCTGGCTTCGAGTTCGCGGTTGGCGGTTTCGAGCTTTTCGCGGTAGCGCTGGTTTTCCAGCAGCAGGCGGGCACGGTCCAGCGCGCGGCGCACCGAATGCTCCAGCACCGCCAGGTCTTCCAGGGGCTTGATCAGGTAGTCGGCAGCGCCCAGGCGCAGGGCTTCGACAGCATCGTTCATCACGCCGGCACCGGACACAACAATCACTGGCGTCTGCGGCGCACGCTCGGTTACCTGGCGAATCAGCTCAAGGCCGCCCATCTGGGGCATGCGCAGGTCGCAGATCACGAGGTCGGGCTTGTCGCGCTCGAACACCTGGAGACCCTGTTGGCCATTGCTGGCCTGCAGGACGCTGAAGCCACTGTCTTCCAAATAGGCCGCGAGGCTCGCGCGCACTACTTCGTCGTCATCGATTATCAGCAGCGTGGCACTGGTTTTTTGCATGTGGGCAAACGGCGCCAGAATTAGGTTGGCGTAGGCGGCTCGGCAATGGCCGGGCTCACGTACTGGATTCGCTTTCTAGCCTCTCTGTCCTACAAAGCATTGGGATTTCTCCCATGCACAACGGTAAAGCAGAGGTGCCCTTCTAAGGCGCAGACGGTACTCCCATCCGTCAGGGGTTTCAAGCTCATGCCGATGGTCGCCGGGCGTCTTTACACCGCAAATCACCGGGAGTTATAAGAACAGTCACCACCACAACACAAAGTAAGGATGGAACCCGTGAGCGAACATGAGCGCGGCTACGAAGAAAAACGCGATTTCATCCGCATGCGCGTGGATGCCGATGTGTCTTTGATCCACGCCGGGCAAGAGATTGCCGGGGTTTGCGTGGACCTTTCCAGCACCGGCATGCAGGTTGAGGCCCCTCGCCAGTTTCAGGTCGGGGACAACCTGACCGTGCGCATCGATTCGGAGCACGCCGCCCTTGCGGGCCTGGAAGCGGACACCGAGGTGGTGTGGGCCAAAAGCGACGGCGAGCGCCAGCACCTGGGCCTCAGGATCTTGAAAATGCGTTGAAAACCGCGCACAAAAAAGGCGACCTATAGAGGTCGCCTTTTTTTCATTTCAAAACGTCACGGCTTAAAAGTCGTCGACGACCTTGCCGTCTTTTACCTTGAACTCACGGTTCTGCAGGTAAGCGTTACGGATAAAGGTGTACTTGTCGCCAGTGATCAGCTTCTCGCTGTCGAGCAGGCTGGCACGGGTATCAACGATGTTCAGGCCGAAGGTGCTGTTACGCCAGCCGATATCGTTCATGTAACGGTACGGTTGGGTGTAGCTGTCGACGTATTTGGACGGCGCATCACGCAGGGTGCTTGGGCCCAGCAGCGGCAGCATCACGTAAGGACCGCTGCCGACGCCCCAGTAGCCGAGGGTCTGGCCGAAGTCTTCATCGCTGCGTTGCAGCCCCATTTTGGTGCCGACATCAACAAAGCCGAGCACGCCGAAAGTGGTGTTCATCAACAGGCGGGCGGTGTCTACACCGGCGGCGTGCGGCTTGAGTTGCAGCACGTTGTTGGCCAGGTTGCCGACATCGCCGATGTTGCGAAAGAAGTTGTGGACGCCGTCTTGCACGAATTGCGGGGTTACAAATTGATAACCCTGGGCAATCGGCTTGAGGGCGTAGGTATCAATGGTGTCGTTGAAGGTGAAGATCGGGCGGTTGACGCTTTCCCATGGATCGTCTTCCGACGCAGCCTGGGCCGCAAACGGGGCGAGCAGGATGGTTGCACACACAGATAGCTGAGCGAAGTACTGGCTCCAGCGCATAGCTTTGGCTCCTTGAATGGTCTGTCATGGGCGCTATGCCCTGAATAAGACTGTCAGTATATGACGGATGGGTGGATTTAGGCAGTAACGAGGAATCGACAGACGCAAAATGCACAAAATTCCTACAAACAGGTGAAGTGTCATCCGCTTGTCATACAGCGCGGATAGCGTCGTAGCTATTTCAGGATAGTTATTTCAGGGAAGTCGAAATGCCTCACGCCGAAATTGCCGTAGCCAGCGCCCCCACCTTGACTGCCGTGCTGTTTGGCCTGAGTGGCTGCCTGGTGGATTTCGGTTCCCAAGCCCGCACCGACTCGCCCTGCCCCGACTCCCAGGCCACGCCCGGCGCGCTGAAGATTTTGCGCAGCCTCAAGGACCAGGGCGTGCCCTGCGCCTGGCTGGATGAACTGCCCGCCTCGGTCACCACCCTGCTGGCGGTTGCCCTACCCGCTTGGCTCAAAGCCACGCCACCCTCCTCGATCCGCTGGCCGGCGCCGCACGCCTGCTGGCAAGCCTTGATGGAACTGAATATCCAACGCCTCGAAGGTTGTGTGCTGGTCAGCGGCGAGCCGCGTTTGCTGCAATCGGGCCTCAATGCCGGGTTGTGGACCATCGGCCTGGCGTCCTGCGGCTCGCTGTGCGGCCTGTCGCCGGAACAATGGCAGGCGCTGACCGAGCAGCAACGCGAGCACAAGCGCGGCAAAGCCACGGTGGCGTTGTATGGGCTGGGGGTGCATTCGGTGATTGATCACCTTGGCGAGCTGGGCACGTGCCTGGCGGATATCAGCCTGCGCCAGCTTAAAGGCGAGAAGCCCTGATAGAGATCATGCACTCAAGGCG
Source organism: Pseudomonas sp. Leaf15 (assembly GCF_001421425.1). Lineage (NCBI taxonomy): Bacteria > Pseudomonadati > Pseudomonadota > Gammaproteobacteria > Pseudomonadales > Pseudomonadaceae > Pseudomonas > Pseudomonas sp. Leaf15. The sequence goes on from NZ_LMKI01000001.1 coordinate 201,804, forward strand.
CCGGTGGATTAATCTACAGGTCAGCCCGTAGACCTTTCACGGCGTGCCGCGGTCTATGCCAGTGCCTATCGATAAAAGGAAGAACGTCATGCCTGACCGCATAAAGCTTGAAGAACAGGTCAACATCCTGCGCGGGCAGTTGGAACAGCAACCGCCGCTGTCTGAAGAAAAACGTGAAGCGCTGGAAGCCTTGATTGCCAAGTTCGAATTACAACTCGAACTTGAACCGGCCACCCAAACACCCAGTATTTCCGACGATGTGAATCAAGCAGCCATAGAGTTCGATGCTGAACACCCGGTCATTTCCGGGACATTGCGCAATATCATGATCACCTTGGGAAACATCGGGATCTAATACGATCCTATGCCCAACACAGAACCAAAATGTGGGAGCTGGCTTGCCTGCGATGGCGGTCTATCAGTCACCCGATGTATGACTGATAGACCGCCATCGCAGGCAAGCCAGCTCCCACATTTAGTTTTGTGTGGTGGCTACTGACGAGCCAGGCGCACGTTCTGGAACTGCACATTCTCGGTGCTGCGATACGGGTTGATATCCAACCCTCCGCGCCGCACATAGCGCGCATACACCGTCAATTTCTCCGGCTTGAGCAACCGCTGCAAGTCCAGAAAGATGCGCTCTACGCACTGCTCATGAAAGTCCGAGTGCTGGCGGAAGCTCACGATATATTCCAGCAAACTGGCGTGATCCAGCGCGTGACCACGGTATTCCACCACCACGCTGCCCCAATCCGGCTGGCTGGTGACCGGGCAGTTGGATTTGAGCAGGTGGCTGTGCACGCTCTCCTCGACGATGCGCGAATCGTCGCAACGCAGCAGTTCCGGGCGCGGGTGTTCGTAGTTACTGACGCTGATGTCCAGGTCGTCAATGCACGCGCCCGGCAACGCCATCACGCCTTCAGCCTCAATCTCGGCCAGGCTGCGGATGCGTACACTCACAGGCAGGCCGGCGGCGGCGCTGAGGTCGGTGCGCAAGGTGGCTTCAAGGCTTTGCGTGTCGGCAAACGCGGTCTGGTTCAGCGAGTTGAGGTACAACTTGAACGACTTGGACTCGATGATGTTCGGCGACTCGGCCGGGATGCTGAATTCACCGATGGCCACCACCGGCTTGCCGGATGGCAGCAACCACGACAGTTCAAAGCAGTTCCAGAAATCCACGCCTTTATAAGGTAGCGTTTCGGCAGTCAGCCCCAACTCGGCCCATTTGGCGGCGCGAGGGATCGGGAACAGCAGCGATGGCGTGTAGGTGGAGATGTATTCACTGGACTTGCCCAGCGGCGAATGTTCGGCTGCGGGATGCATGGCGGAAACCTGGCTAAATAAACCGCGCCAGTCTACCAGCCTTTGCTCCCGCCCTTAAGAATCGCCTCACTCAACGGTCAGTTTGCCGACCATGCCCGCCTGATAGTGCCCCGGAATGTTGCAGGCAAACTCAAGGCCGGTGGCCTTGGTGAAGGTCCAGGTCAGCTCGGCGGTCTTGCCCGGCTCCACCAGCACACTGTTGGGATCGTCATGCTTCATGCCGCCCATCTCGCCCATATCGCCATGCCCCATGGCGGCGTGGTCCATCTTGCCCATGCCGGTGGCCGTGAGCATGCCGCTGGCCTGCATCTTGAGCATTTCCTTCTGGTGTTCGGCGTGCATCGCCGCATCGCCCAGGTTGAACTCGTGCAGCAACTGGCCTTTGTTGACCAGCACAAAGCGCACCGTCTCACCGGCTTTTACGTCCAGAGCCTTGGGCGAAAAGGAAATGTCCTGCAGGGTTACTTCCACAGTGCGCGTGGCTTTATCGGCCGGTGCCGGGTGGCCAAACGCATAGGTGTGGGCCTCGTCGGCCATTGCATTAACGCTCAATGCCAACAAACAGCCCGCCATAAACAAAGGTGTGCGCAACGCCATGACGCTTCTCCAAAAAAGTGTGTCCAGCTTGCTCAGCACTTTAAGATGGCCCGGCTGCCAACCAGCTGACTGCTAGATTACAACTTTGTCAGGTTGCGCCCTGAGGCTGCCACCCACGGTATAAAGCCCATCGTCACCTGTTGCCAAGAGTCGCCCATGAAACTGCTGATCGTTGAAGACCAACCGAAAACCGGCCACTACCTGCGCCAGGGCCTGACCGAGGCTGGCTTTACCACCGAGTTGGTGGCCGACGGCACGAGCGGGCAGCATTTGGCATTGACCGGCGATTACGACCTGCTGATCCTCGACGTGATGCTGCCCGGCCGCGACGGCTGGCAAATACTGCACGCGGTGCGCAGTGCCGGCCTGGAAATCCCGGTGTTGTTCCTCACCGCCCGCGACGCCGTGGAAGACCGCGTGCATGGCCTTGAGCTGGGCGCCGACGACTACCTGGTCAAGCCTTTCGCCTTCTCCGAACTGCTGGCGCGGGTGCGCAGCCTGTTGCGCCGTGGCAGCAGCACGCCGCAGGAAACCGCCCTGCAACTGGCCGACCTGCGCCTGGACCTGATTCGCCGCCGCGTCGAGCGCGACGGCCAGCGTATCGACCTCACCGCCAAGGAGTTCGCCTTGCTCGAACTGCTGCTGCGCCGCCAGGGCGAAGTGCTGCCCAAGCGCCTGATTGCCTCCCAGGTGTGGGACATGAATTTCGACAGCGACACCAATATCATCGAAGTGGCGATCCGCCGCTTGCGCCTTAAAGTCGATGACAACTTCCCCACCAAGCTGATCCACACCGTGCGCGGTATGGGCTATGTGCTGGAGGAACGGTGCAATTGATTGCGCGCCTGTCCCTGGCCAGCCGCCTGGCCCTGTTATTTGCTGGCTGTACGGCGGTGGTCTCGCTCATCGCTGGCGTATTGTTCAACCAGGCCAGCGAAGCGCACTTTATCGAACTGGACCAGCAGCAACTCGACGGCAAACTGATCGCGCTGCGCAGCACCTTGCAGGGTGTCGACTCACGGGCGGCCTTTACTCAGCGAGAAGCGCAACTGCGTGCCGAACTCAGCCGCCAGCCGGACCTTGCCTTGCGCATCAGCGCCGCCGGCCAACGCTGGTTTGATGGCGCGCCGAGCGTCACGCTGCCCGCAACGCCGGGCCTGCACAGCCTGCAAAATGCCGGCACCGATTATCGCGTCTACAACGCGCCGTTGCTGGCGGGCCAAGCCAGCTCGCCGCAACTGTCGCTGATCCTCGACATCACGCACCACCAGCACTTTCTGCAACGCATGCAGCGGTTGATCTGGCTCACGGTCGGCTTGTCCGCCCTGGCCACCGCGCTGCTCGGTGCGTGGGCTGCGCGCAGCGGGCTGCGGCCATTGCGGCGCATGAGTGAAGTGGCGGCCGGCGTGTCGGCCCACTCCCTGACCCAACGCTTGCCACAGACGCACATGCCGGTGGAGTTGGCCGAACTCGCCCAGGCGTTTAACGCGATGCTGGGGCGGCTCGACGATGCGTTCCAGCGCCTTTCGGCCTTCTCCGCCGATATCGCCCATGAACTGCGCACGCCGCTGTCGAACCTGCTGACCCACACCCAGGTGATCCTCACCCAGCCGCGCCCGCTGGAGGACTACCGCGAGGCGCTGCACAGCAACCTGGAGGAGTTGCAGTGGATGGCGCAATTGGTGAATGACATGTTGTACCTGGCCAAAGCCGACCATGGCCTGCTGATGCCCAAGCGCGAAGCGCTGGCGCTGCACGATGAAGTGGAGGCGTTGCTGGAGTTTTTTGCGCTGTTGGCCGAAGACGCGCAGGTCAATCTGGTGTGCGAGGGCACGGCTCAAACGGCGGGCGATCGCGGCATGTTGCGCCGGGCCGTGTCGAACTTGCTGGATAACGGGCTGCGGTTTACCCCGGTGGGTGGCGAGGTGCGGGTGCGGATTATGGAAAGCGCACAGGCTGTGACGCTGACTGTCGCCAATACCGGGGAAGGTATTCCAGCGGCCTTGTTACCTAAATTGTTTGATCGGTTCTATCGGGCAGACCCGGCGCGCCGTGAAGGCAGCAGTGAGCATGCGGGGCTGGGTTTGGCGATTACCCAGTCGATTGTGCGGGCGCATGGGGGGAGGATTTATTGTGAATCTGAAGCGGGCTGGACCAGGTTTGTGATTGAGTTGCCCAAGGGGCACGGATGATCGTTCCCACGCTCCGCGTGGGAACGCCTCGCTGGACGCTCTGCGTCCGCTCTTAGTGACGCGGAGCGTCACGGGCTGCATTCCCACGCGGAGCGTGGGAACGATCGATATTACGAATATCTCAACGCATGCGCCGGCTCAATCTTCGCCGCCCGATACGCCGGGTAAATCGTGGCCATAAAGCTCAACACAAACCCGGCCGTGCAAATCAGCAGCACATCGCCGCCTTGCAGCTCGGAAGGCAGGTTGCTGACGAAGTACACGTCCGAACTGAAGATATGCTGCCCGGTCACGCGCTCCAGCCAGCCCACCAGTTCACTCACGTTCAGCGCCGCAATCACGCCCAGCACGCCGCCGATCAGGGTGCCGACAATACCAATCACTGTGCCCTGCACCATGAAGATCGCCATGATCTGCCGTGGCGTGGCGCCGATGGTGCGCAAAATCGCGATATCCGCGCCTTTGTCGTTCACCACCATGATCAGCGTGGCGATGATGTTGAACGCAGCGACGGCGACGATCATCAGCAACAGCAGGCCGATCATGGTCTTTTCCATCTTCATGGCGCTGAACAGGCTGCCCTGGGTGTGGGTCCAGTCATCCGGCTTGTAGTCGGCGCCCAGGCTCGCAGCAATGTCCGCCGAAACCTTGGGTGCTGCGTACAAATCCTTCACCGCCAGGCGCACGCTTTGCACCTGGTTCGGCTGCCAATGCTGGATCTCGGCGGCGTCGGCCATGTTGATCAGGGCCATGGAGCCATCCAGCTCGGCGCCGACCTTGAAGATACCGACCACGTTCAAGCGCTGCATGCGCGGGGTGATGCCACCCGGTGCGGCCGTGCTGATTTCCGGCACGATCAGGGTGAGCTTGTCGCCCACATTCAGGCGAAAGCGCCGTGCGGTGATGTCGCCGATCACTACGCCGAACTCGCCGGCTTTGAGGTCTTCGAGTTTGCCGCGCACGATATGCTGGGCCACGATCGACACCTTGCCTTCCTGGGCCGGGTCAACGCCGCTGATCTCGATCGGCTGCATCGCGCCCTTGTAGGAGAACATGCCGTCCATTTGTGTGAACGGCACCGCAGCCGTGACCTCGGGGTTCTTCAGCGCGGCGGCGGCCACGGGCTGCCAGTTGTCAATCGGGTTCACACCGACGATGGTGGCGTGGGGCACCATGCCGAGAATGCGCGTGCTCATTTCACGCTGAAAGCCGTTCATCACCGACAGCACCACGATCATCGCCAGCACGCCCAGGGCGAGGCCGATCATCGAGGTCATCGAGATAAACGAGACAAAACGGTTGCGGCGCTTGGCGCGGGTATAGCGCGTGCCGATAAAAATCGATAACGGTCTGAACATTCGCGGGCACCGTTTAAAAAAATGAAAAAGCCTGGCTTAAAAAAGCCAGGCTTGAAACGGGTCAGATGGCGACCAGATGACCTTCCTGCAGGTGCAACACGCGGTCCATCTGGCGGGCCATGCTCATGTCATGGGTCACCACCAGGAACGCGGTGCGCATCTGGGTGCTCAACTCCAGCATCAAGTCCTTGATGCCTTGCGCGGTGTGCGAGTCGAGGTTGCCGGTCGGCTCATCGAGCATCACCAGGCCGGGGTTGTTCACCAGGGCACGGGCAATGGCCACACGCTGGCGCTCGCCGCCGGACAGTTCAGCCGGTTTGTGCTCCAGGCGATGGCCGAGGCCAACGCGCTCCAGCAATGCCTTGGCGCGCTGGCGGGCTTCGGGGATCGCGGTCTTGCCGATCAGCAGCGGCATGCACACGTTTTCCAGTGCGGTGAATTCCGGCAGCAGGTGGTGGAACTGGTACACAAAACCGAGCGAACGGTTGCGCAGTTGGCCACGGGCTTTTTCACCGAGTGCCGACAGTTCTTCGCCGGCCAGCCACACGCTGCCTTCGGAAGGCGTATCCAGGCCGCCCAACAGGTTGAGCAAGGTACTTTTGCCGGAACCGGAACTGCCGACGATCGCCACGCGCTCGCCCGGGTGCAGTTCCAGCTGCAGGTTGGACAACACCACCACCGACTCCGGGCCTTCCTCGTAGGATTTGCCCAGGTTGCGGCAGCTCAAGATAGCTTTTTCACTCATGCCCGATTCACTCATAACGTAAGGCCTGTGCTGGCTGGGTGCGTGCCGCGCGCCAGGCTGGATACAGGGTGGCAAGGAAACTCAATAGCAACGCGGCGCCGCCCACCATCAACACGTCCTGGGCCTGAACCTGGGACGGCAAGTAGTCGATGAAGTAGACGTCGGCGTTGAGAAACTTGTGGCCGATGACTTTTTCCAGCGCGGCGATGGCGGCGCTGACGTTCAGCGCGGCCAGAATGCCAACGGCGGTGCCGATCAAGGTGCCGACCACGCCGATCACGGTGCCCTGCACCATGAAGATCGCCATGATCTGCCCCGGCGTGGCGCCAAGGGTACGCAGGATGGCAATGTCGCCCTTCTTGTCGTTCACCACCATTACCAGGGTAGAGATGATGTTGAACGCGGCCACGGCGACGATCAGCAGCAACAGCAGGCCGATCATGGCTTTTTCCATGCGGATGGCCTGGTACAGGTTGCCGTGGGTGCGGGTCCAGTCACGGGCGTAGTACTGCGAGTCGCCCAGGTGCTGGGCGATTTCCCAGGCGCCGCGCGGTGCGTCGAACAGGTCGTTGAACTTGAGGCGCAGGCCCTGCACCTGATCCGGCTGCCAGCGATGCAGGCGCGCCAGGTCGGTAAGGTTGGTGAGCCCCAGGTAGCCGTCGATTTCGCCGGCGCCGACGTGGAAGGTGCCGACCACGGTAAAGCGCTTCATGCGCGGGAACATGCCCGCCGGGGTCACGGTAACTTCCGGCGCGACGAAGGTCAGCTTGTCGCCGATGCCCACGCCGAGCTTGGCCGCCGCCTTGTCGCCGATCACGATGCCGAAGCTGCCGGGCGCCAGGTCGTCGAGCTTGCCCTGCAACATGAACTTGTCGATGATCGACACGTTACGTTCCTGGGCCGGGTCGACGCCATTGAGCAGGATCTTCTGCACCTTGCCGTCGTTGGTCAGCAGGCCCTGCATCTGGGTAAAGGGCGCAACGGCCACCACCTTGGGGTTCTGCTTGACCTTGGCGGCCAGGCTTTGCCAGTCGTTGATGGGTTCATCGGACTCGATGGTCGCGTGGGGCACCATGCCCAGCACGCGGGTGCGCATCTCATGATCGAAGCCGTTCATCACCGACAGCACCACGATCATCACGACCACGCCCAAGGCGAGCCCGATCATCGAGGTCAGGGAAATGAACGACACAAAATGATTGCGGCGCTTTGCACGGGTATAACGCGTGCCGATAAATACGAAGAGAGGTCTGAACATGTCGGGGCTTGTTCGGAGGAAAAGAAGACGTCCCGGTGGCGGGGTCAGGTAAGCAGCTTTACACTCAGACCATTACCGCTACTTTGGGTTCGCCATGTCGACATTAGATGAAGAAGAACGCCGCGAATACTACCGTATCGACGACATGATCGCACTTCAAATCAGCACACTGTCTGCCCCGGAAGCGGCGAGCAAGGAAGTGTTGCTGGATGATTCCCCGCTGTTCAATCTGCTCAGCGAACTGCACCTCAGCGAATTCGAAGCCCAGCACCTGCTGCGCCAGATCAGCGAGAAAGATCGCAGCCTGGCCGCCTTCCTCAAAGTCCAGAACAAACGCGTGGATCTGCTCAGCCAGATCATGGCCCGTGGTCTGCTGGACGAGGTCGGCGCACCGCAGCCGGTGATCATCTCCGAAGGCGGCATCGACTTCCAGCACCCCACGCCCCTGGCGCCCGCCGCGCATCTGGCGGTCAAGCTGGTGCTGATGCCCCAGGCGCTCGGCCTGTTGCTGCGCGCACGCGTGACGCATTGCGACCCCAAGGGCGATGGTTTTGACGTGGGCACGGAGTTCGAATCCATGACCGACGCCCAACGCCAGTTGCTGGCGCGCTATATCCTGCAGAAACAGGCCCAGGAACGCCGTCTGGCGCGGGAACAAAGCGACGACCTCTGAATACGTATTGACTACGCCAGGTTACCTGGCGCAAAGGAGCAACTGTGACCCTGATTTACGGCCACCGCGGTGCCAAAGGCGAAGCACCGGAAAACACCCTGACCAGCTTTCAGGAGTGCCTCAAGCACGGTGTACGCCGTTGCGAACTGGACTTGCACCTGTCCATGGACGGCGAGTTGATGGTGATCCACGACCCGACCCTCAAGCGCACCGCCGACCGGCGCGGCAAGGTCGTCGAGTATTCGGCGGCGGACCTGGTAAAGATGGACGCGCGCAAAGGTGGCCCAGGCTGGGTCAAACCGTGCCCGATTCCGCGTCTGGAAGAACTGTTCGAACAGTGCGACTTCGATCACTGGCAGTTGGAAGTCAAAAGCGCCTCACGCACCCGCGCCGCGACCACCGTGTTGGCGATCCGCGAGATGGCGGTGCGGCATGGCCTGATGGACAAGGTCACCGTCACTTCAAGTTCGCGGGAAGTATTAAAAGCAGCGGTGGAACTCACCCCGGACCTGTCACGCGGTCTGGTGGCCGAATACGCCTGGCTCGACCCGTTGAAGGTCGCGCAGAACTACGGCTGTGAATACCTGGCATTGAACTGGACGCTGTGCACCCCCGAGCGTCTGGAAAAAGCCCAGCGTCAGGGTTTGCACGTGTCCGTGTGGACGGTCAACGAACCTGCGCTGATGCGCAGGCTCGCCGACTTCGGCGTAGATAGCCTGATTACAGACTTTCCCGGTTTGGCCACTGCCACCCTCGAGAATTACTGAAATCGGTCTCCCCGGCCGGCTCAGGCCACCGGCCGGAGCCGCTCAAAAAAGCCGGTTGAGGCCGTCGTAGGCCGCTACCCGATAGGCTTCGGCCATGGTCGGGTAGTTGAACGTGGTGTTTACAAAGTACTTGAGGGTATTTTGCTCACCCGGCTGGTTCATGATTGCCTGACCGATGTGCACGATCTCCGAGGCCTGGTAGCCGAAGCAATGCACGCCGAGAACCTCAAGGGTTTCACGGTGGAACAGAATCTTCAGCATGCCTTGCGGCTCACCGGCGATCTGTGCACGCGCCATGCTCTTGAAGAACGCCTTGCCCACTTCGTAAGGCACCTTGGCCTTGGTCAGTTCGTGCTCGTTCTTGCCGATCGAGCTGATCTCTGGAATCGTGTAGATCCCGGTCGGCACGTCGTTCACATAACGCCAGCTGCCGTTGTCGACGATGCTGCCAGCGGCCGAACGGCCCTGGTCATGGGCAGCACTGGCCAGGCTCGGCCAGCCGATCACGTCACCGGCACCGTAGATGTTCGGTACGCAGGTGCGGTAGTTCTCATCCACTTCGATCTGGCCACGGCTATTGACCTTGACCCCGATGTTTTCCATGCCCAGCTTGTCGGTGTTGCCGGTTCGGCCGTTGCACCACAGCAAGGCGTCGGCCTTGATCTTCTTGCCCGACTTGAGGTGCAGAATCACGCCGTTATCCAGGCCTTCGACCCGCTCGTACTCTTCGTTGTGGCGCACGGTGATGTTGTTGTTGCTGAAGTGGTAGCTCAACGCCTGGGAGATTTCCGAGTCGAGGAAGCTCAGCAACTGGTCGCGGTTGTCGACCAGTTCCACCAACACGCCCAGGCCGCTGAAGATCGAGGCGTATTCACAGCCGATCACGCCGGCGCCATAGATGATCAATTTGCGCGGGGTGTGGCCCAGGCTAAGGATGGTGTCGCTATCGTAGATACGCGGGTGATGGAAATCGATATCCGCCGGGCGATACGGGCGCGAACCGGTGGCGATAATGATGTGCTTGGCCACCAGCTTTTCGACCACACCGTTGGCGCAGACCACTTCGACGGTTTGCTCGTCGGCAAAGCTGCCGGTGCCGAAGAACAGGTCGACGCGGTTACGGGCGTAGTAGCCGGTACGCGAAGCGACTTGCTTGGAGATAACTTTTTCAGCGCTTTTCAATACGTCCGGGAACGAGAACCAGCGCGGCTCACCAATGGCCCGGAACATCGGGTTGGTGTTGAACTGCATGATCTGGCGCACCGAGTGACGCAAGGCCTTGGACGGGATGGTACCCAGGTGGGTGCAGTTACCGCCGACCTGGCGACGGCTATCGACCATCGCCACCTTGCGCCCCGCTTTGGCGGCGTTCATTGCCGCACCTTCTCCAGCCGGGCCGGAACCCAGTACCACTACGTCGTAGTTGTAGACAGCCATGCGTACTCCTCAGAACAGGCCAGGCGTACGGTTGGACGCCTGGCTAAATCATGCCGCGGCCAGCGGGCATGAAGGAAATTTTTGGCTCAAGTGTGTGAGCCGGGGCACAGTCTATATAAGGCTCAACGCCGCGCACATTAACCCTTGGTCGCGTCGTAGGCCAGTCTTGCCTTAACTACAGGAACTGCAAACTGGCATTACACTGCTGACACGCACCTTCACAGGCGGGGCCATTATGCGGCATGTGGTTTTGTGTTTAATGATGATTTTTTCGTTTGCGGTGCATGCCAATGAGGCGGACCGGCTCAAACAGGCTGGCTTCCCGGCGCAGTCTCATGAACTGGCGCTGAAAAACCAGGCGGTGCTGGTGTATCTCTGGGCGGATGTGTACGCAGCCGCGCTGTACGCTCCAGCGGATATCAGCGCCAAACAGGCCTGGACCCAGCGAAACGATGTGCGCCTGGCGCTGTATTACTTTCGCGACATCGACCGCAATGATGTGATCAAGGCCGCTACGGCCACCCTCGAACGCCAGCAATCCGCTGCAACCCTCGCCCGCCTGAAGCCAGAGCTGGACCAACTGCACGCCAGTTTCCGCAACATCCGCACGGGCGATCGTTATGCCCTGGATTTTCGCCCTGGGCGCGGGCTGAACCTGGAGATCAATGAGCAGGTGGTGTTCAGCAGTCGTGACGAGGCGTTAGCAAAAGCCTACCTCGGTATCTGGCTGGCGCCGAAAGGCCTGTCGGACAGCCTGCGCAACGCCCTCCTGAACTAATCACCAATTCCCTGTGGGAGCGGGCTTGCTCGCGAATGCGGTGTATCAGTGACTCATATGCTGACTGACACACCGCATTCGCGAGCAAGCCCGCTCCCACATTTGATTTTCATCGCCCCCGACAACTGCGCATTTAGTCAGCTAGCTATCAATTTTGATTGCCGGTAGTGGCTAATACACATATTGTTACAAAACTGCAGCAAGGACGAATGATGACCAGGGATCACTAATAAGATAGCCAAAATGAGTGCATGACATGTCCACTACCACGGGCAAGGGCAAAGCGATTTTTCGCGTTGTCAGCGGCAACTTCCTCGAGATGTTCGACTTCATGGTCTACGGTTTCTACGCCACGGCCATTGCCAAAACCTTCTTTCCCAGCGACAGCGCCTTCGCCTCGCTGATGCTGTCGCTTGCGACTTTCGGCGCAGGCTTCCTGATGCGGCCACTGGGCGCAATCTTCCTCGGCGCCTATATCGACCGCCACGGCCGTAAAAAGGGTCTGGTCATCACCCTGGCCTTGATGGCTGCGGGCACCATCCTGATTGCCTGCGTGCCCGGCTACGCCACCCTGGGCGTTGCGGCGCCGTTGCTGGTGCTGTTTGGCCGGTTGCTGCAAGGCTTCTCCGCCGGCGTCGAGCTGGGCGGTGTGTCGGTGTACCTGGCGGAAATCGCCACGCCGGGCCGCAAAGGCTTTTTCGTCAGTTGGCAGTCCGCCAGCCAGCAGGCTGCGGTGGTGTTCGCCGGTTTGCTCGGCGTGGGCCTCAACCACTGGCTCAGCCCCGAAGAGATGGGCGACTGGGGCTGGCGCGTACCGTTCCTGATCGGCTGCCTGATTGTGCCGGTGATCTTCGTGATTCGCCGTTCGCTGGAAGAAACCCCTGAGTTCCAGGCGCGTAAACACCGCCCTACCCTGCAGGAAATCGTGCGTTCGATCGGCCAGAACTTCGGCATTGTCATTGCCGGCATGGCGCTGGTGGTGATGACCACCGTGTCGTTCTACCTGATTACCGCCTACACCCCGACCTTCGGCAAGGCCGAACTGCACTTGTCCGACTTCGATGCGTTGCTGGTCACGGTGTGCGTGGGCATTTCCAACTTTATCTGGCTGCCGGTGATGGGCGCGGTGTCCGACAGGATCGGGCGTAAACCCTTACTGCTAGGGGCGACGATTCTGGCGATTCTCACGGCGTACCCGGCGCTGTCGTGGCTGGTGGCGAATCCGAGTTTCAGCCATCTGCTGATCGTGCTGTTGTGGTTGTCGTTCCTGTATGGCTCGTACAACGGGGCGATGGTGGTGGCGCTTACCGAGATCATGCCGATTGAAGTGCGCACCACCGGGTTTTCGCTGGCTTACAGCCTGGCGACGGCGACCTTTGGTGGGTTTACGCCGGCGGCCTGTACTTATCTGATCCATGTGCTGGATAACAAGGCGGCGCCGGGGATTTGGCTGAGTGGCGCGGCGGTGCTGGGGTTGATTGCGACGCTGGTGCTGTTTAAAGGCAATCGGCATGAATTGCGGACGGCGCAGGCTTCGGTGGTTGGCGGCGCCTGATAGACCGCTATCGCAGGCAAGCCAGCTCCACATTTGACGGTGTTCACAAGTCGAAATGTGGGAGCTGGCTTGCCTGCGATGAGGCCCTGATATTCACCACAAAACCAACAGCCACAAAAAAGCCCCGAACCAGTCGGGGCTTTTTCATTTACCGCAAAGGCTTAGCGCGGGAATGCTGGCGGGTTAACCCCAGCCATGTCTTCCATCACACGAACCACCTGGCAGCTGTAGCCGAACTCGTTGTCGTACCACACGTACAGCACAACGCGGTTGTCCTGGGTAATGGTCGCTTCAGCGTCCACCACACCGGCGTGGCGCGAGCCAACGAAGTCAGTGGAAACCACTTCCTGCGAGTTAACGAAGTCGATCTGTTTATGCAGGTCGGAGTGCAGCGCCATGTAGCGCAGGTACTCGTTCATCTCTTCACGGGTGGCGGCTTTCTCAAGGTTCAGGTTGAGAATCGCCATCGACACGTTCGGCGTCGGTACGCGGATCGCGTTACCGGTCAGCTTGCCGGCCAGCTCAGGCAGGGCCTTGGCAGCAGCGGTGGCGGCACCGGTCTCGGTGATCACCATGTTCAGCGCGGCGCTACGGCCACGGCGATCGCCCTTGTGGAAGTTGTCGATCAGGTTCTGGTCGTTGGTGTACGAGTGAACCGTTTCAACGTGACCGTTAACGATGCCGAACTTGTCATTCACAGCCTTCAGCACCGGCACGATGGCGTTGGTGGTGCAGGAAGCGGCGGACACGATCTTGTCGTCAGCGGTGATTTCACCGTGGTTGATACCGTGCACGATGTTCTTGAGCTTGCCCTTGCCAGGCGCAGTCAGCACAACGCGGTCGATACCTGGGCAGGCCAGGTGCTGGCCCAGGCCTTCGGCATCCCGCCATACACCGGTGTTGTCCACCAGCAGCGCGTCTTTGATGCCGTACTGGGTGTAATCCACCTCGGCCGGGTTCTTCGCGTAGATCACCTGGATCAGGTTACCGTTGGCGGTGATGGTGTTGTTTTCTTCGTCGATGACGATGGTGCCGTTGAACGGGCCGTGTACCGAGTCGCGGCGCAGCAGGCTGGCGCGCTTGGTCAGGTCGTTCTCGGCACCTTTGCGCACCACGATGGCCCGCAGGCGCAGGCCGTCGCCGCCACCGGTTTTTTCGATCAGGATGCGCGCCAGCAGGCGGCCGATACGACCGAAGCCGTACAACACCACGTCGGTGCCTTTGCGGGCAGCGGCGTTTTGCTGGCCAACCACATCGGCCATTTCTTCACGCACGAACTGCTCGGCGCTGCGGCCGGCACCTTCCTTGCGGAACTTGTAAGCCAACTTGCCCAGGTCTACCGAAGCCGCGCCGAGCTTGAGCTCGCTCATGGCTTTGAGCAGTGGGAATGTTTCGTGGACGGAGAGTTCGCTGTCGTCGGCGGAACGGTGACGCGCAAAGCGGTGCGCTTTGAGAATCGCGATGACAGACTGGTTGATCAGGCTGCGGCCATAGATCGAGCTCACCACATTGTTATTGCGGTACAGCTGACCGATAAGCGGAATCATCGCTTCAGCGAGTGCTTCACGGTCGATCCATTCACCAAGACACTGGTCGGGCTTCTGAGTCACGGGAACCTTCCACATGTAGGGGCAGAAAAAAGGGGCTACATTATGTCGTCCGACTGCCCGTTGAGCAATGCGCCGAGCACAACAAAAAGCCCTTGCAAAAAAATACCACCCCGCTACAAGCCAGTAAACACGCGGGTTCCAGCAGGCCACCCATACCGCGATAGTGCCAACTTGTCCGTAACCCTCCGAAACATCCGCGCAAAATGGCACTACATATTGAGTCAAAACCCGCCATTGTTTGTCTTAGCCACTACATTTCCTGCAAACCGTAATAGGCTCAGTCAGCAACTGACAGGCGGCACCTTGGACCGCTACAATTACCGACTTTGTCGCAACGCTTGGAGCTCAACCTTCCGTGCCCGTTCTGCGTCTACCGCTTCTCCCTGCCGCGGCAGGTAAACAGCACTGGGGCAACCTGCCCGGTGCCGCCCTGAGCCTGGCCATTGCCGAGGCTGCCAGCGCAGCCAAGCGCTTTACCCTGCTGCTCACCGCCGACAGCCAAAGCGCCGAGCGGCTGGAGCAGGAGCTGAGCTTCTTCGCCCCCGATTTGCCGGTGCTGCATTTCCCCGACTGGGAAACCCTGCCCTACGACCTGTTCTCGCCGCACCAGGACATCATTTCCCAGCGCATCGCCAGCCTGTACCGCCTGCCGGAACTGGCCCACGGCGTGCTGGTGGTGCCGATCACCACCGCCCTGCACCGTCTGGCGCCGACCAAGTTTCTGCTCGGCAGCAGCCTGGTGCTGGATGTCGGCCAGAAGCTCGATGTGGAGCAGATGCGTACGCGCCTGGAAGCCAGCGGTTACCGTTGCGTCGACACCGTGTACGAACACGGCGAGTTTGCGGTGCGTGGAGCCTTGATCGACCTGTTCCCGATGGGCAGCAAACTGCCGTACCGCATCGACCTGTTCGATGACGAAATCGAGACGCTGCGCACCTTCGACCCGGACAACCAGCGCTCCATCGACAAGGTAGAGTCGATCAAGCTGCTGCCGGCGCGTGAGTTCCCGCTGCAAAAAGACGCGGTCACGCGCTTCAAGGCGCGCTTTCGCGAACGCTTCGACGTCGACTTCCGCCGCTGCCCGATCTTTCAGGACTTAAGCAGCGGGATTACCCCGGCCGGTATCGAGTACTACCTGCCGCTGTTCTTCGATGAAACCTCCACCCTGTTCGATTACCTGCCCGCAGACACCCAAGTGTTCTCGCTGCCGGGCATCGAGCAGGCGGCGGAAAACTTCTGGAACGATGTGCGCAACCGCTACGAAGAGCGCCGCGTCGACCCGTCGCGGCCTTTATTGCCGCCCGCCGAACTGTTCCTGCCGGTGGAAGACTGCTTCGCCCGCCTGAAAAACTGGCCACGCGTAGTTGCCAGCCAGCAGGACGTGGACGCCGGCGGTGGCCGCGAGCGCTTCCCGGCGAGCACGCTGCCGGACCTGGCGATTCAGGCCAAAGCCACCCAGCCACTGGAAGCGCTGTCCAACTTCCTCGGTGATTTCCCTGGCCGTGTGCTGTTTACCGCCGAATCCGCCGGCCGTCGCGAAGTGCTGCTGGAGCTGCTGGAACGCCTGAAGCTGCGCCCGAAAACCGTCGACAGCTGGCCGGACTTTGTCAAAAGCAAAGAGCGCTTGGCGATCACCATTGCGCCGCTGGACGAAGGCTTGTTGCTGGACGACCCGGCCCTGGCACTGATCGCCGAAAGCCCGTTGTTCGGCCAGCGCGTGATGCAGCGCCGTCGCCGTGAAAAACGCGCCGACGCCAACAACGACGCGGTGATCAAGAACCTCACCGAACTGCGCGAAGGCGCGCCGGTGGTGCATATCGACCACGGTGTGGGCCGCTACCTGGGTCTGCAGACCCTGGAGATCGACAACCAGGCCGCCGAATTCCTCACCATGGAATACGCCGAGGGCGCCAAGCTCTACGTGCCGGTGGCCAGCCTGCACCTGATCGCACGCTATACCGGCAGCGACGACGCGCTGGCGCCGTTGCACCGCCTGGGCTCCGAGACCTGGCAGAAAGCCAAGCGCAAAGCCGCCGAACAGGTGCGCGACGTGGCCGCCGAGTTGCTCGACATTTATGCCCGCCGTGCCGCGCGCGAAGGCTATGCGTTCGCTGACCCGAAAGCCGACTACGCCACCTTCAGCGCCGGTTTTGCCTTCGAAGAAACCCCGGACCAGCAAACCACCATCGAAGCGGTGCGCGCCGACATGCTCGCGCCCAAGCCAATGGACCGCCTGGTGTGCGGCGACGTGGGCTTCGGCAAAACCGAAGTGGCCATGCGCGCAGCCTTTATTGCCGTGCACGGTGGCAAGCAAGTAGCGATTCTGGTGCCGACCACCCTGCTCGCCCAGCAGCACTACAACAGCTTCCGCGACCGTTTTGCCGACTGGCCGGTGAGCGTGGAAGTGATGAGCCGCTTCAAGTCCGCCAAGGAAGTGAACGCCGCCGTCGCCGACTTGGCCGAGGGCAAGATTGATATCGTGATCGGCACGCACAAGCTGCTGTCGGATGACGTGAAGATCAAGAACCTGGGCCTGGTGATCATCGACGAAGAGCACCGCTTTGGTGTGCGTCAAAAAGAACAGCTGAAAAACCTGCGCAGTGAAGTCGACATTCTGACGCTCACCGCGACGCCGATCCCACGCACGCTGAACATGGCCGTGTCGGGCATGCGCGACCTGTCGATCATTGCCACGCCGCCGGCGCGCCGCTTGTCGGTGCGCACCTTTGTGATGGAGCAGAACAAAAGCACGGTCAAGGAAGCGCTGCTGCGTGAACTGCTGCGGGGCGGGCAGGTTTACTACCTGCACAACGACGTAAAAACCATCGAGAAATGCGCCGCCGACCTCGCCGAACTGGTGCCGGAAGCGCGCATCGCCATCGGCCACGGGCAGATGCGCGAGCGTGAACTCGAACAAGTCATGAGCGACTTCTACCACAAGCGCTTCAACGTGCTGATCGCCTCGACCATCATCGAGACCGGCATCGACGTGCCGAGCGCCAACACCATCATCATCGAGCGCGCCGACAAGTTCGGCCTGGCGCAATTGCACCAGCTGCGTGGCCGTGTGGGCCGTAGCCACCACCAGGCCTATGCCTACCTGCTGACACCGCCGCGCCAACAGATCACCTCCGATGCCGAAAAACGTCTGGAAGCGATCGCCAACACCCAGGACCTCGGTGCCGGTTTTGTACTGGCCACCAACGACCTGGAAATCCGTGGCGCTGGTGAATTGCTCGGCGATGGCCAGAGCGGGCAGATCCAGGCGGTGGGTTTCACGCTGTATATGGAGATGCTCGAACGCGCGGTAAAGGCCATCCGCAAGGGCGAACAACCGAACCTCGACCAACCCTTGGGCGGCGGCCCGGAAATCAACCTGCGTTTGCCGGCGTTGATTCCCGAAGACTACCTGCCCGACGTGCATGCGCGGCTTATCCTGTACAAGCGCATCGCCTCGGCCACCGACGAAGAAGGCCTCAAGGACTTGCAAGTCGAGATGATCGACCGCTTCGGCCTGCTGCCCGAACCAACCAAGAACCTGGTGCGCCTGACGCTGCTGAAATTGCAGGCCGAACAGCTGGGTATCAAGAAGGTCGACGCCGGGCCGCTGGGTGGGCGCATCGAGTTCGAGGCGCAAACGCCGGTGGACCCATTGGTGCTGATCAAACTGATTCAGGGCCAACCCAACCGCTACAAGTTCGAAGGGGCTACGCTGTTCAAATTCATGGTGCCGATGGAGCGTGCCGAAGAGCGCTTTAATACCCTGGAGGCGCTGTTTGAGCGCCTCATCCCGAAATCTGCTTGAAGGACGCCCCCATGCGCCTGTTCCGCATTCTGAGCTTAGTGTTGGTGGTGGTCGCTCCTTCGGCATTTGCCGACAGCCCGTATTTGGTGGAAATGATCCTGGTGCGCCAGAACGCCGAGCCGGAGATCAATAGCCGCGCCGCGCCGGAAAACTGGGATGCCGGCGCGGCGCGGTTGCCGACCGACAAGCTCAGCCCACCGCGGCTGGGCAACATCGTCGACAAGCTGAGTGCGGACAACAGTTACACCGTATTGCTGCACCGCGCCTGGGATCAGAACCTCGGTGAGCAACCGGTGAAGCTGGCCATTACCGACGGCCAGGAGCAGTTCGGCCAGTTCCCCATCGAAGGCACGCTGAATCTGCAGCTGGGGCGCTTTACCGATATCGATGCGGACTTCTGGATCAACCGGTTCGACGCCAACGGCAGCGTGATTGCCAGCGAACACTTGAGCCAGCAAGACGTGCGCACCAAGAACAACCAACTCAATTACCTGGATGGCGGCCACTTGGCGCTGCTGATCAAGATCACGTCGCTGACCGCCAAACCACCCAGTGCGCCACCGCCCGACATTCAGGACTGATCCAGCGCCATGCCCCTGACGTCGTCGTTGACCAAACCCCTGGCCCCTTCGTGGGCCAATCGCTTTAAAGAGCAAAGCCTTGAGCGCGGGCGGCGCTATGCCCTGGAAAACCGCGTGCGCATCGTCGAGTCCGGCGACAGCACCATCATCGCCAGCTGCGAAGGCTCTGGCGGCAATGTTTACCGACAAACCATCTCGCTGCGCGAATCGGCCAAGGGCACGCTGATCCTGGTGGACAGCCGCTGCACCTGCCCGGTACACACCAACTGCAAACACATCGCGGCCGTGCTGCTCAAGGTCCAGGAAACCCTGGCTTACCCGGCCGCCGCGCAAGATGCCGAGCTGCTGGAAAAACTCCAGGCTGTGCTGGATAACCGTGTGGTGCTGCCACAAGTGGTGATGGAAGAAGTGCGGCCGGTGCCGCGCCTGTGGCTGGCCAGCGTGGAGTTCAGCGCGTTTGAACCGCGTAATGGCAAGATGCAGCGCTATATCCAGCACCGTGCGGCGCTGTCGTTCAATTACCTGGGCAACTATGTCAGCGGGCAGAAAAACGCCGACATCATCGTGCGCCAGGAAACCCAGAGCCTGCGCATCAAGCGCCATCCGGAGCTGGAGCAACCCTATCGCGAACAACTGCGCCTGCTCGGCTTCAAGATCGCCACGCGCCAGAGCAAAGCGTTGCCGGAGAGTGCCGGCGAGCTGTTCGAACTGGTCAATGACAGTGCGTGGCTGAACTTCACCCTCAACGCCTCGCCGACCTTGCGCGCCGAGGGTTGGGAGCTGCAAATAGAAGAAGATTTCGGTTTCGACCTTAGTGCCGTCGATGACTGGTACGCCACCGTCGATGAAGGCCCGGAACGCGACTGGTTCGACCTGGAGCTGGGGATTATCGTCAATGGCGAGCGCCTGAGCCTGTTGCCGATTTTGCTCAACTTGATGCGTTCCCACACCGAAATCCTCAACCCGGAGAAACTCGCCCGGCGCCGTGACGACGAGTTGATCCTGGTGAATATTCCCGGCCTGCCCAACGGCCATGGCCCGCTGCAAGTGGCATTGCCCTACGGCCGGCTCAAGCCGGTGCTGGCCACCCTTGGCGAGTTTTACCTGCAGGAAACCGGCACCACCAGCTTGCGCCTGGCCAAGGCCGATGCCATTCGCCTGAACCCGCTGGAAGACCTGCCGCTGCAATGGGAAGGCGGCGAGAAGATCCGCAACTTCGCCCAGCGCCTGCGCGACATCAAGGACTTCACCTGCGTGGCGCCCGAAGGCCTGAACGCGACCTTGCGCCCCTATCAGCTGGAAGGCTTGAGTTGGATGCAGTCGCTGCGTCAGCTCGATGTGGGCGGGATTCTTGCCGATGACATGGGCCTGGGCAAAACCCTGCAGACCCTGGCGCATATTCTCAGCGAAAAAGCCGCCGGACGCCTCGACCGGCCATGCATGGTGGTGATGCCCACCAGCCTGATTCCCAACTGGCTGGATGAGGCCGCGCACTTCACACCACAGCTGCGGGTGCAGGCGCTATACGGCGCGGGTCGCAAGAAACATTTCGCCAACCTGCAGGACTATGACCTGCTGCTGACCACCTACGCGCTGCTGCCCAAAGACATCGACACCCTCGCCGCCCAGCCCTTGCATGTGCTGATCCTCGATGAAGCCCAGTACATCAAGAACCCCAACAGTAAGGCTGCCCAGGCCGCGCGCGAGCTCAATGCGCGCCAGCGCCTGTGCCTGAGCGGTACGCCGCTGGAAAACCACCTGGGCGAGCTGTGGTCGCTGTTCCACTTCCTGCTGCCGGGCTGGCTGGGAGACGTCAAAAGCTTCAACCGCGATTACCGCGTGCCCATCGAAAAACGCGCCAGTGAGGTGCGCTTGCAGCACCTCAACGGTCGGATCAAACCCTTCCTGCTGCGCCGCACCAAAGAGCAGGTGGCCACCGAGCTGCCGCCCAAGACCGAGATCATCCACTGGGTCGACCTCAACGAGGCCCAGCGCGACGTGTACGAAACCATGCGCCTGGCCATGGACAAAAAGGTGCGCGACGAAATCACCCGTAAAGGCGTGGCGCGCAGCCAGATCATCATTCTTGAAGCACTGCTCAAGTTGCGCCAGGTGTGCTGCGACCTGCGCCTGGTCAACGATGCCACCCTGCCCGCCCGTGGCAGCAGCTCGGGCAAACTCGACAGCCTGCTGGAGATGCTCGAAGAGCTGTTTGCCGAAGGGCGCCGGATATTGTTGTTCTCGCAGTTCACCTCGATGCTGAGCCTGATCGAAGCCGAGCTGAAAAAACGCGGCGTGCCCTACGCATTACTCACCGGCCAGACCCGCGACCGGCGCACACCGGTGAAGGATTTCCAGAGCGGCAAGCTACAGATTTTTCTGATCAGCCTGAAGGCCGGCGGCGTCGGCTTGAACCTGACCGAGGCCGACACGGTGATCCACTATGACCCATGGTGGAACCCGGCGACGGAAAACCAGGCGACCGACCGTGCCTACCGCATCGGGCAGGAGAAGCCGGTGTTCGTCTACAAGATGATCGCGAGAGGCACGGTGGAGGAGAAAATCCAGCACCTGCAGAAGGAAAAGTCTGACCTGGCAGCGGGTGTGCTGGATGGGCGCACGACCGGGGATTGGCAGTTGGGTAATGAGGATATTGAGGCGTTGTTTGCGCCATTGCCCCATAAGCAAGAGAAGCGATGACGGTTGGATCGCTATCGCAGGCAAGCCAGCTCCCACCCTTGAATGCATTCACATATCAAAGGTGGGAGCTGGCTTGCCTGCGATGGCAGCAACGCGGTATTCAGTCGATCAACTGAGCATCGCGCAACGCGGTAAGCGCTGTCAGCCAACGCGGATCCTGCTTGTACTCTGTCGAAGCGATCGCCTGCCCGCGCATCCGCGCAATCCGCGCCGATGGTGTGACCTTCATGCGCTGCGCCGCCGTGAGTGCCAGCTCCGCAGCCGCCCGGTCATTGCAGACCAAGCCCATATCACAACCGGCCGTCAGCGCCGCTTCTATACGACTGGCCGCATCACCGACCACATGCGCCCCCGCCATGGACAGGTCATCGCTGAAAATCACCCCGTCAAATTGCAGCTCGCCGCGCAGAATGTCCTGCAACCAGCGACGCGAGAAGCCGGCGGGTTGGGCGTCCACTTGCGGATAAATGACGTGAGCCGGCATCACCGCCGCCAATTGCTTGCTCAGGCGTGCGAAAGGCACCAGGTCGTTCGCGCGAATCTGTTCCAGGCTGCGTTCGTCATTGGGAATCGCGACGTGGGAATCCGCCTCGGCCCAGCCATGGCCCGGGAAGTGTTTGCCGGTGGCCGCCATGCCGGCGCTGTTCATACCGCGAATGAAGGCACCCGCGAGCGCGGCAGCGCGCTCCGGGTCGCCTTCGAAGGAACGGGTGCCGACCACCGCGCTGCGCTGATAGTCGAGGTCGAGCACCGGGGCAAAGCTCAGGTCAAGGCCGACCGCCAGCACTTCAGTGGCCATGATCCAGCCGCACTGCTCGGCCAGGTATTCGGCATTCGGCTTATCCGCCAGCAGGCGCATGGCCGGCAGGCGTACAAAACCCTGACGCAGGCGCTGCACACGACCGCCTTCCTGATCGACCGCCAGCAGCAGGTCGGGCCGCAGTGCGCGAATCGCCGCGCTAAGCTCGCGCACCTGGCGTGGATGCTCGATATTGCGCGCAAAAATGATCAACCCGCCCACTTCAGGCTGGCGCAACAACTGGCGATCCTCGGCCGTCAGCCAAGTGCCGGCCACATCGACCATTAACGAACCTTGCAGGGCAGCAGTCATAAACCTTCCTTAAATAACGCACACAACCCGTTGCCCTCACCTGGCGCGAAAAGCGCGGTGAGCACAACGGGTTGCGAGTAAATAGCTGAAATCGGCATGGCGGCTAGCTTAGCCGCCGCGCACACCTGGGGCAATCACGCCTTGGCGACGGCCGGCGTCGACTTGCTGCGCGGGCGCAGTTGCGCGGAGGCCATGGCCGGGTCGGTCACGCCGGTTTCGGCGCGCATGCCGGCGGCAAGGAATGGCACCATCAGGCGCATCACTTGCTCGATGGAGGTGTTGACGCCGAAATCGGTCTCGGCAATCGCGCGCAAGGCCTTGATGCCGGACATGCTGAACGCGGCGGCGCCGAGCATGAAGTGCACACGCCAGAACAGTTCGATCGGCGGAATACGCGGCGCGGCCTCGTTAACCAGCAGCATGTAACGGCGGAACACCTTGCCGTACATGTCTTCCAGATAACGGCGCAAGTGGCCCTGGCTCTGGCTGAAGGCCAGCCCTAACAGGCGCATGAAGATCGACAGGTCATTGCCGCTGCGCGGTTGAACCACCAGCGCTTGCTCAACCAGGATTTCCAGCAGGTCCTCCAGGCTTGGCTTGTTTTCGGGCTTGGTCTGGCGACGCTCCAGCTCACGGTCGAGGCTGGCGCAGAACGGCCCCAGGAAGCGTGAGAACACCGCCTGGATCAGGGCTTTTTTCGAGCCGAAATGATAGTTCACGGCAGCGAGGTTAACCCCAGCCTTGCTGGTGATCAGCCGCAATGAAGTTTCAGCAAATCCTTTTTCCGCGAACAATTGCTCGGCAGCATCGAGAATGCGTTCAACGGTTTCCGACTGGGCCATGGCTACTCCGCCTGACAAACACTTGTTTGAAACATACGTTTCAGGGTGTGTCTTGTCAAGCCTGCGAGTCCGTTTTCCGGCCGGGCAGTCATCTATTTCATCGCTATTTAATCACATCCTTCGCGCCCTGTAGGCAGCGCTGTCTATGCCTTGTAGGAAGAGTGACAGACGACCGTCCAGCGGCGTGCCAAAAAAGGATGATTGCCAAGCGCAGTTCACTGTATATAATCCCAGTCACTGTATAAAAAGACAGAGCGATCAACATGCTAAAACTGACGCCACGCCAAGCTGAGATTCTGGCTTTTATCAAGCGCTGCCTCGACGACAACGGCTACCCGCCGACGCGAGCGGAAATTGCGCTGGAACTGGGGTTCAAGTCCCCCAACGCCGCCGAAGAACACCTCAAGGCCCTCGCCCGCAAAGGCGCGATCGAGATGACCCCGGGTGCTTCACGCGGTATTCGTATCCCGGGTTTTGAAGCCAAGGCCGACGAATCGACCCTGCCGATCATCGGCCGTGTCGCCGCTGGTGCGCCGATCCTGGCGCAGCAGCACGTCGAAGAGTCCTGCAACATCAACCCGACGTTCTTCCATCCGCGTGCCGACTACCTGTTGCGCGTACACGGCATGAGCATGAAGGACGTGGGCATTTTCGACGGCGACCTGCTGGCCGTCCACACCACTCGCGAGGCCCGTAATGGCCAGATCGTCGTCGCCCGTATCGGCGATGAAGTCACCGTCAAACGCTTCAAGCGCGAAGGCAGCAAGGTCTGGCTTATGGCCGAGAACCCTGAGTTCGCCCCGATTGAAGTGAACCTGAAAGATCAGGACCTGGTGATCGAAGGCTTGAGCGTCGGCGTCATTCGCCGCTAAAGGAGGCACCATGCAGCTCGTGCACACCCCGCAACACACACAACTGTCGCTGTTCGAGGCCTTTATGGCCCAACCCCTTGCGCCCATCCTCAAGGAAACGGTCGAGGCCCCTTGGGGCTCCGAACCTGAGGCGTTCAGTGAGCTGTCGTTGCGCGGTGCTGCCGGGAGCTGCCTGAGCCTGCTGGCGCCGATTCTTCGCGAATTGAGCGAAGAGCAGGACGCACGCTGGCTGACGCTGATCGCCCCACCTGCAAGCCTGACCCAGGCCTGGCTGCGGGACGCCGGCCTCAACCGTGAGCGCATCCTGCTGCTGCAACCACGCGGCGCGCAAAGTGCTCAGCAGTTGACGTGTGAAGCCTTGCGCCTGGGGCGTAGCCATACGGTGGTGAGCTGGTTGAACCCACTGAATGCGGCCGCCAAGCAACAGCTGGTCAGCGCCGCGCGCACGGGCGATGCGCAGAGTTTGAATATTCGATTGGGGTAATGGGGTCTGCTGCAGGCCAGCCCTGTGGACGGGCTTGTTGTGGCAGGCGAGCTTGTTGTGGCGAACGGGCTTGTTGTGGCGAGCGGGCTTGCCCCGCGTTGGGCTGCGCAGCAGCCCCAAAAATCAGGCACCGTGGAATACCTGATACACCGCATTAAAATATTTCAGGGCCGCTTCGCAGCCCAACGCGGGCCAAGCCCGCTCACCACAAAAAACCTGCTCACCACAAAAAAAGCCTGCTCACCACGCAAGCACGCTCATCGCGAAGACTCAGTGAAGCACCCGCGGCCCATCTTCCTTCTCCGGCTCGCCTTCGGCCAGGCGACCAGCCATCTGCACACCCACGCTCAACATGGCTTTTGCCACTTCCACATGCTGGCCTTGCAGGAACGCTTTTGCGTCCTCGGAAAAATCCAAAATAACCAGAGAACCCTCGTCCTCAGCCCGGCGCAGCTCGATTCGGCCGTCAGGCAGTTCAACAATTTCCAGAAAGGACGTTGGCATATAAGTCTGTTCTCCACGAAAGGCCGGGATTATATCAGTCATCCACCCAGCCTCGCAGAGGATCTGGACAGGTTTCTTGACGGCTTGATGAATGGTGCTCTGGGAGGGTTGCTCTCAATGTGGGAGCTGGCTTGCCTGCGATTGCGGTGTATCAGCAAAAGGCTGGCAAGCTGACCCAGCGCTATCGCAGGCAAGCCAGCTCCCACCTTGGCTCAGCGCAAACCTCTTAACACTCGTTCAAGCCTTCGCGAAACCGCAACGCCATCTTCTTCAACTCCTGACGCCAGCTTTCCAGCTCTTCACGACTCAGCGGCTTGGGCTCATCCTCTTCCAGCGCAACGGCCACGATCAGCGGCTGTGTCACATCGCCCTTGGGCACATGGGGCACACGCGGCGGCTGGAACATGTCTGCGTGAGCCTTGAGCAAGCGGGCGACCCAGCTGTCCGGGCTCTGCGCCATTTCTACCAGTTCGGCCAACTCGGGAATCGCCATGCTGTCCAGCACTTCGCGGTTCATGATCATTTCTGCGCGGGGCGCGCCTGCCTGGGGCAAGCGGTAGAACCCGGCAATTTCATGGCACAAGCCCAGCAAAGCGCCATAAAGGTGGAACAACGCCGCCTCACGCCCGGCCTGGACCAGCGCGATGGCATTCATCTCCTTCCCTTCCTCGGCGCGGCCAAGGGCTTCCAGGGACAAACCCGCGAAGTAAATTTTCTGATTGGTACGGGTATAGAGTTCGTTGGCCATAACGGCAATCTCCACAACGAAATAAGCGTGATGCTGGCTGAACAGTGTCACGGATCAGCCAAGTTTCCTGCAAGCGCAAAAAAAGGCCGCCTTTTCAGGCGGCCTTTGTAGTAGGCAGATCAGCCGATCAAGCGCCCTGGCGCTTGTCCTCGACCTTCCACTTGCCGCCGTCGTAGAAGGCTTTCCAGCCGGTAGGCTTGCCGTCCACTTCGGTCTGCACGTACTGCTCCTTGGTTTTGCGGCTGTAGCGGATCACGGACGGGCGACCGTCGGGATCCTTCTTCGGCGCTTCACACAGGAAGTGGTACTTCGGATCGATCTCGTCCTTGTGTGGCACGATCTCCATCACCAGCGGGGCACGGGTCTCGCGGTTTTTCGGGAACTGGCTGGCCGCCAGGAACAGGCCCGAAGCGCCGTCACGCAGGATGTAGGTGTCGTTGACCTTCTCGCACTTGAGTTCAGGCATCTTCACCGGGTCCATCTTCGGCGGCGCCGCGTCACCGCTTTTGAGCAGTTTGCGCGTGTTCTTGCAGGTCGGGTTGGTGCAGCCGAAGAACTTGCCGAAACGGCCGGTCTTGAGCTGCATCTCGCTGCCGCACTTGTCGCATTCCAGGCTCGGACCTTCGTACCCTTTGATGCGGTAGGTGCCTTCTTCGATCTCGTAGCCATTGCAATCCGGGTTGTTACCGCAGATGTGCAACTTATGCTTCTCGTCGAGCAGGTAGGCGTCCATCGCCGTGCTGCAGATCGGGCAACGGTGCTTGCCACGCAGTACCAGCGACTCGGACTCACCCTCGTCGTCGGCGGCAATCTCATCGCCTGGCACCAGGTTGACGGTGGCCTTGCAACGCTCTTTGGGCGGCAGGCTGTAGCCCGAGCAACCGAGGAACACACCGGTGGATGCGGTACGAATCTGCATCGGACGGCCGCACGTCAGGCATGGGATGTCGGTCATCACCGGCTGGTTGGCGCGCATGCCGCTGTCAGGGCTTTCGGCTACTTCGAGTTTCTTTTTGAAGTCGCCGTAGAACTCATCCAGCACGTTTTTCCAGTCGCGCTCGCCCTGGGCCACGTCATCGAGGTTCTCTTCCATGCCGGCGGTGAAGCCGTAGTCCATAAGGTTGGAGAAGCTCTCGGACAGGCGTTCGGTGACGATGTCGCCCATCTTTTCCGAGTAGAAGCGGCGGTTGTGCAGCGCCACGTAGCCACGGTCCTGGATGGTCGAGATGATTGCGGCATAGGTCGAAGGACGACCGATACCGCGTTTTTCCATCTCTTTTACCAGGCTGGCTTCGGAGTAACGCGCCGGCGGCTTGGTGAAGTGCTGGGACGGGTCGAGCTTGATCAGCTTCAACGTGTCGCCCTGGGCCATGTCCGGCAGTACGTCATCATCGCCTGGCTTGGCGATCTGCGGCATCACACGGGTATAGCCGTCGAACTTGAGGATACGGCCCTTGGCACGCAGCTCGAAGTCGCCTGCGCCCACGCTGACGGTGGTGGACAGGTATTGCGCCGGCAGCATCTGGCAAGCCAGGAACTGGCGCCAGATCAGCTCGTAGAGGCGCTCAGCGTCACGCTCCATGCCAGTCAGCTTGCTTGGCTCGGTGTTGGCGTCGGAAGGACGAATCGCTTCGTGAGCCTCTTGTGCGCCTTCCTTGCTGCTGTAGACGTTCGGCTTCTCCGGCAGGTACTTCTTGCCGAACTCGCTTTCAATATAAGTACGCGCCATCGCCACCGCGTCTTGCGACAGGTTGGTGGAGTCGGTACGCATATACGTGATGTAGCCGGCTTCGTACAAACGCTGGGCCATCATCATGGTCTTCTTCACGCCAAAGCCCAGGCGGTTGCTCGCGGCCTGTTGCAGCGTGGACGTGATGAACGGCGCCGACGGCTTGCTGCTGGTCGGCTTGTCTTCGCGCTTGACGATGCTGTAGCTGGAAGCCTTGAGCTTCTCCAGCGCGGCCATGGCCTGGGCTTCGTTCAGCGGCTTGAAGGCCTCGCCTTTCTCACGGGCCACTTCAAAGCGCACGTTGGCGCCCTTGGCAGTGCCCAGGTCGGCGTGGACTTCCCAGTATTCTTCGGGGTTGAACGCACGGATCTCACGCTCACGCTCCACCACCAGCTTGACCGCTACCGATTGCACACGGCCGGCGGACAGGCCACGGGCGATTTTCGCCCACAGCAGTGGCGAGACCATGTAACCCACCACGCGGTCGAGGAAACGACGCGCTTGCTGGGCGTTAACACGGTCGATATCCAGCTCGCCCGGCTTGGAGAAGGCTTCCTGGATGGCTTTTTTGGTGATTTCGTTGAACACCACACGCTTGTAGCGGCTGTCATCACCGCCGATGGCTTCGCGCAGGTGCCAGGCAATGGCTTCCCCTTCGCGGTCCAAGTCCGTCGCGAGATAGATGGTGTCGGCATCTTTGGCGAGCCGGCGCAGCTCTTCGATGACCTTTTCCTTGCCCGGAAGGATTTCGTACTTGGCCTTCCAGCCATGATCCGGGTCCACACCCATGCGTGAGACCAGCTGCTTGCGCGCTTTCTCTTTAGGGCTGAGCACCGGACCTTCGCCCGCAGCCGCCTTGCCGCGCTTGGCGGCAGGCTCCTTGCTGGCGCTAGCCGAACCGCTGGTGGGCAGGTCTCGGATATGGCCGATACTCGACTTCACCACGTACTCGTTGCCCAAGTACTTGTTGATGGTCTTGGCCTTAGCCGGGGATTCCACAATGACCAGCGATTTGCCCATGGATCGGAAAATTCCTGAATTCGAGAAGTGAAAGGCAGTTGGCGCCTGTCGCGGCAACGCTATATATAGTGGCAACAAGGTGAGGTCAAGCGCAGCATTCTGCGCGGCCTGCCGTTATTGCCCTGAAAAAAGACTGGGTTCGACCTGCACCAAAGCAAAGCGCGGGACCTGCTCGCCGTCAACTTCGACGGTCTGAAGGAACATGCTCAATGGGCGCACCCAAAAGCCGTAATCGCCATACAGTGCTTGGTAAAACACCACTTCTTCTTCGGTCTCGGAGTGCCGTGCCACATTAAAAACACGGTACTGCGGGCCCTTGTAATGTTGGTAGAGCCCTGGTTCGACTTTCATGCTTTGGCCCTCGTGCAAAATTTGTTGAAAAAAAATATTAAAAATTCCAAAAAACAAAAACCGGGGCACTGGGCCCCGGCTTCCGTCAGCGAAACGTTTAGATACGTTCGAAGACGGTGGAAATGCCTTGGCCGAGACCAATGCACATGGTTGCAACCCCGAGGTTGCCGCCATTTTGCTTCATCACGTTAAGCAAAGTGCCGGAGATACGTGCACCGGAGCAACCGAATGGGTGGCCCAGGGCAATCGCGCCGCCGTGCAGGTTAACCTTCTCGTTCATCTTGTCGAGTACTTTCAAATCTTTCAGCACTGGCAGGGCCTGTGCGGCGAAAGCTTCGTTGAGCTCGAAGAAGTCGATATCGGAGATGGTCAGGCCCGCGCGCTTCAAGGCTTTTTGTGTGGCCGGTACTGGACCATAGCCCATGATTGCCGGGTCCACACCTGCCACTGCCATCGAACGGATCACCGCCATCGGCTGAATGCCCAGGTCCTGGGCACGCTGCGCCGACATCACGATCATGCACGAAGCACCGTCGGTGATTTGCGACGACGTACCGGCTGTCACGGTGCCGCCCTTTGGATTGAAGGCGGGCTTCAAGGCCGCCAGGCTTTCCAGGGTGGTATCCGGACGAATGGTTTCGTCGTAGTCGAACAGTTTGAGGAAACCGTTCTCGTCATAACCGTTCATCGGGATGATTTCATCCTTGAACTTGCCTTCCACGGTCGCCTTGTGGGCCAACTGGTGGGAGCGCACGCCGAATGCGTCCTGGGCTTCGCGGGTAATGCCGTGCATTTTGCCGAGCATTTCTGCGGTGAGGCCCATCATGCCCGAGGCTTTTGCCGCGTACAGCGACATGTGCGGGTTAGGGTCGACGCCGTGCATCATGCTGACGTGGCCCATGTGCTCCACGCCGCCGACCACGAACACATCGCCGTTGCCGGTCATGATCGCTTGTGCTGCGGTGTGCAGCGCGCTCATCGACGAGCCACACAGGCGGCTGACGGTCTGGCCAGCTGCCGTGTGCGGGATCTGGGTCATCAACGACGCCATGCGCGCGATGTTCCAGCCCTGCTCCAGGGTCTGGTTGACGCAACCCCAGATCACGTCTTCGACTTCGTTAGGGTCGACCTTGACGTTGCGCTCCAGCAACTTGCTGATCAGGTGCGCCGACATGTCTTCGGCGCGGGTGTTGCGGTGCATGCCGCCCTTGGAGCGGCCCATTGGCGTGCGACCGAAGTCGACAATCACCACGTCTCTTGGATTCAAGCTCATAAATATTCTCGCTCTAGTCGTCTGGGCGCTTAACCGAAGAAGCTTTGGCCGTTTTTGGCCATTTCACGCAGCTTCGCGGTCGGGTGGTACAGCGGGCCCAAATCAGCGTATTTGTCAGCCAGGGCAACGAACTCAGCCACACCGATCGAGTCGATGTAACGCAGCGCACCACCACGGAATGGAGGGAAACCAATACCGTACACCAGGCCCATATCGGCTTCGGCGGCGGTTTCAACGATGCCGTCTTCCAGGCAACGCACGGTTTCCAGGCACAGGGCGATCATCATCCAGTTGATGATGTCCTCGTCGGACACCTCACGCTGTTCGTAGATAACCGGAGCAAGCACTTCGTGAACCGACGGGTCGGCCACTTTCTTCTGCTTGCCCTTCTTGTCAGCCTCGTAGGCGTAGAAGCCCTTGCCGTTCTTCTGGCCCAGGCGCTTGGCCTCGTAGAGCGCGTCGATCGCCGAGCGGCGGTCGTCTTTCATGCGGTCCGGGAAGCCTTCAGCCATCACGTCACGACCGTGGTGGCCGGTGTCGATACCGACCACGTCCATCAGGTACGCCGGGCCCATTGGCCAGCCGAATTTTTCCATCACTTTGTCGATGCGCACAAAGTCGACACCGGCGCTGACCAGCTTGGCGAAACCGCCGAAGTACGGGAACAGCACGCGGTTGACCAGGAAGCCCGGGCAGTCATTGACCACGATCGGGTTCTTGCCCATTTTCTTGGCATAGGCAACAGTAGTGGCAACGGCCAGCTCGCTGGACTTCTCGCCACGGATCACTTCCACCAGCGGCATCATGTGCACCGGGTTGAAGAAGTGCATGCCGACGAAGTTTTCCGGACGCTTGAGGGCCTTGGCCAGCAGCGAGATGGAAATGGTCGAGGTGTTCGAGGCCAGGATGGTGTCGTCTTTTACCTGGGCTTCCACTTCAGCCAGTACGGCTTGCTTGACCTTCGGGTTTTCGACTACCGCTTCGACCACCAGGTCGACGTGGCCGAAATCGCCGTAGGACAGCGTAGGACGAATGCCGTTAAGCACTTCAGCCATCTTCGCGGCGGTCATGCGACCTTTATCAACGCGGCCCACCAGCAGCTTGGCGGCTTCTGCCAGGCCTTGCTCGATGCCGTGCTCGTTGATGTCTTTCATCAGGATCGGCGTGCCTTTGGACGCCGACTGATAAGCGATACCGCCGCCCATGATGCCGGCGCCGAGTACGGCCGCCTGTTTCACGTCGCGGGCAATCTCGTCGTAGGCCTTGGCCTTTTTCTTCAGTTCCTGATCGTTCAGGAACAGGCCGATCAGGCTCTGGGCAGCCGAGGTTTTCGCCAGTTTGACGAAACCGGCGGCTTCCACTTCCAGAGCTTTGTCGCGACCGAAGTTCGCAGCTTTCTGGATGGTCTTGATCGCTTCAACCGGCGCCGGGTAGTTCGGGCCGGCCTGGCCTGCGACGAAACCTTTGGCGGTTTCGAACGACATCATTTGTTCGATGGCGTTGAGCTTGAGTTTTTCCAGCTTCGGCTGACGCTTGGCCTTGTAGTCAAATTCGCCGCTGATGGCGCCTTTGATCAGGTTCAGAGCGGCTTCAGCCAGTTTGTCCGGGGCAACCACAGCGTCGACGGCGCCGACTTTCAGCGCATCTTCGGCACGGTTTTCTTTACCGGCGGCGATCCATTCGATCGCGTTGTCTGCACCGATCAGGCGCGGCAGGCGCACGGTGCCACCAAACCCTGGGTAGATGCCCAGTTTGACTTCAGGCAGGCCGATTTTGGCGGTGGCCGACATGACGCGGAAGTCTGCAGCCAGGCACATTTCCAGGCCGCCGCCCAACGCGATGCCATTGATGGCAGCTACGGTTGGCACGTTGAGGTCTTCGAAATCGCTGAAAATCTTGTTGGCTTCGAGGTTGCCGGCCACAAGCTCTGCATCGGGCAGCTTGAAGTTGTCGACGAATTCGGTGATGTCAGCGCCGACGATAAACACGTCCTTGCCGCTGGAGACGATCACGCCCTTGACCGAAGCATCTGCTTTGATGGTGTCTACGGCCTGACGCAGTTCGTTCAGGGTTAGACGGTTGAACTTGTTGACGGACTCACCCTTGAGGTCGAATTTCAGTTCGACGATGCCACTTTCAAGAGCCTTAACCGTGATGGCTTTACCTTCGTAAATCATCAACTGATCTCCACGATATGGAAGCTGAACAGTACACACTGGACGCTGGCCTATTGGTTGGACATTGATAGTTGCGTCAATGCTCATGCCAATCCGCCAGGCACACCCGCCAATGCGCTAGTCGGGGTTCTGTATGAGCCGTCTGACAGACAAACGCTCAATTCATACGCCCGTTTGATTTGGGTACGTCACCTTCATCCAATTCAGGGCAATTGTCAATCGCCCGAAAGGCCAGGAAAAACGCGACTTTCCAGTCAGTTCAGAACCCCACGCCCACGCCTGCGCCCTGTCAATATTCAAATATTCACAGAATCAATAATAAAAAAGATGTGGGAAAAGGCTGTACAGAATCGGATATGCCGCTAGGCTTGCGACAACCGCAAAGCGCCCGTGATGAACACCCGGCGCGAGGAACACAGAATTACCGGCCTGCCTGGCCAACTCCAGCCCGATGATGATGTCGGGCTTTTTAATGCCTGGCTTTTAACGCTACGGCGTCATGCCAGGGCCTTGAGCAGCGTATCGATGTCCTTCAGCACGCTGGCCTCGCCCTTCTCGCCCCAATACAAGGCGATCATTTGCTTGTCGGCCTCGACCTTGTAGACGTTGGCCGGCAACTTCGCAAAATGCGGCAACAACTTTTC
Organism: Pseudomonas sp. Leaf15; assembly: GCF_001421425.1. NCBI lineage: Bacteria > Pseudomonadati > Pseudomonadota > Gammaproteobacteria > Pseudomonadales > Pseudomonadaceae > Pseudomonas > Pseudomonas sp. Leaf15. The sequence goes on from NZ_LMKI01000001.1 coordinate 234,938, forward strand.
ATCCTCACACACTTCACGCCACTGATTGACCCACACGCCTGGCGACATTTGCCAATAACTCCACAGCGCCGGCGTGCTGCCGCGCCGTGGCCTGCAGTACTGCGCGCAGGGGCTCGGCGGCTCTTGGGCAAGCCAGTGCGGCCACTCCTGCGGCGCCAATTGCATGGCCAAACCGATGCGGCGCGCCTCCATACGCAGGGCCATGCGCCCACTCTGATGGCGCGACGGGCGCAGCCATGCCAGGGGACTCAGAACCACCAGAAGGATTGACACCACTATCCAGACCGTCATATGTGTACTCCCGAATTTCTAGATGCTCGGATTTGAGCTGACGCAACCCCATCCGCTTGAAACCAGCCATACTGAACTTATTGCAGTCTCCTGGAGGAACGCGCCATGCCCAACGAACATTCCTACAAACATATCCTGGTCGCTGTCGATCTGACCGAAGAGTGCGACCCGGTTATCAAGCGCGCGCAGGCTTCAGCAATCGCCAACGGCGCCAAGTTGTCACTCGTGCATATCGTCGAGCCCATGGCCATGGCCTTTGGTGGCGACGTGCCCATGGACCTTTCCCAGTTGCAGCAACAGCAGTTTGATCAGGCCAAAGAGCGCCTGGATCGTTTGATTCTCAAATACCCGCACTTGAAAAAGGAAGACTGCCACCTCACCTACGGCCAGCCTCGCCAGGAAATCCATCACCTGGCCAAAGAGCAGAACTGCGACCTGATCGTGGTCGGCAGCCATGGTCGTCATGGCCTGGCGTTGTTGCTGGGTTCTACCGCCAATGACGTGCTGCACGGCGCGCCGTGTGATGTGCTGGCGGTGAAACTGGTGAAATCCTCGTAAGACCGATGAAGATCAAATGTGGGAGCTGGCTTGCCTGCGATGCAGGCACCTCGGTGCTTCAGGCAGACCGAGGTGCCTGCATCGCAGGCAAGCCAGCTCCCACATTTCGAATCGCATTTCATATAAAAAAGCCCGGCGCTCATAAAAACGAGCGCCGGGCTTTTTATTACCAACGAATCACTCAGGCATCCAGCTCAGCCCAACGCTCCATCAGCACTTCCAGCTCCTGGTTCAATGTTTCCAGGGAAGCAATCACCTTGGCGGTTTCCGCCGCCGGGCGCAGGTAGAAACCCGCGTCAGCCATGTCTGCTTCTACCGCAGCGATCTGCTGTTCCTTGGCGTCGATATCACCCGGCAAGGCTTCCAGCTCGCGTTGCAGTTTGTAGCTGAGCTTCTTTTTGGCGGCCGGTGCAGCGTCCGCAGCCGGAGCGGCAGCAGCGGCCACAGGCGCCACGACGGCCGAACTCAGGTCGGCCTTGCCGGATTTGCTCTCAGTCACGCCCAGCAGGCGCGGCGAGCCGCCTTGGCGCAACCAGTCCTGGTAACCACCAACGTATTCACGCACCTTGCCTTCACCTTCGAAGACCAGGGTGCTGGTCACCACGTTGTCGAGGAATGCCCGGTCGTGGCTGACCATCAGCACGGTGCCGTTGAAGGTCAGCAAGACCTCTTCCAGCAGCTCGAGGGTTTCCACGTCGAGGTCGTTGGTCGGTTCGTCGAGTACCAGCAGGTTGGCCGGTTTGCTGAACAGTTTGGCCAGCAACAGACGCGCACGCTCACCCCCGGACAAGGCTTTTACCGGTGTACGTGCGCGCTGCGGGCTGAACAGGAAGTCGCCCAGGTAGCTCAGCACGTGGCGGCTCTGACCGTCGATGTCGATAAAGTCGCGGCCTTCGGCAACGTTGTCGATCACGGTTTTTTCCAGGTCCAACTGGTGGCGCAACTGGTCGAAGTAGGCCACGTCGATCTTGGTGCCTTCCTCTACCTTGCCGTTGGTCGGCTGCAGGCCATTGAGCATCAGCTTGAGCAAGGTGGTCTTGCCGGTGCCGTTGGCGCCCAGCAGGCCGATACGGTCGCCGCGCTGCAGGACCATGGAGAAGTCCTTGATCAGGAACGGGCCGTCCGGGTGATGGAAACTGACGTTTTCCAGCACCATCACTTGCTTGCCCGATTTGTCGGCGGTATCCAGTTGGATATTGGCCTTGCCAGTGCGCTCGCGACGTTCGCTGCGCTCGTTGCGCAAGGCTTTCAGGGCGCGCACACGGCCTTCATTACGGGTGCGACGCGCCTTGATGCCCTGGCGGATCCAGACTTCTTCCTGGGCGAGCTTTTTGTCGAACAGCGCGTTGGCGGTTTCTTCAGCGGCCAGCGAGGCTTCCTTGTGCACCAGGAAGCTGGCGTAGTCGCCGTTCCAGTCGATCAGGCCACCACGGTCCAGCTCGAGGATGCGCGTGGCCAGGCTTTGCAGGAAGGCCCGGTCGTGCGTGATAAACAGCACGGCGCCCTGGAAGTCCTTGATGGCTTCTTCAAGCCAGGCGATTGCACCGATGTCCAGGTGGTTGGTTGGTTCGTCGAGCAGCAGCAGGTCGGGCTCGGACACCAGCGCCTGGGCCAGCAGCACGCGACGACGCCAGCCACCGGACAACTCGGCGAGGGTCTTGTCGGCCGGCAGTTGCAGGCGGCTCAGGGTGCTGTCGACCAGTTGCTGCAAGCGCCAGCCGTCACGGGCCTCGAGGTCTTGCTGGACGTGCATGAGCTTGTCCAGGTCGGCTTCGGTGACGCAGTTCTGCGCCAGGTGATGGTACTGCGCGAGCAACTCGCCCACGCCGTCGAGGCCTTCGGCAACCACGTCGAACACTGTCCGTCCGTCGGCCACCGGCAATTCCTGCGGCAATTCGCCAATCTTGAGGCCCGGCGCGCGCCATACAGAGCCGTCATCGGGCTTCTGGTCGCCTTTCACCAGCTTCATCATGCTGGACTTGCCGGTGCCGTTGCGGCCGATGATGCACACCCGCTCACCACGGGCGATCTGCCAGGACACCTTGTCCAACAACGGCATAGCGCCGAAAGCAAGGGACACATCGCTGAATTTGAGCAGGGTCATACGCTTCTCCAAAAACTGGGCGCGCATTCTACCTGACTTGAGGGTGGGATGCGGCCGGCATTTTTGCCACAGACACGTTCTGTAGGACATTTACGGTGAACTGCTGCCAGCCGGCCGGCAAAGCTTTCGCCTGCCGCAGGCAAAAGGCTAAGCTAGGGGCAATCAGTGTCGGCGATGCCGGTGCTAGTCGTGATTTCTCTGCACGGACGTCTCATGCGCAGTCGCCTTTTCAACTTTTTATCTTGTCTGCTTCTTTCCGCCACCGCCGTTCAATCCGCCCAGGCCGTGGACCTCACCACCCAACGTCAATATTACGATGAAGCCAAACGCGCCCTCGCCAAAGGCGACAGCGGCCCGTACATGCAATACAGCCAGGCCCTGGCCGACTACCCGCTCACGCCGTACCTGGCCTACGACGAGCTGACCGCGCGCCTCAAAACCGCGAGCAACGAGGAAATCGAGCAGTTCCTCGCCAAAAACGGCGACCTGCCCCAGGCCAACTGGATGAAACTGCGCTGGTTACGCTGGCTGGCCGACCGGGGTGACTGGCAAACCTTTGAAAAGTACTACGACGCCAAGCTCAATTTCGTCGAGCTGGACTGCCTGCATGGCCAGTACCAGCTGACGCACAACCTCAAAGCCGAAGGCTACAAGACCACCGAAAAACTCTGGATGACCGGCAAATCCCAGCCTGCCGCCTGTGACGCCACCTTTGGCCAGTGGGCCGCCGATGGCCAACTCACCGAACAGAAAATCTGGGACCGCGCCAAGCTCGCCGCCGAAGCCCGCAACTACGCGTTGGCCAACAGCCTGGTGAAAACCCTGCCAACCCTCGGCGCCCAAGGCCGCTTGATGATCGACGTGGCGCAAAAGCCCGACATGCTCAGCGACCCGTCGCGCTTCCTGCCGGCCAACGAGGCCATGTCTGACGCCGTGGGCCTGGGCCTGCGCCGCCTGGCACGCCAGGACCCGGACAAGGCCATGGCCCTGCTCGACGGCTATGCCAGCAGCATGCACTTCTCCCGTGACGAAAAAGTGTCGATCGCCCGCGAAATCGGCCTGACCCTCGCGCGCCGCTACGACCCACGCGCCCTGGACGTGATGACCAAGTACGACCCCGAGCTGCGTGACAACACCGTCTCCGAATGGCGCCTGCGCCTGCTGTTGCGCCTGGCGCGCTGGGAAGATGCCTACCAGTTGACCCGCAAACTCCCACAAGACCTGGCCACCACCAACCGCTGGCGCTACTGGCAGGCGCGCAGCCTGGAGCTGGCCGAGCCAAAAAACCCGCAGCCACTGGTGCTGTACAAAAACCTCGCGCAGGAACGTGATTTCTACGGTTTCCTCGCCGCCGATCGCTCCAAAGCGCCGTACCAGTTGAAGAACAAACCGCTGGTGATGAGCCAGGCGTTGATCAACAAAGTGCGCAACACCCCCGGTGTGCGCCGCGCGATGGAGTTCTACGCACGGGGCCAGATTGTCGATGGCCGCCGCGAGTGGTACCACGTCAGCCGTCACTTCAACCGCGATGAAATGGTCGCCCAGGCCAAGCTGGCCTACGACATGAAGTGGTACTTTCCGGCGATCCGCACCATCAGCCAGGCGCAGTACTGGGATGACCTGGATATCCGTTTCCCGATGGCCCACCGCGACACGCTGGTGCGTGAAGCCAAGGTACGCGGCCTGCATTCAAGCTGGGTGTTTGCCATCACCCGCCAGGAAAGTGCCTTCATGGACGACGCCCGCTCCGGCGTTGGCGCCAGTGGCCTGATGCAATTGATGCCCGGCACCGCCAAAGAGACCGCACGCAAATTCAGCATCCCGCTGGCCTCCCCGGCCCAGGTGCTGGACCCGGACAAAAACATCCAGCTGGGCGCCGCCTACCTGAGCCAGGTACACAGCCAGTTCAACGGCAACCGCGTACTCGCCTCCGCCGCCTACAACGCCGGCCCCGGCCGTGTGCGCCAGTGGCTGCGCGGTGCCGATCACCTGAGTTTCGATGTGTGGGTGGAAAGCATCCCGTTCGACGAAACCCGCCAGTATGTGCAGAACGTGCTGTCTTATTCGGTGATCTACGGGCAGAAGCTCAATTCACCGCAGCCGCTGGTGGATTGGCATGAGCGGTATTTTGATGATCAGTAAGACTGACTGAAGTGCGATCAGCAGGCTTGCTGTGGCCAACAGGTTTCATTTGGCCACCAGGCTTCCTGTGGCAAGTAGGCTTGTTGTGGCGAGCAGGCTTGTTGTGGCGAGCAGGCTTGCCCTGCGCTGGAGTGCGAAGCGCTCCCCATTCAGCCCCGCCGCGGTGTAACTGATAGACCGAGTCGGCAGGTTTTGGGGCTGCTACGCAGCCCAACGCGGGGCAAGCCCGCTCGCCACAACAAGCCTGCTCACCCTACTAACCTGCTTGCCCTACTAGCCCGCTCGCCACATAGATCGAGCTAGCCTTGGTTTTTCACAGCCTCACCGCCATCACTGAACTGCAACGCCGCTAACCGCGCATACAACGGGTTGCTCGCAATCAACTGTTGATGCGTGCCCACTGCCACCAGCTTGCCCTGGTCCATCACTGCAATGCGGTCGGCGTTCTTCACCGTGGCCAGCCGATGCGCAATCACCAGCGTGGTACGGCCCTGCATCAGCTGCGGCAAGGCTTGCTGGATCAAGTGTTCACTCTGCGCATCGAGGGCGCTGGTGGCTTCGTCCAGCAGCAGGATCGGCGCGTCCACCAGCAACGCGCGGGCAATGGCCAGGCGCTGGCGTTGGCCGCCGGAGAGGCCCATGCCGCCGTCGCCCAGATGGGTCTGGTAGCCGTCGGGCATTTGCAGGATGAAGTCGTGGGCGTGGGCGATGCGTGCCGCGGCTTCGACCTGTTCGCGGGTGGCGGACGGGTTGCCGTAACGGATGTTCTCTTCAACGCTGCCGAAAAACAGCGCCGGGCTCTGGGACACCAGCGCGAAATGACGACGCAGGTCCATCGGCTCGAGTTCGGTCAGCGCGTGCCCTTCGAGCAGGATGCGGCCCTGCTGCGGGTCGTAGAAGCGCAGCAGCAAATCAAAGATCGTCGATTTACCCGCGCCGGATGGCCCGACCAACGCGAGGGTTTCGCCGGGGTTGATGCTCAGGCTCAAGCCGTCGATGGCGTAGCTGTCAGGCCGCGACGGGTAGGAAAAGCGCAGGTCTTGCAGCTCCATACGACCACTGACCCGCTCCGGCAACTGCACGGAGCCTTCGGCGGGCGCCTGGATATCGTTGCTTGATTGCAACAGTTCGCCAATCCGCTCGGCGGCACCGGCGGCACGCTGCAACTCGCCGAGCACTTCGCTCAGGGTGCCCACCGCACTGCCGACGATCAGGCTGTAAAACACGAACGCCGCCAGCTCACCGCCGGAAATCCGCCCACTGATCACATCCATACCGCCCACCCACAGCATCACACCCACGGCGCCGAGCACCAGCATGATCACCAGCGTAATCAGCCAGGCGCGCTGTGCGATGCGTTTACGCGCGGTGGCAAACGCCTCTTCCACGGTGACGGCAAAGCGCTGTTCGTCCTGCACCTGGTGGTTGTAGGCCTGCACGGTCTTGATCTGGCCAAGCGTCTCCGACACGTAGCTGCCCACATCGGCAATACGGTCCTGGCTCAGCCGCGACAGGCTGCGCACGCGACGACCGAAGATCAGGATCGGCGCCAGCACCAGCGGCAGCGCCACCACCACGATGCTGGTGAGTTTGGGGTTGGTGACAAACAACAGCACGATGCCGCCGATGACCATCAAGGCATTGCGCAGGAACAGCGACAGGGACGAGCCGATCACCGATTGCAGCAAGGTGGTGTCGGTGGTCAGCCGCGACTGGATCTCCGAACTGCGGTTGTTCTCGTAAAAGCCTGGGTGCAGGTAGATCAGGTGATTGAAGACTTGCCGACGAATGTCCGCCACCACCCGTTCGCCGATCCACGACACCAGGTAAAACCGCGCAAACGTACCCACGGCCAGGCCCAGTACCAGCACCATGAACAGGCCAATGGACTGGTTGAGCAGGTGCGGCGACTGGGTCATAAACCCCTGGTCGACCAGCAGGCGAATGCCCTGCCCCATGGACAAGGTGATGCCGGCGGTGACAATCAGCGCCAGCAAGGCGCCCAGCGCCTGCCAACGGTAGGGCGCGATAAAGCGGCTGGCCAGGCGAATGGCGCGGCGTTGACGGACTGAGAACATGGCGGGCATACCGATGAGGAACCTGTACACCAACATTGGGGGAACTTAGCTAAATAACAATGCGTCAGGTTAATTATGCCCGCCGATGTCGATGCCTAGAGGCTATCGGTCTAACGCCTGGGTGGAAATTTGTATCGGTTTCTGCTGGACTGGGCGTTCGAACCGGTGATCGTGTAAGGAGTTGTAATAGCGCGGTCACGCGGGGGGATTAGATTAGGTACACAACCTGATGAGGAGACAGGCCATGACCTTGCAAAACAGCAGTGATGCCAAAATTAAAGTGATTCGCCAGCCGCAGCACCTGCCGTGCTCGTATATCGACGCCCAGGGCCGCGAAGTGCAGATTACCGAAGAAATGATCCAGCAAGCGTGCAGCGACCTGGAACAGCGACTGGTCAAACCTGCCAAGCAAGGCTGACGCGCCCACGCTCTTTCAGACCCGGCCTCTATGGCCGGGTTTTTTATGCCTGTAATTTTTGTGCTCTGTTTTGCGTGGCAGTCCTATAAAGGCACGGCGCCCAATGCAGTGACGATGTTCGACAACACTGCCGACTCGCCATTGATCCGCACCTTCAAGCCATCGATCTCGCGACGCTCCGGGTAGTGCTTGCGCAGCAGGTCAAACGCCTTGCGCTGCTCTTGCACGGTGCCTACGAGACTGCGGCGGAAATCCGCATCATCGCGGCGCGGGTCATACACACTGCGGCACAAGGTCGCCAGCGCCCAGGCCGGGTCTGTCGAGGCATTAAGATGCACCTCGGCCAGCCATGGCTGCGGCAGCAAATCCGCCAACCGAATACCGGGTTCCTGGTCCAGATAGGCGCAGAACGCCTGGTAGATCTGCGCCGTGCCGCGCTGCTTGCCGTCGAGGCTGTAGCCGGCGATATGCGGTGTGGCCAGCACGCACAGGTCGGCCAGGTCGACGTCCACTTCCGGCTCGCCTTCCCACACGTCCAGCACCGCTTGCAGGTCTTCGCGCTCCAGCAGCACCTCGCGCAGGGCCGCGTTATCAACGACAGGGCCGCGACTGGCGTTGATCAGCCAGGTGCCGGGCTTGAGGCGGCCGAGGCGTTCACGATCAAACAGGTGCCAAGTAGAGCCATTGCCGGATTTGGTCAGCGGTGTGTGCAGGCTGATCACGTCGCACTGCTCGATGATCTGCGCCAGGCTCACGTAATCGCCGTCTTCGGCGATCTGGCGTGGCGGGTCGCACACCAGCACGTTCCAGCCCAGGCCTTTGAGCACCTTGACCAGGCGCCCGCCCACTTCACCGGCACCGACGACGCCATAAGTGCGCTGGTTCAGGTCGGCGCCTTCGATTTCGGCCAGGGTCTGCAAACTGCCCAGCACGTAGTCCACCACGCCGCGGGCATTGCAGCCTGGGGCGCTGGACCAGGTGATACCGGCCTGCTTGAAGTAATCCAGGTCCAGGTGATCGGTACCGATGGTGCAGGTGCCCACAAAGCGCACCCTGGAGCCGTCCAACAAGGCACGGTTGACGTTGGTGACCGAGCGCACCAGCAGCACATCGGCCTGCTCGACCGTGGCGCGGTCAATGGAACGCCCGGGTACGCGGCGAATCTCGCCAAACCCTTCGAAGAAGGCATCGAGCAGCGGAATATTTTCGTCGGCAACAATCAACATGGCAGGCTCCTTTCGCGGATTCGCAGTGTACAGGGATGCGTAGTTTGAGTGTGGGAGCCAGCTCCCACATGGGCCAGTTCCCACAGGGATTTATCCTCTACCGGGAAAGCGCATTACAAATCAGCAACACAGGTTTTTTCCTGACCACTGCGTCAAAGCGTAGACTTCGCCGTCCTTTGCACCTCTTTTACTGGACACCCGCACGTGAACACCGCCACCGCCACCCTCTCCCGCCCCGCCCGCGTCAGTCGCGAGGTCCGCAGCCTGCTGACCCTGGCCCTGCCGATCATGATCGGCCAGCTCGCCACCACGGCCATGGGCTTTGTCGATGCGGTGATGGCCGGGCGCGTGAGCCCGCGAGACCTGGCGGCGGTGGCCTTGGGCAACTCGATCTGGATTCCGGTGTACCTGCTGATGACCGGCACGCTGCTGGCCACCACGCCCAAAGTCGCCCAGCGCTTCGGCGCCGGTCACCACACGGAGATTGGCCCGCTGGTGCGCCAATCCCTGTGGCTGGCAGTGGTGGTGGGCATCACTGCCTTGCTGATGCTGATCAGCGCCGAGCCGATCCTGCACGCAATGAATGTCGACCCCGAGTTGATCAAGCCCTGCATGGCCTACCTGCACGGCATCGCGTCCGGCATGCCCGCCATCGCCCTGTATTACGTGTTGCGTTGCTTCAGTGATGGCCTGGGCCGTACGCGCCCCAGCATGGTCATGGGCCTGTGCGGGCTGGCGTTGAACATTCCACTGAACTACGTGTTCATTTATGGCCACTTCGGCGTGCCGGCCATGGGCGGCGTGGGCTGTGGCTGGGCTACAGCCATTGTGATGTGGGTGATGATGCTCGGCCTCGCCGCCTGGACCCGCTGGGCACCGGCGTATCAGAGCAGCGAGTTGTTCAAGCGTTTCGACTGGCCGCAATGGGCCGTGATCAAGCGCGTGCTGGGCATCGGCCTGCCGATCGGGATCGCCGTGTTTGCCGAATCGAGCATCTTTGCGGTGATCGCCCTGCTGATCGGCAGCCTGGGCGCCAACGTGGTCGCCGGGCATCAGATCGCGCTGAACTTCAGCTCGCTGGTGTTTATGATTCCCTATTCGCTGAGCATGGCGGTCACGGTGCGGGTCGGCCAGGCATTGGGCCGTGGCGAGCCGCGTGAAGCACGCTTTGCCGCCGGGGTTGGCATGGGCACGGCACTGGCCTACGCGTGCCTGTCCTGCAGCCTGATGCTGCTGTTTCGCGAACAGATTGCCACGATTTACACGCCTGACCCGCGGGTAATCCACGTGGCATCGATGCTGATCGTGTTTGCGGCGCTGTTCCAGTTCTCCGACGCGATCCAGGTCACCGCTGCCGGCGCGCTGCGTGGCTACCAGGACACACGGGTGACCATGGTGCTGACCCTGTTTGCTTACTGGGGCGTGGGGTTGCCGGTGGGTTATGCCCTGGGGCTGACCGATTGGCTGGGCGCAGCGAGTGGGCCGAGTGGGCTGTGGCAAGGGCTGATCGTGGGCTTGAGCTGCGCCGCGGCGATGCTGGTGATCCGCCTGGCACGCAGCGCGCGCCGGCGGATTCGCCTGGTTTAAGCGGACTTCTTGCGAATCCAGTACAGGTATTTGCCGGCGTGTTCCTGCTGATCCACCAGTTCGTGGTCGAGGAACACGCAGAACTTGGGAATATCACGGCGGGTCGACGGGTCGGTGGCGATCACCTTGAGCAAGCCGCCCGGCGGCAGGTCGCGGATGTGCTGGTGCAACATCATCACCGGTTCCGGGCAGTTGAGGCCGGTGGCGTCGAGGGTGCGGTCGACAGGCAATTCAATACTCATAATCACTCCTGAAACTGGCCCGTTCCAGTGTGGGAGCGGGCTTGCCCGCGATGACCGGGGCACATTCAACATAGATTTCAACCGTTATACCGCTATCGCAGGCAAGCCAGCTCCCACATTTAAACTGAGCCAGACACACAATCAGCGGGATTTAGGTTTCTTCATATCCACCAAGCGACGCAAATGGCAGGTCACTTCCTCACGGTCGTGATACAGCTGTTTGCAGCCGATCTCCACCCGAATGCCACGGGCCTTGAAGCCCTCTTCGATGCGCTCAAGCAAACGTTTCACTTCAGCATAACGCTGCTTCATCGGCAGTTTCAGGTTCACCACCGCTTCGCGGCAATGCCCTTCGCCAATCCAGGTTTCCAGCAGCGCGGCGTTACGCGCCGGTTTCTCGACGATATCGCAGACCATCCAGTCCACCGGCTGCTTTGGCACGAAGGTGAAGCCGTCGGCCATCAAGTGCTGCACCAGGCCGGTGTCCATCAGGCTTTCGGCCATGGGGCCGTTGTCGATGGCGGTCACCAGCATGCCACGGTTGACCAGTTGCCAGGTCCAGCCGCCGGGTGCTGCGCCGAGGTCGACGCCGGTCATGTCGCCGTGCAGGCGTTCGTCCCACTGGTCGCGAGGGATGAAGTGGTGCCAGGCTTCTTCCAGCTTCAGGGTCGAACGGCTGGGCGCGTCACGCGGGAACTTGAGACGCGGGATGCCCATGGGCCACATCGCCGAGTTGTTCGACTCGGCCAGGCCCATGAACACTTCGCGGCCGCTTTTGAAGGTCAACAGCAGGCGTGGCTTGCTCGGGTCGTCCACCAGCTTGCCGGCATTAAGCAGGGCTTTGCGCAGGTGCACTTCGAATTTCTTGCAGAAGTTCGACAGCTCCTTGCCGTCGTTGGTGTCGACCATCTCCAGCCACAGGCTGCCACACACCGGGAACTCGCGCAGGTGGGCGAGGATCACGCTGATGCGGTCGGTTTCCGGCAGGTCGATAAATACCCCGCGCGCCCACTGCCTTGGGAAGATCAGCTCGGCAAACCGCTGGCCGTGCATCAAGCGCTGGGCGCCGTCTTCTTCGGTGCAGACAAATTCGGCGCAGGCGCTGCCGGTCTTGGCCTTGGCGTAGCCGGAAACGTTCAGGCGCGCGGCGTGTTCCGCGATCTCGGAACAGACTTCGCCTTCAAAACCCGGGCGGCAGTGCATAAAAAGGGTGTTCATCAACTCTCCTGGTGACTCAACCGGCCTTGCGCTATCGCAATACCTGTCATGAAAACGCGCGCATGATAGCCGAGTTCGGAACCTTGGACTTAACGATAGAGTCCAGTTATTAGCCTGCTAATGAAAACAGGGCTAAGTTGAAAGCTCTGTTCGTCCCGTCAGGTCCGTAGCCGTGCGGACCATAAGGAGTCATGTAATGTCATCGCTAGATAGCCTGAGAACCCTCAAAACCCTGCAGATCGACGACAAGACCTACCACTACTTCAGCCTGCCCGAGGCCGCCAAGAGCCTGGGTGACCTGGATAAGCTGCCGATGTCCCTCAAGGTGCTGCTGGAAAACCTGCTGCGCTGGGAAGACAACAAAACCGTGACCGGCACTGACCTCAAGGCCATCGCCGCCTGGCTCAAAGAGCGCCAGTCCGACCGCGAGATCCAGTACCGCCCGGCCCGCGTATTGATGCAAGACTTTACCGGCGTCCCCGCCGTGGTCGACCTGGCCGCCATGCGCGCCGCCATGGCCAAGGCCGGTGGCGACCCGCAGCGCATCAACCCGCTCTCCCCTGTGGACCTGGTGATTGACCACTCGGTGATGGTCGACAAGTTCGGCAACGCCGACGCATTCGAGCAAAACGTCGACATCGAAATGCAACGCAACGGCGAACGCTACGCCTTCCTGCGCTGGGGCCAGAACGCTTTCGACAATTTCAGCGTGGTGCCACCGGGCACCGGCATCTGCCACCAGGTCAACCTCGAATACTTGGGCCGCACGGTGTGGACCAAAGACGAAGACGGCCGCACTTACGCCTTCCCCGACACGTTGGTGGGCACCGACTCCCACACCACCATGATCAACGGCCTGGGCGTGCTCGGCTGGGGCGTGGGCGGCATCGAAGCGGAAGCGGCGATGCTCGGCCAGCCGGTGTCGATGCTGATTCCGGAAGTGATCGGCTTCAAGCTGACCGGTAAATTGAAAGAAGGTATTACTGCCACCGACCTGGTGCTGACCGTCACCCAGATGCTGCGTAAAAAAGGCGTAGTGGGTAAATTCGTCGAATTCTACGGTGACGGCTTGGCCGACTTGCCCCTGGCCGACCGCGCCACCATCGCCAACATGGCCCCTGAATACGGCGCCACTTGCGGCTTTTTCCCGGTGGATGAAGTGACGCTGGACTACCTGCGCCTGTCCGGCCGCCCGGCAGAAACCGTGAAGCTGGTGGAGGCCTACACCAAGGCCCAGGGCTTGTGGCGCAACGCCGGCCAAGAACCGGTGTTCACCGACACCCTGGCGCTGGACATGGGCAGCGTCGAAGCCAGCCTGGCCGGGCCGAAACGCCCGCAGGACCGCGTGTCGCTGCCGAATGTCGGCCAGGCGTTCACGGACTTTCTCGACCTGCAGTTCAAACCCGCCAGCAAAGAAGAAGGCCGCCTGGAAAGTGAAGGCGGCGGCGGTGTTGCCGTGGGCAATGCGGATTTGGTCGGCGAGACCGACTACGAGTACGACGGCCACACCTACCGCCTCAAAAACGGCGCGGTGGTGATCGCCGCGATTACCTCCTGCACTAACACCTCCAACCCCAGCGTGATGATGGCCGCAGGGCTGGTGGCGAAAAAGGCCGTGGAAAAAGGCCTGACCCGCAAGCCGTGGGTGAAAACCTCGCTGGCGCCTGGCTCCAAAGTGGTGACCGACTACTACAAGGCGGCGGGTCTCACCCACTACCTCGACACGCTCGGCTTTGATCTGGTCGGCTACGGCTGCACCACCTGCATCGGCAACTCCGGGCCATTACCCGAGCCAATTGAAAAAGCTATTCAGAAGGCCGACCTGGCCGTGGCTTCGGTGCTGTCGGGCAACCGCAACTTTGAAGGCCGCGTACACCCACTGGTGAAAACCAACTGGCTGGCCTCGCCGCCGCTGGTGGTCGCCTATGCCTTGGCCGGCACCGTGCGCATCGACATCAGCAGCGAGCCGCTGGGCGAAGGCAAGGACGGCAAGCCGGTGTACCTCAAAGACATCTGGCCGAGCAGCAAAGAGATTGCCGACGCTGTTGCGCAGGTCAGCACCGGTATGTTCCACAAGGAATATTCCGAGGTGTTTGCCGGTGACGAGCAGTGGCAGGCGATTGAAGTGCCACAGGCCGCGACCTATGTGTGGCAGAAGGACTCGACCTACATCCAGCATCCGCCGTTCTTCGACGATATTTCCGGGCCACTGCCGGTAATCGAAGACGTCAAGGGCGCCAACGTGCTGGCCCTGCTGGGCGATTCGGTGACCACCGACCACATCTCCCCCGCCGGCAATATCAAGACCGACAGCCCCGCTGGCCGCTACCTGCGCGAACAGGGCGTGGAGCCGCGTGACTTCAACTCCTACGGCTCACGCCGGGGTAACCATGAAGTGATGATGCGCGGCACCTTTGCCAATATCCGTATCCGCAACGAAATGCTCGGCGGCGAAGAAGGCGGTAACACGCTGTACATCCCCACCGGCGAAAAAATGCCGATCTACGACGCCGCCATGAAGTACCAGGCCTCGAGCACGCCGCTGGTGGTGATTGCAGGCCAGGAATACGGCACCGGCTCAAGCCGCGACTGGGCGGCCAAGGGCACTAACCTGCTGGGGGTCAAGGCGGTGATTGCCGAGAGTTTCGAGCGGATTCACCGCTCCAACCTGGTGGGCATGGGCGTGTTGCCGCTGCAGTTCAAGCTGGACCAGAACCGCAAGGCGCTCAAGCTGACCGGCAAGGAGAAGATCGACATTCTGGGGCTGACCGATGCCGAGATCGAACCACGGATGAACCTGACGCTGGTAATTACCCGCGAAGATGGCAGCAGCGAGAAGGTTGAGGTGCTGTGCCGGATTGATACGCTTAATGAGGTGGAGTACTTCAAGGCCGGTGGCATTCTGCACTATGTGCTGCGCCAACTGATCGCGTCCTAAGCAACACTGGAGCTCAAATGTGGGAGCTGGCTTGCCTGCGATAGCGGCAGGCCAGCCAACCTACGTTCAACTAACAGACCGCTATCGCAGGCAAGCCAGCTCCCACAGTTGTGACCGCGTTTCAGATCAGCCGAACAGCCACTTCCACAGCAGCACTAGCACAACCACCGCCAGCACCGGCCGCGCAATGCGGTAGGCCTTCGGATGCTTGCGCTTCCACTGCTTGACCACACCACTGAACTTGTCGCTGAAGGTCTTGCTCCAGGCATAGGCCTGGTTGATCCCGCCCACCCGTTCGTCATCCAGGTTTTGCGGCGCCGTCGCACGACCCAACTGCTTGCTGACCCAGCGGTTGATGCTGGTCATGATGCGGTTGCTCAGCGGCCGTTCGATGTCGCAGAACAGAATCACACGGGTGTGCTCGGTTTCGTTTTTCACCCAATGCACGTAGGTTTCATCGAACATCACGTCTTCACCGTCGCGCCAGGCGTAAACCTGGCCGTCGACGAAGATGCGGCAGTCGTCGGAATTCGGCGTGGACAGGCCCAAGTGATAACGCAGGGAGCCGGCAAACGGGTCGCGGTGCGGGTTGAGGTGGCTGCCGCCCGGCAACAGCGCGAACATCGCGCCCTTGACGTTGGGGATGCTGCTGACCAAGGCCACGGTTTTCGGGCACAGCGCCTCGGCCGATGGCAGCGGTTTGTCATACCACTTGAGGTAGAAACGCTTCCAGCCCTTCTTGAAGAACGAGCCGAAACCGGCGTCGTTGTTCTTTTCGGCGGCGCGAATATAACCCTCGTCGAACAGGTGCATGGCCTCTTCACGGATCACTTCCCAGTTGTCCTTGAGCACATCCAGTTCCGGGAACTTGCTGCGGTCCAGGTACGGCTTGGACGGCACGGCGGAGAACAGGTACATCAAGGCGTTATAGGGGGCGAACAGTGCCGAATGGTTGACGAACTGGCGCAACACCGGCAAACGCGCCTTGCCGCGCAAGTGCACATACAGAATGCTGCCGATAAACAACGCCAGCACCGACAGTTTGGCGGCCAAAGAAAAGGTCATGCAGCAACTCCTGAAAATAAGCGCCTGGCCAGCAACCTCCCGTCAACGGGAAACCAGACGTAGCAGCCGGCCATGATAAACACTTGGGCCATTATGCAGAAGGCCCAGGCCGACCGGCTGATATACATCAACTCCGATGATGAGCGGAGCCGTCGTGGCAAGCAGGCTTGTTGTGGCAAGCAGGCTTGTTGTGGCGAGCAGGCTTGCCCTGCGTTGGAGTGCGAAGCACTCCCCATTCAGACTACGCGGTGTACCTGATAGACCGATTCGACGGTTTTAGGGCTGCTTCGCAGCCCAGCGCAGGGCAAGCCTGCTCGCCACAGAAGAGCATCACGCCTGGGTTTCTTGCTCGGTAAACAGGTCACTGAACAACATGCTCGACAGGTAGCGCTCGCCGGAGTCCGGCAGGATCACCACGATGGTCTTGCCCTGCATTTCCGGCTTCTCGGCCAGACGCACGGCCACCGCCATGGCGGCGCCGCAGGAGATACCGCACAGAATCCCCTCTTCCTGCATCAGGCGCAGGGCCATGGCCTTGGATTCGTCGTCGGTCACCAGTTCCACGCGGTCAACCATCGACAGGTCGAGGTTCTTCGGCACAAACCCGGCGCCGATGCCCTGGATTTTATGGGGGCTCGGCTTGATCTCCTCACCGGCCAGCGCCTGGGTGATCACCGGCGATACCCTCGGCTCAACCGCCACCGACAGAATCGGCTTGCCGGCAATGTTCTTGATATAGCGCGACACGCCAGTGATGGTGCCGCCGGTGCCCACGCCCGCCACCAGCACGTCCACGGCGCCATCGGTGTCGTTCCAGATTTCCGGGCCGGTGGTTTTCTCGTGGATCGCCGGGTTGGCCGGGTTTTCGAACTGGGCCGGCATAAAGTAGGTGGCCGGGTCGCCGGCGACGATTTCACCGGCTTTGTCGATGGCGCCCTTCATGCCCTTGGCCGGCTCGGTCAGCACCAACTCGGCGCCCAGGGCCTTGAGCACTTTGCGTCGCTCGATGCTCATGGAGGCCGGCATGGTCAGCAGCAGCTTGTAGCCACGGGCGGCGGCGACAAATGCCAGGCCGATGCCGGTGTTGCCGGAGGTCGGTTCGACAATGGTCATGCCCGGCTTGAGTTTGCCGGTGCTTTCGGCGTCCCAGATCATGTTGGCGCCAATGCGGCATTTTACCGAATAACCCGGGTTACGCCCCTCGATCTTGGCCAGAATGGTCACGCCACGCGGCGCAATGCGGTTGATCTGCACCAGGGGCGTGTTACCGATGGAGTGCGCGTTGTCGGCAAAGATACGGCTCATGACGGGTCCTTAAGGCAATTTCAAGAAGGCCCCAAGGGTATGCCTCAGGCCTTTGGGCGTCCAGTCAGAGGAACGTTGCGCCCGCGCGTGCGGTCCATCGCCTATACCGTTGGAGAGCATTGACATGAAACGTCGCTACAGTGGGCTGCTATGGATCGTCGCCGTACTGGTGGTAGTACTGATCGCCCTGGACCTGGCCCTGCCCTATCTGGTGCGCAATTACCTGAACGACAAGCTGGCCGACATGGGCGATTACCGTGGCCAGGTCACTGACGTGGACCTGGCCTTGTGGCGCGGTGCCTACCGTATTAATGGCCTGAAAATTATCAAGGTCGACGGCAAAGTGCCGGTGCCGTTCGTCAACGCGCCGCTGATTGAATTTGCGGTCAGCTGGCACTCGCTGTGGTACGACCATGCCGTCGTCGCCGAGGGCCATTTCGTAAAGCCTGAAATCAACTTCGTCGACGGCGGTGCCAACAAACAGGCGTCCCAAACCGGTAAGGGCACCGACTGGCAGCAACAGTTGAAAAAACTGCTGCCGATCACGCTGAATGAAGTGCGCATTGAAGATGGCAAGATCGCCTTTCATAATTTCAGCTCCAAGCCCCAGGTGAACATCAAGGCCACCGAGGTCAATGCCAGCCTGTACAACCTGACCAACGTGGTAGACCTCAAAGGCAAACGCGACGCGCGATTCGAAGGCAAGGCCCTGCTGCAGGGCCAGGCCCCTATGGAGGCCAACGCAACCTTTGATCCTTTAAATAATTTTGAAGACTTCGAATTCCGCTTCCGCGCCCGCGACTTGCAACTTAAACGCATGAACGACTTCGCCTCGGCCTATGGCAAATTCGACTTCAAGGCTGGCACCGGCGACGTGGTGATTGAAGCCCAAGCGGAAAAAGGCCAGCTCACTGGCTATATCAAGCCGCTGCTGCGCGATGTAGAAGTGTTTGACTGGAAACAGGACGTGGAAAACAAGGACAAAAACATCTTCCGCTCGATCTGGGAAGCCGTGGTAGGCACCAGCGAAACCGTGCTCAAGAACCAGAACAAAAACCAGTTTGCCACCCGCGTGGAACTCAGTGGCAGCGTGCATCAGCAAGATATCAGCGCGTTCTCTGCGTTTTTGGCGATTTTGCGTAATGGTTTTATTCAAGCGTTCAACGCGCGCTACGAACAACCCAAGCCTTCCGCCAACTAACCCTGGGAGCTGGCTTGTGTGGGAGCTGGCTTGCCTGCGATAGCATCAACTCAGTCTGCCTGAATCACCGAGGTGCTCGCATCGCAGGCAAGCCAGCTCCCACACAAGCATAAGCATGACCCCGCAGCAGAACTGCGATGTGACCGGCCATTCAGAGACTGAATAACCCGTCTGCGTTCACAGTCGCCGGGGCCGCGCGGTATAGTCCGGGCATTGATGAATTCGAGGAATGACCGATGAAGTTCGAAGGCACCCAGGCCTATGTGGCTACCGATGACCTGAAACTGGCCGTCAACGCCGCCATCACCCTGGAGCGGCCGCTGCTGGTCAAGGGCGAACCGGGCACCGGCAAGACCATGCTTGCCGAACAATTGGCCGAGTCCTTCGGCGCCAAGCTGATCACCTGGCACATCAAGTCGACCACCAAGGCGCATCAGGGCCTGTATGAGTACGACGCGGTCAGCCGCCTGCGCGACTCGCAACTGGGCAATGAGAAAGTCCACGATGTGCGCAACTACCTGAAAAAGGGCAAGCTCTGGGAAGCCTTCGAGGCCGAGGAGCGCGTGATTCTGCTGATCGATGAAATCGACAAGGCCGACATCGAGTTCCCCAACGACCTGTTGCAGGAACTCGACAAGATGGAGTTCTACGTCTACGAAATCGACGAGACCATCAAGGCCAGGAAACGCCCGATCATCATCATTACTTCCAACAACGAAAAAGAGCTGCCGGACGCCTTCCTGCGCCGCTGCTTCTTCCACTACATCGCCTTCCCCGATCGCAGCACCCTGCAAAAAATCGTCGACGTGCACTACCCCGACATCAAGAAGGACTTGGTCAGCGAAGCGCTGGACGTGTTCTTCGACGTGCGCAAAGTGCCGGGCCTGAAGAAAAAGCCGTCCACCTCCGAACTGGTCGACTGGCTCAAGCTGTTGATGGCCGACAACATTGGCGAGGCCGTGTTGCGCGAACGCGACCCGACCAAAGCCATTCCGCCGCTGGCCGGCGCCCTGGTCAAGAACGAGCAAGACGTACAGCTGCTGGAGCGTCTGGCGTTCATGAGCCGTCGCGGTAATCGCTGATGCTGCTCAACCTGTTCAATGAGATGCGCGCCGCCAAGGTGCCGGTGTCGGTGCGCGAGCTGCTGGACCTGATCAACGCGCTTAAACAGCGCGTGGTCTTCGCTGATATGGACGAGTTTTATTACTTGGCCCGGGCGATTCTGGTCAAGGACGAACGGCATTTCGACAAGTTCGACCGCGCGTTCGGCGCCTATTTCAATGGCCTGGAAAAGCTCGACGACCACTTGCAGGCGTTGATCCCCGAAGAATGGCTGCGCAAGGAATTCGAACGTTCGCTGACCGACGAGGAGCGCGCGCAGATCCAGTCCCTTGGCGGCCTGGACAAGTTGATAGAAGAGTTCAAGAAACGCCTGGAAGAACAGAAAGAACGCCACGCCGGCGGCAACAAATGGATCGGCACCGGCGGCACCAGCCCGTTTGGCTCCGGCGGCTACAACCCGGAAGGCATCCGGGTTGGTGATGCCGGCAAACGCCAGGGCAAGGCGGTAAAGGTCTGGGACCAGCGCGAGTACAAAAACCTCGACGACCAGGTGGAACTGGGCACGCGCAATATCAAGATCGCCCTGCGCCGCCTGCGCAAGTTTGCGCGTCAGGGTGCGGCTGAAGAGCTGGATATCGACGGCACCATCGACCACACGGCGCGGGATGCCGGCTTACTGAATATCCAGATGCGCCCGGAGCGGCGCAACACCATCAAGCT
Organism: Pseudomonas sp. Leaf15; assembly: GCF_001421425.1. NCBI lineage: Bacteria > Pseudomonadati > Pseudomonadota > Gammaproteobacteria > Pseudomonadales > Pseudomonadaceae > Pseudomonas > Pseudomonas sp. Leaf15. Next base: position 255,093 of record NZ_LMKI01000001.1, read on the forward strand.
GTTGCTGCTGTTCGATATCGGCGGTTCGATGGACGCTCACGTGAAGATCTGCGAAGAGCTGTTTTCGGCGTGCAAAACCGAGTTCAAGCACCTGGAGTACTTCTACTTCCACAACTTCGTGTACGAGTCGGTGTGGAAGAACAACCAGCGCCGCACTTCGGAGCGCACCTCGACCCAGGATCTGCTGCACAAATACGGCGCCGACTACAAAGTGATCTTTATCGGCGATGCGTCAATGGCGCCGTATGAAATCACCCAGGCCGGCGGCAGCGTCGAGCACTGGAATGAAGAGCCTGGGTATGTGTGGATGCAGCGCTTCATGGCCAAGTACAAGAAGCTGATCTGGATTAACCCCTACCCGAAAGACACCTGGGGCTATACGGCGTCGACGGCGATTGTGCGCGAGTTGGTGGAGGATCAGATGTATCCGCTGACGTTGCGCGGGTTGGAAGAAGGGATGCGTTTTCTTTCCAAGTAAATGAAGATCGATCGTTCCCACGCTCCGCGTGGGAATGCAGCCCAGGACGCTCTGCGTCCCTGAGCGTGACGCGGAGCGTCACAAGAGGCATTCCCACGCAGAGCGTGGGAACGATCAGTTGAACTGTCGCAAAAACTCGATGTGCTGCCGATGCGCGGTCTCCTGCACCACTGGCGCCAGCCTCACCTTCTCCCCCGGCAAACACTGCGCCAGCCGCGCCAATGCCAACGGCGTCAGCGCGCCCAAACGCGGATAACCACCGATTGTCTGCCGATCATTGAGCAACACAATCGGCTGCCCATCCGGCGGCACCTGGATCGCGCCCAACGGGATGCCTTCAGAGATCAACGACGGCCCCTGGTACTGCAACGGCGTGCCCAGCAGGCGCATGCCCATGCGGTCGGCGCGGCTGTCCAGCGACCAGTCGGTATTGAATGCATCGAACAGGCTCTGCCCACTGAACTGGCCGATCTGCGCGCCGACAATCACGTCCAGCGGCGCTTTTGCCGGCAGATCAGGCGTGCTCAGCACGTTCATCGCACCGCCCGTACCGGAATAAACCAACCGCCCGCCTTCGGCCAAGGCCTTGCCGAAACCGTCCAGCCCACCCAATGCCTCACGTACCACCGTGGAACAACTGCCCAGCACAGCCGGCGCATCAAACCCGCCGGGCGCCGCCAGGTAAGCCCGCGCACCACTGAATGGCTGGGTAAAGCGCAGACGCTGACCCTTTTGCAGGATAAAACTGCGCCCGGGACTGATGGCGCGTTCGTCGATATAGGCGCCCAAATCCGCCCCGGCCAATGCCAGCAAACAATAGTCTTCGGCCTGCACGGTAAACCCGCCCAAGGTGATTTCCACCACCGGTGCATCCAGCGTATTACCCAGCAGCCAATTGGCCCAAGACATCGACACCCAGTCCAGCGCACCGCCCTGGGTCACGCCCAGGTGGCGCACGCCAAAGCGTCCGGCGTCCTGTAACAGGCACAGCGGCGTGCTGGCCTCGATCAACAAGCGGCTCATGCCTGCGCCTCCAACGGCGTGTCATCGCCACCCAAATGGATAAATTCGGCGTGATCAACTGCTTCGAAACGCACCGTGTCGCCCGGCTGCATCAGGCTGTAGCCGTCACGCTCGCGGTCGAACAGTTTGGCCGGGGTGCGACCGATCAGGTTCCAGCCGCCCGGCGACACCACCGGGTAGGCGGCGGTTTGCCGCTCGGCAATGCCGACACTGCCGGCCGCCACGCGTTTACGCGGCGTGTTGAGGCGTGGTGTGGCGAGGATTTCGTCGACCAAGCCCATAAAGGCAAAACCGGGCGCGAAGCCGAGGGCAAAAACTTGGTATTCGTGGGCACTGTGGCGATGGATCACCTGCTCGATCGACAACCCGCTGCGCTGGCTGAGCAACGTCAGTTCCGGGCCGACACTCAGGTCGTACCACACCGGCAACACGTGGCACTGGCCGCTGCCCTGCGCCTGGGGTTGCAAGTCAGTCAGCGCGCGGTCGATCAGTTCCCGCGCCTGGGCCGGGCTTAACGCTGTGAGGTCGTAATGCACCATCAAGGTGGTGTAGGACGGCACCAGATCCACCAGCGCGTCACCAAAACCTTCACGCAGACGTTGGGTGGCGGCGAGCATCCACGGCATGTTGGCTTCCGCAATCACCTCAAACAGACGCACCATCAGGCAGTCGATGGCCACCACTTCAATGCGTGGCTTCATGCTGGTTTCAACGCCTCGCGGATGCGCTGCACAGCGGCGATCGAGCTGGCGTTGTCGCCGTGTACGCACAGGGTGTTGGCCTGCAACACCAGAGCGCTGCCGTCGCTGGCCGTCAGGGCTTGCCCACGGGAAATGGTCAGGGCTTGCTGCACGATGGTGTCGGCGTCGTGATGGACCGCGCCCGGCAACTGACGCGAAACCAGATGGCCCTTAGGGTCATAGGCGCGATCAGCGAAGGCTTCGAACCACAGTGTCAGGCCGAATTCATCGCCCATCGCCTGGGCTTCGCTGTTGTCGCTTTTGGCCAGCAACATCAAGGGCAAATCGCCATACGCGGCCACAGCCTGCATCACCGCGCGCAGTTGCGCCGGTTTGGCCATCATGTCGTTGTACAGCGCACCATGGGGTTTGACGTAGCTGACGCGGGTACCCTGCGCACGGCAGATGCCCTCAAGGGCGCCGATCTGGTAGTGCATGAGGTCCTGGATTTCCTGCGGCGTATAGGCCATGGAACGGCGGCCGAACCCTTGCAGGTCCTGGTAGGCCGGGTGCGCACCTATTTGCACGCCATGCTTGAGTGCCAGGCTGACGGTCTGGCGCATGATGCTCGGGTCGCCGGCATGAAAACCACAGGCCACGTTGGCGCAATCGATGAACGGCATGACCTCGGCGTCCAGACCCAGGGTCCAGTTACCAAAGCTTTCGCCGATGTCGCAATTCAAAAGCAGACGGCTCACGGTGGTTGCTCCTGTAGGCTTTGTATTTTTTGTAGTGTGGGATTTTTTACGCAGAACTCGCAACTTGTCCTGACACCCTAACGGCGCTTATCGTGGAATGCCTCGATTTTTGGCGTTTGCCGGGTGCGGCGTCCAACTAATAAAAACCGATCCAAGCATAAGAAAAGTTGATCCCATGAATTTGAAGTTCCTCGAAACCTTCGTCTGGGTGGCCAAGCTCAAGAGCTTCCGCCTGACCGCCGAGAAGCTGTTCACCACCCAGGCCTCGATTTCCAGCCGCATCGCCGTGCTCGAGAGCGAGTTGGGTGTGAAGCTGTTTCTGCGCGACTCACGCGGCGTCAGCCTGACCCCGGAAGGCTTGAAGGTGCTCGATTATGCCGAGCAGATGATGGTCACCATGCAGGGTTTGAAGCAGTCCCTGGAGACCACCAGCAGCAAGGTTGGGCGCATCCGCATCGGTGCCATGGACACGGTGATCCACACCTGGCTAAGCCAGTTGGTGGCGCAATTGATGGAGCACTTCCCGCGAGTAGAAATCGAACTGGTCGCCGATACCGCGTTAAACCTCAGCGATCAGCTGCAAAAAGGCTTCCTCGACCTGATCCTGCAAACCGACCTGCTGCGCCTGGAAACCGTGCGCAGCCTGGAGCTGGCCAGCCATCCCATGGCCTGGATCGTCGCCAGCCAGTCTCTCTACAACCGTGACTACGCCTCCCTCGCCGAACTGGCCCAGGAGCGCATCATCACCTACTCGAAAAACTCCCACCCGCACCAGGATGTGCTGAGCCTGATGCAAGCCAACGGGGTGGCCTCGCCACGCATGAACTGCGTGAACTCGGTGTCGGCGATTACCCGCTTGCTGCGCGATGGTTTCGGCATTGGCGCGTTACCGCCGGTGCTGGTGATGGAAGAATTGGCCCGCGGAGAGCTGGTGATGCTGCCCATGGCGCAACGCCTGCCGAATTTGCAGGTGGTGGTGTCGTGGCGTGTGGGGGTGGAGTTGGTGGAGGAGATTGTGGGGTTGTGCCAGAAGGTCGTGGCGCGGTATGCCGAGGAAGTGGGTGAAGAAAGGATGGTACTAAGCCAATGATCGTTCCCACGCTCCGCGTGGGAACGCAGCCCGGGACGCTCTGCGTCCCAAAGCCTGACGCAGAGCGTCACAAGAGGCATTCCCACGCAGAGCGTGGGAACGATCATCTTTAGAGGCCTTTAAGGTCGCGCTCTTCGATCGGCCGGCTCTGGCGCAGGCGCTTGCCGCCCAACACCACCCAATCGATCAGGCGGAACAGGCATTCGAGGCCGAACGACAACAGCATCGCCCCGCCCAAGCCCCAGCCCATCGCCTCAGGCGTCAGCAAAATCTGGTAGCTGTAGCCATTCCAGGTTTCCAGGCGGATATCCGGGTCGGCAGCCACCGCCACTTGCAGCGCGCGGATGTACCACGGGCCTTGCATGGCCTGGAACTGCTTGTCCAACGCCACCTGACGATCGAGCAAAGTGCCCAGGCTGTTGGCATCGCTGCGAAACACCGGGTCATCACTGGCGCGGTAATGGGCCACCAACGCCTGCAAGTCCCCATTGAAGAACTGCTGCGCCGTGGCATCAAAGCCGCGCAGGCCGGTCTGGGCTTCGATCAAATGGGCTTCAACGCGCTTGGCGTAGTCGTTGATAAACCCCGGCACTTGTACGCCGACCAACAAGCCAATGGCAAACAGCACCAACCGCAGATAACTGAGCAACATGGTCGATATCCTTACTCGGTAACGCCTTGACTGACGCATTCACCGCGTCGCCACAGGCTCCATTGGCCCGGTTCGTAGCGGGTCCAGTTTTCATTGTCGGTCAAGGGTTCGGTGGCGATCACCGTGACCACGTCATTGGGCGTGGTTTCGGCCTGAAAATCGACGATCACGTCGACATCTTTCAAGCGCGCCGGGCCAAACGGTGCGCGCCGGGTGATCTGTGCCAGTTTGGTCGAGCAGTAGCAAAACAGCCAGTCACCGTCACTGAGCAGGCAGTTGAACACGCCTTTGCTGCGGTACTCCGCGCAGGCGGCGATCAAGTCCGGCAGCACTTGCTCGATTTCCACCGGTTCCGGAAAGGCTTCGCGCACGCGGTTGAGCAGGTCGCAGAACGCCGCTTCGCTGTCGGTATCGCCCACCGGCCGGTAGAACGTGGCGCGCGGGTTAAAATCGGCCAACTGGCCGTTATGCGCAAAGCACCAGTTACGGCCCCACAGTTCGCGCACGAACGGGTGCGTGTTGGCCAGGCTCACCTTGCCCACATTGGCCTGGCGGATATGGCCGATCACCACTTCACTTTTGATTGGATAACGCTGCACCAGCAGCGCAACTTCCGACTCGCTGCTCGCGGCCGGGTCCTGGAACAGCCGCAGGCCACGGCCTTCGTAAAACGCGATGCCCCAACCGTCGCGGTGGGGGCCGGTACGCCCGCCGCGCTGCATCAGCCCGGTAAAGCTGAACACGATATCGGTGGGGACGTTGGCACTCATGCCCAATAATTCACACATGCCAGGGCTCTCGCTGCAGGGCTTACAACGTTAAAGGCGCGGCTCAACCCGCAGATTGCCGGCAGGCGCCGGGCGACGGAAAGGTTCGTCGTCTTCGTCTACCGGTTCGGCGGCCAGGGCGGCGTCAGCGGCGGCCTTGCGCTCACGACGGGCGTTGGCGGCGCGCTCGATGGGCCAGCGGATCAACACGATCACGATATACACGCCAAACGCGATCATCGTGTACATGAACAGGTCGGAGATGGCCCGCCAGGCGTTATTGCCCACATGCAGCACCAGGTCCAGGGCGGTAATGGCCACGGCTGGCGCAAACTGGGTCTTGACCGGGTCGACGATGGTCGGGCTGAACAGCAACACCGCCATCAGCAATTGCAGCGGCTCGCGCAGCCAGCGCCAGATCCAGCGGGTCATGCGCCACCACACCAACAGGCAGCCCAAAGCGGCGAAGGCGTATAGGCCCCAAGCGGTCAGATAGTCGTTCTCGGTCATGGTGTCCATGGCAAGGCTGGCAAAGAGGCGGCTATGATAACGGCTTTTGCGTGTCTCGGCTGCAATGCCTGCCACCATCCGCCAGACAGAGAGTGATCCATGCCTATATCGACCGCCCCGATCGCCCGCAAGGCCCAAGGCCCAGACCCGTACGCCTGGTTGCAGGAACGTGACACAGCTGAAGTGCTCGACTACCTCAAAGCCGAAAACGCCTGGCAGGAAGACCAGCTCGCCGACCAGCAAGCCCTGCGTGAAAGCCTGTTCGAAGAGATCAAGGGCCGCATCCTGGAAACCGACCTGTCGTTGCCTTCGCCGTGGGGGCCCTACCTGTATTACACCCGCACCACCGCCGGCGATGAATACGCCCGCCACTACCGCTGCCGTCGCCCGGCGGATGACAGCAACACCGTGGACGAAAGCAGCGAAGAACTGCTGCTGGACCCGAACGTGCTGGCCAACGGCGGCTTTTTCTCCCTCGGTGCGTTCAGCATCAGCCCCGACCACCAGCGCCTGGCCTACAGCCTCGACACCAGTGGTGAAGAGATTTACACCCTGTACGTGAAGGAATTGGCCACCGGCAAGGTCAGCGAACTGGAGTTTGAAGACTGCGACGGCAGCATGACCTGGGCCAACGACAGCCTGACGCTGTTCTTCGGCGAACTGGACGACACCCACCGCCCGCACAAGCTTTACCGCTACCGCCTGGATGGCACGGCGGCGCAGGAAGTGTTCCACGAGCCCGACGGGCGGTTCTTCCTGCATTGCTACCGTTCCAGCTCCGAGCGCCAGTTGCTGCTGGCTCTGGGCAGCAAGACCACCAGCGAAATCTGGGCGCTGGACGCCGACCAGCCACAGCAGGCTTTCACCTGCCTGGCGCCACGGGTCGAAGACCATGAATACGATGTCGACCACGGCATGCTGGATGATAAATGGACCTGGTTTATCCGCAGCAACCGTGACGGTATCAACTATGCGCTGTTCGTCGCCGCCGACACTGGCAGTGTGCCGACTGAGGATCAATGGCTGAACCTGATCCCCCACAGCGATGACGTGATGCTCGACGGCGTGACCCTCAATGCCGGCGCCATGACCTTGAGCCTGCGTATCGGCGGGCTGCCGGTGATCGAAGTGCACCCGCAGGGTTCGAGCGCCTATCGCGTGGAATTGCCTGACGCCGCCTACAGCCTTTACGTGCAGAACAGCCTGGAATTTGCCAGCGACAAGATCCGCCTGCGTTATGAAGCCCTGAACCGTCCAGCCCAGGTGCGCCAGCTTGAACTGGCCAGCGGCGCGCAGGTGGTGCTCAAGGAAACCCCGGTTCTCGGCGTGTTCAACGCCGACGATTATGTCAGCCAACGGCTGTGGGCGACGTCTGCAGATGGCACTCAGGTGCCGATCAGCCTGGTGGTCAAGCGTGATCAACTGGGCAAACCCACGCCGCTGTATCTCTATGGCTACGGCGCCTACGGTTCAAGCCTCGACCCGTGGTTCTCCCATGCGCGCCTGAGCCTGCTGGAGCGCGGCGTGGCATTTGCCATCGCGCATGTACGCGGCGGCGGTGAGCTGGGTGAAGCCTGGTACCGCAATGGCAAGCAGGAACACAAACAGAACACGTTCAGCGACTTTATCGCCTGCGCCGAGCACTTGATCGCCGAAGGGCTGACCACCTCCAAGCAGCTGGCTATCAGCGGCGGCAGTGCCGGCGGCCTGTTGATCGGCGCGGTGCTCAACCAACGCCCGGAGCTGTTCCAGGCGGCGATTGCCGAAGTGCCGTTCGTCGACGTACTCAACACCATGCTCGACCCGGAACTGCCGCTGACCATCACCGAGTACGACGAGTGGGGCAACCCGCAAGAACCCGATGTGTATGAGCGCATCAAGGCCTACGCGCCCTATGAAAACGTACAGGCCCAGGCTTACCCGCACATGCTGGTGATTGCCGGCTACAACGACAGCCGCGTGCAGTATTGGGAAGCGGCCAAGTGGGTGGCCAAATTGCGCGACACCAAAACCGACCACAACCTGTTGCTGCTCAAGACCGAGCTCGGTGCCGGCCATGGCGGGATGAGCGGGCGTTACCAGGGATTACGTGACGTAGCGCTCGAATATGGATTTGTCTTCAAGGCCCTGGGCCTCGTTTAAGGAACTTAGCAAGGCGGTCCTGTCTGAACACAAGACCGCCCGACTTGATTGATGGACCAAGATTGCAGCTATGCCACTACCGACTCTGATGAACAACGAAATTCGCGACATGCTCATGGATTGCGGCCTGTTCGACCCGCTGTTGCCGGAAGATTTTCACGTGGCCGCCGGCTACTTCAATATCAGCAGCATTGCCCGCGACGAGGTGATTTTCCTCGAGGGCGATGCCGGCACCTTTATGTGCATCCTGCACAGCGGCCAGGTGGCCGTGCAGAAAACCAATCACACTGGCCAGCGCCTGACCATCGCCACCCTGCGCAGTGGCCGGGCCTTTGGCGAAATGGCGGTGCTTGACGGCGAGCGGCGCTCTGCCAGCTGCGTGGCCGCCAGTGATTGCGTGCTGTTGAACCTGGGCAAGGATGCGCTGGAAAAAATGCTCAACGAAGCCCCCAGGGTGGCGGCCAAGATCATTCGCGCGATTGCGATTGCCTTGTCCAAGCGCCTGCGCATGGCCGACGGGCAATTACTCTCCCAGCCATTTTAACCGCCGGGCGTCTTCGGCTTGCTGTCATTTTGCAGCAGGCCGGGCACGGTCTGATCCTTGGGCGGCGTTGGCAACACAATCGGCACCAGCGCCGGTGAGCCGTTCGCGGAGGCTTTGGGCGCCACGGGCGGGGTGACTTGCGGGTACAAGGTGGGCGTCGGCGTGCCCGGCGCACCGGGGGTTGGCGCAGGCGCCACCAGCACGGTTTGCGCCTCTTGCGCCTGCGCGGCACCCAATGTGAGCGCGCTCAACGCAATGACCGTTAGAATGCTGCACTTCATCGATGGCTCCATGGCCTGACCGGAATGTCGTAAGGCTACTCCCAACCGCGCAAGAATGCCCTTCCCAATGAGATTTCCATGAAACGTTTCGTTCTGCTCGACACCACTCCGATCCCCGACAACGGCGGTGCCCTGTGCCTGTTCGAATACGGCGAGGATTTTGTCATCAAGATCCAGGGCGGTGACGGCGGTCAGTTGATGAACACGCGCATGCATGGCTCCGAAGACGCGCTGGCGGAGATTCCGTGCCGTAAAGTCGCTGGCCGGCCGGGTTCGCGGGTATTGATCGGCGGCCTGGGCATGGGATTTACCTTGGCTGCGGCCCTCAAGCATTTGGGCAAAAGCGCCGAAGTGGTGGTGGCGGAATTGGTGCCCGGCGTAGTGGAATGGAACCGTGGCCCGCTGGGGGAAAAATCCGGCCGCCCGCTGCTGGACCCACGCACGGTGATCCGCATGGAAGACGTGGCCAAGGTGCTGCAGGCCGAGCCGCAAGGCTTTGACGCGATCATGCTGGATGTGGACAACGGCCCCGAAGGCCTGACGCAAAAGGCCAACAGCTGGCTGTATTCGGCCGGTGGCCTGGCCGCGTGTGCCAAGGCGCTGCGGCCTAAAGGCGTGCTGGCGGTATGGTCTGCCAGCGCCGACAAGCTGTTCAGCGACAAACTGCGCAAGGCCGGGTTCAAGGCCGAGGAAGTGCAAGTGTTTGCCCATGGCAACAAGGGCACCCGGCATACCATCTGGATTGCCGAGAAGCTTAAGGGCTGAGGCCCCCATACACCACAAACTCCCTGTGGGAACTGGCTTGTGTGGGAGCTGGCTTGCCTGCGATTGCATCACCTCGGTCTACCTGAGTCACCGAGGTGCCGGCATCGCAGGCAAGCCAGCTCCCACATAAGCCAGCTCCCAAGTTTTGGCCTTTTATCAGCCTTTGGATTTGCGGTAATCGATCACATACGGCACTTTTTTCTCGAAGGTCTTGTCCAGCTCGCCCTGGTCCAGCTTGGTCATACCGCCCAGTTGCCTGGCAGTAAAACCGCTGCTTCCCACCTGTGAACCCGGCGCCAGGCTGACCATGCGCTTGGCGACCGCTTCAATCGCGTCCTTGTAGCCGCCCTTTTTATTCAGGTTGTACGCCTTCAAATCAATCTGCGTACGCAGCCAGTTGCCCCAGTAGAACTCCAGGAATTCCGGCGCAATTGCGCCATCGTCCGGCTTGCCGTAGGCGGCCTTGCGGGTGAAATACACCAGGCTGCGAAAGGTGTCGTCCTGCAGGTTCTTGAAGCCCAGGTGCGCAGGCAGTTGCTGCGGCGACAGGGGCTTGCCCTGATTGTCCTTGAGCCAGACCTTGCGGGCCGCCTCCATACGCTGCCAGAAGGTATTCATGTCGGCGCTGTTACTGAAGTCATCGGTCACCTTGACCCACATTTTCAACTGCGGGCCGCCGCCGGGCACTTCCCACAAGGTGGTGAAGCTGTGGTGACCGTCAGTCAGGTACAACTGGCCGCCGGGGCCGACCACCACGGTTTTCATGTCGTCGGGGTGGGTGCCCACCGGGTCCTTGCAGGTGAAGCTGTCGGGTTGGTGCAGGTCGGCTTTCTTCGGCACGTTGTCGGCGGCGCCCTGGCCGTTGGTTTCGCAGTATTCGTCGAACACCTTGGCCGGTTTGTCGGCGAACAGCCCCAGGCTGTAGTAGATCTGGTCAAAGCCCACCACGGCCTGGGTCGGGTGCAGTTGCTCGAGGGCCACCTCGATCACCTGGCCCGGCCTTGGTGTGGAGAACGCCTGGGCTTGAGCGGCCAGCACGCTGAGCAGCAGGGCTGCGGTCCATGTGTACACACGCATAGGTTTCAGGTCCTTGTGAAGTGAATGTGCCGATACTACAAACCTTCGCTCAAGCCCGGCTGTACCGCGGCTGAAAAAGCCAGCGGTCATTTGCCGCGCGAGCGGCTAGAATCAACCCTATCCGTGAACCCCCAAATAGCCAGGAGCCATGATGAGCTCGACCAACCCGCCCTCCCACACCGCCAAGCTCGACCGCATCCTCGCCGATGCCCAGCGCGACCGGGAAATGGGCTACCGCGACAAAGCCTTGAAGATGTACCCGCACGTGTGCGGCCGCTGTGCCCGTGAGTTTGCCGGCAAACGCTTGAGCGAACTGACCGTACACCATCGCAACCACAATCATGATGACAACCCCCAGGACGGTTCCAACTGGGAGTTGCTGTGCCTGTACTGCCACGACAACGAACACTCGCGCTACACCGACCAGCAGTACTTCGGCGAAGGCTCCACCAGCAGCCCGACCATTGCCAAGGCCACGCACAACCCGTTTGCGGCGTTGGCGGGGTTGATGAAGAAGGACGACTGAAGCCCTTCTTTGTCTGTGCGGGCCTCATCGCAGGCAAGCCAGCTCCCACAGGGGAATGCATTCCAAGTGTGGGAGCCGGGCTTGCCCGCGATAGCGATCGCCCAAGCAACACATGCCGCCAAGGCCGTATAATCGCGGTTTTCCTCCAAGGCACCCTTCCCCGTGGGCAATAAACGCTACAGCTGCATCGGTCTGTATAACCCCAAATCCCCCGAAAACGTCGGCTCGGTGATGCGCGCCGCCGGCTGCTACGGCGTGGCCTCGGTGTTTTACACCGGCGTGCGTTACGAGCGCGCCCGGGACTTCATCACCGACACCAAGAAGGTCCACCACGACATTCCGTTGATCGGCATCGATGACCTGAAAAAGATCCTGCCGCTGGGCTGTATCCCGGTCGCCGTGGAGCTGGTGGAAGGCGCCCGCCCGCTGCCCGAGTACACGCACCCCGACCGCGCGCTGTACATCTTCGGCCCCGAAGACGGCTCGCTGGACAAAGAGATCCGCGACTGGTGTGAAGACGTGGTGTACATCCCGACCACCGGCTGCATGAACCTGGCTGCCACCGTCAATGTGGTGCTCTACGACCGTCTGGCCAAGGGCAACAACACCCGCTCGGGCCCCAAGTACTGATATTTCGGGAACATCCACCACCTGCAAACAGTCAGCTACTTACACTTGCCTTTGTTGGAGACACACCATGAGCGACAGCAAAACCCTGCGACCTATCATCGAACACCTGCAACCAGCCGCCAAAAGCGAGCAAAACGTGCACGGGTCGGAGCGCATTCTTTCGGTTGCCGGCGGTGTGATGATGGTCGGCAAAGGCCTGCGCCGTGGCGGCATCTTCGGGCTGATCCAGGTGGCGATTGGTGGCGTGGCGCTGGTGCGCGGCGTGACCGGGCACAGCTCGCTCAAGGACAAGCTGGAGCAAGGCCGCCAGGAAATGAACAGCGTGCGTACCAAGATCGAACGCGCGGGCGAAGAGTTGAAGAACTTGAAGACCAAGGCTGAAGTGGCGGCGGAGAAAGCCACTAAATAGCCCGGCCAACCCCAATCAACTGTGGGAGCTGGTTTGTGTGGGAGCTGGCTTGCCTGCGATGCCGGCACCTCGGTGTTTCAGGTAGACCGAGGTGATGCAATCGCAGGCAAGCCAGCTCCCACAGTTGTTTTGCGTCAACGCAATAATTTGTTGTCCAGCACCACCGACGACTCGCCGATCACACTTTCAGCCAACTGCACAAACTCCGCCGTATTCACACTGTTCGCCCGCATCACCGCCTGCGCCAGATCATCCAGCGAGCGCTTGTTGTGGGTCTTGACGCGGATCTCGCGGTCCAGCTCCTGCAACACCAGCACCGCCTGCGCCACGATGGCAGTGTTGACGTGATCGCCGCGCAGGCTGGTCACGCCCTTGCTTTCCTTGGCCAACCGCGCCTGTATCGCCGCATAGCGCTCATCGGTAATGCCGCCGGCACGCCGCAGCAGTTCAATGGCGTAATACTCGCCCAACCCTTCGCTGATCCAGTCACTGGTATCGTGGTCGTTAAAGCGGCCAATGGCTTGCACCACTTCACGCAATAATGGGCTGCTGCCGTTTTCACTGATCAGCGGCGTGCGGCTGTTGAGGTAGATCGAGTCGCGCGCCGAGACAGCGCCACGGCGCATCGGGTCGCTGGCGCCGACGATCAACAGCTTGGCCGGATGGCGCGGCAGTGCGGCCTCCACTTGCGGCCACACGAACGTCAGCAGCGTCAGCACATCCATGCGGCGCATGGCCTGGCCCTTGGGCGAGGCCACGGTGACGTCGGTGTCACCCAGGCGCACGCGACGGCTGCCGAGGTTACCCGCGAGCATCCAGCCGGTAGGCCGGTCGAACAGGCGGGACACATTGTCGATACGAAATTTATGCTTGCCGATACGCGGCCAGGCGGTTTCGACGCTCTTCCAGCCGGCCGGCAATTCAAACATCAGGCGCGACACCAACTCGGTACCGTCCTGTTGGTCCAGCCGCGCAGCCGGCACCAGGTCTTCGCCGCGAAACAGCGCCCAGCTCGGCGTCATGCGCGCCTCATACACGCCCGGCTTGCGCCCATGGGTAAGGCGCACGCGATAAGTCAGGCTGGCCTTGTCGGCGCTGGGTTGCCACAGGCCACGGCTGCCGGTGACCTGCCACTGGCCGTCGGCCTTGAAGTCGCTGTAGTCGCCGTCACGGCCCAGGTCGAAGTTCAGGCTGCGCACGGCCGAGCCCTGGGACAGGCTCACGCGTACCTCGGCCTGATCACTCTGGGGCAGCAGTTTGACGTGATAATCCAGGTCAACTTTCTTCGCACACCACGCAGGCAGGCTCAGTGTCAGCAGCACTAAAGATGCCGCCAGCCGGGTTGCCACCCTCATACACACTCCTTTTTTCAGCCTGCGCGGAAGATCAGGTAATCCTCCCAGTCATCTTCGGGCACGCTGCCTTCGGCGAGCATGCGGCCGGACTGGGAAATGCGTTCATGGTGCACGGCATCGCGGTCGCCACACACCAGGTGGTGCCACAGCGGCAGGTCCTTGCGTTCGCTGACCAGCCGGTAGCCGCAGGTCGGCGGCAGCCATTTGAACTGGTCGGCCTGGCCCGGCGTGAGCTGGATGCAATCGGGCACCGAGGCACGACGGTTGGTGTAGTCGCTGCACTGACAGGTTTTCAGGTCGAGCAATTTGCAGGCGATGCGCGTGTAATAGACGCTGTTGTCGTCTTCATCCTCAAGCTTTTGCAGGCAGCACAGGCCACAGCCGTCGCACAACGACTCCCACTCCTCCTGGTCGAGGTGTTCAAGGGTTTTGCGTATCCAGAAAGGTTCGACTTTGGCGGCCATGGCTCTACATCAGTATCGGTAGGTGAAAAGGCTGCCAGTCTAGTGCCCAAGGCGCCTGGGGCCAAGCGCTTACGACTGGCGGTGCAACAACACTTGTCAGCCCAGTGGGCGCGCAGTAGCTTTGAAGGCCGAATTGACGATCAGGAACTGCCCATGACACGCGTTGCCGATTACCCGATCCACACCCAATTCACCGAACGCTGGTCGCCCCGCGCCTTTACCGGCGAAAGCATCCCGCAAGAGACGTTGCTGAGCTTCTTCGAAGCCGCTCGCTGGGCGCCGTCGGCCTACAACTCGCAGCCATGGCGCTTTCTCTATGCGCGTCGCGACACGCCAAACTGGGAGCGTTTCCTGGGTTTGCTCAATGAGTTCAACCGTGGTTGGGCGCAACACGCGTCAGCTCTGGTGATCATCGCCTCGAAAACCGACTTCATCGCCCCCGGCGCCACTGAAGAAACCCCGGCGCTGTGGCACACCTTCGACACCGGTTCGGCCTGGGGCCACCTGGCGCTGCAAGCCAGCCTCAGCGGCTGGCACACCCACGGCATGGCCGGTTTCGATCAGGAGCTGACCCGCAAGGAACTGAAGATTCCAGAAGGTTACGCGCTGCACGCAGCCGTAGCGGTGGGCAAGCTGGGGGATAAGTCGAGTTTGCCGGAGTACCTGCAAGGTCGTGAAGCGCCAAGCCCGCGTCGGCCGCTGAGCGAGCTGGTGTCCGAGGGTGATTTCAGCCTGTAAGCCTTGCATAGATCCAATGTGGGAGCGGGCTTGCTCGCGAAAGCGGTGTATCAGTCGACACATTTTGTGCCTGACCCTCCGCTTTCGCGAGCAAGCCCGCTCCCACATTTTTTCCGGCGTTGTGTCAGTAACCCCTTTCGAAGCTGACTTCCCCGCGCAACGCGTCCTTGGCCTGATAAGCCCGCAGATTCTGCACAAACAACTCCACCATCATCCCCGGCGACGTCGGCGCCGAGCTGTGCCCGGTCAGCAGCAAGCCCCAGGCGGTCCAGAACGGATGGCGTTGCGGCAAGGGCTCCTGACGGCACACGTCGATCACCGCACCGGCCAGGTGCCCTTCTTTGAGCGCCTCGACCAGATCGGCATCGACCACCGCCACGCCGCGCCCGACGTTGATAAACAACCCGGTCGGCTTGAATTGCTTGAACAGCGCCGCATCGTACAAATCATGGGTATCAGGCGTGTTCGGCAGCAGGTTGATCACGTAATCCACCTCGCCCACCAGCCGGCTCAGTTGGTCCAACCCGGCCACTTCGATAAACGGGGCCTGTTCCCGCGCGCTGCTGGCAATCCCGTAGAGCTTGACGCCAAACGGCAGCAAAAAATCGGCAACGCTCTGGCCGATATCGCCGGTGCCAACCACCAGCACCTTGCGCCCCGCCAGGCTCTGGCCCATGCGGTTGTCCCACTTGCGCTCGACCTGGCTGACCAGCCGCGCCAGCACTTCGCGCTCATGCCCGAGCATATAGGTGAGCACGAACTCGGCCATGACCTGGCCAAAGATGCCGACTGCGCGGGTCAGGCGATAGTCACGCGGCAAGCCATCGGCCAGCAGCGGCGTGATACCCGCCCAGGTCGATTGCAGCCATTGCGGCTTATGGCCCTGGCGCAGCAAGGTGGCGAGCAGGTCCGGCTGGCCCAGCCAAACCGGGCAATCGGCGGCCAGGCGCGACAATTGGGCCGAGTCACCGCTGGTCAACACCTCAACGTCCGGGGCCGCTTCGCTCAGCAATTGGGCGTAAAGCGGGTGATCCTGTTCAGCAATCAGAACACGCATGGTTCAAACCTTTCAAAAACAGTGCAGACGGCCGCCCGCTTCCTTACGGCCACCGCCAATCGAATACGAGTCCATAAAAGAATGTGCCCTGGACAGGGCACTGAACGGTTACATCGGGTCGTTGCGGCGCAGCAGCTCTTCGGGCAAGTGTTCGATGTACTCGTCCTCGGCCGGCGGCATTTGCAGGTGGTAGCCCTGTTTGTCGAGGTTTTCCAGGACCACGGTGATGTCCTCGCGCGACAGCTTGCGCTCGGGCGTCAGTATCATCTCGAACGCGAGATGGGCCTTGCCGAAGGCGGCCATCAACGGCTCCGGCACGCGCTCCAGCGCATCGCTTTTGAGCACGTAGAGGTACATCCCGTCTTTTTTCAAGCTGCGATAGATGGAGCAAATACGTTTCAAGGCTGTTCTCCGGCAGTGGCCAGGCTGTCGAGCAGCGCCTGGCCCATCAACTCGCGGCGCCAGCCACGCAGCGAGTCTGGCAATGTATAAGGCCCATCGGGGTAGCCACTTTTAACCAGGGCTTCGAGGGTTTTCTTGCGCAGCATCAGTTCCGGCGCCATCTCCAGGCGCTCGGCCTCGGCCTGGCCCAGGGCGCGCAGTTGCTTGATCAGCGCAGCGGCATCCACCGGCAACGGCTCGGCCACGGCGGGCGGCCACTGGTCCATCGACACGCTGGCGGCACGTTTGATCAGGTCCAGCAGGAACTGGCCGTCCTGACGCACGGTGCGCGGGTGCATGTCTTCGATCTTGCCCAACGCGGCGAGGTTATCCGGCTGAGACTTGGCCAGGGGCCACAACGAATGTTCGCGAATGATGCGGTTACGCGGCAGGTCTCGGGCGCGGGCCTGCTGCTCGCGCCAGGCGCACAGTTCACGCAACACCGCGAGCTGGGCACGCGAAAGTTTCCACGCCAGCTTGGCGTCGCGGTACACCTCATACGGGTCGACTTCGCGGCGCAGGTTGGCCACCAGTTCGGCGCCGTCTTCCAGTACCCAGGCGTATTTGTCATCCGACAGTTGCGGGCGCAAGCGCACATAGACCTCGGCCAGGTGCACCGCGTCTTCGGCGGCATAGCTCACCTGCGTCTCGGACAATGGTCGCTGCAGCCAGTCCGAGCGGGTTTCGCCCTTGGGCAGTTCGATATCCAGCACGGCCTGCACCAGGCGCGAGTAACCCATGGAGAAACCGAGGTTCAGGTAAGCCGCCGCCAATTGAGTGTCGAACAACGGCACTGGCAGGCTGCCGGTCAGGCGCAACAGCACTTCCAGGTCTTCGCTGCAGGCATGCACCACCTTGATCACTGCCGGGTTCTCCAGCAAGGCGGCCAAGGGTTGCCAGTTGTCGATGGTCAGGGGGTCGATCAGGTAAGCGCGAACGCCATCACCGATCTGGATCAGCCCGGCAATGGGATAAAAGGTGTCGACCCGCATGAATTCGGTGTCGAGGGCGACGAATGGCAACTGCTGCCATTCGGCGCAATGCTGGCCGAGGCTATCGTTGTCGCAGATCCAGTGAATATCGATGGCCACACGGCTCTCCCTTGAAGAATGGCGCGCAGTATATATCGCGAAAGGGACTTGCGAGCATCCGCAGTGCACACACCATCATGAAAACTCTGACAAGAGATGGAGAATAGTCCGACAGACTGGAGTTAGCCCCTCTTACGCAAAACATAGACACGCCACAACTTGGAGCCCGGCAGGAACTCCTGGTGATGAAGGACTTTGAACCCGGCCTGGCGGAATTCGTCCTCCACCGGCGTGCGCGAGTTCACTGAGACAATCACTGTATCGCGGCTGACACGGTGGAATTCGCGCAACAGCGCTATTCGCACGTCACTGCTGGGCACATGACGAAACAGTTCCAGGCAGAAAATACAGTCCACCGCGTTGGCCGACAGGCCGATGGAAAATGCCGAGCCCTGAAACGTCTTGACCCGCTTGAGCAGCGCCGCCGGGTGATGGGTGCGCGCGTGGTCGAGCATGGCCTGGGAATTGTCCGAGGCCAGGATCACCCGGTTGACGTGTTCGGCCAACACCGGCCAGAACCGGCCCGAGCCACACGCCAAGTCCAGGATCAACCCAGGCTCGCCCGCCACTTTCAACGCCTGGCGCACCAACCGTTCATCACGCCAGGCCGCCAGACGCTTGAGCAGCGCGGGCGGACGCGTGTCGCCGCAGACCTGGGCATGCTCGCGGTCACAGCGTTCGGCGAATTCAATCTCGATAGAGGATGGTGGTTGTGGCGACATTGCGGGCTCATGTGAGTGGAACGGTGGTGAACGACCTTGAACCGCAGCTTAACCACTGCAACGTGAAAAAAAGGTTGAAACCGTGACGGCTATAAAACACCGGTGATCGACTGTGGGAGCTGGCTTGCCTGCGATGCAGACACCTCGGTGTATCAGGTACACCGAGTTGATGCCTTCGCAGGCAAGCCAGCTCCCACAGAAAAGCAGCGCTTCGGTGTATCCAAATCTGCTGCCAGCGGATCACGCCTGATGCAGGTACCAGCGCCAATCCTGCTCGCCCACCTCCCCCATGAACTGGCGATATTCCTCACGTTTCACCGCCAAATAGACGCCGAGGAACTCACTGCCAAACGCTTCCCGCGCCCAGCTTGAACCGTCCAGCCAGTCGGTGGGCAGCAATGCATTGGCCTGGGCGTACCCGTTGCCTTCCACCGGCGCCCCGGGGTCGCGCTGTTCGCGAATGCCCCGGTGAATACCCGCCAGGATGGCAGCAGCCGCCAGGTATGGGTTGGCGTCGGCCCCGCAAATCCGGTGTTCGATATGCCGCGAATGAGCCGGCCCGCCCGGTACGCGCAGGCTGACGGTGCGGTTATCCACGCCCCAGGTGGCCGCCAGCGGCGCATAGCTGTTGGTCTGGAAGCGCCGGTAGGAGTTGGCATTCGGGCAAAACATCAGCAGCGAATCGAGCAAGGTGCTGAGCATGCCGCCCACCGCCTGGCGCAGCAGCGGCGTGCCATCGGCGGCCTCACTGGCAAACAGGTTATTGCCCTGGGCATCCGCCAGGCTCACATGCATGTGCATGCCGGTGCCCGCCAGGTCATCGAATGGCTTGGCCATAAAGCAGGCGGTCATTCCGTGTTTATGCGCCACGCCCTTGACCAGGCGCTTGTAGCGCACCGCTTCGTCCATGGCTTGCAGGGCATCGGCGCGATGTTCCAGGGTAATTTCCACCTGACCCGGCGCGTATTCGGAAATCGCCGTGCGCGCCGGAATGCCTTGCAGCTTGCAAGCGCTGTAGAGGTCGGCCAGGAACGGCTCGATCTGCTCCAGCTCGCGCAGGCCGTACACCTGGGTCGAGCGTGGGCGATTGCCGTCAACATCCCGCGCCGGTTGCGGGCGGCCGTTGCTGTCGGGTTTCTGGTCGAGCAGGTAAAACTCCAACTCCGCCGCCATCACCGGGTAATAACCGTCGGCCTTGAGCCGGTCGATCACCTTGGCCAGCACATGCCGAGGGTCAGCCACGGTGGCCGGCAAGCCTTCGGTGGGGTGCATGCTGACTTGCACGGCGGCGGTCGGGATCATGCGCCACGGCATGCGCTGCAAGCTGCCGCTGACCGGGTAGGCGCGGCAGTCGATATCGCCGACTTCCCACACCAGCCCGGAGTTTTCCACGTCGTCGCCGTTAATCGTCAGGCCCAGGATGGTGCTGGGCAACGGGCGGCCACTTTCATACACCGCCAACAGCTCATCGCGGTGCAGCAACTTGCCGCGTGGTACGCCGTTGTTATCGAGGATAAACAGCTCGAACATTTCGATATCCGGGTGCTGTTCAAGAAAAGACCGGGCTTCTTGCAGGCTGGCAAAAACACTCATGGGAACTCTCATACGTTTGCGTCAGGCAGGCGCACAGGCGCCGCCGGGCAGATGCGCACAGGTGCGCGTTATCCATGGGGCAGAACAACGTAAGAGCAAGGTATCCGGTGGGCGCGCGTGTCGGCAGTGGAACAAGGCCCAGAAGGCCAGCGCGGACGGCAGTGTCGCGAGGTGAGTGTCGGGAGAGCCGTCCATGCAAGATTCACAGTGAGGTAGATGCCCGGCAGCGTCACACGCGTGCAAAGGTTGTTCAATTGCGGGTTGACGGAGTTTGGTTGCGGCCTGGCTAAACAATTGCCATCCCCGCATTTAGCTGGAAATAATGGCGACCCGAGCATGCCCCAAGGATTCGACCGCATGAAAGCTCCCCTGGCCTTCTGTTTACTGGCAAGCGTGGCCACCCACGCCCTGGCCGATTCACGCCTGGACGAGGTGCTGCAAACCGGCACCCTCAGCGTCTGCACCACCGGCGACTACAAGCCCTACACCTCGCTGCGTGCCGATGGGCGCTACGAAGGCATTGATATCGCCATGGCCGAGTCCCTGGCCAAGAGCCTCAACGCCAACATCAAATGGGTGCCCACTACCTGGAAAACCCTGATGCCGGACTTCCTCGCCCAGCGCTGCGACATCGCGGTGGGCGGAATTTCGGTGTCGTTGGAACGCCAGAAAAAAGCCTTCTTCAGCCAGCCCCTCGGCGTCGATGGCAAGATCCCGCTGGTGCGCTGCGCCGATGTGCAGCGTTACCAGAGCGTCGAGCAGATCAACCAGCCGCAGGTGCGCGTGATCGAGCCGGCGGGCGGCACTAATGAGGTGTTTGCCCGCGCCCACCTGGCCAAAGCGCAGATCCGCCTGCATGACAACGTGACGATTTTCGACGAACTGCTGGCGGGCAAGGCCGACGTGATGATCACCGACGCCAGCGAAGCGCGCTTCCAGCAAAAACAGAAGCCCGGGCTGTGTGCGGTCAACCCCGAGCGGCAGATGCAATACAGCGAAAAAGCCTTTTTGCTGCCCCGCGACGACGTGGCGTGGAAAAGCTATGTCGACCAGTGGTTGCACCTGAGCATGGCCACCGGGGTGTATGACGGCATCGTCAATCAATGGCTGGCGGCGCCCTGAGCCGGAGCCGTCTACGCTGTGGTCACATCAACAATAATGAGGGACGGATAATGAAGGGACTCTTGCAACTCACCTGGCTGCTGCTGTTGGGTTTCAGCCAGGTGCACGCGGCCACTCAGGAAGAGGACGCCCAGGCCGCCAAGGCGTTACTGGAAAAGGCCGTCACCTACTTTCAAAGCAACGGCGACAAGGCGTTCGCCGCGTTCAGCCGCCAGGGTGAGTTTATCGACCATGACCGCTATGTGTTCGTGGTCGATACCAAGGGAGTGCTCTTGGCCAGCGGCGGGCCCTCCTCTGCCTTGATCGGCCGCGATGTGTCCGAGGTGCTTGGGCCAGACCTGCAAGCCTCATTTAAACAGGCGCTGGCCGTGCCCGAAGGCCAGGGCATCCAACAAGCCGACTATCGCTGGCAGAACTGGAACGACGGCAAGGTTGAGCACAAGCATGTGTTTTATCAGCGCGTGGGCGAGCGCATCCTGGCGGTGGGTTACTACCTGCCACGGGCCACGCCGGAACAGGCCCGGGCGCTGCGCAACAAGGCAGTGAATGCGCTGATCAAAGATGAAGCCGGCACGCTCAAATCGATCAATTCATTACAGGGCGGCTTTCTGCAGGATGATCTGTATGTATTTGTGGTCGACCTGAACACCGGGCGCTATGTGGCGCACGGCACCAACCTGCGACTGATCAATACCGACTTCGGCAAGATCAAGGACCCGGATGGCAAGCCGGTGGGTGAGCCGATTCTGAAGCTGATGGCCGAGCAGGATCAGGGGGAATACAAGTACCGCTGGAAGAACCC
Source organism: Pseudomonas sp. Leaf15 (assembly GCF_001421425.1). Taxonomy (NCBI): domain Bacteria; kingdom Pseudomonadati; phylum Pseudomonadota; class Gammaproteobacteria; order Pseudomonadales; family Pseudomonadaceae; genus Pseudomonas; species Pseudomonas sp. Leaf15. The sequence continues at coordinate 276,810 of NZ_LMKI01000001.1, forward strand.
GGTAACCGACAAGGTTGAGAACAAGCATGCATACGTGCGCAAGGCCGGGCATTTCATGGTGGCGGTTGGGTACTACAGCCCCTAAGGCTTAAACGCAGTCAAAAATGTGGGAGCTGGCTTGCCTGCGATAGCGGTGGGTCAGCTCGCCTATGGGAAACTGACACACCGCTATCGCAGGCAAGCCAGCTCCCACAGTTTGATCACTGTTGTGTCAGTTATTTCGCTTTGTCTTCACGGCCGCGCAGCACACGATTGGGCATCGCAATCGCCGCCGCCAACCCCAGCAACGACACCGCCGCACTCACCATCAGCAAATGCCGGAATGTCACCGCCAGTTCCCCGCGCAAGGCATCCTGTGCAGGCCCCGGTGCGGCGTTGAGGCCGTCGAGCAACACGTTGCCGGAACTGCCTTCGGCCCCCAGCGCACCAGTAGCCAAATGCGCGAAGCTGGAATCCTGCAACAACGCCAGCAGCAGCGCCGACATGCACGCCACACCGACCGCCCCGCCCAACGAACGGAACAGGTTAGTGGTGCTGGTGGCCACGCCAATATCGCGCTGCTCCACCGAGTTCTGCGTGCCCACCAGGGACGTCGGAAACTGCATCCCCGCCGCAATTCCGCACAGCAGCATAAACACCGCCGTGAGCGCCACCGCCTGCGGCGGGCTATAAGCCATGCCGAAAATCGCCAGCGGGCTCAAGCATGCGCCGGTGAGGATCATCGGTTTATAACGCCCGGTCACCGAGGTCATGCGCCCGGCGAAATAAGCGCCCATCGGCAAGCCCATGGCCAACGGCAGCAAGTGCAAGGCGGCGCTGTCGGCACCCGAGCCGGTCACCGTCTGATAACGCAACGGCATCAACACCGTCAGGGAAATGGCCTGGAAGCTGGTGAAGAAAATCGTGCACCAGCACAGCACCGCGCTGCGATTGGCGAACAGGTGCATCGGCAACAACGGCTCGCGTGCCCGACGTTCGTGCCACACGAACACCGTCAAGGCCACCAGCGCGCAGGCCAGCAGCCCCAGCACTTGCTGGTCACGCCAATGATGGCCCTGGCCGATTTCGGTGATGCCCAGCAACAAGGCGGTCAGGCCGATGATCATCAGCACCGTGCCGAGGTAATCGATGATCGGCTTGCGCTGCGGCACCGGCAGGCCCACCAGTGTGCGGTGCGCCACGTACCAGGCGCCGGCGCCCAGCGGCAGGTTGATCAAAAACACCCAGCGCCACGACAGGTATTCGGTCATGTACCCGCCCAGCACCGGCCCGGCCACACTGGCCACCGCGTACATGCTGCTGAAATAGCCCTGGTAACGCCCACGCTCACGGGGCGGGATGATGTCGCCAATGATCGCCTGGCTGACCGAGATCATGCCGCCGGCGCCGATGCCCTGGAGAATCCGCGCCAGTACCAACTGCTCCATGCTTTGCGCCATGCCGCAGAACAGCGACGCCAGGGTGAACACACCCATGCCGATCAACATCATCGGGCGACGCCCATACAAGTCGCCGAGCTTGCCGTAGATCGGCACGGCCACGGTCATCGCCACCATGTAGCCGGAGATCACCCAGGCCAGCAGGTTTACATCATGAAACTGCGCGGAAATCGCCGGCATCGACACGGCGACAATGGTCTGGTCCAGCGCGCCCAGAAAGATTGCCAGCATCAAGGCGGCGAGCACACTGCGAACGGCGGGAGCGGGTTGAGTAGGCTGAGCGGGTAGGTTGAGGCGAGTCACGGCAGAACCTTCGAGCAAGGCCCGCAGGCAAGGAAGGGCCTGCGGGAACGCCGGATACGATAGCAGGCTACTCGATAGCTTCGTAAGGAAGCCCGACGTAATTTTCTGCGATGGTCTGGCGCCCCGCCTGTGAGTGGATGAAATACTCCAGCTCGCTCTGCGCAATGCGCTGGCTGAAGCCGTCGGCTTGCGGGAACTGATGCAACATCGAGGTCATCCACCAGGAAAACCGCTCGGCTTTCCACACCCGGCGCAGGCAGATGGCCGAGTATTTTTCCAGCAGGTCCACGCGGCCCTCGCGGTACACCTTGAGCATGATCCGAAACAACGTGCTCACATCACTGGCCGCCAGGTTCAAGCCTTTGGCGCCGGTGGGCGGCACGATATGCGCGGCGTCACCGAGCAGGAACAGGCGCCCGTACTGCATCGGCTCCACCACAATGCTGCGCAGCGGCGCGATGCTTTTCTCGATCGACGGCCCGGTCACCAGTTGCTCGGCCAACGGGCTGGGCAGGCGGGTTTTGAGTTCGGCCCAGAAACGCTCATCCGACCAATCATCCAGCGGCTCATCGACCGGCACCTGCAGGTAATAACGGCTGCGGGTCGGCGAACGCATGCTGCACAACGCAAAGCCACGCGCATGTTTGGCATACACCAGCTCGTCATGCACCGGCGGCGTATCGGCAAGGATGCCCAGCCAGCCGAACGGATAGACGCGCTCGAACACCTGTAACGCCTCAGGCGGAATCGCCTGGCGCGCCACCCCGTGGAAACCGTCGCACCCGGCGATGTGGTCGCAGTCCAGGCGAAAGGTTTCGCCGGCATGCTCGAAGGTGAGCCAGGGCCGATCAGTTTTAAGGTCATGGGGCTGCACGTCGCGCGCTTCGTACAGCGTGACGGCGCCGGCGGCCTCGCGGGCGGCCATCAAGTCGCGGGTGACCTCGGTCTGGCCGTAGATCATCACCGACTGGCCGCCGGTCAAGCCCTTGAGGTCGATATGGGTCAGTTGGCCATTGAGTGCCAACTCAAAACCGTCATGCACCAGGCCTTCGGCGTCCATGCGTCGGCTCACGCCCGCCTCGCGCAGCAGGTCGACCATGCCTTGCTCCAGCACCCCGGCGCGGATGCGGCCTTGCACGTAATCGGCGCTCTGGCGCTCTAGAATCAGGGTCTGGATACCGGCGTTGTGCAGCAGTTGACCGAGCAGCAATCCGGAGGGACCGGCGCCAATAATGGCGACTTGGGTTTTTAGCGTTTTCATTATTTTTATGGCCCGCAAGCTTCACCCGAACGGATAGGGTGAAAGAGTTGTCATTCATCTTGTTGCTGATCATTTTTCACTTGAGTGGCCGCCATAAGAAGGTGAAAACTGAGACAAAGCCTGCGCTTTTTGCCAATTGGGGCGATTACCGCACCACTATCCTGAGTATCGGATTGAAACCATGACCAAAACTGCCAGTACCGCGATTCCGGTCTTCAAGCTTTACGGAGAAAGCCAGCAATGGCCGACTCCGGATTTGTTGCACTGTGAAACCATTTCCCGACGGAGCCGGGAATACCAGTGGGAAATCCAACCCCACCGGCACGCGGATCTGTGCCAGTTGCTGTACGTACACAGGGGCCAGGCGCAACTGGAAATCGAAGGCCAGCGCACCACACTCAGCGAAGCCACCTTGCAGGTGCTGCCGCCTTTGTGCGTGCACGGGTTTCGGTTTTCTGAAGAGGTGGAAGGTTTTATCGTGACGCTGGCCGCGCCGCTGGTCAGCCATTTGCAGACCCAGCTGGGCGCGACGGTGGACGGTTTGCAAGCCCTGGGCAACTACCCGGCCGGCAAGGACAGCGACTACCTCAACAGCCTGTTCGCGCGCCTGCAGGACGAATACGCCGATGAACAACCGGCCCGCGACATGATGATGCACGCCCTGGTCAGCGTGCTGCTGGTGTGGATCAGCCGCCAGGCGATCCAGCGCCGCCATCCGCGCGCGCCGCGCGGGCGTGAATATTTTCGGCGCTTCACGCAGTTGGTCGAGCAGCATTACCGCGAACACCCGAAGATTGAAGACCTGGCCCACAAGCTGGGTATCTCGGTCTCACACCTGAACGGCACGTGTCGGGAATTGGGTGGGCAGCCTGCCTTGCAGATCATGCATGACCGCCAGTTGCTGGAGGCCAAGCGCCTGCTGACCTATACCAGCATGACCATCAATGAGATGTCGGAGGTGTTGGGGTTTTCCGACCCGACCAATTTCTCCCGGCTGTTCCGTCGCCGGGTGGGGTTTTCGCCCAAGGCGTTTCGCGAGCAGCTGAAGGCGGATTGATGCGGGACGCGGAGCGTCCTGCGTTGCATTACCACGCGGAGCGTGGGAACGATCATCCCACGGGGAGCGTGGGAACGATCATCTGAGCGCGCTGAAACTGCCGGTACGCGGCACACACAGATCCTGATGGCAGCTGATCGCGAAGGTCGGCTGCATGCGGGTCTGTTCAACCCGGTAGGCGGCCGTGCCGTACAGCGCGGTGGCCAACGCGCACAGGATGAAAATCATCAGGTACTTTCTAATTTTTAGGGTCATGGCACACCTCTGAATAGATCGACTCGGTGCTGTTTAAAGCATAGGTCAATCAGGGCGAGTTGCCATTATTGGGCGTCATTCAACATCTTTATGTCGGCTCTAGAGACCGATATCCCACACCGGTTCTTCCGGGAACCGCAGCACCAGAAAATCCAGCAGGCTGCGCAGCGCCAACGGCATGTGTTTACGCGAGGCATACACGGCGTAGACGTTCATTTGCTGCGGCTCGGCTTCGGGCAACAGCCGGGTCAATTCGCCACTGCGGATGTAGTCCCCCGCCTGATAACTGGGCAAACGCGCCACACCCGCGCCCGCCAGCGTCACACGCAGCAAAGTCGTGGCCTCGTTAGCGGTGATATTGCCCTGCACCGCCACCGACACCGGCTCGCCGTTCTCGGTGAAGTGCCACAGGCTTTTGCCGAAATAGGAGTGGGTCAGGCAGTTGTGTTCGGCCAAGTCGTGGACTTGCCGAGGCTGCGGGTGTTCCAGCAGGTATGCCGGTGACGCGCAGATCACCGAACGGCACAGCGTGAGCTTGCGCGCGATCAGGTTGGGGTCCAGCTCAAAGCTGGTGCGGATGGCCAGGTCGATGCGCTCATCCACCAGGTTCACTGTACGGTCGAGCATCTGCAGGTCGATGCTGACCAACGGGAAGCGCTTGACGAACTCAGCCACGGCCTCCGCCAACTGCGCCTGGCCGAATGAGCTGCTGACACTCAGGCGCAACTGGCCGCGCGGCGCTTCATCCGGCTCACTGACGGCCGCCTGCATGTCATTGCACAGTTCGAGCATTTGCCGGCAGCGCGGCAGCGTTTCACTGCCGGCGGCGGTGAGGCTGAGCTTGCGCGTGGTGCGGTGCATCAGGCGCGCTCCGACCCAATCCTCAAGTTCAGCCAGATAGCGCGACACCACCGGCCGCGACAGGTCCAGCTGATCGGCGGCGGCGGACTGGCTGCCCAGGTCAACTACCGTGACAAACACCCGCATTGCTTGAAGACGATCCATGATTTGCACGCTTTTAGAAACAAACTATGTCCAAGCATCGCATTTTTTGTTGTGTTTGGCGCAACTAAGCTCTGTGCATCACTTACCTGCTGCTGGAGCTGCACATGATCTCGGTACTCAAACGATTTGCCCTGGCTTCGGCCGCTCTGGCGTTCGCTGCCCATGCTGCGGCTGCCGACCTGAAGCTGGACGCCTACAACCCAGGCACCTCGGCCATGATGCCGGTCAGTTCGGTGCTGGTCAGCGGTGAAAAAGACCTCATTCTGGTCAACGCCCAGTTCGGCAAGACCCAAGCCGAGCAACTGGTGCAGAAAATCCGCAGCAGCGGCAAACACCTCACTACCATCTACGTCAGCGACGGCGACCCGGACTTCTACTTCGGCCTCGACACCCTGACCGCCGCGTTCCCCGACGCCAAAGTGCTGGCGACCCAGCCGGTGGTGGACCATATCAAGGCCACCGTCGAGCAAAAAATCGCGTTCTGGAGCCCGAAACTCGGCGCCGACAAACCAAGTAAAGCCGTGATCCCGCAGGTGCTGCAGGGCCATACCCTGACGCTGGAAGGCAAAAGCCTGGAAGTGATCGGCCTGGACGGTCCGCAGCCGGAGCGCACCTTTGTGTGGATCCCCTCGATCAAGGCGGTCGTCGGTGGCGTCGTGGTGTTTGAAAACACCCACGTGTGGATGGCCGACACGCAAACCGCCAAATCCCACACCGACTGGCTGGCCACCTTGCAACGTATCCAGGACCTGAAGCCGGCCACCGTGATCCCGGGCCACTACCTGGGCACACCGACCGTACAGTCCGTGGCCTTTACCGCCGACTACATCAAGGCTTTCGATATCGAGACCGCCAAGGCCAAGGACTCCGCTGCACTGATCGCGGCGATGAAAAAGCGTTACCCCAACCTTGAAGACGAAAGCAGCCTGGAACTGGGTGCCAAAGTTGCCAAGGGCGAAATGAAATGGTGAATGGTTTTTTAACCCTAACGTACTGGAGAACGTCATGAGCAAGATTGCAATCATTGGTGCCACCGGCCGTGCCGGTAGCCAACTGCTGGAAGAAGCGCTGCGTCGCGGGCATACCGTTACGGCCATTGCGCGTAACACCGACACGCTGGCTGCACGCCCAGGCCTTAGCGTTAAAAAAGTCGACGCCCTTGATGCGGCTGCCTTGCAGCAAGCGGTCAGCGGCCACGACGTGGTGATCAGTGCGGCGCACTTCGCCACCCTGCCCGCCAGCGCCGTGATCGGACCGGTAAAAAAAGCCGGTGTGAAACGCCTGCTGGTGGTGGGCGGTGCGGGTTCGTTGTTGTTGCCAGGTGGCAGCCGCGTGATCGACAGCGAGGGTTTCCCGGCTGAATACAAAGCCGAAGCCAGCGCCGGTGCCGAGTTTCTCGAGGTGCTGCGTCAGGAAAAAGAACTGGATTGGACCTTCCTGTCACCGTCGGCAGAGTTTGTTGAAACCGAGCGCACCGGCAAATTCCGTCTGGGCCAGGATGACCTGCTGGTGAGCGCCGAGGGCCGTAGCTGGATCAGTTTTGCTGACTTTGCCATCGCCCTGATCGACGAAGTGGAAACACCGAAGCACTCGCGCCAACGCTTCACCGTCGGTTACTGACCCTGTAATGATCGTTCCCACGCTCTGCGTGGGCATGCAGCCCCGGACGCTCCGCGTCCCGAAGCGTGACGCAGAGCGTCACCAGAGGCATTCCCACGCAGAGCGTGGGAATGATCATCGGTGGGCCTCGCTCACCAGCCACGCCATCAAGGCTTGCAGCCCAGCCGAAGGCTCAGTCCCCGGCGGGTACACCAGGTAATAGCCCATTCCCGTCGGCACCCGCAGTTCAAACGGCGTCGCCAATCGCCCGGCTTTCACATCCTCGCCCATCAACGCACTGTCGCCTATCGCCACGCCCGAGCCCTGGGACGCTACCGTCATGGCCAGGTCCAGCGTTTCGAAATGATGCCCCGTAGCCAGGTTGCTCAGCCGCGTATTCGCCGCCTTTAACCACAATGCCCAATCCCGCTCGTCCCGCGTGGGGTGCAGCAGCACCTGTTGTTGCAGGTCTGCCGGGGTGTGCAGACCGCCGAGCAACGCCGGTGCACAGACGGGCGTGAGTTGCTCATCAAACAGGTGCCGTGCCTCGGCCGACTGCTCGGCGATGGGCGCATAGATCACCGCCGCGTCAAATTGCTCACGGCGAAAGTCCACGGTGTAGGCCACGGTGGTAGTCAGCTCCACTGGCACATCCGGGCGCTCCTTTTGCCACTGCAGCAGGCGCGGCAGCAGCCAGCGCATCACACAGGTGGAAGCCTTGAGTTGCAGGGTGGCACGGCGGCTGCCGATCTGCTCCACCGCGTCACCGATCAGGCCGAATACCTGCTGCGCACGCAGCGACCATTCGCGACCTTCTTCGGTCAGGCTCAAGCCGCGCGCCTGGCGCTGAAACAGGGCGTAACCCAGATGGCTTTCCAGCCCGGCAATCTGACGGCTCACCGCGCCTTGGGTGATGTGCAGTTGCTCGGCGGCGCGGGTGAAGTTGCAGCACTGGGCGGTGACCCAAAACGTGTGCAGCGCGGGCAGGGGTGGAAGGCGTTTCATCGGGGTGAGCCATGACGTGGGAACATGGCTAGTATGACTTTTTATCGATTGTTGCCGCTACGGGCCAGCCGCTCCAATAGCGCCTCGAATCCATAACAAGAGCGACATGTATGGCGACCTGCGGCGAAGTATTGGTCAACCTCCTGGAAAGCTACGGCGTGGACCAGGTGTTCGGTATTCCCGGCGTACACACCGTTGAACTGTATCGCGGCCTGGCGCGTTCCAGTATCCGCCACGTCACCCCGCGCCACGAACAGGGCGCCGGGTTCATGGCCGACGGGTATGCGCGCACCCGCGGCAAACCTGGCGTGTGCTTCATCATCACCGGCCCGGGCATGACCAATATCACCACCGCCATGGGCCAGGCCTATGCCGACTCGATCCCGATGCTGGTGATTTCCAGCGTGCAGTCGCGCAGCCAATTGGGCGGCGGGCGCGGCAAATTGCATGAGCTGCCGAACCAGAGCGCGATGATCGCCGGCGTGGCGGCGTTCTCCCATACCTTGATGTCGGCGGCCGAGTTGCCTGGCGTGTTGGCGCGGGCGTTTGCGTTATTCCAGGCGGGGCGACCGCGCCCGGTGCATATCGAAATCCCGCTGGATGTGCTGGTGGAGAATGCCGATGCGTTGCTTGGCTGCGCGCCGGTCAGCGTCGCCCGCGCAGGCGCAGCGCCGTCGGCGGTCAAGCAGATGAGCCAGTTGCTCGCAGCAGCCAAACGCCCGCTGATCCTGGCCGGTGGCGGTGCCATCGATGCCGCGCCAGAGCTGACGCGCCTGGCTGAAACCCTCGGCGCGCCGGTGGCACTGACCATCAATGCCAAAGGCCTGTTGCCATCGACGCACCCGCTGCTGATCGGCTCGACGCAATCCCTGGTCGCCACCCGTGCGCTGGTCGCTGAAGCCGACGTGGTGCTGGCCATCGGCACAGAACTGGCGGAAACCGACTACGACGTGACCTTCGCCGGTGGCTTCGAGATCCCCGGCGCACTGCTGCGGGTCGACATCGACGCCGACCAGACCGTACGCAACTACCCACCGCACGTGGCACTGGTGGCCGATGCGCAGATGGCCGCCGAAGCCTTGCTCGCCGAATTGAATAAAACGCCGCTGCCTGCACGCGCCAGCAATTGGGGCAGCCAACGTGCAGCCCGCTTGTGGGCCGAACTGACGCCCACCTGGGACGCGGCCACCCGCGCACAAACCCTGTTCCTCAACACCGTGCTGCAAGCGCTGCCCGACGCCGTGCTGGTGGGCGACTCCACCCAGCCGGTGTACAGCGGCAACCTGACCCTGAACCTTGACCACCCACGCCGCTGGTTCAATTCGTCCACCGGCTACGGCACCTTGGGTTACGCCCTGCCCGCCGCCATCGGTGCCTGGCTGGGCCGAGGTGACGGCCAGCCGGTGGTGTGCCTGATCGGCGACGGCGGCCTGCAATTTTCCTTGCCGGAACTGGCCAGTGCGGTGGAAGCGCAGGTGCCGGTCATCGTGCTGCTGTGGAATAACCAGGGCTATGAAGAGATCAAGAAATACATGCTCAACCGCGCCATCGAGCCGGTCGGTGTGGACATCTACACCCCGGACTTTATCGGCGTCGCCAAGGCCTTGGGTTGCGCCGCGGAAAGTGTCCAGGGCCTCGAGCCTTTGCGCAGCGCGTTGCGCGCCGCCGCAGATCGCCAGGGGCCGACACTGATTGAAATCAACCAAGGGCTTTGGATGCAAGAGGTGGCGGTATGAGCGCAGTCTTGAACGGTGTGTTTATCAATGGCCAATGGCAGGCGGGCCACGCGGTGCTGGAGGTGATCAATCCGGCTACCGAAGCGACCTTGGCCCATGTCAGCATGGGCGACGCCTCGGCAGTGCAACGGGCGGTCGACGCGGCCAGCGCGGCGTTTGTCGACTGGTCGAACAGCAGTGGCCGTGATCGCGGCGCCCTGTTGCGCAAGGTCGCTCAAGGTGTGGGCAAGCAGCGTGAACAGCTGATGCAGTTGCAGTCGAGCAACAACGGCAAGCCGCTGTTTGAAGCGGGTATCGATGTGGATGACGTGATCGCCACCTTCGAGTACTACGCGGGTATCTGCGATGCGATGGACGCAGGACAAGACAGCCCGGTGGCCTTGCCCAGCGACGATTTCAGCGCACGCCTGCGCCGCGAACCCTGCGGCGTCGTGGGCTTGATCGTGCCGTGGAACTTCCCGATGGTGACCACCGCCTGGAAGCTTGCCCCCGCGTTGGCGGCCGGTTGCTGCGTGGTGCTCAAGCCGTCGGAAGTCACGCCCCTGGCGGAGTTGCAATTGGCGCGGATTATTGCCGAGGCCGGCTTCCCGATAGGGGTGTTTAACCTGGTGTGTGGCACGGGGCTGGCGGTCGGTGCGCCACTGGCTGCGGACCGTCGCGTGGCGAAAATTTCCTTCACCGGCAGCAATGCGGTGGGCGTGCAGGTGATGCAGCGCGCCGCCGAAACCATCAAGGGTGTGAGCCTGGAACTGGGCGGCAAATCCTCGTTGCTGGTGCTGGCCGATGCCGACCTCGACCTGGCGGTGGAACTGGCCTGTGGCGGTGGCTTTTTCAACGCGGGGCAGATCTGTTCGGCCACCAGTCGCGTGTTGGTGGCCGACAACCTGGCGGATGAATTCCTGCAGCGTTTGCAGGCACGGGCTGAAGGCATTCGCGTGGCGGACCCGTTTGCCGAGGATGTGGAGATGGGCGCGCTGATCAACCGTGCGCAGTATCAGCGGGTGCTGGGGCATATCCGGCGCGGCATCGATGCGGGTGCGCGGTTGTTGTGTGGCGGCGCTCGCCCGGTGGGCCTGGAAAAAGGCTTTTTCATTCGCCCGACGGTGTTTACCGACGTGCCGCTGGGCAGCGCCTTGTGGAACGAAGAGATCTTTGGCCCGGTGCTGTGCGTACGACGTTTTGCTACGGAGGCCGAGGCCATCGCCCTGGCCAACGACAGCGACTTCGGCCTGGTCGCCAGCGTCGTGAGCGCCAACATCGACACCGCCGAACGCGTGGCCAATGCCTTGCAGGCGGGCCTGGTGTGGATCAACGCACCGCAGGTGATCTTCCCGCAAACGGCATGGGGCGGCTACAAGCAGAGCAGTATCGGCCGCGAACTGGGGCCGTGGGGGTTGGCGGCGTTTCAGGAGATCAAGCATGTGATTCGCGCGAGCTGACAACACCGTCCCCTGTGGGAGCTGATGATCGTTCCCACGCTCCGCGTGGGAATGCCTCAATGGACGCTCCGCGTCCGCTCTTGGGACGCGGAGCGTCCTGGGCTGCGTTCCCACGCGGAGCGTGGGAACGATCAGTCATCTTCAGCCCGCACCCCCTCGACCTGCTATGGCCTGGTGGTCACTGTGCTGATCGTCACACGCTTGAACCCAAAGCATTACAGCCGACATATCCACTGACGTCGTGTTGCCAACATTTTATGTCCCACACCCAACATAGAAACGCCCTACAGCGCTTTCTATTGGTACGGCCGTTCCGTTAAGCTTTTGCCAGTCTTGTACTGAGTTCGGTACAAAGGGTTTACGGACGAAACCGATGCTAAACAGTAACTTGCTCAGAAAGCTTGATATGCAGGACTTGATGGTGTTTATCGCCGTCTATGACCAGAGCAGCGTTACCGAGGTGTCCGAGACACTGTTCGTCAGTCAGTCAACCGTGAGCTACAGCCTGAAGAAGCTGCGCACCAGTTTTGAGGATGAGCTGTTTATCAACACGCGGGCCGGCATGCGCCCGACGTACAAGGCCACCACTATGTACGGGCACGTGCAGAAGATCCTGGAAAGCATCAACCTGTGCCACGCAGGCAGCCAGGCCTTCGACCCGACGCAGCAGGCGGTGACCTTCAATGTCTGTGCCCCGGAATATTTCGAACAGTTGATTTTGCCGCGCCTGTTGAAGCACTTCAACCGCGCCGACTTGCCGGTGAGCGTCAATGTGCAAAAGCTTGAAACCGAGATGCCCGCCAATGACCTGCGTGAAGGCCGCCTCGACCTGGTGATTTGTTTCGGCCCGCACTTTCACCGCGCCCACAAAGACTTCAAGACCCAGATGCTGTTGGAAGACGATTTGGTGTGCGTGTTCGATAAACGTTCGAGCCCGCGCGAGCCGGCCTTCAGCTTGCAATCGTTTGTCGAACGGCGCCACGTGTACCCCACGCCCTGGACCTGCGACACCAACCTGATTGACGGCTGGCTGGCACGCCAGGCTCACAAGCGCCAGGTGATTGCCCGCGCCAACAGCTACAGCGCCGCCTTGAAGATGATCAGCGGCACCGACTTTATCGTCACCCTGCCCCGTCGCGTGCAAAAGCTGCTGGCACCGGCCACCGTGTTCGGCCATTGCGAAGCGCCGAACGGGTTGCCGGGGTTTACCCTGGACATGCAGTGGAATGAAACCAGTGGCCAGGGCAGCGCCAATACCTGGTTTCGTGAGCAAATCGTCAAGGTGTGCGCCGATCAGGGCTTGTTGTAACCCTTAGCCGATTGCGACTTTGCTGTAGGAATCACGATCCATGTCCAGCAACTGGACACTGAGTTGAACCTGCAAATCGGCCGGCCACTCAGCGGCGTCCTGCAGGGCCGCCAACAAGCTTTCCGACAACTGCTGCTTGACCTGGGGTGAGCGCCCGCTGAGCAGCGAGAGCTTTACCGCAATAAAACCGCGCGGGCTGAGGGAGGTGCCCACCTGGAAACTCTCGACCTTGATTGCACGGCTCTTGATATCGAACTCGGAACCGAACTGCCCGGACGCCATCAGCACGTTGTTCAGGCGCAGCAGGGTTTTCTCGACGGCAAGGCCGGTCAGGTTGGCGGTGTATTCCAGGTGCAGGTGCGGCATGTAAAGCTCCGAGTGGGCTTGAAAAGAAACCTACATATAGCATGCAGTTGAACGAAGTCAGACCGATTTCAATGTGAAATGTCGATCAGACCCCGCAGCGAAGGATTTTCCCGGAACGCCACGATCACCAGCACCCCGGAACACAGCGCCTTGAAGGTTTATCTCAAGCTTTTTCCGCGAGTACCGGCAACCTGTCGCGCTCACTCATGAACGCCTCCAGCCGTGAACGCATCCAGCGTTCGGCAGGGTCGGTGTCGACGTGGCTGAGCCAGACCATCGACAAGTCCAGGGTCGGGGTTTCGAACGGGAACGGCTCACAGAATAGATTGCCGCCGGCGGCCATGGCATGGGCGGTGTAATCCGGCAGGCTGGCGATCATGTCGGTGCCGGCGAGCAATGCCGGCAATGCACTGTATTGCGGCACCGACAGCACCACGTGGCGCTTGCGACCAATCTCGGCCAGCCACTCATCGGCAAACCCGGACACGTTGGCGGTGTGAGACACCAGCACATGGGGACGGGCGCAATATTCGTCGAGGGTCAGCGGTGTATCCGAGGCATCGGCACGCAACAGGCAGGGGCGGATATGCCGCAACAACTTGCGCTTGGCATTGGCCGGCAGGCCGCGGGTCTGGGTGATGCCCACGGTGATATCGCCGGAAGCCAGCAGGTCGGGGATGCGCCAGTAATCGACGTGCTGCACCACGAACACCACCAACGGCGCTTCCTGGCGCAAGGCCCGCAACAGCGGCGGCAGCAGGCCGAACTCGACGTCATCGGACAGGCCGATGCGGAAGGTCATGGTGCTTTGGGTCGGGTCGAAATCGTGGGTCAGGCTCAAGGCCGACGACAATGAGTCCAGGGCCGGCGACAGGTGCTGGATGATCTCTTCGGCCCGCGCGGTGGGCTCCATGCGGTGACCGACGCGAATAAACAGCGGGTCGTTGAACAAGGTGCGCAAGCGGTTGAGGGCCGAACTGATGGTTGGCTGGCCGAGAAACAGCTTCTCTGCCACCCGCGTCACATTGCGCTCGAGCATCAGTGCTTCGAAGACCACCATCAGGTTGATGTCGGCCTTGCGTAATTCATTGCGATTCATCGGCGCCTGCCCCTTTCCCCAAGACAAGCCGCAGTTTAGAAAGCCCGGGGGGCTGCGTCTATGTGAACACTGTTCATCCGGCGCCTTTGGGACTATAAATCAGCGCTTGAAGGTCAAAGGATCACCATCGTGCTGGTCATTATTGCCTTGGCCATGGTCGTGGCCGCGCTCTGCCTCTGGGTCGTCCGGTTCATTGCCAACCCTACCGTGAGGACCCTGACGCGGGTGTTTATTGGCTTGTGCCTGGCGGCGGCAGTGGCTTATCTGGTGCTGGCGTGGGGTTTGCCTATCTCAGTGCTGGCTTGAAGACCTGTAACTTTTTCTGCAAGGACTGCCTATCTTGAAATTCGCCTACACCATTATCTATGTGCCCGACGTTGCGGCGTCATTGGCATTCTTTGAAACAGCCTTCGGCCTGCGTCGCCGTTTTTTGCATGAATCCGGCACTTATGGCGAGTTGGAAACCGGTGACACCACGCTGTCGTTCGCTGCGCATGAACTGGGCGAAATGAACTTCGACGGCGGGCACGTCGAGGCGCACACCTCTAGACAGCCGCTGGGGATGGAAGTGGGATTTGTCACCGGGGATGTATTCGTCGCGCATGCCAAGGCACTGCTGCACGGCGCGAAGGAGCTGTCGCCACCGAGCACCAAGCCCTGGGGGCAAGTGGTGTCGTATGTGCGCTGCCCGGATGGCACGTTGGTGGAGTTGTGTACGCCAATCGTGGGCTGAGCACAGAAACATTGTGGGAGCTGGCTTGCCTGCGATAGCGGTGTGTCAGGCACAGATGTAGAGACTGACCCGCCGCCATCGCAGGCAAGCCAGCTCCCACAGTTTGATCCTAATTGGCTGGAGATTCAGGGCTTGAGCGGGCGCTCCTGATCGCGCTCGGACAGCTCGGTGCCGTCGTCCGGGTGTTTCCAGGTCTGCGGCTTGTCTTCTTCGCGCTGCCGCCGGGCCTGCTCGTGCTCCGGCTCGTCCTGACGTTTGTGCTCGTCACCCATACGCACCTCCCTTCCATAAGAAATTGATCACTTCTGAAGCATAGAACAGCAGTGAGATTTTGGCGGACTTGCCGATTGATAGCCAATACGCATCAATCCATCCAAATTACTCACTTATCATTTCTAAATGTGTCAGCCACTATCCGCGGTCTTAAGCGAAACAAGCACTTTAAAAAGAACGCTGGAGACACAAAACCATGACTAGCCCTTCCCGGCCCGACTCTGCCCGCTCGAAAGTTGGTGCGGTATTCCGCGTTACTTCGGGCAACTTCCTCGAACAGTTCGACTTCTTTCTGTTCGGCTTCTACGCCACCTACATCGCTGCCGCGTTCTTCCCCGCCGCTAATGAGTTTGCGTCATTAATGATGACCTTCGCCGTGTTCGGTGCAGGCTTCCTGATGCGGCCTCTGGGCGCAATTATTCTGGGTGCCTATATCGATGACGTCGGTCGTCGCAAAGGCCTGATCGTGACCCTGTCGATCATGGCCAGCGGTACGCTGCTGATCGTGCTCGTGCCGGGCTATCAGACCATTGGCCTGTGGGCACCGTTGCTGGTGCTGCTGGGCCGCCTGTTGCAAGGCTTCTCGGCTGGCGCAGAACTGGGCGGCGTGTCGGTTTACCTGTCTGAAATGGCCACGCCGGGCCGTAAAGGCTTCTACACCAGCTGGCAGTCGGGCAGCCAACAGATTTCCATCGTGGTAGCCGCCGCACTGGGCTACGGCCTGAATGTGTGGATGGAACCGTCGGTGGTTGCCGATTGGGGCTGGCGCATTCCGTTCGCCCTCGGCTGCGTGATCATCCCGTTCATCTTCGTGCTGCGTCGCAACTTGCAGGAAACCGAAGAGTTCGCCAACCGCAAGCATCGCCCGACCATGCGCGAAGTGCTGGCGACCCTGGTGAAAAACTGGAGCGTGGTGATCGGCGGCATGCTGATGGTGGCCATGACCACCACCGCGTTCTACCTGATCACGGTGTACGCGCCGACCTTCGGCAAGACCGTGCTGCACCTGAGCACCTCCGACGCCCTGCTGGTGACCTTGCTGGTGGCCGTGTCGAACTTTGTCTGGCTGCCGATCGGCGGCACCCTGAGTGACCGCTTTGGCCGCAAGCCGGTGCTGGTCGCAATGACCGCCCTGACCGTGATCACCGCCTACCCGGCGCTGTCGTTCGTGGTCAACGCGCCGAGTTTTGCGCATATGCTCGAAACCCTGCTGTGGTTCTCGTTCCTGTACGGCATGTACAACGGCGCGATGATCCCGGCGCTGACCGAAATCATGCCGGTGGAAGTGCGCGTGGCGGGCTTCTCCCTGGCCTATAGCCTGGCAACGGCGATCTTCGGTGGCTTCACGCCGGCGATCTCCACGTGGTTCATTCACATCACCGAAGACAAAGCCTCGCCGGCCTATTGGATGATGTTTGCCGCGGCGTGCGCGCTGTGCTCGACCCTGGCGCTGTACCGTCGTGCCAACACGCGCGGCCAGGTCATGCAGGGGGCGGTGTAATGAAGACGCTATTGAAAACCCTGACGGCCCTGACCCTCGGTGCCCTGGCGCTGACGGCCCAGGCCGAACAGCTCAAGGTGATGACCTCCGGCGGTTTCACCGCTGCCTATAAACTGCTCGGCCCGCAATATGCCCAGCACAGCGGCGACACCCTGGACACCATCCTCGGCCCGTCGATGGGCAAGGCGCCGGAAGCGATCCCCAACCGCCTGGCCCGTGGCGAACACGCCGACGTGGTGATCATGGTCGGCTATGCCCTGGATGACTTGATCAAACAAGGCAAGGTCGACCCTGCGTCCCGCGTGGAACTGGCGGATTCGCGCATCGGCCTGGTCGTCAAAGAAGGTGCAGCCAAACCTGCGATCGGCACCGATGCCGAGTTGAAGGCAGTGCTGAGCAAGGCCAAGTCCGTGGCGTATTCGGACAGCGCCAGCGGTGTGTATGTCGAGAAGGAGCTGTTCAAGAAGCTCGGCATGCCCGCCAAGGGCACGATGGTCGAGCGCACCCCGGTGGCCGAAAAGGTCGCCAAGGGTGATTACGAGGTGGGCCTGCAACAGGTGGCCGAATTGTTGCCGGTGCCGGGCGTGACGTACGTGGGCAAGATCCCCGAGGACGTGCAATCGGTGACGCGTTTTGCGGCGGGCATTCCGGTCAACGCCGAACACCCGGCGCAGGCCAAGGCATTCTTGCAATTCCTGGCCTCGCCCGAAGCGCAACCGGTGGTGCAATCCACCGGCCTGGACTCGGTGTCACACTGACCGAAACGGCATCTCGCGCACCAACCGCTCCAACTCCAGCGCCGCTGGCGGCAATGTCCGCCCGCGGCGTTTTATCAAGCCCACATGGCGCATCACCTGCGGTTCGATCAGCGGCACACTCACCAGAATCGGGTGTTCGCACGCCGGCATCGCAATCGACGGCACCATCGCCACGCCCAGCCCCGCCTCCACCAACCCGATCATGGTGGTCACGTGATGGGTCTCGCAGATACTCGGTTTTTTCACCCGCACGCCCCGCAACGCCTGGTCCAGCAGGAAGCGGTTGCCCGAGGTTTTGTCCACGGTGATGTAGTCGTGCTCGTAGGCCTCGACCCAGGTCACGCTGTCGCGTTCGGCCAATGAATGGTCACGACGGCACGCCAGCACATAGCGCTCCTGGAACAACAACTCGAACTCCACCTCATCGGCCAGGCTGCCGCTGAAACTCACGCCGAAATCCGCCTCGCCGCTTTCCACCGCATTGCACACCTCACCGGCGCTGGCATCCAGCACGCGCAGGCGAATCTTCGGGTACAGCTTGTGGAATTCGGAGATCACGTGGGGCATGAAGTAGTACGCGGTGGACGGCACACAGGCGATGGTGACGTTGCCCATGCGCGTGGAGGCGACGTTGCTGATCCCCATCAAGGCGATGTCGAGGTCGTCGAGAATGCGCTCCACCTGAGGCAGGAACGCGCGCCCGACCATGGTCAGGCTGACCCGCCGCGTGGTGCGCTCGAACAGCTTGACGTCGAGGGCGGACTCGAGCTTTTCGATACGTCGGCTGAGGGCCGGCTGCGAGATGCGGATGGCCTCGGCGGCGCCGCGAAAACTGCCCTTGTCTACCACGGCGCGGAAGGCTTGGAGGTCGTTGAGGTCGAAGTTGATGATCACGGGGGATGGGCCAGTGTGGTCGATTTGGGAGGCATTATCGTACGGCCGGTGGTAAGGCGCCATGCGTGCAGGGGGCGGGTTGCGTTAATAACCCTGCTACAAATATGAAGTCATACATATCAGTGCGTTATTGGCCGAGTGGCGCCACGCAGTCGCGAAAAAGCGTCAATACTTGCGTCCTGAGTTACTCAACGGAGAGAGAAATGCCCATGGAAACCTGCCAGAACCCCTACCTGTTTTGGATTGACGATGAGACGCCGGACACCGACATCGGTCAGTTGCTCCTTGCAACACGCCAATGGTCGAGTAGGATTGAATCCTACTCAACACTTGCGAGCTTCGACATGCGCTCAACTCAGCAAATGAGCATTACCTTGCCACTCGAAATGGCCGCCCTGGTCAAAGCCAAGGTCACTTCCGGTGAATACGCGAGCGAAAGTGAAGTGATACGCGACGGCCTCAGGGCGCTGATGGCCCGTGATCGCGCCATGGAAGACTGGTTGCGCGACCAGGTGATCCCCGCCGCCGCCGCTCTCGAGGCTGCCCCTGGCCGAGCGCTCTCCACCGAGCAGGTTCGCGAACACATGGCAGCCAAGCGCCAGCGAACCGGTACTGAACAACCGTGAGTTATTCGGTCGCCTTTGCACCAGAGGCATTAGCCCAACTCGAAGCCCTCGAAGACTACATCAGCCATACCGAATCCCCCGTTGTTGCAGCACGTTTTATCGACAACATCATCAACCACTGCGAAAGCCTTGGCGTGTTTCCGTTGCGCGGCACATGCCGTAACGACCTGCTACCCGCCTTGCGCATCACCCATTACCGGCACACCACCGCCATCGCCTTCAGCGTGGCCGCCGAGACTGAAACCGTGTCGATCCTGGGCGTGTTTTACGGCGGCCAGGATTACGCCGCGCGATTCCAGAATGAAGACCTGCTACACGACTAATCAATAAGGACGATAAAAATGACTGATACCGGATCCCCGCATCGGCTTCTACGATGGGGGTTAAGCCTGGCCGGCTTGCTGGTCGTTGCCACCCTGGGATTCTTCGCCTGGCAAAGCTTCTACCCCGTCAGCGCCGCGACCGGCTGGAGCGTGCAAACCGTGCACCGTGACGTGCCCAAAGCCGCTTCATTGATGCCCATGCCGGATGGCTCGCTGATGATCAGCCAGGAGCTCAATGACGCCAAAGGCAGCATCGTGCGTATCCATCCCGATGGGCAACGCGATGTGGTGGTGGGCAACCTGTCCAAACCCGACGGCATGTTCGCCACCCACGGCGGCTGGGTCTTCAGCCAGGAAACCGGCAACGCCCCGGTCAGCTTTCTCAAGGATGGCGTGGTTAGCGAGTTGTTTCGCGGCGAAAACGTGCAAGGCCTGTGGGTTGAGGGCGACGACCTCTACGCCATCGAAGACCGCAAGGACAACGGGCGTCTATTGCGTTATCGCTGGAGTGACCAGTCGCTGACCGTCATACGCGACAAACTTCACGAAGGCGAATCCATCACCCGTTGCACCGATGGCAGAATGCTCTACACCGAAAAAAAAAAAGGCGTGGTGCGCGAGCTGACCGATGACGGCAGCGATCCGGTGGTGCTGTCGGGGTTGAACAAACCGACGTTTTTGATGTGCGATGAGCGCGGGTTGTGGGTGAATGAGGATTCGACGCACCGCGCGAGGTTGTTGCTGATTGATAAGCAGGGGCAGCAACAGACGATTTTGTCGTTTCTCAAGGCGCCGCAGTCGATTGTGCCGACGGATCGAGGCACTTATCTGCTGGCGGAAGGCGGGAGGAATCGGGTGTTGGAACTGACGCCTGCGACTCGTACACCTTAGCCATAAAACTTCGCATTATGTGCCCATTCCAGCGCCTTGGAACCTGTCATAACTCACAGTACCGTTTGTCCTGCCGAGCATTGACGCTGTGTCGTTTCAGGCCTTTGCTTATGGGTACCGCCGTCGGCATACCACCGGCTTTATGCGGATAATTTCGGCTTCGAGGATGAACACGATGAGCAACAGACAAACCGGCACAGTGAAGTGGTTCAACGACGAAAAAGGCTTCGGTTTCATCACGCCGCAGGGTGGCGGAGACGACCTTTTCGTTCATTTCAAAGCAATTGAAGTGGAAGGCTACAAAAAACTGATAGAGGGTCAGAGAGTTTCTTTCGTTGCCGAAAGGGGGCAGAAAGGCATGCAGGCAGCCCAGGTTCGTCTGGAGTAAGCCTTAGTTTTATCACCACTGCACCGGCCCCGAAACGGGCGACGCACTGCGCTGAAAAGGAGAACGGCCATGCCAAAAAAAACTCCACAAGCTGCACAATCCAACCGCAGTGCAACTCGTCAACAAACGACTGCCTACGATGAACAGGACATCTTCTTTCGCAACACCCCCTCTCGCCAGAGTGGGTTGGTGTTGCGAGAGGGGCAGGTCGTCACCTATGACCTGGTAAGAGGGCCTGGCGGAGAGTGGATGGCAGCCAATATCGAGATTGTCGAGGAGCCCCCGCTGAATTAGCGCTCCCACACCTGCGGGCTGCCAAAAAAACACCTGCGCATTACTGTCGAGCGTCTCCAGGTGATACCCGCCTTCCTGCACGATCACACACGGTAGCTCCCACGCTCTAATGCGCTCGCCCAGCCGTGCAAACCTTTTGCGCGTCCCAGCAAAGCCTGCGACACCAGGGTAAAAGTTGCTGGGGGCGCCGTGGATCGGCACATTCAGCACGTCGTCACGCGGGTAGAAAATCTCCTGGAGACCTAACCGTGGTGCATCTCGGTGTCGAGCACGGCGACGCGCTGCAGACGACTCACTGAGGTCAGGCCGGCAAGCGCCGCTCGACGCCACTGGCCATGTGCTGCAAATCCTCAACCGGGTTTCGCCCAATCAGCATGAAAGCATGGGCAGGATTGGCCCAATACACCACGTTCAGGCCTCGGCGCTGCTCGCTGGCCAGCGGCTGCACGCCCTTTTTACTGGCGGTGATGCACAATGCCAAAGGCCCGTGGCGTGGGTCGAGGTAGGTGAGCTGGCCAATCAACACGCCGTCATAGTCGAGGATCTGCGCCCGTCGGAATTCGGCGCCAGGCAGGCTCACGGACTCAGGCGATAACGACACGCCCAGTTGTGCGCCCACGGCGGTCAACTGGGCCGTGTGGGAGGCCGGGTCGAGGCTGAGGTTTTCCAGAGTCTGGGGCGTGTACAAGGCCATGTATTCGGCCACCGAGGCCCGCCAGCCTTGGCCGGGTTCAGCACGTTGCCACCCCATGAACAGGCGATCGGCGGCCACGCCGGCCACCGCGAAGCTCGCGGCCACGGCAAGGAAACCCCGACGGCTCCAGGCTTGGGGCGGTGCCGGTGGCAAGGCGTTGAGCATTGCGTGCAGGCGTTCAGTCGGGGCGTGTTCCAGCACCGTGTCGAAGGCAGCCTTGAACGGCAAGTCGGCGCAGCGCAATGTGTCCAGGCGTGCGGCAAGCGCCGGGTCAACGCTGGCCTGGTCGGCGATCCGTTGATGGTGGTCGGTGCTCAGTTCGCCGTCCAGATAAGCCACTAGCTGCTCATCGGACGGTGTGTCGGTGTGGCTCATCGCCGTTCTCCGTTGGCTGTATCCTGCTGGGCTGTTGGGGAGGCGACTTCGGCAAGCTTCACGCGGGCGGCCGCCAACCGGCTCATCACCGTGCCCATAGGTATCTGCAGGATTTCGGCAATTTCCTTGTATGAAAGCCCTTCGACATACGCCAAAAACACCGTTTCACGCTGCGCTTCGGGCAAGCCATTAACCCGCTTGATCACCTGCGCAGTGAGTATTTGCTGCTGTGCCTGGCTTTCACCATCAAACGACAATGCCTGTTCGGCATCGACAAACCCCTGCCCTTGGCGCACCCGTTGCGAGCGCAGTTCGTTGAGCCAGATCGAATGCATGATCGCCAGCAACCAGCGATCCAGGCGCGTGCCGGCCACGAATTGCCCGGCACGCTCCAACGCCCTTACGCAGGTGGCTTGCACCAGATCTTCGGCCAGGTGCTTTTGTCGCGACAACACCCACCCGTACCGCCATAACCGTGGCAACAACTGGCCCAACTCGCGGCGAAACTCAGCGTCCCGAACGATGGCTGCCTCCTGCGGACAGGTTCACGGCGTTCAAGCCTGTGGCGCAGCGGCGATGGCTGCGGCCAGGTCTTCGTATTCTTCGCAGGTGGTACTGCACAAGGCTTTGATTTTCACCAGTTGCTCTTGCGCCAGGTCGACCCGGCCCTTGATCACATAGGCCTCACCCAGGTACTCGCGAACCTGTGCGTAGTTGGGGTCGAGTGCAACCGACTTGAGGTAATAACCGATGCCCTCATCGGTGCGCCCCAGCTTGCGCGTGGCGTAGCCACGATAGTTGAGGGCCTTGGCGGTGTCGGGATTTTGCAGGGTGTCGAGCAAGGCCAGCGCCTCATCGAAGCGCCCGTCCTTGGCCAGGCGGTAGGCGCAATCGGTACGATCGGCATCGGAGGTGGCCTTGCTGGTTTGCAGCACGCACTTGCCGGTCTTGGTGTCCCAGACCTGGCCTTTGGGGCAGTTGGGCTTGGGCGGGGCCGACTCATCCCCGGACGCGTGGACCTGGCCTGCGAGCAAAGCGGCGGCCAGGCAAGCACCGAAGAACAGCGCGGTGCGGTAGGTAACGGGGTGTTGGTGGAGAGCTTTCATGGTTGTCTTACTCCGTAACAATAGGGAGGAAACATCACTGTTAAAGCGCATTGCGTGCACCCGGCAACATGCGGCGCAAGGTGCTGTCGCCCAGTACATAGTGATGCCAGAGCGCAGCAATGGCATGCACGCCCGCCAGCAGGATGATCGCCCAGGCCACATTGTTATGCAGGCCGCCCAAGGTGCCCCGCCAGGCATGATCGATCACAAAAGGCGCGGGCACGGCAAACAGTCCGAAAAAATTGAAGGGCTCGCCTTGAGCCCAGCGAAACAAAAAGCCCAACACCATCTGCGACACCAGCAACAGGTACAAGCAACCATGCGCCAATTTCGCCAGCAGGTTAAGCGCCGGGTGACTGTCGGGCCTGGGCCGATTGCCACCGAACATACGCCATGCAATCCGCGCGGCAATCAGCAGCGCCATGGCGATACCTAACGAGATATGCACCGATTGCAGGCCCTTGCGCAGCGGCGTGCCCTTCTCCAGATTTTCCCAGATATGCGCACTGGCAAACATGAAGATCACCACGGCGGCGGTCAGCCAGTGGAAGCTGCGGGTGAGGCGGTCATAGCGATCGGATGCTGTGTTCATGGACGTTTCCTGGGTGGTCTGTGGAGTGAACACCGCAGTGGCGAAAGTTATTCGGTGAGGGACGAATAATTTTTGCTGATAGTGAAACGAAGAAGCCCCGCCGCTGATTCAGCGACGGGGCGTTTTTATGCGGTTTTTATGACTCAGTTGCCACGCTCTTTGTTGGCTTGAGAGAGGACCGATGCCGCCAGGGACTTGGTCTCCTCACTGTATTTATCACTTTGAAGGGCTTTGCCGGCTTTTTCCTCCATGTGCGCGCTCGTCTGCTTATCCGTACCGGTCTGGGACAGCGCTGACGCGGCCAGGCTTTTGGCGATGGCCGAGGCGTTTGGATTATTCAGGGTTTCGGCGGCCAACGTCGCCATCGTGCTGGAGGTCTTTTTGGTGTTTTTGCTCATGGTGCATTTCCTTTGCGTTTGAGGGAAAACCTGCGAGTGAACGACTCGTAGTCAGAAGATAGTGAGTTAAATATCCGTTCGCAACGAACTGCCTGTAGCCTTTGTTTTTAAAATATGTAAGAAAGATTCCTGCGCTATGTAGTACCCGCCCAGTTCGATGCTCACACAATGATAATGTTTGAAAAGTCGCCTTGTTTTTATTAGATTTCCGCCCGGCCAGCCACGGCAACTTCGCCAGCGCGCCGCTCTAATAACCCTTCAAGGATGACCCTGCATGTCCCAACCTGCACTCAACGACAATATCGTCACCTGGACATTCCAAAACTACGCCGCCATCGTCGGGCTGCTCAGTGGCCTGGCAATATGTGCGCTGGTTTTATATATCTACTCACGCTCGGGCTCATTGATATTTCTGCGTGACTTGATGTGGCGGTTCTTCGGTGGCTCGACCACGTTTGAAAACCCAAAATATGAAGCCACCCGCAAAGACCTGCGCGAAGTTGAATACTATCGGTTCGAATTCAATATCCCCGCACAAAACCTGGAACACGCGCGGCAGGCGGATAAATGGATCACTGATAACCACTTCAGTTACAACGATGTGTCCAGAATCAGAAAGTACATTGACTGGAAAGACTTCACTCAGTTATCGCTTAAAGAGGCAATGATCACACCCTTTAAACGTAATTTGTATTTGGGGTTGGGCATCTTCTTCCTGGCGATTATCAGCATCACGCCGCCATTGGCTGACTCCAGCTACCTGATGGTGTCGTTGAAAAAAGCCGCGGACGTGCCGTCTTTCTATCTGTCGGAAAACAACGCCAAATTCCACTTCTGGCCCAGTGATACGCTGTCTGTGGACGAGTGCAAATCACCGACGGCACTGGAAAAATTCTATAACGAGGACTTCTCTGAAGGCACCATCAATACTATTTGCACGCTATTTCTTTCGCCCACCTACGTTGAAAACGTAAAGACCGGATTGAAAGAGCAAAAAGGCTTTTTGCTGTTCATCGCCTGTCTGTCGATATTTGCGGTTTTTTGTATATTGACCAAGCTCTCACGTTTGGGTGTAGCCAGGAAACTCCATGACCAGATGACCGCGCAGAGCACCCATACGCCCGCAGAGACCGCCGTTCAACCGTAAACACTGTCACTGTGGCAAGCAGGTTTGGTGTGGCAAACAGGCTCGTTGTGGCGAGCAGGCTTGCCCTGCGTTGGGCGGCGAAGCCGCCCCATCCCAGGCGCCCAGTGCCTGGAGGAAGATCGCGGTGGCAGGTTTCAGGGCCGCTACGCAGCCCAACGCAGGGCAAGCCTGCTCGCCACAACAAGCGTGCTCACCTCAAGACTATTCGCCACAGCAAGCCGGCTCACCGGCCATAAAGGCCGCCCCAGAGCGTCGAATCGATTGCACTGATGGTTATTATCGAAACGAGCGCCTGTGTGATTGCCAGCACCGGTTCCTATAATCGCCTCCACTTTCCCTCCCCTTCGCCTGGCTTCAGGCGACATTCCTTCTGGAACCGACACTATGCCAAGCCCCAGCCAGGCCCACAGCGGCCGTCCCGAACATAATCAACAAAGTGTCAAACAGCAGTGGCTGGCGATTCTCTCGGTCGCCGTAGGCGCTTTCGCCCTGGTCACCAGTGAGTTTCTGCCAGTGGGCGTGCTCAACGACGTCGCCAGCGACCTGGGCATCAGTGCCGGTCACGCCGGCCTGATGGTCACCCTGCCCGGCATCATGGCCGCCCTCGCCGCGCCGTTGCTGTCGGTGATCATTGGCAGCATGGACCGTCGTTACCTGCTGATCGGCTTGACGCTGATCATGATCATCGCCAACACCGTAGTGGCCTACGCCAGCGACTTCAGCCTGCTGCTGTTCGGCCGTGTCCTGCTCGGCATCAGCATCGGCGGCTTCTGGGCCACGGCCATTGCTCTAAGCGGCCGTTTGGCACCCAAGGGCGTGGGCGTAGCGAAGGCCACCTCGATCATCATGATGGGCGTGACCCTGGCCACCGTGCTGGGCGTGCCCGTCGGCACCTGGCTCAGCGGCCTGATGGGCTGGCGCATGACCTTCCTGGTGACCGCGATTGTGGGCGTGCCAGTGTTGCTGGCGCAGGTGTTCCTGCTGCCGCGACTCACTCCGGAAAAAGCCATCCAGATCCGTGACCTGCCGGCCTTGTTTATCAACCCACAAGCGCGGGTCGGCTTGATCGCCGTGCTGTTGATCGGCCTGGCGCACTTTGCTGCCTACACCTATGTCGCGCCGTTCTTCAAAAACAGTTCAGGCTTCGACGGCCCGACCATCGGCTCACTGTTGCTGCTGTATGGCGTGGCCGGCGTGATGGGCAACGTCTTTGCCGGTTTCGCCGCCAACCGCAGCGTGCGCCACACCCTGCTGCTGGTCGCGCTGATGATCGGCACCAGCACCGCGCTATTCCCTCACTTCGCCACCGGCATGACCGGCGCCGCAATGCTGATCGCACTCTGGGGCTTCGCCTTCGGCGCCTTCCCGGCCTGCGCGAGTATCTGGATGTTTGTGGTCGCACCTAAAGACGTCGAACGCGGCATGCCGCTGTTCGTTGCCCTGTTCCAGGTGATCATCGCCCTGGGTTCGTTCTTTGGCGGCCGGATCGTGGACCAGATGGGCAGCGCAATGCTCTTGAGCCTGGCCACGGCGCTGGTGGGGCTTGGGTTTGTGACCGTGCTGGTGTTGGGGCGTAATGTGAGTAATAGCTTGGCCGCGCAGCCTGGTTGATACGACTCGGTAACCACTAAAAAGCCTGCTGAGCATTGAGCTCGGCAGGCTTTTTTTTGTTTTAGGGTAGAGGGTTAGTCGCCTGGTTTATCCGCTGGGAAATGACGCTCAAGTGCAGCGTCCACCAATGCCTGAGCATTCTCGATCAATTGCGCCAGGCCCATGATCACGGGTGACTGCGTGCTGTCCGGGTCTTCGGCGCATTGGTAGGCGGTTTGAAGGGCGGATGCGAGGATTTCGGAGGCGTTGGCCAGGGCCTCTTCGGTGCCGACGTCGGCGCCTACGTGGAAGATTTTGCGAGGGGAAAACTCGGAATCAGAATCAGGGTTGGTCATGTTCATTTTGTAGCTCCTGTATGCAATGGGAGCTGTCACATTCTGCTGTCAAACAGAATCAGGTGGCAGCTATGCGCGGGTTGACAGACCGGTATACAGGACCCGGCGCACCCGAAGATGCCCCACGCACAGCCGCCATAAAACGACGTCACAGCAGAAAAGGGCCGTAATCGTATGGAGGTCGTACACCTGTAAATCGGTCTGTCAAAACCGGTCGCCATGAGGGCGACGGCGGAAGGTTATCGTCCTGCTTTGGCCAGTGCAAGCCCGTGCGGGAGCAGCAGAGCCAATGCCACCGGTAATCACGCTTATGGAAATGCCCAGTAATGAGTGTTCCCACAATGAAGCTTGTGTACCCGAGCCTCTGGGCTAGCCTAAAAAAGATCGCTGGTGTGCTGAGGAGCTTCTATGACACATGGACATTGTGATGCGCTAACAAGGGAGTATGCGAACGCCATACGTCCCCACAGGCTTGCCAATAAGCCCCTCTTGATCCAATGTAATGACCAATGTCATTACACGAGGATCTTTCCCATGGCGACTATAAGCATCCGTATCGATGACGACCTGAAAGCGCGTGCCTATCTCGAACTGGAAAAGCTCGGCGTTACGCCTTCCGAACTGATGCGCCAGGCCCTGCAATATGTGGCGGACCGCGGCCAGCTGCCTTTCAAGCCTGTTCTGATGACTGAGGAAGATGAAGCGTTGATGGCCACCGTCCGGGAACGATTGGCATCGCCTCAACGGGTAAAGGTTTCTATAGATGACCTATAGCCTTGATTTCGATGCGCGTGCATTGAAGGAGTGGCAAAAGCTCGGCGACACCCTTCGTCAGCAGCTCAAAAAGAAGCTGGTGGCCATCCTGGACAACCCACGTATTGAAGCCAATCGCCTGCATGACCTGCCCGACTGCTACAAAATCAAGCTACGCAGCAGCGGTTACAGGCTGGTTTATCAGGTGATCGATCAGGAAATCACAGTGGTGGTGGTGGCCATTGATAAACGGGAGCGTGATCAGGATTATCGTAAAGCGGGCGAGCGTTTGAGCTAGCAGTAGATCTGACATCCTTCGCAAGATAGCGCTCGGACAGAAAGCACACCGGGGCCAAGTCAAGCTCGCTCAAATGAGCCCAGTATCTGCGACAACCGCTGACTGCACTGCATCCTTAGTCAGGATAAAGGCGCTAAACGCCAGAAAATCACCTAAATGCTGAGTGATGATTGCAACAGTGATCGGCAACTGAAGCGTTTGATACTCATGCACTGCGATATTGCGGAAACCGACCATGTTTTTCAGGTTGGTCAGCAGAGACGATTGGACCCAACCGCCTCGTGACAGCAACTCAAACACGTCTCGAGCGCCCTGAGGAACACCCAGTCGTTCACGTCGAATTAGATGCTGCCCCATATCCAGAGCGGCTTCACACGCACGCTGAATATTAAGAATCGCCGCATCCTGACGGGTGAAGTCAGTAGCGAAACTGGCGGGGTCCTTGTCGTATTCCTCGCGAGCGCGAGCGACACAACGCTCAATGCTCGACGCTTTGTTAATGAGCACATCATCGACCATGCACTTTTCCTTCCTTCTGGATATCGGCCAGCAACCCTGCCCTTGCAGTGTCCAGCTCGGTTTTTTCGCTGAGGATGTAACTCTCGAAAATACCTGCCTGGCTGTCCTTGTTCCAGAGCCTGCGCCCTGTGGTTATGACTTGATATTGCATGACGGTGGACGCCGCCCGCAGGTCGAGTAAATCAACGGGCACCGCCACAATGTCAGCAAGCTCTCCAGCTAACCGCCACAACAGCAGCGGATCCACAGAGCCTGCAGCAAGCACTGCCAAGTCCAGATCGCTGTCAGCATGTGCCTCGCCTGTCGCCTGACTGCCAAAGATATAAACCGCCATCAGATCAGGAATACCGGCCAATAAGTGAGCCAACACTTGCTCAACGTTCATGTTGCGCCCCACGTGTCATCTGATGAATGACCGTAGCAGAAATCGCCTCGACATTTCTGCCCCAAACAAAAAACCCCCAACAACAATTAAGTTATCGGGGGTTTTTCGTTATTCAATAATGGCGGAGAGATAGGGACTCACCACACGCCACGGAAAAACCCAGAAACCATTGTACCACAAGGCTTTCCATGTGAATCTACGTAGAATCTTTACGTAGAATTGGCCGCTGGTAGGTGATCATGGCAAAGGCAAACAACCTAGAACTCCAAGGCGGCACGTACCACGTAAGGCTGGACGTTCCCAAGGACGTGCGGGAAGCATTTGGCGGTCGCCGGGTGCTATCCCAATCGTTGAAAACGGGATCGAGAGAAGAGGCCCTATACCGTCGCCTACCTATCCTTCACGCTTGGAAAAGTCAGATAAAAATCGCACGGCAAGGCAAACAGTTGCCGGATGGCTGGCAAGACAACGTAGCCATGATGGTTGAGCAACTTGACCAAATGGCGACTAGCGCCAAACGGGAAAGAATCGGCGAGAAAATCCCACTTCTGCCAGAGCCTGATCCCGAAGCGGTGAAGCAGGCGATGGAAAACCCGGAGGTAGTAGCAGCTCTTAAAGCGATGATTGAGCGCCGCAGTGGTGAGCCAATGGGGATGATCAGGCTTGAGGATGACCTAGCCGACATGTTCAAGGAGTTTGTGGGAAGACGACTTACCGAAAGTCACAACTTAACCCCTGACCAGAAGGACGAACTGGCAGTCCTGATCAAAGACCCTTCCAGTTACAAAGCTCGCTCCCCAATCACCAAGACACGTCTGGCAGCATTCCGCACATACCGCCTTGAACATCACGTGGCACTCAAGACGGTGAACCAGCAGGAAGCGAAGCTGTTGAGCCTATCGGACCATCTTCAACAATCCGGTAGTCCTCTCGACTTCGATGCAGTTAGCACTTGGTTGCAAGGTATGACGCTTAGTAGCAAAACCAAGCAGCAATACCTGCTCGCTGGTAGTCAGTTCTGGCAATGGGCTTGCACGCATGAACCGCAGTGGCGAAAGAACTATAAAGGCCAAGTTAACCCGTTCGAAAAACACACGCTACCCACCATCAAAGGCAAGGCAAAGAAGGAAGCAGCAAGGAAAGCTTTCACCATTGAAGAGATTGGCACCCTTCATGCGGCGGCAAAGGAGCAGGGCCTAAGCTCACTTGCAGACTTGATCCTGTTGGGAACCTACAGCGGTGGACGAATCGAGGAGTTATGCCAGCTTCGCACGGAGAACGTGATCACTGTCGAAGGCGTGACAATGTTCGATATCACGGACTCAAAGACTGTCGCTGGAATCAGACAGGTTCCGATTCATCCCAAGCTAAAGAGGCTCGTTGCTCGCCTTGCCGCCGCGTCTGCCGATGGGTTCTTAATACCATCCGAAAGCAAGAACAAATACGGCATTCGGTCAGATGCACTCTCCAAGGCGTTTGGCAGATTGAAAACGGCCAAAGGGTTTGGCAGTACGCACGTATTCCACTCGATCCGTGCGACGGTCATCACCCTGCTAGTGCGTGCAGATGTACCAGACAGATTGATCAGGGAGATTGCTGGTCATGAGTCGGGAACGGTGACGTTCGATGTATACAGCAAGGGCTCATCACCCAGACAGAAGCTTGATGCCATCAGGAAGCTACCCACGATGCCAAGCCACTAGCTGTCGCCTATATAAAATAGATATTGATGACAGATAGTGGCGAACAAACCATTTACGCGAAAGCATTGCCGCAAAGTTCTCGACTAGTCGAGCAGGTTTGAGACGCTATCGTCACCAAGCAGTTGCGGTGTTGTACTAGATGGGAGCCCCTCTGTGTGGGCATGGGTCCGATAAGATATACCGAAAAGAGCTTTGGCGACTTTTACAAGAGGCTCTGCGTTCTTGCCAATCGTGCCCGCTACTACGCTAACCTCGATAGCAAGGCAGTAAAGTTTATCTAGCTTGGAGAGCTTCTTGTGAAGCTCTTGCTGAACCTCTTCCAAACGCTTTAGCAAACGCTCCTTGTGATTATCAGTTAGCTCTTCACTTTTTGTGACTAGGTCACGGAGACGGTTCAACAAATCTTGCACTTCATTGAGGTCACCTTCAGTGAGCTCATAACCGAAGCTACCAGTAATCAGACGGTCAAAGCGCTGTTCCATTTCTGACTGACGCTGGACGGCCTTTTCACGCGCCAGAATACCCTCGATCTCCCGCTGGATGTGCATAACATACGTGTAGCCATCTGCCGCCCTACGTAGGCGGCCGTTAACAATCGAGGGCGGTACAGCAGTCGTTTGCAACAATCCACTTTTTACCATCGTGCCCAAGAGCAACGAAGTCTCTAGGAGGAGCGCACTGTGCGCATCAGCAGTCGCAGGCTTACTCCTTCCAGTCGCAGTACGACAAACTGCCAACCCGACGCCTATAGGATCCTCATTGATCCTCATCAGATACTCGTCCGAAAATTCCACGCCCTGCTCCTTAGACTGTTCGAAGTGCCATCATGACATACAGTTTCAACTGGGTTAACAACTTGAATGCCATCCACAAGTGTGCCCATACGATCAGCCTTTTTGGGATCAGCTTAAGCCTATTAAATCTCTAACTTTGATAGCGCTTCGCTATCGAGCACTTCATTCACGACGGAACGTCGAAGGGGTATTAACTTGAGAGCTACCGCTCTGGGGCAAATCAAGATCCAAAGCGGAGCTTTGATTTGTAGGGACACGTATGTAGGTATCTGTGGGCTGATCCAAGCCTTGCAGTGGTGTTACCGGCGTAGAAGGTCAAGGGTATTATACCAAAATGCCACTATCGTGTCGAGCAATATTTGTTGCAAGTCTTATCTGGACGTGGTAGCGATTCTTCTTTGTATAATACAACGTTATCTCTTGAGTTATATAAACCGCTCTAAATCAATACTTACAGCGCTGCTGTAGATGGATTTACCTAAGGGCTTTTTTCTGGGAAGTACCCTTCTCCGCCGAAAAATTCGGACCACCTTGACTGGTGTTTGGATTCGCCAGCCTGAAAACGATCATTGCACCCAGATAGTTGCCCTTGGTTTCAAGCAAGCGACCCTCAGGGGCTACCTGAACGCGAGCAAATGTAAAATAAACGCTGGACTAGGGGACACTGGGCTCGCTTCTGGCAGGCGCTGAGCTGTGTGCTGTCACTTGGTATCAAATGCAACGAAGCCCGCTCAAGGCGGGCTCTGTGGGGCGTTACAGTCAGGCTTTCAGTTCACGTTTGATCCGGTACACCGTTGCAACGCCACAATCTGCCAGCTTGGCTAAATCATTAGCCGATAAGGTTGGGTTCTTCACGATCAGTGCCTCTACCTTATTCCACAATTCGGCATTCTTGCCCTTACCGGCTGGCTTCCAGTCTGGTTCTCGCACTCTCTTGATGTGTAGACCTTGCCTGATACGTGCTACACGAGCGTCTTGATCAATCCTCGCCATTGCCGCCATTAAATCCACAAGCATGTTGTTGATCACCGTCATTACAGCACCTTCAACTCCACCAACTTGGATCAAGGCGTGGGTAGTGGGCAATGTCATTACAACGAGGCGCAGCCCCTTGGCCTCAATAGCAGCCTTGAGCGTGCCCCACTCCGCCTGTGTGAGCCTGCTAAGCCTATCCACTGACTCGCACAGAAGAACGTCACCCGATTGCGCCGCTTCCAGAAGCTTCATCAACGCAGGGCGATTGAGCTTGGTCCCACTGATGTTCTCGGAGTAAATGCCTGCAATGGCGAGGCCCTTCTCAGCAGCGAATGCCTCAAGGGATTCCTTGGCACGATTGGCGTCCTGATCCTTGGTGCTGGCCCTCAAGTACAAATGTGCATTCATGGCTGGCTATCCTTTAGTCTATTGAGATGATAGATCAATGATAAACTATCTGATAGCCAATAGTGGATAGGTATTTGATAGTGGAATCACCTATCGGACGGGTGGTTATCCGACTACTAGAGAAGTATACATCTTTGATAGCCGCTAACCACGCAAGGCCATGATCCCCCCGGCAATGCCACTGGCATTCCTGTCTAGCGCTTCAAGGGCCTCCACTGCTTGGGAATGTGCGTCACCCCCACCTTGAGATTTGACCCAGACGGCCAGCTCCTCAATAGACGCAGCAGTTGCCAACTGATTTTCCCAAAGCAGCGTCAACAGGTCGGCAACGAGGATAACGAGGTCTGATTTGGTAGGCATGGCGGGTCGTCCTTGAGCAGTCGTGCCAAGAGACTAGCCCACTGGCGAGCTTGCCGGGGCTGGATGTTGCCATTCTGTGGAAAACCGTGATTCGGTGCCAGAGTGGCGAATTCTGTGCAAGAAACCAGTTTTGATACTTAGCACAAGGTCGAACTTAGCCACTCTCCCCCACAAGCCACGGAAACACTGAGCTACAGACGTGCTACAACTCTCAAACTTGCATGGAACGCTTACAGCGGCCACAGGAATTGGGTGGGTTTAGCCCAGGTTGTTTGATAGTTTCGTTGAGGGTTTTACGAAAACCGAGCAAGGCTGTTAATTAACGCGTCGTAGGGGTCAGAATAAAAATACGTCTTACTAACCGGCTCCAAGTTGCCACACTGAATAACAAAAGAAGTCTCCTTGATCTTAGCGCGGTATATAGCCTCGTAAACTTCCTTTACAGCAGTGATCTGGGCACCTTCTGCGTCGCCACCCTTGAAAGCCTTTGTCTTGGCGCTACTGACATCAGGGCAGTCCTTCCAGCCGTGCCCTTCCAAATATTCGTCGAAGAGGTCGCGGTGTTCTGTAGTTGTGTTCTGTTTCAGGTCAAACGAAAGCAGTACGTTAGTGTTCATGGCATTACTCGGCAAGTGGTTGAGACACGAACATATACCTACTCAAAACACCTGTGCAAGTTTATTTTTTAGTGGTGCCACCCACGATAATCGTTATTAACGATCTTCTTGCGATTATTAACGGCAGCAAGACCGTTAGTTACGGTGAATATATACGCATAATAATTATCTCATAGACATTCTCTTGCTAAATTTCAATCCCATGGCAAGGGGTCCGCTTCATACGTCGCCGTATGCACCTGTAGCGCTGGCGGGGGTATGACACCACGGCGCAAGCATGGATAATCATGCCCACTACCAAGGAGAGCAAGCGAATGGAACGATTGAACGGGTGGCAAAGGCTGTGGGTGATGGTGAGCTTCCTGCTAGGCGTGGGAACCGTGATTGTCGTCTTCAACACGATAGAGACCGAAAGCCATCTGACGACTTGGTACAAGGCTGATCAGGTTATTCAGGAGATGGAGATGGAAAACGTCAAGAACAGAGACGCAGGTATCAAGCCTCGAAGCACCTACCAACAATCTAGCCAAACTTTGGCCCAAGTAGAGAAACGGATAAAAGACATAGACCAGAGGCATATACAGGATCTAAAAGATCTACCAGCGAAGCAGTTTATGCACGTCGCCATCTGGGCCGGGGTCTGGCTGGGAACGTGCATCAGCCTGTATGTGATGGGCTGGCTTATTGGCTGGGTGATTCGGGGCTTCCGCCCCAAGGCTGCATGACTGCCTACAGCTCGCGCTGTGCAGGCTCTCCAAGATGGATGAGAGGGCTATCACCAATCTGCACCACGTAAGCGATGGTGGGCAGGCGAGCATGGTGAGCGGCCTGCCTCAAGGCTTGGTCTACTTTCTTGGCAATGGGTGCCCGGTTCAATTCATCTTGGTAGGAGGTAGTCCAGACTGAGTAACCAGTTACTCGCTGCCAGCCTTGTTTGCGGAGTAACATTTCAAACCTCAAGCGCTGGAGGGCCGTAGCTTCCTTTAGCTGGGATATCGCCGTGCAATGCACCATTGAAATCTTCTCTGTGATGGACGCTTGCCCTAAGGGTATAGGACTACCCACAGCGCCGCTGTAAAGTCCAACTGCATTCATTGAACCCCCTACACTGTGGAAGGACCCATCATGAAATTCATCTGCACATTCACATTTCTACTGCTCGCCCAAGCAGCATATGCGGCTGACTCGGCTCCTGTCCCTGATCCCTACGGTGGCCCTGATAAGCGTCCAGAGAAAAGTGAGAATGTCACTGCCTACTTGAACGAAGACGGTACCTCTACCACCACGGCAGTGATCATTTACGCCGATGGTCATAAGGAATTCTGTATTACCCAAATGGTACGGCCTACAGCGGACCCACGGCGGTGGAAAGTCACCGGCAAGAACTGCACACGAATTCTCTCGTACCTCAAATAACAGACTGCTGGGTAGACGACTTCGCCAGTAGGGGCAGATAACCTCATAGCTTCCGCTATCGGATAATGTCAGTCTCTGTGCACCGATCAGCCAAGAGCTGATACACGGTCAAGGCGGATCAGCATCACAGCGGCGCTGTATAGTCATTCACCTTAACGCTTGTCTCCACCCCCGGTGGACGTATCGCCACAGGACTTCCTGTCCAACCGAAGCCATACATAAAGAAATCACCACAGAACCGCTCTTGCTCTTAGATTTTTCGTGCATAAACGAATGCGTTCGCATTCAGTAGTTCACCGTCATCGCTCGCTGACAACTGTTACTCATCACCTTCGGTGCAACAGATCAAGAGCAACGGCATTTTGGGTTATGGTGATGCTGGATATATTTACTGGTGGACTGATCCGAAATCGGGACGATACGAAGAACTTCACTCCCCAAGTGCGATTACACTTTAGTGCTCCGCACTGACGCTTTCTATATCCGACCGTATTTAATGTTCATACCTTTCGGTATGGGATCGTTCGCTTCTCTCTATATCCTACTGTATTTCAAGCACTCATTTCATCTTCATCAGGCCCATAGTACGCATCGATGAAATCTACCTCGTACTTTAGCCTTTCCATGACTTTTACGTTCCGGGATAGATAGAGGTCGATTCCACCTACGGCAAACTTCGCTGCTTTGGCGATACGACGAGCCTGCCTTTCCGATACGGGTTCAAAGCTACGTGTGCGAATCACGGACCTGACGGTTTCTGTACTGATCAGGGGTAACATGCACACCCTCCGTACATCCGAAGGTGAGACATTGAGGGTTCCATTGCTAGTCTCGCCAGAGGTGTAGCAGGCGCCGTAAACAAAGTCGTCCAACCACTGCATTTCCTCGGCGTGAGCCACTTGAATGAAAGGCGCAAGGGCATTCAAGAAAACCTTAGGCTTCGGTCCGCGTTTGGCCCTCACTGCATCCAAATCAATTACGTCATCTACAGGCAACGCGCTCGGTGCAAAATCTCCGACTACAACATAAGCAGCGGGATCAATCTGGAATCGTGTTTGTATAGAGCTTGCAGCGGGCTGTGGGATTTCATATACATCCGTCGTCGGAACGTATTCGTTCTTGGTGTATTCACCGAGAATTTCGCCAGTACTTTTGTTGATGACAGTTGCATCAACTACGATTGTAGTCACTTCAGCAACCGAGGGGCGCAGATCGTGCATGTATAGGTTCTCCTGTGGTCAGTTCAATTCATAGGCGAGTGCCTCGGGTAGTTTGCTGGGTCAAAATCCAGACGGCCGAAAACCGACGCCTGACATTGCACTGGGCAGTCGAGTTCGTTCGGTACTGGTTTTCTGGAAAGTGGCTAATATGCATTTTAAGACCATATCTGTCAAGCGACTTTACACCTTCAAGCTCCTGTAGTGCGATATGAGAGCCTTACTCTTGCTAGGCAGCCCAAACTTCGCCGTACAGCATACACGACGACCAAGAGGCCAGCAGAGGCTTACAAATCCAACTTCGCCCCCTTTCTTAGCCAACGTCACTCAGTGACGAGAGTTCAGATAGACGATAA
This sequence comes from Pseudomonas sp. Leaf15, assembly GCF_001421425.1. NCBI lineage: Bacteria > Pseudomonadati > Pseudomonadota > Gammaproteobacteria > Pseudomonadales > Pseudomonadaceae > Pseudomonas > Pseudomonas sp. Leaf15. The sequence goes on from NZ_LMKI01000001.1 coordinate 313,423, forward strand.
AAACGATCACGACAATGATGATCAACAATACTTTGTTCTTGTATTGATCCTCGTTGCGAATAGCCTGGTACGCTTCCACGTCGGACTGGCCATCTTCTTTATGTTCTAGTATCCGACTGATTTTGTTATCAATTCTTCTGTTGTGCCTACTATTCTGCATGGCGACAAGAAACCAAAACACTAGCCACAACCCAGCTGTAGGTATGCATAGGAGTAGATGCAAAATGTGATTGGTGGTCTTCTTCTGGCCGTTCAGCACGTAGATTCGTTCATTCATGACTGCTTTCACCTGATAAACAAGGAAGGTTGAGCAGACAAAATATCTGAAATTCAGATATCTGAAAAGCAGATATAGCTTGGACAGCTACCCCCATAGCTGACGACCATGCCCAAAACGATCTACAGACACGAACACGCTGTGCTTATGTCATTGCTGAAAAAGCATCGGAAAGAAGCAGGCCTAACTCAGGTCCAGTGTTCGAAGGCGCTAAGGCGCCCACAGTCCTTCATGAGTGACGTTGAAAGCGGAATGCGCCGCATGGATGTTGTGCAGCTTCGAGATCTGTGCAGAGTCCTTGGGATCACGCTTACAGGGCTCGTAGTTGAGCTTGAAAGCGTTTTGCAAGAGGCCGATTCTGCTCCTTTGCCATAGGGCTTCTGCGTGTGCGGGGCGAATCCTCCATGGAGACCATGTGGTAACGAAGTTTTAGCCAACACAGTAGATATCAATTTGGTGGACAACCAATGTGAAAATTTATTATCGCGGACAATCGAAAATTCGATTGCCCTTCTAACAATAGTCATTCTAAAAAATATTATTTGAATTGTTTTTTCTCACGCCAATTCACGCTTCTGCAACCTATCGACTGCCAAGTGCATATTTTTGAGATAATTCTCTTCCAGCCCACCTAATGTTTTAAAAGCTTTTACGCGAAGTTTTGGATCAGAAGAATCCAAGTCGGAATCAGTTCGTTCAAGTTCTTTGGCCGCAACAGCACTAAAGCTTTCAATCATGGCAGGCATTGACAAAGCGATACTATCATTATATTCAGCCAACCCAAGGGCGACCAAATGTGAACGTACGGCCTGGGCCTTATTGGAGATTCGCGCACTCCATAAAAGCTCTGTAAATCCAGCCCCTTCGGAAATACCACCCAAAACAAGCTCAATCAACTGCACTAACCCAACATGACTAATCATCATCTCTGAAATGGAGCTATTCTTAAAGCCCAGAGCAATCTGCTGGAGCCTTCTATCTCCAGTCACGAATAATGTTTTCTCACCCTTACTTATATCCGAATCAAGAATGGACAACTGTATAGCATCATGCTCCATCAAAATTGGAGTTTTGCCATTGGTAAGTGAGCCAGCATATGCTTTTTCTAGACTGGAATAATACTCAGGGTATTTTGAGTTTTTATAAGAGTTTGTAATTTTAAACCCTTTAGCTATCAACCACGTACGCAACTGCCCTTCTGTATTATATGGAGCAAATCTTAACAAAAAATCCTTAAAGCTGATCTCTTCGTTATTCTCAACCCAGTTAGCATAGGCACCCACAAACACATTGAGATTCGTAACACCATTGTATAAAGCATCGCTACGAGCAATTTTTGCAAACTCATCACCAGCTTCTTCACAATATGCCAAAGCATTTTTTCGATGGCTTATAATTTCATTAAGGTATACTTGACAAACATTAAGATCCAATTTAAGCGCAGCAGACTGAGACGCTGACTTCAAACGTGATATAACTTCTTGATATACCTGATTGAAAGGATGCCCAACCACCAAGGCGGGCAAAAGAACGTTTGCATCAAAATAAATTGAACGCGGTAACACCGCATTATGCAATAGCGTTTTTTGTGGAGAATGAAAAGCCATCTCCATAGCAAAACTTATCCGCCCTAACTCTCCCAACAATTGAGACTCATCAGCAGAAGGATGGATAAGCATATTAGTAAACACACGAAGCAATCTTTCTCTATCATAAGCCGCTAGACTAAGAGAACACTCGTTAAAAACAGAATCAATCGCAATTATCTCCGGGGGCCTACCTGAGGCAAAAGACGCTCCCAAGTCCCACCCTCTACGCTTAATCAAATGATTAAAAACTATAACCACTTTATCCTTAATAATTGAATCAATTTTCCACCCTTCCTCCAAAAATGCACGACTAGCAATACTTTCACTCAAAGTATTTATTGCCGAATCCAAGGAACTTCCACCTATCTCCCCACCCCTCCACGAGTACTTAGCTCCCTTCTCCTTTGTTCCGCGAATTTTTACACACAACCCCTCATCTATGAGTGAAACCGTTGCTTTATTTAAAATATTTTCCGCATCACGCCCCTTTAAACCTAGTGCCAGTCTTATTTTCTCAAGTATATCTGCACGAGAAATAGCAGCAGGTGCAGCTTCCTGCAATAATGCAGAGACAATCCCCTCAAGCACAGCCTCTCTAAGGGCCATAGATGAGTCTTGAGTTTTCGCTCGTGCGTAGCATGCGGCCAGATAACGTTTAGTGGACTCAAAGGGAGTACGCACTGATTCAAAAGGTAGTTCCTCAACAACAGTTGAAAACCCATTAAATTCTTCTATGGAAGCCCATAGGGCAGAGTGATAATTTTCCGAATCGTATTTTATAACTTCAATATTTAATCTAGCAGCCTTCTGAAGAAACTCCGAACTTATGTCCTGAGGAAGAAGAGCCATGTGCCGCCCAGGAGAAGCCGCACCAAAACGTCGATCTAGATCTTCAAATATATGTCTAACTGCCGGATCATAGAACGAAAAACCTACAAACAATACATTTCGATTTACAAAGCAAGCCCTAAGTAAATCCTTGTAGCTATCATCCTCAAGCAATACCTTAAACTGACTTTCAGACAATATTATTGACTCTGCAACTTCCGCAGCACCGTGTATACGAGCAACAAAAAGGTCCTCTTCCCACTGAGCTTGCCTGAATGACATATCTCCATATTTAAAATCCAGTGCAGATAAATGCCTCTCAGCCGCGATAACCTCCAACATACTCCTGTCGAAATTTGTAGTCAAACAAGCACGAAATGGTAATCGAGCAATTGGACGAATAGTATCTATATTAAAAGTTTTAAGCTGTTGCCGAATCAACTTTCTTTTTTCGCCTTCTAGCATTTTTCTACTGATGTTAAAGTAGTCAACCGCCAATGTATATTCGCCTTCTCTAACACACTCTAACATTTGCTGAGTAGTTAGAGGATCAGATTGTCTCAACCCTTCTGCCATACTAGTGACTAGCTGCTTCCATGTCGGGAGGCCCGCACGTACTGAAACACCAGCTCCAATGAATATCACCGGATAGGTGGCTTCATTAAAAAATCTTTTTAGCGCCTCGGCAACTTCAGACATTCACATCATTCCTTGAATAAATTTTTATCGTGCAAAAGTAGCATTACTACCGGCATAACGCCATCAAACCCCGCGCAGGCAGGTTCAGACGCGCTAAAGACATTGACTGCGAGCTTTTCTACATTTGCTTGTCGAGAGGTTCACTAGGAACTTGGATGAAAACGCTGACACCGTGCGTGGCGGTGCTTTGGAGTCGTAGGCGTAGCACCCCCTGTAGCCCTACAGAGCGCTAGCAAATGATGAGAACACACGAGGAAGCCCTACTGGCAAAAACGTTTTAGGGGAAACGGAGGGAGGCGGGGCGATGATTTTTACGTAGAATCTTTACGTAGAAACCTGAAATGCAAAAAGCCCCGAGACCTTGATCTACGGGGCTTTTGTAAGTATGGCGGAGAGATAGGGATTCGAACCCTAGGTACCGGTGAAGGTACAACGGATTTCGAATCCGTCCCATTCGGCCACTCTGGCATCTCTCCAACGGCGCGCATCATAACAGTGTGTTTCGCGAAAGCAAACCAAAAAATCGATTTTTTTCCGTGCTATCAGATGCTTGCGTCGATTACAGCGGTACGCCGAGACGGTTGGCGACTTCTTCGTAGGCTTCGATGACGTCACCGAGGCCCTGGCGGAAGCGGTCTTTGTCCATCTTCTTCTTGGTGGCTTTGTCCCACAGGCGGCAGCCGTCCGGGCTGAATTCGTCGCCCAGGACGATAGTGCCGTCGTGGAACACGCCGAATTCGAGTTTGAAGTCGACCAGCAGCAGGCCTGCGTCGTCGAACAGCTTGCTCAGCACGTCGTTGACCTTGAGGGACAACTCTTTCATGCGTACCAGTTGCTCAGCGGTGCCCCAGCCGAATGCCACGACGTGGGATTCGTTGATGAACGGGTCGCCCTTGGCGTCGTCCTTCAGGAACAGTTCGAACGTGTAAGGGTTGAGCTTGAGGCCCTCTTCCACGCCCAGGCGCTTGACCAGGCTGCCGGCGGCGTAGTTACGCACGACGCATTCGACCGGGATCATGTCGAGCTTCTTGACCAGGCACTCGTTGTCGCCCAACAGTTTGTCGAATTGGGTCGGAATGCCGGCCGCTTCGAGCTTTTGCATGATGAAGGCGTTGAACTTGTTGTTCACCATGCCTTTGCGATCAAGCTGTTCGATGCGCTTGCCGTCGAACGCCGAGGTGTCGTTGCGAAACAGCAGGATCAGGCGGTTGGCGTCGTCGGTCTTGTATACCGACTTGGCTTTGCCGCGGTAGAGTTCTTCACGTTTTTCCATGATGGGCTCCGCTTGCTAAATGGTGGGCTAGGCGATGTGTCGCCAATCGAGCCCTGAATCTTGATCGGCCAGTTGCAGCCAGTCCGGGTCGCACCCGAGGGTGTCGACAAAACATTGCCGCGCAAGCGCAGGCAGGTTGTTCTTGCTGCTCAGGTGGGCCAGGACCAGGTGTTGCAAGTCTTGCCAGCCCAACTCATACACCAGGTACGCCGCCTGGTGGTTGTTCAAATGTCCCAGTTCGCCGCCTACCCGCTGCTTGAGAAAGTAGGGGTAATGACCACGTGCCAGCAGGTCGCGGCAGTGGTTGGACTCGATCATCAAGGCATCGAGGTCACGGTAACCGTCCAGTACCCTGGAGCAGTAGGAGCCCAGGTCGGTGAGTACGCCGAAACGCCGCTGACCGCCACTGAATACATACTGCGTCGGTTCCTGGGCGTCGTGCGCTACGGCAACTACGTCGATGCTCAACGCACCGACCTGCAGCGTCTCGCCACCGGCCAGGAAACCTGCGGGTTCTATGGGTTTGCGCATCCCGCGCAAGGTGCCGCGACTCAGGTACACCGGAAGATTGTAGCGCCGAGACAGCAAACCCACGCCATGCACGTGGTCGGCATGTTCGTGGGTCACCACAATTGCGCTCAGCTGCGAGGGGTGAACCCCCAGGCGCAGCAGGCGCCGCTCGGTTTCTTTTAACGAGAAACCACAATCCACCAGCACATACGTGTCGTCATGTGCGACCAGCGTGCCGTTCCCTTGGCTACCGCTGCCGAGAACGGCAAAACGCATCGGATCAGCCCAGGTTGTCCTGAATCACGCCCAACACTTTGCGGGCTGTTTCAGCCGGCGCAACGGTGTTGATGTTCTTCTCGACGGTCACTTGCACGCTCTCGCCCACTTTGCTCAGGCGAACCTGGTAGCGCTCGGCACGGGTTTCAACCTCTTCCTTGGTCGGCTTGCTGCCGAACAATTTGCCGAAGAACCCTGGCTCGTCGTCTTTCTTCTCGGCTTTTTCCGCTACGTTGATGTAGTACAGGCCCAGGCTGCGGTTGATGTCTTCAACGCGCCAAGGGCCCTGTTCCAACGCACGGCCAACACTGGCCCAGGCACGGTCGAGGTCTTCACCCAGGGTGAGCACCACGTTGCCGCTGCCGTCTTCGGTGAGGCTGACGCGGTTAGGCGTGTCGAAGTTGCCGGCGGCGAGCAGGGAAACCGAACCGCCCTTCTCGGAGATACGGCTCATGCTGGCCAGCATCTCGTCGACCAACGCGGCGTCAACGCCCATGTTGACCGAGCGCGGGGTGAAATCGACGTTGGCAGTGCTGCCGGCAGGACGCTCGGCGCTGACCACATAGACTTCACTGGTATTACGCTGCACGCCTGGTTCGATGCGCACACGCACACGGGCTTCGCTGTCGGGCGCTACGCCGCTCGCCTGCAGGCGCTTGGCCATGCTGGCGGACAGTTCGCTGCCGTGCTGCCAGGCCGTGGTGAACTCACCGGTCTGCGGGCGTTGTTGATCAATGCTGAAACCGTTGTCCTGGAAGAACTGCACCGCCACTGGCCAGACTTCAGCCGGAGGGCGCTGAGCCATGATCCAGCGGTTGTCGCCGCTCTTTTGCAGGCTGTAGTCGCTGGCGTCCGCCACGGCCGAGATCGGCTGCGGGCGTGGCACCACGTACTCACCCTTGGTGGTGTCGTCGGCGACGTTGCGCGGAATCGGCAGCAACGGGTCAAGGCGCTTGGCGACGTTGACGTCCGGCGGCAGTTGCATCGGTTTGGTTGCTTGTGCTTCCAGGTAATCGCTGCCGCGGTCACGGAAGTAGCCTTCCGGGCCCCATACCCAACCGCAGCCACTGGTGCTGGAGATAATCAAGGCAAGTGCGGAAAGTCCGGCCAATCGCTTCATGCGTAGTGCTTCCTCAATTAAACCAGGACGCCGGACTGGCGCAGGGCCTGTCGCAGCGGTTCGTGACAGGCTTCGCTGAGCCGGGTGAGCGGCAGACGGATACCGTCCGGCATCAAGCCCATCTCAAACAGCGCCCATTTCACGGGAATAGGGTTGGATTCGATAAACAATGTTTTGTTGAGCGGCATCAGTTGCTCGTGGATCGCACGGGCTTTTACGGCGTCACCGGCGATGGCGGCAGCACACATGTCGCTCATGGCGCGCGGCGCGACGTTGGCCGTCACCGAGATGTTGCCTTTGCCGCCCAGCAGGATCAGCTCGACCGCTGTGGCGTCGTCACCGGAATACACCAGGAAGTCGCTGCTCACGCCGGCCAGGATGTCCTTGGCGCGCTGCAGGTCACCGGTGGCTTCCTTGATGCCGATGATGTTCGGCACGGTGGACAGCCGGATAACGGTCTCGGCCTTCATGTCGCAGGCCGTGCGGCCAGGGACGTTGTAGAGGATCTGCGGGATGTCGACGGCTTCGGCAATAGCCTTGAAATGCTGGTACAAGCCTTCCTGGGTCGGCTTGTTGTAGTACGGGGTTACCAGCAGGCAGGCATCGGCGCCGGCTTTTTTGGCGTTCCTGGTCAGCTCGATCGCTTCACGCGTCGAGTTGGCGCCTGTGCCGGCGATTACGGCAATGCGGCCCGCCACGCGCTTGACCACGAATTCGATGACCTGGATGTGTTCTTCCACATCAAGGGTGGCCGATTCACCTGTGGTGCCGACCGCCACGATGGCGTTGGTGCCTTCTTGCAGGTGGAAGTCCACCAGTTTGCCAAGGCTGTCCCAGTCGAGATGACCTTGTGCATCCATGGGTGTGACCAGTGCCACCATACTGCCCGCAATCATGCAACCGCTCCTGCCGGAAAAAGAGAGCCGTAATGGTACTGGCGCCAAGATGCTTGTACAAGCGAAGTACCGCCTGAGGATGCGTTCTGGGGCAACTAAACGACGGGCAATGCCATCATTGGGCCAAAGCGCGGCTTGAAGCACGCTGAAATCAGACCGATCGCGTAATGAAAACGCCACCTCCTAGCCCTTGGCGATGGTTTTCGCTACCCTTCATCCTTTGATCGATACGGCCCACACGGTATCGACCGCTCATCGCTTTAGGAAGGCTGCATGTCCACCCCCACAGTTCGCGAACAATTCCTTGTTATCAGTGCCCTCGGCGCCAACCCCATGGAGCTGACCAACGTCCTGTGCCGCGCCAGCCATGAGAACCGCTGCGCCGTCGTGACCTCACGCCTCACCCGCCACGGCGAGTGCAGCGCGTTGGTGCTGCAGATCTCCGGCAGTTGGGACGCCCTGGCGCGCCTCGAAACCGGCCTGCCGGGCCTGGCCAAGAAGCACAACTTCACCGTCAACGTCGTGCGCAGCGCCGCCCTGGAAAACCGCCCGCAGGCCCTGCCTTACGTGGCCTATGTCAGCTCGGCCTACCGCTCGGACATCGTCAATGAGCTGTGCCAGTTTTTCATCGACCACAACGTCGAGCTGGAAAACCTGACCTGCGACACCTACCAGGCCCCGCAAACCGGCGGCACCATGCTCAACGCCACGTTCACCGTGACCTTGCCGGCCGGCGTGCAGATCAGTTGGCTGCGTGACCAGTTCCTGGATTTCGCCGATGCCCTGAACCTCGACGCGCTGATTGAGCCATGGCGCCCACAGAACCCAATGTAAGGAAGTACCATGCCGGTAGCCATCGACAAACCCGTGGCCGATTTCGAAGCCCAGGCCACCAGCGGCCAGACGTTCAGCCTGGCAGCCCTCAAGGGCAAACAAGTGGTGATCTACTTCTACCCGAAGGACAGCACCCCGGGTTGCACCACCGAAGGCCAGGGTTTTCGTGACCAGTACGCCGCGTTCAAGGCCGCCAACACCGAAGTGTTTGGCCTGTCGCGAGACAGCGTGAAGTCCCACGAGAACTTCAAGGCCAAGCAGGAATTCCCCTTCGAGCTGATCAGCGACAAGGACGAAGTGGTTTGCCAGCTGTTTGATGTGATCAAGCTGAAGAAGCTGTACGGCAAGGAATACCTGGGCGTGGACCGCAGCACCTTTCTAATAGACAAGGATGGCGTGCTGCGTCAGGAATGGCGTGGTGTGAAAGTGCCGGGACATGTGGATGCGGTGCTGGCGGCGGCGCAGGCATTGAATAAGGCTTGAATCATAATGGGGGCGAACCTTTAGTTCGCCCCAAGTGTTTACAACAAAGGCGCCACCACCGGCTCTTGCCGCGGCCAAGCATCCAGCACGGCCTTGAACAGTGTCGCCAGCGGGATCGCAAAAAACACACCCCAAAACCCCCACAGCCCTCCAAACAACAGCACCGCGCAGATAATCGCCACCGGGTGCAGGTTGACGGCCTCTGAGAACAGCAGCGGCACCAGCACGTTGCCATCCAGGGTCTGGATAATCCCGTACACCGCCATCAGGTAGATGAACTGATCGCTCCAGCCCCACTGGAACAACGCGATCAACATCACCGGCACGGTCACCACCACCGCGCCCACATACGGCACCACCACCGACACGCCCACCAGCAAGGCCAGCAGCGCCGCGTAGTTCAGCCCGAGCGCGACAAACGCGATGTAGGTGACGCCGCCACAAATCACAATCTCAATGACTTTGCCGCGAATATAATTGGCAATCTGCCGGTTCATTTCTTCGGCCACTCGGGTGATCAGCGCCCGTTCACGCGGCAGATAGCCGCTGACCCAGCGGCCGATCATTGCGCGGTCCTTGAGGAAGAAAAACACCAGAATCGGCACCAGCACCAGGTAGATCATGATATTGACCAGGAGCGGCAGGCTGGACAGGGAAAAAGTCAGCGCCCATTGCCCGAATTTTCCGATTTCGCCGCGCGCCACTTCAATGGCCTGCAACACTTGCTCATCCGACACCAGGTGCGGATAGCGCTCCGGCAACAGCAGCAACAGCGATTGCCACTTGGCGAGCATGCCCGGCAACTCGTTGAACAAGGTGATCAACTGATGCCACAGCAATGGCAGCACCACGACAATAAACACCACCAACAGCCCCATGAACAGGGCAAACACCAGCCCTACCGCCACACCGCCGGGCAAACGCAGACGCTCCAGGGTAGTGACCAACCCTTGCATCAGGTAGGCCAGCACCATACCCGCCAGTACCGGCGCCAGCATGCCGCCCAAGGTGAGCACGGCAGTAAAGGCCAGGAACAGCAGGACGGCCAGCACCACCGCTTCTTCATCGGAAAAATAGCGCTGAATCCAGTCTCGTAACACTTTGAACATCAATCAACCTCGGGTGGTGGGGCGAACAGTTCAGGCCTTGCGCAACCAGTAACGGTACACACCGGCGGCATCTTCTTCGAGCAGCAGGGTGTGCCCGGCCAGTTTGGCAAAGGTGCGGAAATCGCGCTGGGAGCCCGCGTCCGTGGCGATCACCTTGAGCACGGCACCGCTGGCCAATCGGTTGAGTTCCAGCTTGGCCTTGAGCAGGGGCAGCGGGCAATTGAGGCCACTGGCATCGAGTTCGGCGTCAAAGGCTACAGCGTCGGTCATCGGTTTGCTCCAGGCATGCGTTTGGGGTGCTTAGAATATCTGGTCCGAAGCTCAGTGTCCGGCTACAGTAAGCTCTTTGTCGAAAGGCTTTGTGCATGACTTTTTTGCGCCCTACCCTGCTGACGCTGGCTTGCCTGCTGGCCTCCCCGGCCTTCGCTGACGACCTGCCGTCACTCGGCGACGCCAGTTCTGCCATTGTCTCGCCGCAACAGGAATTCCAACTGGGCCGCGCATGGCTGGCCTACCTGCGTGGCCAGGTCTCGCAGCTCAATGACCCGCAGCTTAAGGATTACGTCGAAACCAGCGTGTACAAGCTGGTGGAGACCAGCCAGGTGAATGACCGGCGCCTGGAATTCATCCTCATCGACAGCCCGCAACTCAACGCCTTTGCCGCACCCGGCGGGATTGTCGGGGTTAACGGTGGCCTGTTTCTGAATGCCCAGACCGAAGGCGAATATGCCTCGGTGCTCGCTCACGAATTGGCTCACTTGTCCCAACGCCACTTTGCGCGAGGTGTGGAAGCGCAGTCACGCATGCAGATCCCGATGATGGCCGCCCTGCTCGGCGGCATTATCGCGGCGGCAGCGGGTGCGGGCGATGCCGGCATTGCCGCAATTGCGGGCAGCCAGGCGGCAGCTATCCAGGAGCAGCGCAGGTTTTCACGCCAGAACGAACAAGAGGCTGACCGCATCGGCATTCTTAATCTGGAAAAAGCCGGTTACGACCCACGCTCCATGCCGACCATGTTCGAACGCCTGATGCGCCAATACCGTTTCGACGCCAAGCCACCGGAATTTTTGCTGACTCACCCGGTGACCGAGTCGCGGATCGCCGACACCCGTAACCGTGCCGAGCAAGCCAAGCAGGGCGGCAAGGAAGACAGCTTGCGCTATCAGTTGATTCGCGCACGGGTGCAGTTGCAATACGAAGACACGCCGGGGCTGGCCGCCAAGCGCTTCCAGGCGCAATTGGACGAGAACCCGAAAAACGATATAGCCCGTTATGGCCTGGCCATCGCGCAGATCAAGGGCACCCAGTACAAAGAGGCACGGGAAAGCTTGCAGCCGCTGCTGGCCAAGGCGCCCAACGACATTACTTACAACCTGGCGCAGATCGAGCTGGATATCGACAGCAACCACCTGCCGGATGCCCAGCAACGTACTGATCGGATGCTGGCCCAGTACCCCGGCAGCTATCCGCTGAATCAGATACGCATTGATGTGCTACTCAAGCAGAGCCGTAATGCCGAAGCTGAAAAGGCATTGGACGGGTTGCTCAAGTCGCGTCCCGACGATCCGGATGTGTGGTACCAGGTGGCAGAGACTCGCGGCCTGTCCGGCAACATCATTGGTCTGCATCAGGCGCGTGCCGAGTACTTTGCACTGGTGGGCGACTTCAAGCAGGCCATTCAGCAACTGGACTTTGCGAAGCGCCGGGCCGGCAACAACTTCCCACTGTCCTCGCGCATCGACGCGCGCCAGCGTGAGCTGATCGAACAGGAACGCCTGGTGAAAGGGATGATGAGCTAAAACCATCGCCCACAAAAAAGCCCCGCTTTCGTTAACCGAAAGCGGGGCTTTTTATTGAGCTAGCGGATTACTCGGCCAGCTTGAAGGTGATGAAGCTTGCACGGCCCTGACGCAGCACGCGCATCGACACCGAGCGATTCTTCGGCAACGCTTTGGCGATGTCGGTGAATTCCTTGGTGGAGTTGATCGCCTGGTTGTTCAGGTGGGTGATCACGTCGCCCGGCTGTAGGCCGATCAGGGCAGCTGGGCCGTCCTGGACTTCTTTGATCACAACACCGCTCTTGAGGTCGAAGCTCTTCTTCTGCTCGTCGGTCAGCTCAACCACGGCAATGCCCAAGCGATTGCTGCTGCGTTCAGCGCCTGGTTTGGCGTTGCCCAGCGCATCCAGGGTTGCACCCTCTTCCGGGATCGCGCCGACGGTCAGCTCAACGTTCTGGCGCTTGCCGTCACGAATCACTTCCAGCTTGGCTTTGCTGCCGGCTTTCAAGGCACCGACCAGATGCGGCAGGTCGGCGGACATGATGATCGGTTGGCCATTCATGCTCAGGATCACATCGCCCACTTGCAGGCCACCTTTGGCAGCAGGCCCGTCGTCCTGGATTTGCGCGACCAGGGCGCCAGCTGGCTTGTCGAGGCCAAACGATTCAGCCAGGTCTTTGTTCACTTCCTGGATAACCACACCCAACCAACCACGGCTGACTTTGCCACCACTTTTGAGCTGGTTGGAAACGTCCATGGCCACGTCGATCGGGATGGCAAAGGACACGCCCATGAAGCCACCGGAACGGGTGTAGATCTGCGAGTTGATCCCCACCACTTCGCCCGCCAGGTTGAACAGCGGACCGCCGGAGTTACCCGGGTTGATCGGCACGTCGGTCTGGATGAACGGCACGTAGTTTTCGTTTGGCAGGCTGCGGCCGATGGCGCTGACGATGCCCTGGGTCACGGTGTGGTCGAAGCCGAACGGCGAACCGATCGCGACCACCCACTGCCCGGCTTTCAGGTCCTGTGATTTACCCAGCTTCAGCACAGGCAGGTCTTTACCTTCGATTTTCAGCAAAGCCACGTCGGAACGCGGGTCGGTGCCCACCAGCTTGGCTTTCAACTCACTGCGGTCGGCCAGGCGCACGAGAATTTCGTCAGCGTCGGCAATCACATGATTGTTAGTGAGGATGTAACCGTCAGGCGAAATGATGAAGCCCGAGCCCAGGGACTGCGCTTCGCGCTGACCGCCACCGCCGCCACGCGGGGAGCGTTGTTGCGGCATACCGCGCTCGAAGAACTCGCGCAGCATGGGCGGCAGGCCTTCCAGGTCAGGCATCTGCTGGTTCGAGACTTTGCGATCCGGCAGCTTCTGCGTGGTACTGATGTTCACCACGGCAGGCGAGGCCTGCTCCACCAGTTGGGTGAAGTCAGGCAGCTCGACCGCTTGCGCGGACACTGCCTGACCCAGCACCAATACCGTGGCGACTATGGTTAGGTAAGACTTCAAACGTGGTATCGACATACAGCTCCCGTTACGACGAGCAGGGTTGAGCGACAGGGTTCAAGAAACGCCGAAAACTTCGACCGGCATTTTTGTTCCGCGAACAAAATAAGGTCAGAGCCGACAAGCCCTGACCTATAAAAAACATGGGGATTTTTTGCAAGTGAAAATACTGATCCAGAAATTTCATGCTCTCAGCCCCCAACCACGCAAAGGCTCACATTGAGAGGTCAGGATGAACATAGGATTAACGACTCATGGCTTGGCGGCGGTCTTTTCGCCGCGTACCGACAGCGCAATGCGTTCGGCAGTGCCGATGGGAATTTCGCCGACAACCGTCACCATGACTTCGCCATCGACCGTGTTCAGACGGCGCGACACGGCCACAGTTGGGCCAAGCTGCGTGCGTGTTTCGCTCACACTCGCACCGTCGGTGGACTCAAGAAACACTGAGAAACGTGCAAGCCCGTCGTCGTACATCAGACTGTCGACAGTGGCGTGGGTCTGAGTATCTTTTCGCGAGACGCTGTTGGTGAGCTGAAAACCTGGAGGCAACCAGTCCAGATGCCATGCGTGGGTGGCGGGCACCTCGGGTGCTTTGGTGCTGGAAACAGCCACAGGTGAGCATTCGCTGCTGGGCTGTAAGTCACGATCTGATGGCGCAGCCGAGGTGTTCAGTCGAGTGAATTGGAAGCGCTCCAACAACTGGCCCTGCTCATTGAGTAACAGGGATTTCAGCGGCAGCGCGGTTTCACGATCCAGGTGCAACTCAAAGCCATATCGGTATTGATCACGGGGAGCAATCGACACAATCACCGCATTTCGACCGGCCACGCGAGATTTGCCAATGACGGCCAATTCGTAGAATTCAGTTAGTTTTTGCGGATCCAGAGCGCGCGAAGGCGCATCAGGCGAGTTGCCAAGGCCGGCAACCAAGGTGCCACTGACACATTGTGTACGACCATCTACCCGCACCAGTTCCTGGGCAGAGCCATCGAGCTGCAACAGCCGCTCACGAACGTGACCGTCCTGGACGCGATGCCAGATGTCATGGGTAGAAAAATTGCCGTTACGCTCGTAGACGAACGTACCTGCAAAGCTTTGCTGCTGCTCTGCACGCCCAAGTCGAGTCAGCCAGTCTTGGGCTTCGTCGGCATGGGCGGATAGTGCAAAACAACCACTGAGCAAAAGCGTAAGGAGCGGTATGGCGCGCATAGGGCCCCTTAGCGGTTTAGCGGTTTTCCAGGCTGGCTGCACGAGCGTATGGCAGAGCGCTTTCAGTGCCTTTCAAAGCAGATTCCTGTGCGTGTTGGCGCAGGTAGCCTGGAAGACGCTGATCCTGCCAGCCGGATTGCCCTTGAAGTACGCCGTTGGCCATAGGGCCGGTGGCATCAGAGCTTTCCTTGTAGCCGGCCAGTACCGCTGGGCCTTTGACTTGCGGACCGGCCATGACCGGTTGCTGAGTCTGCTGGGCCAGTTCGGCACCGGCGATTTCGTCCTGGTTGTACAGGCGAACACCGGCCAACACGGCAACAGTCACCGAGGCAGCTACTGCCAGGCGACCCAGGCTACGCCATGGACCACGAGCAGCTTTTGCCGGAACGGCTTCATCGGCCAACGCGGCAGAAACGGCCGCAGCAATATCCAGACGAGGGATTAAAAGATCCTTGTGCATCACCGCCCGAGCGACTTGGTAACGAGACCAGGTATCACGGGTTTCGGCATCATCAAATGCATTGAGCACCCGACGAAGTTCCAGTTCATCCGCTTCGTTATCCATCACTGCGGACAGCGATTCCTGCAGGGCATCACGACTCATGGCGGTTCCTCTCTTGGCTGTCGCCGCTGTCTTTAGTTTTCCTGCAACAACGGTTGCAAGGCTTTGTCGATGGCTTCCCGGGCCCGGAAAATCCGTGACCTTACAGTCCCCACCGGACATTGCATGACGCTCGCAATGTCTTCGTAACTCAGACCATCGAATTCACGTAAAGTTAACGCCGTACGCAAATCTTCTGGCAGTTGCTGAATAGTGCGATGAACGGTGCCCTCGATCTCGTCGCGCAGCAAAGCACGTTCCGGCGACTCGAGATCTTTGAGGCCGTGATCACCATCGTAAAATTCTGCATCTTCTGAACTTACATCACTGTCCGGTGGGCGGCGGCCGCGAGACACCAGATAGTTCTTCGCCGTGTTAATGGCGATGCGGTAGAGCCACGTGTAAAACGCACTATCACCGCGAAAATTGCCAAGTGCACGGTACGCCTTGATAAAGGCTTCCTGTGCAACGTCCTGCGCTTCATGGGTGTCGTGCACAAACCGCACGATCAACCCGAGAATTTTGTGCTGGTATTTCAGCACTAGCAGATCAAATGCTCGCTTGTCGCCACGCTGAACGCGCTCGACCAGCTGCTGATCCTCTTCCTGGGTTAGCATGAACACTCCTCGTTGTACTCGAAGGAGGCTTGCATAACTAAACGATCAGGCTTGCAAACATAGACTAGGACTTCTCGCAAAAGTTCTCCCCCTCCAAGCAAGTTTCCGGCATGCACTGATTTGGCACACACGAAAAACGCAGCACGGGCTAGGCCGGCTGCGCGAATAATCTTGTCGCCGGTTTTCTGACGCGTCCAATGCTCCCGACGGGCCAATAAACTCAACGTTTTCCCAGCTTTCGGGCAACCTGCTATTGAGTAGGGGCTCATGCAAAAAGTTCCCATCTCAATAGCCGGCCCATATGACCCCAGCTGTGCACCGTAATTTCACATTGCCACGAATGCCCGGCTATTGTGCCGCTCCCCCCCTCTATATACTAGTGGCCCGTGTGACCCTTTGATTCGCCGATCCAGGCGTCCTGTTTGCGCCAGCCCTTTGGATCGCTTTTTGCGGAATCCTTCAAATGAGCCAACAGTTTCAACACGATGTCCTGGTGATCGGTAGCGGTGCGGCCGGCTTGAGCCTGGCACTCACCCTCCCCAGCCACCTGCGCATTGCGGTCCTGAGCAAGGGCGACCTGGCCAATGGCTCGACATTCTGGGCCCAAGGCGGTGTCGCGGCGGTACTGGACGACACCGATACCGTGCAATCCCACGTCGAAGACACTCTTAACGCCGGCGGCGGCCTGTGCAACGAAGACGCGGTGCGCTTCACCGTAGAGCATAGCCGCGAAGCCATCCAATGGCTGATCGACCAGGGCGTGCCGTTCACCCGCGACGAACACGCCGGCAGCGATGACGGCGGATTCGAATTCCACCTGACCCGAGAGGGCGGCCACAGCCATCGCCGCATCATCCACGCCGCCGACGCCACCGGCGCCGCCATATTCAAGACGTTGCTCGAGCAAGCCCGCCTACGCCCCAATATCGAACTGCTGGAGCAACGCGTCGCCGTCGACCTGATCACTGAAAAGCGCCTGGGCCTGGACGGCGAACGCTGCCTCGGCGCCTATGTGCTCAATCGCGCCAGTGGCGAAGTCGACACCTACGGCGCACGTTTCACCATTCTGGCCTCAGGCGGTGCCGCCAAGGTCTACCTCTATACCAGCAATCCCGACGGCGCCTGCGGTGACGGCATCGCCATGGCATGGCGTTCGGGCTGCCGGGTCGCCAACCTGGAATTCAACCAGTTCCACCCCACCTGCCTGTATCACCCGCAAGCCAAGAGTTTCCTCATCACCGAAGCCCTGCGCGGTGAAGGTGCGCACCTGAAACTGCCCAACGGCGAGCGCTTCATGCAGCGCTTCGACCCGCGTGCCGAGCTGGCGCCACGGGATATCGTGGCCCGCGCCATCGACCACGAAATGAAGCGCCTGGGCATCGACTGCGTGTACCTGGACATCAGCCACAAACCCGAAGCCTTCATCAAGACCCACTTTCCCACCGTCTACGAACGTTGCCTGGCATTCAACATCGACATCACCAAAGGCCCGATCCCGGTAGTGCCGGCTGCGCACTACACCTGTGGCGGCGTGATGGTCGACCAAAACGGTCGCACTGACGTGCCCGGCCTGTATGCGATCGGCGAAACCAGCTTCACCGGCCTGCATGGCGCCAACCGCATGGCCAGCAACTCGCTGCTCGAATGTTTCGTTTACGCGCGCTCGGCGGCTGCCGACATCCTTGAGCAACTACCGCGCATCCCGGTGCCCGCCGCCCTGCCCCGCTGGGACGCCAGCCAAGTAACCGATTCCGACGAAGACGTGATCATCGCGCACAACTGGGACGAGCTGCGGCGCTTCATGTGGGACTACGTAGGCATTGTGCGCACCAATAAGCGCCTGGCGCGGGCTCAGCATCGCGTGCGCTTGCTGCTGGACGAGATCGACGAGTTCTACAGCAACTACCGAGTAAGCAGAGACCTGATTGAATTGAGGAACCTTGCTCAAGTAGCGGAACTGATGATCAGGTCTGCCATGGAACGTAAGGAATCTCGGGGTCTGCACTACACGCTGGACTATCCAGGGTTACTGCCAGAGGCGAAGGATACGATCCTTACACCGACCTGATGAGGCACGTTAGGAGACCTTAGCGTAGCACCATAGGACCCCGGTTTGTAACAGCTTTGGCGCACATTTGTCCCAACGCTGGGGTCCTTATCGCCTGCCCGCAAGGGTCCCTATCGAGATCGAGCGCCTGAGCGAGCGTGCGGGGGCCTACGGGGGTAAGTGCGCAGGTTAGTAGTTACAGGTGGTCACTCAGAAATTTCTGTCAGATCCTTAAAGGGATCCCGATACGTCCGCGATGACCTCTCCAACCAGTCCAGCGATTAGCTCACCATGAGCGCAGCCATAAAGAACCGCTACGGTTCCGACCAGCTTCCATGTGGCTTTCGACATGGCGATAGCCTTGAGGACGGCCAACCATTGTTTCTTGGCGGCCATAGCGGTCTCCTACGTGAAGTCTGATAAAGAATGTGGGTCATTGCCCTGCACATTTTGCATAGCAACGCATTCCACATGGGCTCATCTGAAGGTCCACCATTTAGATAGACGCTCAGATCAACCCACGAGGCCCATTACGGACCTCATGGATACAGCGGGTGTTACGGCTTGACGACCACACGGGTGATCAACGGGAAGTCTACGGTCTCGACCTGAAGTTTCTCAGTAGGGTCTTCAGGGTTTGCCAGCTTGATCCTGACCTTGGCCTGAGCCATTACGTCAGCGATACCGCTTACCTCAAAGTCCCAACCCTGTACGCCAGCGTTGCGGCTCGCATGGATCTTCCATACGTCGCCCTCCTGATCATGGCGGAACGACAGCGAGGCAAAGCCCTTAGGCAGCATGAAGACACCACGGTCAGACCCAGAGTAGAACTGAGTGCGGCAACCCAACAGGCCCTCAATGGATTCGACACCGGCGCGCTGGGCAGCACGCTCAAGCATTGCCTGCTCGGTCATGTGCATCAGCAACACGAAGTCGCTCAGAGAGTTACCTACCGACTGGTTAATGCTCATGGTCAAAGCGTCGATCCAGTCCTCAGCACGATCACGCGGAGTGGTGCCCGCAATGGTGACCTCCTTGGCTTCGGTGCTTGGGGACTTAATGAGGATGTCCACAACGGTAGAACCACAGGCCTTCTCGAAGTCGGCCAGCATCTTGTCCATCATCTGCTCCATGCCGTTGCCAGTGAAGCCAGCAACAACGTGGGCATCCAGAAGGGTGAAGCGGTGCGAGAAGAACGCAGCGGTATTGGTCGGCTCAGTGAAGATGAAGTCACCGGCAACCGCTTCGCCCTTGGCGATGGTCGAGGTGTCGTAGATCGACTGGCGAGGATCGAACTCAAGGTTACGATTGACCATGTTGACCAATTGCACAGGGGTCGGCTCGGTCCCCTTCGGACGGAACTCACAGGGAATAGCATCGGCAGCGTTGTCGTGCCACTCGCCACCATTGAAGAATTCGTCCATGGCTTGGGTGATGACCTGGGCCAGAACACTGGAGTCAGTCGCCTGGGCGCCCATAGAGGCCTCGGTGGAGAACTGAAGGTTACCGCCATTGCCCCATACGGCAGCCTCATAGGAAGTCGGCGTGGTGTAGCGGTCGCGTTGGTCGCGGTGATCGGTAGATTTGGATGGGTTGGACATGAGATTGGTCTCCTGAAATAGAATGAAGTAGAGGTAGGTGGGCGACGTGACGGCGAGACTTAGCTGTTCTCAAGCCAATTAGCAGACGAGAAGTCGCTACGACCGTTGGCGCTACGAATGGCATTACCCATAGCTCGGTATTGGTCTTCACGGGCGTGGCGCTTAGCACGGCGACGCGCTTCGTCCAAAGGGGAGGTCTCGTAGGACCTGACGCGCTCTTCATGCTCACGAGCCTCGCGTTGGCGACTCTCAGCTTCCTGCGCTTCACGGGCCTTACGGACCTGGATGGCTCGAATGGCTTGAGGGAAGGCAGCAGCGCTCAGACCAGCGTCCAGGTACTGGCTTACGATGACTTCCTGGGCGGGCATATTGGTTCCCGCTGTGGCAATCAAGGTAGCCAGCATCACGCCCTCAGCGTAAGCACGAGCCACGACCTGACCTTGTACTTCGACAGTTTCAGGGGTTACGTTTTGGATATTCAGTTGCATGGTGTTGGGTCTCCTATTCGGAAACATTGATCAAGCCCTGCCGCATAGGCGCACGGAGACCAGAGACGAAGGAGTACGTCACTCCGGGGCCTCAGGGCTTGTCGATGTTTTCTGGATTTCAGTTAGATGGGTTTGTTGTGCCGATGGCGGACGGCGGTAAGTTAAAGCGGGGAAGTGATCGGTTGGCGAGTCAGTGGGATTCGCATAGGGGCGCGCATTACTGCATCGAGGTTCATGCTGGTTGTTGTAGTGATGGACTCAACGAATGAGACCATGACCGGATTGATCGCCTTCAGGTGTCCTATAAGTTTCTCGTAGTTCACCCCATGCTCATCGCTGGAGGTCACTTGTTCGCGGACGTGCCAGTCACGCCAAAAGGTGCGCAGGGTGATTAGCTTGGTTCGACTCGAAGGGGACGTGAAGAATGCGTTGAGCTGGGCGGCAAAGGTCATGGGCGTTGCTCCCGCTGGTGATACGGGTAGCGCTGACGCTTACGGGCCTCCCGGTAGTAGTGAAGCCTACGCTCGATGATGGCGCGGCGCTCCTCTTCAGGGACCCCGGCGAGCATGAGCTTCAGCCCCAAACAAAGTAGGTGACGCTGGCGGTTACTCAACGGCCCCAGATTTGGGGGCGTTAACGCCTTCATCGGGTCACCTCCTTAGGCCGCTTGGCTTTTGCCTTGAGGGCTTTCGTCGCGACTACCCGTAGGTTGACTTCCTCGGCGTGCTTATTCAGCCAGTCGAGACCTCGCGGCTTGACCCGCCATCCCTCCTTGTTACCGAAGTCCGTCGAGACCTTCACGAAAGCACCGACCGCAAAGCCCTGTTTCTTCGGCCTTGGGGACCCTTCAGGGCTACCAAAGCTGTCCACTGGATAGACGAACCACTTCATCTTGACCAATTCAGCAAGGGCCAAACGGGGCTGCTGTACGCCCGCCACACGGCAAGCCTCAGTCCATGTGAGACCAGCGCCACGGGCCTTCAGGTCGAGGGTCGTAGCCTTGGGCATATTAGCGTCCAAGAGGGCATCCTTCTGGCGCAGTTCACGGACGGCACTGTTACGCATGGCAACGAATGCATCTACGACCATCACATAAAAGTCCAGTGAACAGGACATCGCGTAAGCAATGGTCGCTCGCTCAGTCGCGTAGGTTCCTCGGTCAGAGCCGCCATTTTCACTATGCAGATTTGCACAGTGGTCAAAGTAGTCGCGGTCACGACCACGCCATTGAGCTGGTGGCTTTGTCAGGCCAGGAAGTGCCCTGTTGATTTCAGTTAGACTCCACAGGCCCTCGGCGTTCGGCTTGAAGGTGCGACCCTCGATAACGATGGGCAGCAGGTCGGTTGGGTTGTTGGTTAGCATAGTTGTCGGTCCTTTTTGTTTGCTATCTGAGTTCGCTCCCACGGGCAGCCGAAAGTCCCCGACAAGGGTCCACCGATGGCACAGAGAGCAAACAGAAAGTCTTTCGTGATTGTTGGCCCAGCGACGGGCGTGTGTTTGACCAGGGAATGGCTGCTGATATTTATTTCAGAATAAACCGAGCTGCCCCTGTTATTGTGAGGGTTTTTAAATCCGATTGACGGGCGACTTAGAAGCCTGTACGACTCATGAGGTCCTTACAGGAACGACTCTTGCCCAGTATGTAGCTCGATTCGGTGGCCCCAGACTTGGGGGCTCCTACTTGTGCCACTACCCGGTCACGCTTTCGACTTTCACGGAGGCGATGGTAGACCAAGTCTTAACGATCAACTTTAAGGTAACTCTTAGAGTATTCTCTTTAAGTATTATTTCTTATTAGTTTAATCTATAAAGAATACCAACTCTAAGTCCTCTTTAAGCTCTTAGAGGTCTTTAAGTTAAAAGGCCCCTGTACTGTGCGATCAGAGATAGGAGGCCCAAACCTATCAAGGGTCTACTCACACGAAGTGAACAGACAGAATCGCTACAGTGGACCTGATGCTGGTCCCGCAGATCCCGTTAAGGCTGCGCTTGGTGGTCGTGGCGTCTTGGATATTGGGCTACCTGAAAGAGGTAGCGTTGGTCACTGGACGTACACGCCTTGCCCGCAGAGGGCCACCTTGGAGGTGACCTTACGGCATCTTGGATGGGAAAGCACAATGGTGCGGTCTCTCCCTGTTATTGTGAGGGTTTTTAAATTTTCGTCGGAAATATTGCTAACGTACGCCACGTCAGCGGAGTCGCGTTGAAATAGACAATTTATAGATCCAGACTGAGTCTCTATGAAACACGTAATGGCGTAATGGTGCACCACAGGCTGCATCGCTTCACTCAGGTGGACACCGGACGGTTCAGCATGTAGATTCTTTAATGGCATTTCGCCACAACCAAGGACTGTATGATGGCAAACTACACCGATGAGTCTGTATTGAGGAAAGTAGATGGCACCGAGGCACGGTGGACCACTAAGTATTCCCCTAACGACAAAGTTCCAGTTTCAGGCATCTATCGTTGCGTAAACTGCAAGCGTGAAGTCACATGCAACGAAGGGGATGGTTTTCCGCCTCAAAACCACGATCAACATACTCCGGGCAAACCCATTTTATGGAAGCTCAACATCCGGACCAATACGACCGGAGAGCTGTGAAAGCTTGATGTAGCAACACCGAGTTAAATGTGAGGCCTTTCAGTAGGCCCTCACATCCAATCAAGTAAATGAGTTATGAGTTTTTCCGACTTCACGTAGAAAAGCTTTAGATCTTCTACATCTCAGGTCACTTGAAAGGCGGACATCAATGCGTCAGCCATACGTCCTGCCTCAACGGCACTCCCAGCCCCATACAGGTCGTAACTGATAGACCCTGAAGCGTGCCCCAAGATGGACTCAGCGGTCCCCACAGGCACCTCAGCGGCCTTCAAGGCACCGGCCAGAGAGTGACGCAATGAGTGGAAGGTCTGGGTCCGATCAGCGTTCAAGCTTAGGACATCTCGTAGCGCACCATTAAGCACGTTTGAGAACTGACCAGCGCCCAATTTGAACAGCCGGGAGTCGGAGCTATCGACAAACTCCCGGAAGGCCTGAAGGTCGAAGCCATAGGCTCCGTCAGTTAGCGGTATGACACGCAGAGCATTCTTGGTCTTGGCTGTCTTGCCATCGTTCCTATTGATGTCGATGACCCACACGCCCCCAACCTGCTTAACGTCAGCCTTGGTCAACTGCCTCAGTTCCTCAATACGGGTCCCAGTGATCACCCCAAGGGACAATGCCCAGCGCTGCCATGCGTCCACTGGTAGCGAATTGACGTGAGCCATCAGGGCCTTTACTTGATCCTGAGAGAACGCCTCACGCGAGCTGTCAGCATCCTTGGATAGCTTCAGTCCCTTATCGAAGCCCTTGGTGAGGTCGCCGTTATTCACAGCCCAATCCATCACCGTTGATAGCCGGGTCATTAGCTTATTCACAGTGGAACCTTTGCGGTCCTCAAGGAGCTTGTCCCGAAGGTTCTTCATGTCCTCCCGAGTGTGACCCCGCATGTCCAAGTCGCCCAGGATCACGCTGATAGCCTCACACGATGACTTCACGTCACGCATGGTGCTGGCCTCAATGCTGTCTTTGCGTTCCTCCATGTACAGCGCAGAAAGGGACTTGAAGGTCAAAGCTGGGGAAGCGTTTACAGATATAGGCAGGGAGAGGGCCAAAGGCGTGCCACAAGGTTCACCATTGAGGTCCTTCACGATCTCGACCAGCTTCCCTGAACGCCCCCGCATACGTTCCTGTGAGGCCTCAAGGATCTCAAGTGCCTTACTCACTGCCCGTTGCTGATTGATGCTCAGGGGCAGCTTTGCGGATGCCTTACGCAACGCCAAGTGATGCTCATCGTTGATCATCTCGTAAGCGACCAGTGAGCTGTCACCGTGTGCCATCGTCAGGTTGTACTCAGCGAACTCAATCAAGCGCTCACGGAGTTCGTCCCATGACGCCTCGGGGTTGTCCAAGTGGTAAGCCTTGAGGGTCGAGAGGATGTCGTCGGAGATGGTCATTGCGGTGGCCTTGTCGGTAGTCCTGAGTGACAGCGTGAAGAAGCCCTTAACGGTTCCTTGAGGGCGAAGGCGAAGGTAATAGCGACCAGACCGGCGATAGTGGTACGGCTTGGCGAGCGCAGTTTGTAACAGGTTTGTCCCACTTGGGGAGCGGTGGTTGACGGTCATCGGCTGAAACCCCTGTATCCATTGGGTTTAGCCTCATAGGGTCGAGTTCTACAGCAACTATAAAGTCAGCCGCGACCTGATCGAGTTGCGCAACCTGGCCCAGGTTGCCGAATTGATGATCCGCTCAGCCATGGCGCGCAAGGAAAGCCGCGGCCTGCATTACACCCTCGACTACCCGCAAATGCTGCCCGAAGCCCGCGACACTATTCTGGTGCCAGCCACCTACGGCGACTGAACTTCAGGCGTACCCGCAGGCGCCGGTGCACATCGGCGACCTGCGAGTCCATCGGTACGCAAACAGAACGCACCCACCACTCGCCCCGCGCCCGGTAGCGCAGCACCACGATCAGCGGCAAGGCCAGGCTGTCCGGGCGCAACTGCACGCTGTGCCAGCCGCGCTCGGCACTGAACAACTGCCAGCCATCTTCATCGCGGCGCAGGCCACTAATCGACGAACGGTGAGTCAGCAGGATATGACGCGGCAATACCCAGGCGGCATGGGCCAGGCATAACAGAGTGCCAAGGCTTGCGAAGGGCAAATCGATAAACAACAAGGCACCCAGCGCGAACAACTGGGCAAGCAGGTACGCCGCCAGCAACAGCCGAGAGGCCTGCCAGCGGCATTCGAAGCGATTACTTGGGCTGGACACGATCCAGAATCTTGCGAACCATGCGCTGCAGCTCCGGATCGTCAGATTCGGCGCGCTCCATGAACCAGCCGAACATGTCCTGATCTTCGCACGTCAGCAGCCGCTCATAGAGGTCGCGATCCACCTTATCGAGTGTCGAGTACACCTCTCTGGTGAACGGCACCAGCAACACATCCAGCTCCAGCATGCCACGGCGGCTGTGCCAGTAGAGGCGGTTGATTTCTACTTCTTCTACCATGGACTGCTCCTCAAATAGCGCGCAAGTATACAGGGCCGACGGCAGCGGGACACTCGGCTTTGGTCGCCCCATACGGAAACTATCCATTTGCCGGGCGCCCCTCTATGATGCACCCATGACTTTTTGACCTGCGAAGACCCATGGCCGACTCTGCATTTTTCTGCCCCCTGACACACGAAGGCGTCCTCGCCGTCCGCGGCTCTGACGCTGCCAAGTTCCTGCAAGGGCAACTGACCTGCAACCTCAATTACCTGAGCGACACCCAGGCCAGCCTCGGCGCGCGTTGTACGCAAAAAGGCCGCATGCAGTCGAGTTTTCGCATCCTGCTGCAAGGTGATGGCGTATTGCTGGCGATGGCCACCGAGCTGCTCGAACCGCAACTGGCGGACCTGAAGAAATACGCGGTGTTCTCCAAATCCAAACTCACCGACGAAAGCGCCGCCTGGGCACGCTTTGGCCTGTCGAATGCGGATCAAACCCTGGCCACCTTCGGCCTTGAGCTGCCGGCCGACACTGACAGCGTGGTGCGCACCGACACATTGATTGCCATTCGTGTCTCTGCGAACCGCGCCGAACTCTGGGTGCCTGTCCATCACGCCGAAACAGTAGGCCAACAATTGGCCAGCCAACTGCAACAAGCTGACTTGAATGCCTGGCTGCTGGGCCAGATCCGCGCCGGAATCGGGCAGGTCATGCCACAGACCCGCGAGCTGTTCATCCCGCAGATGCTCAACCTGCAAGCCGTTGGCGGCGTCAGCTTCAAAAAAGGCTGCTACACCGGCCAGGAAATCGTCGCGCGCATGCAGTACCTGGGCAAACTCAAGCGCCGCCTGTATCGCCTGAGCCTGAATGCGGCGCAGTTGCCCGAGCCAGGCACCCCGCTGTTCTCGCCCAACCATAACAGCGCGATCGGCGAAGTCGTGATCGCGGCAAAAGCTGACCAATCAATTGAACTTCTGGCCGTGCTGCAAGCCGAAGCTGCCGACAGCGGCGATGTGCACGTAGGCAGCCTGGAAGGCCCGGGCCTTAACCTGCTCGACTTGCCGTACCAACTGGATCGCGATAAAGAGATCCAGCGTTAATCGCCGTACCTTTTTGCAACACCCTAGAGAGCATGAATGAACAAGCTGGCGGAAAAAGTCCAACAGGCTTTGGTGACGGCCATCGACAACGATGACCTGGTTCTGCCGACATTACCGGAAGTGGCCTTGAACATTCGTCAGGCCGCCGAAGACCCGGATATCAGCATCAGCCACTTGAGCAAAGTGATCGGTCGCGATACCGCCCTGTCGGCGCGCCTGATCAAAGTGGTCAACAGCCCGCTGCTGCGCGCCACCCAGGAAGTCACCGACCTGCACACCGCCATCACGCGGCTGGGCACCAACTACAGCAGCAACCTGGCCATCGGCCTGGTCATGGAACAGATCTTCCACGCCCGCTCCGAAGTCGTCGAACTTAAAATGCGCGAAGTGTGGCGCCGCAGCCTGGAAGTGGCGGGCGTGAGTTATGCGCTGTGCCGCAACCATAGCCAACTCAAGCCAGACCAGGCGGCCCTCGGTGGGCTGGTGCATCAGATTGGCGTGTTGCCGATCCTCACCTACGCCGAAGACCATTACGAGCTGCTGGCCGACCCGGTCAGCCTCAACCATGTGATCGACAGCATCCACCCGTTACTGGGCGACAAACTCTTGGGTGTGTGGGATTTCCCGGAAATGCTGGCCAGGCTGCCGGGGCAGTACCTGGACCTGGAGCGCGACTCGCCACGCCTGGATTACATCGACGTGGTGCAAATCGCCGCACTATATTGCCACCGCGGCACCGCGCATCCATTGGCCAACGTAGACGTTACCAGCCTGCCGGCGCTCAAGAAACTGCGCATCGACGCCTACAGCGAGACGCTGCGTGCGGAGCTGGATGAAGCGCGCTCGATGTTCTATTGACTACCCCGCGATAAAACTCACCCGCACCTTCAACCCCGCCAATTCACCATCGTGCAGGCTGATCTGGGCCAAGTGCGCGCGGCAGATCTCGCCGACAATCGCCAGCCCCAGGCCTGAACCCATGCCCTGCTGGCTGCGGCGGTAGAAACGTTCGAAGACCCGGTCCCGCTCATCCAGCGGGATGCCTGGGCCGTCATCTTCAACTTCCAGGATCGCCGGCGCGGTCACCCGCAGAATCACGTTGCCGCCCGATGGGGTGTGGGCCAGAGCGTTATCCACCAGATTGCTCAACAGCTCATTCAACAAGGTCGGCTCACCGCGCAGCCACACCGGCTCGTCCGCTTCCAACGCCAGGGCCACGCCCCGCGCGTGGGCCAGCGGCGCCATGGCCATGCCGAGTTCCCGCGCCAGCTGGCTGAGGTCAAGCAATTGCGCACCGCCCTCGGCAATCGCCCGGGCGCCGTTTTCGATGCGTGCCAGCGACAGTAATTGGTTGGCCAAGTGGGTCAGCCGGTCAGTGCCTTGGGCCGCGGTTTCCAAGGTGCTGCGCCAGGTCGCCGGGTCGCTGCTGCGCAAGCCCAGCTCAAGCCGGGCCTTGAGCGCCGCCAGCGGAGTGCGCAGTTCGTGGGCGGCGTCGGCAATAAACTGCGCCTGGCGCTCGAACTGGCCGCGCAGGCGCTCGGTGAAGTGATTGAGCGAGCGCACCAACGGGCCGAACTCGTGTTGCACCTCCACCAGCGGCAGCGGGCGCAAATCGTCGGGCTGGCGCTCTTCCACGGCGGTGCGCAGGCGCTCCAGCGGGCGCAGCGCCGCACTCACGGCAAACCACACCAGCAACAACGCACCGACCGCCAGCATGCCCAGGCGCAGCAAAGTGTCGGCCATCAGGCTGCGGGCCATGCTTTCGCGTGCTTCGTCGGTTTCGGCCACGCGAATTTCCGCCATGCCGTTCATGTTCGGCTCCGACACCGCCTTGAGCAGGCTGACCACCCGCACATGCTGGCCCTGATACATGGCGTTGTAGAAGCGCGCCAACGCCGGGTAATCATCGGTGCGCGGCGTACCCGGCGGCGGACCAGGGAGGTTTTCGTAGCCGGAGATCAGCTTGCGATCGATGTCATTGACCTGATAGTAAATCCGCCCGGCACTGTCGTAGGCGAACGTGTCCAGCGCCACATACGGCACATTGGCGCTCAGGGTGCCATCCACCTGGGTCAACCCGGCGGCGATGGTGCGCGCCGAGGCGAGCAAGGTGCGGTCATAGGCGGTGTCGGCGGCTTCGCGGCCATTCCAGTAAGCACTCATGCCGCTGGCGAGCATCAGCACCACCAGCAACAGCGCCAGGTTCCACAATAGCCGCCAGCGCAGGCTGCTGGGCTTATGCATCGCGGGCTTCCAGCAGGTAGCCAAGGCCACGGAAGGTCACGATGGCGATGGGCTGGCCGTCGAGCTTCTTGCGCAGGCGGTGCACGTAGATTTCAATCGCGTCGGGGCTGGCTTCCTCGTCCAGGCCGAACACCTGGGAGGCCAGTTGCTCCTTGCTCATCACGCGGCCGGGCCGCGCGATCAGCGCTTCAAGCACCGCCTGCTCGCGGGACGTCAGTGTCATCAGCTCGCCACCCACGGTGAAACGCCGGGTATCCAGGTCGTAGACCAGCACGCCACACGCCTGTTGACGCTCGCCGCCCAGCACACTGCGGCGCAGCAACGCCTTGACCCGCGCTTCCAGCTCGGTCAACTCAAAAGGCTTGGCCAGGTAGTCGTCAGCGCCCAGGTTCAGGCCATGCACACGGTCTTTAACATCACTGCGCGCCGTCAACATCAACACGGGCAGATTTTTCCCACGCGCCCGCAGACGCGCCAGCACCTCAAAACCGTCCATGCGCGGCAGCCCTACATCGAGGATCACCACCGCATATTCCTCGCTGCTCAGGGCCAGGTCCGCGGCCACGCCGTCGTGCAACACGTCGACGGTCAAACCCGTGCTCTTGAGCGCTTGGGCAACACTTTCGGCGAGTTGCAGATGGTCTTCAACCAAGAGGACGCGCATGGATTTTCACCTCGTTCGGGCATGGTCGACGCCACGCTTTGGCGGGCAGTTTACAGGCGCCGCCTGCCCTGTGAAGCCCGAAAACATTGAAAGACAACTGAAAGGTTAGTGAAAGCTTCGCCCTTTAGCATCCAGCCACGGTGGGTAATGCCCGCCGAGCTACCTGATCCGTAGCGCTCGAAAAACGCCTCGAAGCGTTTTCGCCAAAATAAGAACAATAACGGAGTACATAACGATGCTGTCGACCCAGCCCCAGGCTTGCCCGCCTGTGCGTTTTTCCCGTCTTGCCAAGACCGCCCTTGCCAGTGCCACCGCCCTTGCCGGCTTTTCGCCGCTCAGCCAGGCTGCCTTCTTCGAAGACAGTAGCGCTACGCTGGAAACTCGCAACATGTACTTCAACCGCGACTTTCGCGACGGCACCAGCGCACAACAATCCAAGCGCGACGAATGGGCCCAGGGCTTCATGCTCAATCTGCAATCGGGCTACACCGACGGCACCGTCGGCTTTGGCGTGGACGCGCTGGGCATGCTTGGGGTCAAGCTCGACTCCAGCCCCGACCGCACAGGTTCTGGCTTGCTGCCCACCGATAACGGCCGCGCTGTCGACGACTACTCCAAACTCGGCCTGACCGGCAAAGTAAAGATCTCCGCCACCGAACTCAAGATCGGCGCGCTGATCCCCGAACTGCCGATCCTCAAGCCCAACGACGGCCGCATCCTGCCGCAGACCTTCAACGGTGGCCTGCTGACCTCCAAAGAATTCAAAAACCTGGTGTTTACCGGCGGCCGCCTGGATAAAGCCAAAGACCGCGATTCCACCGACTACGAAGAAATCGCCCTCAACAACAAGAACAGCCGTTTCGTCAGCGGCGCTACCGGCAAGCACTTCAACTTCGGCGGCGTGGACTACAAGTTCGCCGACAAGATCACCGGCAGCTACCACTTCGCCCAACTCGATGACGTGTACCGCCAGCACTTCCTCGGCCTGGTCGCCTCGCGCCCACTCGGCCCCGGCACCTTCGGCACCGACCTGCGCCTGGCCATCAGTGATGACACGGGCGCGGCCCATGGCGGCAAGATCGACAACACGTCCCTCAACGGCCTGTTCAGCTATGCCCTCAATGGCCATAAGCTCAGCGCCGGTTACCAGCACATGTCCGGCGACAGCGCCTTTCCCTATGTGGATGGCGCCGACCCGTACCTGGTCAACTTCGTACAGATCAACGATTTTGCCGGCGCCGAAGAACGCTCCTGGCAAGCGCGCTACGACTACGACTTCGCCAAACTGGGCATTCCCGGCCTGAGCTTCATGAGCCGTTACCTGTCGGGTGACAACATCAAGCTCAAGAACGGCGAGACCGGCAAGGAGTGGGAACGCAACAGCGAGATCCGCTACATCGTGCAAAGTGGCACGTTCAAGGATGTCGCGTTTCGCCTGCGTAACGCCACGTACCGCTCCAACTACTCGGCCCGTGATGCGGATGAAGTGCGCGTGCTGGTGAGTTACAGCCTGGCTCTTTGGTAGTCGTACCCCATAACAACAAAGACGGAGTTAAAAATGACCTATTCACTGCGTAAATTGGCCCTCGCCGCCGGCTGCATGCTGTTCGCCGGCCAACTGCTGGCCGCTGATGAGCCCAAGCGCCCGGAATGCATCGCCCCGGCCTCGCCCGGCGGTGGTTTTGACCTGACCTGCAAACTGGCGCAAAGCGCGCTGGTCAACGAGAAGCTGCTGAGCAAACCGATGCGCGTCACCTACATGCCCGGGGGCGTGGGCGCGGTGGCCTATAACGCGGTGGTAGCACAGCGCCCAGCGGACGGCGGCACATTGGTGGCCTGGTCCAGCGGTTCGCTGTTGAACCTGGCCCAGGGCAAGTTCGGCCGTTTTGATGAAAGCGCTGTGCGTTGGTTGGCAGCGGTCGGCACCAGCTACGGTGCCATCGCGGTTAAAAGCGATTCGCCCTACAAGACCCTCGACGATCTCGTCAAAGCCCTGAAGAAAGATCCGGGCAGCGTGGTGATCGGTTCCGGCGGCACCGTCGGCAGCCAGGACTGGATGCAAACCGCCCTGATTGCCAAGGCCGCCGGCATCAACCCGCGCGAGCTGCGTTATGTCGCCCTCGAAGGCGGCGGTGAAATCGCCACTGCCCTGCTCGGTGGCCACATCCAGGTGGGCAGTACCGACATCTCCGACTCCATGCCGCACATCCTCAGCGGTGACATGCGCCTGCTCGCCGTGTTCGCCGAAGAGCGCCTGGACGAGCCGGAAATGAAGAATATTCCGACCGCCAAAGAGCAAGGCTACGACATCGTCTGGCCAGTGGTCCGCGGTTTCTACCTCGGGCCAAAAGTCAGCGATGCCGACTACGCCTGGTGGAAAGAAGCGTTCGACAAACTGCTGGCCTCCGAAGAGTTCGCCAAGCTGCGTGACCAGCGTGAGCTGTTCCCGTTCGCCATGACCGGCCCGGAGCTGGACACCTACGTGAAGAAACAGGTGGCTGACTACAAAGTGCTGGCCAAAGAGTTCGGCCTGATCCAGTAATCGCCCCTCTTTTGCACGGCCGCGCCCGCTTTAACGGGCGGCGCGGCCCAGGAGTTCCACATGCTCTTACAACGCATTTTCGCCTCGGTGATGCTGCTGGTCTGCGCCGGCCTGGCACTGATGGCCTGGCCGTATCAGGCGGCGTTTTCCTACGAGCCGGTCGGCCCACGCGCCTACCCGCTGCTGATGCTTGGCCTGATGAGCCTGGGGCTGATCTACATGATCTTTCGCCCACAGCCAACCAAGCACACTGAAGAAGAACCGGCGCTGGACCGCGAAACCCTGATCAAGATCAGTATCTGCGTCGCGCTGCTGATCGTGTTCGCCGGCACTTTCGAGCCCTTGGGTTTCATCCTCAGCAGCATGCTGATCGGCATTCCGATGGCACGCCTGTATGGCGGCCGCTGGTTGCCCAGCGTGGTGATCGTCACCCTCATGGCTATCGGCCTGTACCTGCTGTTCGACAAGGCCATGGATGTACCGCTGCCCCTCGGCCTGCTTGAAGTTCTGGAGAACTGATATGGATACGTTCAGCTATTTGGGCCAGGGCTTCGGCGTTGCACTGACCCCTTACAACCTGGTGACCGCGCTGTGCGGCACCTTGATCGGCACCGTGGTCGGCCTGTTGCCAGGCCTGGGCCCGATCAACGGCGTGGCCTTGTTGATCCCCATCGCGTTCGCCTTGGGCCTGCCGCCGGAATCGGCGCTGATCCTGCTCGCGGCCGTGTACCTGGGCTGCGAATATGGCGGCCGTATCAGCTCGATCCTGCTCAACATCCCGGGCGAAGCGTCTACCGTAATGACCACCCTCGACGGCTACCCGATGGCCCGCAAGGGCCTGGCCGGTGTGGCATTGTCGCTGTCGGCATGGAGTTCGTTCATCGGCGCGTTTATCGCCACCTGCGGCATGGTGTTGTTTGCGCCGTTGCTGGCCAAATGGGCGATTGCCTTCGGCCCGGCGGAATATTTCGTACTGATGGTGTTCGCGATTGTCTGCCTGGGCGGCATGGCCGGTGACAAACCGCTGAAGACGTTTGTTGCGGCGCTGATCGGTCTTTTCCTGTCTGCCGTCGGCATCGATGCCAACAGCGGCGTGTACCGTTTTACCGGCGACAACATTCACCTCACCGACGGCATCCAGTTTGTGGTGTTGGTACTGGGCCTGTTCTCCATCAGCGAAATCCTGCTACTACTGGAAAAAACCCACCGTGGCCAGGAAGCGGTAAAAGCCACCGGGCGGATGATGTTCAACCTCAAGGAAGCCGGTGCGGTTTTTGTAGTTAACATCCGCTGCGGCCTGCTGGGTTTCATCATGGGCGTGCTGCCGGGTGCCGGTGCAACCCTCGCTTCGGCCGTTGCCTACATGACCGAAAAACGCCTGGCCGGTGCCAGCGGCAAATTCGGCCAGGGCGACATGCGCGGCCTTGCGGCGCCGGAAACTGCCATCGGTGCGTCCGCCTGCGGCGCCCTGGTGCCAATGCTCACCCTCGGCGTCCCAGGTTCGGGCACCACGGCGGTGATGATCGGCGCGCTGTCGCTGTACAACATCACACCCGGCCCACTGCTGTTCCAACAACAGCCGGACATTGTCTGGGGCCTGA
Source organism: Pseudomonas sp. Leaf15 (assembly GCF_001421425.1). Taxonomy (NCBI): domain Bacteria; kingdom Pseudomonadati; phylum Pseudomonadota; class Gammaproteobacteria; order Pseudomonadales; family Pseudomonadaceae; genus Pseudomonas; species Pseudomonas sp. Leaf15. The sequence continues at coordinate 346,359 of NZ_LMKI01000001.1, forward strand.
TCGCTTCGTTGTTTGTCGCCAACATCATGCTGGTGATCCTCAACATCCCGATGATCCGCATCTTCACGCGCATCCTCGCTGTGCCGAACTGGGCGCTGGTGCCGGTGATCGCCATCATCACCGCCATCGGTGTGTACGCGGTTCACGCCACCACCTTCGACCTGTTCCTGATGGTCGGTATCGGCATCTTCGGCTACATCCTGCGCAAGCTGGACTTCCCGCTGTCGCCGGTACTGTTGGGCTTTATCCTCGGCGGCCTGATGGAGCAGAACCTGCGCCGCGCGCTGTCGATCTCCAACGGCGCGCTGGAGATCCTCTGGTCCAGCCCGATCACCTTTGGCGTGTGGGTACTGACCGCACTGATGCTGATGTTCCCGCTGGTGCGCATCTACCGTAAACGTGCACAACAGCGTCGCGCCCTGGCCGATGTCTGAGGTCACCTTTAAACAATGGTGGGCAACACCGCTGGTCGGCCTGGCCGGCGGTTACCTGGCCAGCCTCGTCGGCTGGCCTTTGCCGTACATGGTCGGCTCGTTGCTGGCGATCATCCTGGTGCGCTGCCTCACGCCGTGGCAGTTGGCGGAGATTCCCGGCGGGCGCAAATGCGGCCAATGGGTGGTGGGCATCGGCATCGGGCTGCACTTCACGCCGGTGGTGATCGAGCAAGTGATGAGCCACTTCGGCCTGATTTTCTTCGGTGCGTTGATCACCAGCCTGTCGAGCGTGGTCGGCGTGTGGTTGATGCGCCGCAGCGGTGAAGACCGTGCCACGGCGTTCTTCTCCAGCATGCCGGGCGGTTCCGGTGAGATGGTCAACCTCGGCGCCCGCAATGGCGCAGTGCTCAGCCGTGTCGCAGCGGGGCAGAGTCTGCGGGTGCTGGTGGTGGTGCTGTGTGTGCCGGCGATCTTCAAGTATTTGCTCGAAGGCGGCACGCCGCAGTTTCACCCGGCCCCAGTCAGTTGGGGCTGGCTGGCGCTGCTGTTCCCGCTCGGCGCGCTGGTGGCTTGGGGCTGGCAGCGTTTGCGTCAGCCCAACCCGTGGCTGTTCGGGCCACTGTTGGTCAGCGCGACGGCCAGTGTTGTCTGGGACTTGCATTACGGCCTGCCGGACGGCGGCAGCCAGATCGGCCAATGGCTGATCGGCAGCGGCCTGGGCTGCCACTTCAACCGTCAGTTCTTCCGCCGTGCGCCGTCGTTCATAAGCCGTACCTTGATCGGCACCGCCTTGACCATGGCGCTTGCGACATTGGCAGCGGTGGGCTTGAGCGCGCTGACGCAGCTGGATTTGCGTTCACTCACCCTGGGCATGATGCCGGGCGGCATTGCCGAAATGAGCCTCACCGCAGAGACCTTGCAGCTGTCGGTGCCATTGGTGACGGCGATGCAGGTGATGCGTTTGTTGTTTGTGCTGTTTTTGGCGGAACCGTTGTTCAGGCACTGGAACCGCCAGCCGGAAAAAATCTGAGCCTTCACAAAATTCCAGTGTGGGAGCTGGCTTGCCTGCGATAGCGGTGGTTCAGTCAATAAATGTATTGGCTGACAGATCGTCATCGCAGGCAAGCCAGCTCCCACATTAGGTTGCGGTTAACCTTCAGGCTGGCGGCAATCGCCACTCAATCGGCGTCTCGCCATTCTGCTCAAGAAACTTGTTGGTACGGCTGAAGTGCCCACATCCCAAAAACCCGCGATACGCCGACAACGGCGACGGGTGTACCGACGTCAGCACCAGGTGCTTGGTCGCATCCACCAGCTTTTGCTTGCCCTGCGCATGAGCGCCCCACAACAGGAACACCAGGTGCGGCTGGTGCTCGCTGACCACTTCGATCACACGATCGGTAAAGAACTGCCAGCCCTTGCCCGCGTGGGCATTGGCATTCGCGCGTTCCACGGTCATGGTGGTGTTGAGCATCAGCACGCCCTGGTCGGCCCAGCTTTGCAGGCAGCCGTGGTTGGGAATGTCGATGTTCAGGTCGCGCTTGAGCTCTTTATAGATATTGACCAGTGACGGCGGCGTCGGCACGCCCGGTTGTACCGAGAAGCACAGGCCATGGGCCTGGCCGGGGCCGTGGTAGGGGTCCTGGCCGAGGATCACCACCTTGACCTTGTCCAACGGCGTAGAGTTGAGCGCGTTGAAGATCAGCGGGCCAGGCGGGTAGATCTCTTTGCCGGCGGCATGTTCCTGGCGCAGGAACTCGCGCAGTTCGGCCATGTAGGGCTTGTCGAACTCTTCCCGCAGGGCGTGTTTCCAGCTGGGTTCGAGTTTGATACGGTCGCCTTCGGTCATGGTTTGTTCATCGTGTAAAAAAAGAATGGGCGAACCCTAGGAAAGCCGACCCCGCTTGTCAATTGATCTGACACATCAACGGCACTTTCCCACGGAGCGATCATACTGATCGCTCACTGTCTCGATTGAGGTCACAATGAACCTGCACTTCGAAGAGCTGACCGGCAGCGACGGTGCCCGCCTCGGCATCGCCAGCCTGGACGCGGAAAAATCCCTCAACGCGCTGTCCCTGCCCATGATCCTGGCCCTGAGCGAACGCCTGGAAGCCTGGGCCAAAGACCCGAATATCGTGTGTGTGCTGCTGCGCGGCAATGGGCCCAAAGCCTTTTGCGCCGGTGGCGAAGTCCGCAGCCTCGCCCAAGCCTGCCGTGAGCAGCCCGGCGTCGTGCCCGCCCTGGCCGCACAGTTCTTCGCCGCTGAGTACCGCCTCGACTACCGCCTGCACACCTACCCCAAACCGCTGATCTGCTGGGGGCACGGTTATGTGCTCGGCGGTGGTATGGGCCTGTTGCAAAGCGCTTCGGTGCGCATCGTCACACCGAGCAGCCGCCTGGCCATGCCCGAGATCAGCATCGGCTTGTACCCGGATGTGGGGGCCAGTTGGTTCCTGTCGCGGTTGCCGGGCAAGCTGGGGTTATTTCTTGGCCTCACCGGCGCCCATATCAACGGCCGTGATGCGTTGGACCTGGGCCTGGCCGACCGTTTTATGCGCGATGACCAGCAGGAAGCGTTGATAGATGGCCTGCTGCAACTGAACTGGCAGGAACAAACCGCAATGCAGCTCAGCAGCCTGCTCAAGGCGCTCGCCCAGGAAGCCGTCGGCCAGCTACCCGAAGCACAATGGCTGCCGCGCCGTGCGCAGATCGACGAATGGCTGGATGTGGGGGATGTGCGCTGTGCCTGGCGCGCCCTGAGCCCGTTACGCGAGCATGCGGACCCGCTGTTCAGCCGCGCCGGCAAAAACCTGAGTGACGGTTGCCCGCTGACCGCGCACCTGGTGTGGGAGCAGATCCAGCGGGCGCGGCACCTGTCGTTGGCCGAGGTGTTCCAGATGGAATACACCCTGAGCCTCAATTGCTGCCGTTACCCGGAGTTTGCCGAAGGCGTGCGAGCGCGCTTGATCGACAAGGACCAGACGCCCCATTGGCACTGGCCGGATATCAATACGATCCCGGACGCGGTGGTGCAGGCGCATTTCAACAAGGTGTGGGAAGGCCGGCATCCGCTGGCGGACTTGTCCGATTACTGAAAAGTGTCGCCCACAAAAAACGGCGCTTCCTGCGCCGTTTGCATTCAAGGCTTGTCAGCGGTGACCGCCGCGGCCACCTCCATGATCGCCACCCCGACCGTGCCCGCCTCTGCCGCCGTGATCGCCCCAACCCTGGTTCGGATAAGGCCGGTAACCGCCCCTTGGGCCCGAAGGGTAGTAGCGCGGGGCCGGTTGGTAATAACGCGGCGCCGAGTAGTAACGCGGTGCTGGGGCGTAATAGCGCGGAGCCGGTGCGTAATAACGTGGCGCCGAATAGTACGTGCCACCGCCGTAGTAATACGCCGGCGCCGGCGCGGTGTAGACCTCGGATCGATAGTAGCTACCGCCTCCATCGTAGTAGGGCACACAAGCAGAAAGGGTAAGACCGAGTAAAGCGCTGAGCAGCAGTCGTCGATACATGGCGGCCTCCTGGACCGCGGAAGAGCACCTCCAGCGACGCGGGAGGGCGGCACCCGGCTTTCGCCGAATGACACAGTATCGGACATCGAAAACCAGATCTGGTGCGTTTTGGTAACAACTTGATACATGACCGTAGGCGGTCGATACGATCCGTTGCGCATCCCGGTAACTATCAAGTTACTTTATCGATTCAGTAAATTTTGCTGGCCCGGAACCTTGTCGATTGCGATGATGTCACTATGACATCGCACATGGCCAGGGAGGCTCTATCGTGCGCCCCTCGCCAATATCGCCGGATTAGAGTCATGAAAATTTCAACCAAGCTGCTGCTTTCATTCCTACTGTGCGCGCTGGTCACCCTCGGGGTTGGCCTGCTGGGTATCAAAAGCGTCGTGCGCCTTTCCAGCGCATTGGAACTCACGTTCTCCAACAACCTGGTTTCCGTCAGCAACACGGCAAGTACGCTCAATGGTCTGGTCGCCCACAACCGTGGTCTGTACCGTTTGCTGGACGCCAGCAAGGGCGACGTCTCCGCCCAGGACCGCGACCGCGTGACCCAGGACATCGCCAACGAACTCAAACGCAGCCAGAGCGCCTACGCCACCTACCGCGCCACGCCGCTGGCAGACGACGAACGGGCAGCCGGTGACAAGCTCGACCAGATCTGGCCCACCTACATCAGCAACTCCGAACGCATCGTCGCGATGATGAACGGCGGCCAGCTCGAGCAGGCGCGCGCTCAGCTCAACAGCACCAACAATGAGCTGTTCCGTCAGGCGCGCGAGCTGATCCGTGTGATTATCGATTCCAACAACCGCCAGATCGAGGAAGGCGCCGCCGCCGCCGCCGACCTGCGCAGCAGCGCGTTGACCTGGATGATCAGCGGCATCGTGCTGGCCTTCATCATCGCCCTCATCATTGGCGTGCTGATCACCCGCCTGATCACCCGCCCTATCGCCCAGGCCGTCGAGAGCGCCCAACGCATTGCCAAGGGTGACCTGACCCAAGCCATCATCACCGACCGTACTGACGAAGCCGGAAAATTGTTGATGGCATTGGCCGACATGCAGGGCGGGCTGAAAAGCACGCTGGTGGAAATCGCCAACGCCGCCGACCAGCTCGCCTCCGCCGCCGAAGAACTCAGTGCGGTCACCGACGAAAGCAGCCGTGGCCTCACGCGCCAGAATGACGAAATCCAGCAAGCCGCCACTGCCGTCAACCAGATGACGGCGGCGGTGGATGAAGTGGCCAGCAATGCGGTGTCGACCTCCGAAGCCTCGCGCCAGGCCACCACTGAAGCGGAGGAAGGCCGTGAGCAGGTGGCGCAGGCCGTGTCCGGTATGAGTTCGATGGTGGTCGAGATCAACGATTCGACACAATCGGTGGCCGACCTGGCCAGCCAGGTGCGCGAGATCGGCAAGGTGATCGACGTGATCCGCGGTATCGCCGACCAGACCAACCTGCTGGCCCTTAACGCTGCCATCGAAGCCGCACGCGCGGGTGAGCAAGGCCGTGGTTTTGCGGTGGTGGCCGATGAAGTCCGCGCGCTGGCCCATCGCACCCAGACCTCCACCGTCGATATCGAAAAAATGATCGGCGAAGTGCAGGTCGGCGCCGATGACGCCGTGGCCGCCATGAACAAAAGCCTCACCTGGGCCAACAACACCCAAACCCTGGCGCAAAACGCCGGCGAAGCCCTGGAACGCATCACCGCCAGCGTGGCGAAGATCAACGAACGCAACCTGGTGATCGCCTCCGCGTCGGAAGAGCAGGCGCAGGTAGCCCGCGAAGTGGACCGCAACCTCCTCAACATCCAGGACCTGTCGACCCAGACCGCTGCCGGTGCCAACCAGACCAACGCCTCCAGCCAGGACCTGTCGCGCCTGGCCACCTCGTTCAATGTGCTGGTCAGCAAGTTCCGGTTGTAACCGCCTCATTGCAGTGCGCCAACGCACCCGAGTGGCGCACGCACACCCCCCTTCCCCGCCGCGCCCGGCCGTAAACCGGGCCTCTGGCCCAGTTGGCACGACTCTCGCTTTGCCTCTCCCGTGCAGGATTCATCACAGGTTCGCGGCACCACAATTTGCAATGGCCGACTAGGGTTCCGGCTCGCTTGAAAAGCGAGTGGCTGGTCCGAGAGTTGGCGACCTCCAGTTGAGGTTACACGGCGGGATAAAAGCCCGGGAGACAAGCCACCGTTCGCGGTGCCGCGTTGCTCCTGCTCGCCCATGTTCAACTGGAGAAGCCCCATGCCCGCAATCCGTTTACCCGCCCTGCTCGCCGCCGCCTTCGCCGCCGTGCTGAGCGTTCAAACCCAAGCTGCTGCCAAAGACCACTTCAGTGTGTGCTGGACTATCTATGCCGGCTGGATGCCGTGGGAATACGCCGGCAGCCAAGGCATCCTCGACAAGTGGGCCAGCAAGTACGGCATCAAGATCGACATGGTGCAGCTCAATGACTATGTCGAATCCATCAACCAATACACCGCCGGCCAGTTCGACGGCTGCACCATGACCAACATGGACGCCCTGACCATTCCCGCCGCCGGTGGTGTGGACAGCACTGCGCTGGTGGTCAGCGACTTCTCCAACGGCAACGATGGCGTGGTGATCAAGGGCACCGGCAAGACCGTGGCCGACCTCAAGGGCATGAACGTCAACCTGGTGGAACTCTCGGTGTCCCACTACCTGCTGGCCCGCGCGCTGGAGTCGGCCGACCTCACCGAAAAAGACCTCAAAGTGGTCAACACCTCCGACGCCGACATCGCCGCCGCCTTCAACACCGACCAGGTGCAAGCCGTGACCACCTGGAACCCGATGCTCTCCGAGATCAAGGCCAAGCCGGGCGTCACCCAGGTGTTCGACTCCAGCAAAGTGCCCGGCGAAATCATGGACATGATGGTGGTCAACACCCAAACCCTCAAAGACAACCCGGCCCTGGGCAAAGCGCTGACCGGCGCGTGGTTTGAAGTGGTTGCGCTGATGAACGCCAAAAACGCCGCCAGCACCGCGGCGCTTGAACATATGGCCAAGGCTTCCGGCACCGACCTCAAGGGTTTCCAGGCGCAACTGGACACCACCAAGCTGTTCGCCACGCCCAAGGAAGCCCTGGCGTTCGCCACCAGCGCGCAATTGCCCGCCACCCTGCGCAAGGTCGCCGAGTTCTCGTTTGAGCACGGCCTGCTCGGCGAAGGCGCCAAGGACGCCAGCGCCGTGGGCATGAGCTTCGCCAAGGGCGTGACCAGCGGCGACACCGCCAACCTAAAGCTGCATTTCGACCCCAGCTACGTGCAGATGGCCGCCGACGGCACGCTGTAAGAGGACCCGGCCATGCGCCTGATCAACCGTCACCCGGAACGCTCCAGCCGCCTGCTGTTGGTGCTGCTGCCGTTCGCCCTGCTGCTGTTGGCCTACTTTGTAGGCTCGGCCGAGCGCCTGGCGGACAACCCCAACGACAAACTGCTGCCCAGCGCCGTGCAGATGGGCGACGCGGTGAAACGCCTGGCGTTCAGTGCCGACACGCGCACCGGTGAGTACGTGCTGTGGCAAGACAGCGCCTCCAGCCTGCGCCGCCTGGCGATTGGCTTGGGCATCAGCGCCCTCGCCGGCCTGTGCCTGGGTATCGCCGCCGGCACATTGCCGCTGTTTGGCGCGCCGTTATCGCCCCTGCTCACGGTGCTATCAATGGTGCCGCCACTGGCGATCCTGCCGATTCTGTTCATCGTGTTCGGGCTGGATGAATTGTCCAAGGTGATGCTGATCGTCATCGGCATCACCCCGGCGCTGGCGCGTGACCTGGAGCAACGCGCGCGGGAAATCCCCGTGGAGCTGCTGGTGAAAGCGCAGACCCTCGGCGCGTCCACCTGGACCTTGATGCTGCGCGTGGTACTGCCGCAACTGCTGCCGCGCCTGCTGATCTCGCTGCGGCTGATGCTCGGTTCGGCGTGGCTGTTCCTGATCGCCGCCGAAGCCATCGCCTCCACCGACGGCCTCGGCTACCGGATCTTTCTGGTGCGCCGCTACCTGGCGATGGACGTGATCCTGCCCTACGTGGTGTGGATCACCCTGCTCGCCTGGCTGATGGACTGGGGCCTCAAAACCCTCACGCGGCGTGTGTTCCCCTGGTACGAAGGAGCGCGCGCATGAGTTTTATCAGCGTCAACAATGTGTGGCAGCGCTATGGCGACCAGGTGGTGCTTGAAGGGCTCAACCTGCACGTCAATGAGGGTGAATTTTGCACCCTGGTCGGCACCTCCGGTTGCGGTAAATCGACCTTCCTGCGCTTGTTGCTGGGCCAGGAAACCGCGAGCAAAGGCCAGATCCTGCTGGACGGCCAACCCCTTGCCGGCGAGCCGGATGCCAGCCGTGGCGTGGTGTTCCAGCGTTACTCGGTGTTCCCGCACCTGACTGTGCTGGACAACGTTGCGCTGGGCCTGGAACTGCCGCGCTCACGCTTGCTGGGTCGACTGTTCGGCAAAGCCAAACAAGACGCACGGGAACAGGCCGCCGCCCTGCTGCAAAAAGTCGGCCTCGGCCACGCACTGGACAAATACCCGGCGCAGCTCTCCGGCGGCATGCAGCAACGCCTGGCCATCGCCCAAGCACTGATCATGAAACCCCGCGTGTTGCTGCTGGACGAACCCTTCGGCGCCCTCGACCCGGGCATTCGCAAAGACATGCACCAGCTGTTGCTGGCGCTGTGGCGCGAAAGCCGGCTGACGGTGTTCATGGTCACCCACGACCTCAGCGAAGGCTTCAGCCTCGGCACGCGCTTGCTGGTGTTCGACAAAGTCCGCGTCGACCCCCACGCACCCGGCGCCTATGGCGCGCGCATCACCTACGACATCCCTTTGAACAGCGAGCGCCGCAAAGCGCTGGCCGCCGAACTTGGAGCGACTTGCAAATGACCGATTCCATTGAACTGTTCCCACCCTTCGCCGAAGAAATGCTGCCCGGCGGCGGCCACCGCTCCTTTGTGCTCAAGCGCGGCCAGCTGCTGCGCCTCACGGATATTCGCGGCGGTGCCAACGTCAGCCTGACCCTGCTCAATGCCAACGAAAAAACCGAGCGCCTGAACCTGCCCGACAGCCTCAAATGCCAACACACCGCCAAACTCACCCGCGGCCACTGCCTGTACTCGGACATGGGCCGCGTGCTGGCCGCGATCACCGCCGACACCTGCGGCTGGAGTGACAGCATCGGCGGCGTGCTGTGCGCCGCCGAGGTCGCTGAAAAGTACGGCCAGGGCCGCTATCAGGAGCTGCGCAACGGCTTCTTGCGCAACGGCACCGACAACCTGCTGGTGGAATTGGGCAAGTGGGGGCTGGGGCTTTCCGACCTGTTGATGACCCTCAACCTGTTCAGCCGAGTCAGCGTTGACGAAGGCGGCGGCCTGCATTTTGTGCCGGGCAATTCCAGGGCGGGTGACTACATCGAACTCTACGCGCCGATGGACACGCTGGTGGTGCTGACCGCACTGCAACACCCGATGGACCCCAACCCGAACTACGCGCCGCAACCGCTGAAACTCAGTTGGATGAACGCCGATTCCAGCGTCGCCGAACACTGCCGCACGTCGCGCCCGGAAAACGAGCGCGGCTTTATCAACACCGACCGCCTGTTCGCCTGAGGAGCTGCCATGTCTACTGCACTGAACCAACCCGAGGCGGCCGTGTACCGCGCCACCATTCCCGCCGGCGAGCCATGGCTGATGGAAGTCAGCGCCGGGCAGACCCTGCGCATCCTCGACCTGGAGGGCAACCAGGCCGTCGACACGCTGTTCTACAGCCGCAAAAACCCCAGGGAACGCTACGACGTGCAGCGCACCCTGCGTCGGCAAAACCGCGTGTACCTGAGCACCGGCAGCGTGCTGTATTCCAACCTCGGCCAGCCAATGCTGACCATCGTCGACGACACCTGCGGGCGCCACGACACCCTCGGCGGCGCCTGTGCCCAAGAGAGCAACACCGTGCGCTACGCCCTGGAAAAACGCTACATGCACAGCTGCCGCGACAACTACCTGCGCGCCTGCGCCCACGACGGCCGGCTGGGTAAAGGCGACATCGGACCGAACATCAATTTCTTCATGAACGTGCCGGTGACCGCCGACGGCGGGCTGACCTTTGAAGACGGCATTTCCGCGCCCGGCAAGTACGTCGACCTGCGCGCAGAGATGGACGTGATCGTGCTGATCTCCAACTGCCCGCAACTGAACAATCCATGCAATGGCTACAACCCGACGCCTGCGGAGTTACTGGTATGGAACTGAAAATAAAACACCTGCGCCGTTGGCTCTTCGCCCTGTGCCAAGCCCGAGCCGGGCAATGCATCCGAAAACACTGACGTTCAAATGTGGGAGCGGGCTTGCTCGCGAATGCGGTGGGTCAGCCAATGCATCTGTAACTGACACTACGCCTTCGCGAGCAAGCCCGCTCCCACACTTGGATCTTCATTGCTTTCAGAATTAGGACTGTGGACGACCGCAGTGCTCCCTCACTTTGCGGGACGGCCCGCAGGGTTTTGCCATGTTCGAAAAACTCTTGATCGCCAACCGTGGCGCCATCGCCTGCCGCATCCTGCGCACCTTGCGCGAGCTGCACGTCAAAGGCATCGCCGTATACGCCGAAGCCGACGCAGCCAGCCTGCATATCCAGCAAGCCGATGAAGCCTACAGCCTCGGCGAAGGCGCAGCGGCGGCGACCTACCTGGCAGTCGAAAAAATCCTCGCCACCGCCAAGGCCTGTGGCGCCAAGGCGATTCATCCTGGTTACGGTTTTCTCTCAGAAAACGCCGCCTTTGCCCAAGCCTGTGAAAATGCAGGGATTGCCTTCGTCGGTCCAACACCCGAACAGCTGCGCGTATTCGGCCTCAAGCACACCGCGCGGGCCTTGGCCAAACACCATCAAATTCCATTATTGGAAGGCACCGAGCTGCTCGACAGCCTCGATACAGCGTTGCTGGCGGCCGAAACCGTGGGCTATCCGGTCATGCTCAAAAGCACCGCAGGCGGCGGTGGCATCGGCATGCGTGTGTGCCGCAATGCGACAGAGCTGAGTGAGTCCTTTGAAGCGGTCAAACGCCTGGGGCAAAACAACTTCAGCGATGCCGGTGTGTTTATCGAGAAATACATCGAGCACGCCCGCCACCTGGAAGTGCAGGTGTTCGGCGACGGTTTGGGCGACGTCATCGCCCTCGGCGTGCGCGACTGTTCCGTGCAACGACGCAACCAGAAAGTGCTCGAAGAAACACCTGCGCCGAACCTGCCCGACGGCATGGCCGAGGCCTTGTGCGCCGCCGCCATCAGCCTGGCCAAGGCGGTCAATTACCGCAGCGCCGGCACCGTGGAATTCATCTTTGACAGCGCTGACGGCCGCTTCTACTTCCTCGAAGTGAACACGCGCCTGCAGGTAGAACACGGCGTCACCGAACAAGTCTGGGGCGTGGACCTGGTGCGCTGGATGGTGCAATTGGCGGCCGGTGAATTACCCGCGTTGACTGAATTGAAACTGCACCCTCAGGGCCACGCGATTCAGGCGCGGCTGTATGCGGAAGACCCCGGCAAGGACTTCCAGCCGTGCCCGGGCCTGTTGACCCGAGTGGACTTCCCGACGGCTGAAGGTTTGCGAATCGACACCTGGGTGCAAGCCGGTTGCGAGATCCCGCCGTACTTCGACCCGATGATCGCCAAACTCATCACGTGGGCGCCGACCCGCGAACAGGCGCGTCTGGATCTGCATCAGGCCTTGAGCGACAGCCTGCTCTACGGCGTGGAAACCAACCGCGATTACCTGCGCCAGATCCTGCTGGCCACGCCGTTTGCCGACGGCCGCCCGTGGACACGTTGCCTGGAAGGCCTGGTCTACAGCGCCAGCACCTTCGAAGTGCTCAGCGCCGGCACCCAAACCAGTGTCCAGGACTATCCTGGCCGCCTCGGCTACTGGGCCGTCGGCGTGCCGCCGTCCGGGCCGATGGACAGCCGCGCGCTGCGCCTGGGCAATCGCCTGCTGGGCAATGACGACGGCGCGGCGGCGCTGGAAATCACCATGAATGGCCCGCTGTTGCGCTTCAATTGCGCGGCGGTTGTCGCTGTCACGGGTGCAGACATTGTGCTGTTGCTGAATGACCAGTCGGTGCCGATGAACACCTCGTTGCGGGTTGAAGCAGGCTCGACGTTGAGCCTTGGCAGTATTGCTGGAGCCGGTGCGCGCAGCTACCTGTGCCTGCGCGGTGGGTTGCAAGTGCCGGATTACCTGGGCAGCAAAAGCACCTTCACCCTTGGCCAGTTCGGCGGGCACGCCGGGCGCGCGTTACGCACGGGCGATGTGTTGCATTTGCTGCCACTGACAGACGCCGACGCCGGCCAGCAATTGATCGCTGAACCCCTGCCAGCGGTGCGCACGCTACGGGTGATTTATGGCCCGCACGGCGCGCCGGAATACTTCAAGCCTGAGTACATCGACACCTTCTTCGCCACCCAATGGGAAGTGCACTTCAACTCCAGCCGCACCGGCGTGCGGTTGATCGGGCCCAAGCCTTTATGGGCGCGCACGGACGGTGGCGAAGCGGGGCTGCATCCGTCGAATATTCATGACAACCCCTATGCCATCGGCGCAGTGGATTTCACCGGGGACATGCCCGTGATCCTGGGGCCGGACGGGCCGAGCCTGGGTGGGTTTGTATGCCCGGTGACGGTGATCGAGGCGGACCTTTGGCAGTTGGGGCAACTCAAGGCCGGGGACAAACTGCGGTTCGAACCCGTGAACCTCAAAACCGCCCGCGACCTCGCCCTGAAATGGGATCAATGTGGGAGCTGGCTTGCCTGCGATACAGCCAACGCGGTACCTCAGGCAGACCGCAGTGCCGCCATCGCGGGCAAGCCCGGCTCCCACATTGACCGTGGCCCACTTAAGATCGAGTCGCCTGTGGTACTGGAGGCCGGTGAAGGCGACACCCATCTCATCGCCCGCCTCGCCGGCGACACTCACCTGCTGCTGGAAATCGGCGCCCCCGAGCTGGACCTGGTGCTGCGCTTTCGTGCCCACGCACTCATGCAAGCCCTGGAAACTCTCGCCCTGCCGGGCGTTATCGACCTGACCCCAGGCATCCGTTCGCTGCAAATCCACTACCAGCCCGAACAACTGCCGCTGGCCGATTTGCTGGTGCTGATCACCACACAATGGGCTGCCGTGTGCGCCACCCCCAACCTGCAAGTGCCCTCGCGCATCGTGCACTTGCCGCTGTCGTGGGACGACCCGGCGTGCCAGCTGGCGATCGAAAAATACATGACCACCGTGCGCAAGGACGCACCGTGGTGCCCGAGCAATCTTGAGTTCATTCGCCGCATCAACGACCTGGCCAACCTCGACGAAGTCCGCCACACGGTGTTCGATGCCAGCTACCTGGTGATGGGCCTGGGTGACGTCTACCTCGGCGCCCCGGTGGCCACGCCGCTGGACCCGCGCCACCGTTTGGTGACCACCAAATACAACCCGGCCCGCACCTGGACTGCCGAAAATTCGGTGGGCATTGGCGGCGCTTATTTATGCGTGTACGGCATGGAAGGCCCAGGCGGTTATCAGTTTGTGGGGCGCACCTTGCAGATGTGGAACCGTTACCGGGAAGTCGCGGCGTTTGATGGCAAGCCGTGGTTGTTGCGGTTCTTTGACCAGATCCGTTTTTACCCGGTGACGGCGGATGAGCTGGTGCAGATCCGGCGCGATTTTCCGCTGGGCCGATTTGAATTGAGCATCGAGCACAGCCAGTTGAACCTCGCGGAGTATCAGGATTTCCTCGCGCGCGAAGCCGCAAGCATTGGCGCGTTTCGTGAGCATCAGCAGCACGCCTTCAATGCCGAGCGTGAGCGCTGGATCGCCAGCGGCCAGGCGCATTTCGACAGTGAAGAACTCGCAGCACCACCAGCTGCAGACACGCCGTTGCAGGCCAACCAAATCAGTGTCGACAGCCCTATCGCCGGCAACCTCTGGCAAGTCCAGGTGGCGACGGGTGAGCAGGTGTCGGCCGATGATGTGCTGGTGATTCTGGAGTCGATGAAAATGGAAATCCCGGTGGTGGCGCCGTTCGCCGGCACTGTGCGCGAGATCCCCGTGCAACCCGGCAGCGGCATCGGCGCGGGGCAACGGGTGGTGGTGCTCGAACGTGACTGACTCTTCTATTTCTACAGGCGGACAAGCCATGAACCTGCAACTGGACAACCTGCGCAATGCCTACCTGAGCGGCGACACCACACCCCGTGACGTGCTGCGGCAACTGCGCGAAAAAGCCGCGCACTTGAACCCCGACTATCACCTGTTTATCCACCTGCTGACCGAGTCAGAACTGGAGCCGTACCTGGCCGCACTGGACACTCGCGAACCGGCTGACTTGCCGTTGTTCGGCGTACCCTTTGCGATCAAGGACAACATCGATTTAGCCGGCATTCCCACCACCGCCGCGTGCCCGGCGTTCGCCTATGTGCCGCAACGCAGCGCGAGCATTGTCGAGCAGTTGATCGCCCTGGGCGCGGTACCCGTGGGCAAGACCAACCTCGACCAGTTCGCCACCGGCCTCAATGGCAGCCGCTCGCCGTATGGCGCGTGCCCCAACAGCGTGTTGCCCGAGTACCCGTCGGGCGGCTCCAGCGCCGGGTCGTCGCTGGCCGTCGCGTTGGGTGTCGCCAGTTTTGCCCTGGGCACCGACACGGCCGGTTCCGGGCGAGTGCCGGCGGCGCTGAATAACCTGGTGGGGCTCAAGGCGAGCAAAGGCTTGATCTCCACAGCGGGCGTGGTGCCGGCGTGCCGCACGCTGGATTGCGTCACCACCTTTACCCGCACTGCGCGCGAGGCCAGCCAGTTACTGGCGTTGACCGCCAGGCTCGATCCGTTGGATGCGTACAGCCGAGCAAACCCGGCGTGGAATGATGCGTCGGCGTTTGGCGTACCCCGCGCATTTCGCTTTGGCGTGCCGCGCGAGCAGGACCTGGAGTACTTCGGCTGCGAGCAAGGCCCGCAGCTGTTTGCGCAGGCCATCGACCGCTTGACGGCACTGGGTGGCGAGCCGGTGACGCTGGACCTGTCGCCGTTCCTTGAAGCCGCGCGCCTGCTCTACGAAGGGCCGTGGGTGGCCGAACGCTACAGCGTGGCCGGCGAACTGATGGAGCAGAACCCCGAGGCCGTGCTGCCGGTGATTCGTGCGGTGCTGGCCAAGGCGCCTGCGGTGAACGGCGTGGAGACCTTTCGCGCCCAGTACCGCCTGCAAGCCTTGAAAGCGCAGTGCGATGGTTTGCTCGAAGGCCTCGACTGCGTACTGACGCCCACCATCGGCCGCCCGGTGACGCTGGAAGAACTGCGCGCCGAACCGGTGCTGCGCAATGCCGAACTGGGCTACTACACCAACTTCATGAACCTGCTGGATTACGCCGCCGTCGCCGTGCCCAGCGGCTTTATGCGCAACGGTTTGCCCTGGGGTGTGACGCTGTTTGGCCGGGCATTTACCGACCAATACCTGCTGGGCGTGGCGGACGCGTTGCAGCGCCAGCACGATACGTCGCTGCCTGTGCCGGTCGGCAGCGCCGGTCATGACCTGACGCGGCTGGTGGTGTGCGGCGCGCACCTGCAAGGGCTGGCGCTTAACGGCCAATTAGTGCGGCGAGGTGCGCGCCTGCTGGAGCGCACCCACAGCTCGGCCGACTATCAACTGTTCGCGCTGGCCGGTGGGCCGCCCTATCGCCCCGGCATGCTGCGGGTGAGCGAGGGCGGTGTGGCCATCGAGGTGGAAGTGTGGGAGCTGCCGAGCCGCGAACTCGGCTCCTTCCTCACCGGCATCCCTGCGCCGTTGGGTTTGGGCAAGGTGCAACTGGCCGATGGCCGCTGGGAAACCGGCTTCATCTGCGAGCCCTACGGCTTGACCGGCGCCGTGGACATCAGCCACTTCGGCGGCTGGCGCGGCTACCTGCGCAGCTTGCAATAGCGGGGCGGCGCTGTATCGTGCAGGGAACTGCGCGATACAGCCCGAACCGACATGACCACACCCACCCTTTGCCCTGCCTGCGGTGCCCGCAACGACTGCACTTTGGCCGACCCACGCACCGCCGACCAAGCCTGTTGGTGCTACAGCGTCACCATCGACCCGGCGGTGCTCGAAGCGCTGCCTGATGAACTGCGTAACAAAGCTTGCCTATGCCCACGTTGTGCGCAGGTAGATGCGCAATTGCGTGGGGCCGAGCAGCCGTAATGCGCGTTGATCGTTTCCTCAGCAACCTGCCGCGTTTCAATCGTAAGCAAGTGCGTGTGCTGCTGGTTGAGCGACGGGTGACGGTCGATGGCGTGGCCGTCACCGACCCGCATCATGACGTGCGAGAGTTCAGCCGCGTTTGTGTCGATAGTGAGGTACTGCAAGCCGGCAAACCGGCGCGTTATTTCATGCTGCACAAACCCCAAGGCTGCGTGAGCGCGACCGCCGATCCGGTGCATCCCACCGTGCTTGATTGGCTGGATGAACCGCACAAGCATGAGCTGCACATCGCCGGCCGTCTGGATTTCAACACCACCGGGCTGATGCTGATCACCAACGACGGCCAATGGTCGCGGCGCCTGACCCAACCCCAGACCAAACTGCCCAAGGTTTACCTCGTGCATACCGAGCAGGACATTGGTGCGGAGTACGCGGCAACCTTTAAAGAGGGCCTGTATTTCGCCTTTGAAGACCTCACCACCCAACCCGCCGACCTTGAGCTACTTGGCCCAAGGACCGCTCGCCTGAGCATCATCGAAGGCCGCTATCACCAGGTGAAGCGCATGTTCGGGCATTTTGATAACAAAGTGATTGGCTTGCACCGTGAGCGGATGGGGCCTTTGGTGCTGGATGCCACCCTTGCGCCGGGCGAATATCGGGAACTGACCGACGAAGAAATCCGACAGGTCTGACGACCGTTCAGCCGGTGATGGCAAAAAACCAGCGTGTCGCCTTGCGAGCTGGCGCCTGTGCTGCTTGAATCAAGACGTCAGCCAAATGATGACTGGCGAGTCGCCCCATAACCTCCAAGAAACACCTTGCCCCGCCCGCGCTTGATCCACGGGCCTTTCCGGCAAACAGCCCGCCACAACAACACCCGTCGGCCAGCCGCTATCGGACCGACATGGGCCCTCATCTTCCAGGCGTATGCCTACCTGTCATAAAGCTCGTGCAGAGTGATCTGCGCGCCCTACCCGCTTGCCAGGAGTCTTACGACATGAGGCCAGAAATCGCTGTGTTGGATATACAGGGTCAGTATCGGGTTTACACGGAGTTCTATCGCGCGGACGTTGCTGCAAAGACCATCATCCTGGTCAACGGCTCCATGGCCACCACGGCATCCTTCGCTCAAACCGTGAAAAGCCTGTACCCGCAATTCAATGTGGTTTTGTACGACCAGCCCTACGCTGGCCGCTCCAAAATCCATAACCGTCATGAGCACATGCTGACCAAGGAAGTCGAAGGCCAGATCCTGCTGGAACTCATCGAGCACTTCGGCGCCGAACACGTGCTGTCGTTCTCCTGGGGTGGCGCCGCTGCCCTGGTCGCCCTCGCCCACCGGCCACGCCGGGTGGAAAAGGCGGTGATCAGCTCGTTCTCGCCGGTGATCAACACGCCCATGCGCGACTACCTCGAACGCGGTGTCGACTACCTCGGCAACCTCGACCGCCACGGCGTGGGCCACCTGGTCAACAGCACCATCGGCAAACACCTGCCATCACTGTTCAAGCGCTTCAACTACAAGCATGTGAGCGGCCTGGCCGAGCATGAATACGGGCAGATGCACTTCCACATCAACCACGTGCTCAACAGCGACCGGCTGTGCTACCTCAAAGCCGCCAGGCAGATCGACATTCCAGTGCTGTTTTTGAATGGCGAATGGGATGAATACACCAGCGCCGAGGATGCCAAGCTGTTTGGCCAGCACGTGGCCAACAGCAGCTTCAGCACCATCCAGGCGACCGGCCATTTTCTGGACATGGAACACAAGGCGGCCTGCCGGGACAGCCGGGATGCGGTGGTGGGCTTTTTGAAACCAGAACGCCAGGTGAGTCGGTTGCGTTATCACCAGGGCCAGACGCAGCATGCGTTTGCGATTTGAAAGGCGGCTTATGTGGGAGCCGGGCTTGCCCGCGATGCAGGCGATGTGGTGTGTCAGTCACACTCAGGTGATGCAATCGCAGCCTAGGTACCTACACAACTGTTGAAGGCAATTTCTTCTGTGGCGAGCAGGCTTGTCCTGCGTTGGGCTGCGAAGCAGCCCCCGGTAAAGGCACTGCAATTTTCCTGAAAGAACTCAGCGTCTGGGTTTGGGGCCGCTTCGCAGCCCAACGCAGGACAAGCCTGCTCGCCACAACAGCCCACCTGCCGTAGACTTCGTGTTAACCGATTGTGTAGATACCTAGGGCAATCGCAGGCAAGCCAGTTCCCACACAAGCTTGATGAACCCAACTCACACATTTTTCGAAGAAAAACTTCAAATCCCGGCGAACATCTGGTACAAAGTCAGCCGCTCTGAGCGGGTATAGTTTAATGGTAGAACAGTAGCTTCCCAAGCTTCCGACGAGGGTTCGATTCCCTCTACCCGCTCCACTCAGATTTTGGTCTTGCGTCAGGTTGGTTCTGGCGGGAGATGCATAAAAAAACCGGCCCTTGGTGGCCGGTTTTTTTATGTTCTAAATTTGGCTTCATGGGTGAGCGACCTGCTCCGATGCAGAATATCTGGCTCCCCTTCCCCTTGGTATGTGCGGCCTGGGAAGGCAAGCCTGTTACAGGGCGTGAAAAACCTACGCGGCGCGGTCCACGCGGTCTTGCGCCGCTTCTACCAGCATCAGCCCCAGCTCGATCATTTGCTGAATGGCCAAGGCCAGGTAGCGATGCTGAGAAGGCAGGCTTTCGGCGAACTCGTTGGTCATGGCACCCGCGCCGGCAATGGTTTCGTAGGCGTTGGCGAGCAAGGCTTCGGTGTTGGCTTCGGGGCGGACGCTGAACAGGGTCGCGGTTGGGTTACAGGCGTCAGTACACATCTGTTGATCCTCGGTAAGGACCACCTTCCAGAGCTACTAAACAATGGGTGGCGGCTGTATGCAGGTTAGTAGACCGGCGGATCAACGAAACCGGCGCACCCGAAAGTGCCCTGCGTACAGCCACCATTGAGAACAGACATCGAGATGTCTGACTGATGGGACAGCCATACGCCGTTGATCAAATCGGGCTACTAAACCCGACCGCTGATGGGCAGCGGCAGACGAACCTTAAAGCGCTCGTCCAAGGCGTACAACTCAGACGATTCTGCGTGTTGTGTAGGCAATAACACAACATTCAGGACCGCCGTACCGTTCTCCTTCAGACCGTAAATTCCGGCAATAGGAAAACCCTGAAGAACGTTTGAAACCGGCACGCCCTCGCATCACTCTCCCCAGCCTTCGACACAGACATGTCTCTTGCCAACCCGTATCCAATTAGATACAGTGAAACTCTGTGAGGCCCCGTGCGTTATTCAATCCAGCAAACCCAAGCTTTCACTCACTGGTGCTCGGCAATCCGCGATCTGCGCGCAAAAATCACCATTGCTCGACGTATTGAGCGAGCCAGTGTGGGCAATCTGGGTGATTTCAAGGTGCTGGGCGGCGGTATTTCAGAGATGCGGATAGACGTGGGTGCGGGTTATCGCGTTTATTTCACCCTGCGCGGCAGGGAGGTCGTCATCTTGCTGGCAGGTGGCGACAAGTCTTCACAAGAGGCCGATATACGGCGAGCAAAAAAATTAGCAAAGGAGGTTTGATCATGGCTCAAACACTGACGACATTTGATATGGCCGAGCTGCTCGACAGTGATGAGGCCATCAGCGAATACCTCTCTCAAGTGCTGGCAGACGGTGACAACGAGGAATTCCTCCGAGCATTAGGCTATGTAGCCAAAGCCCGTGGCATGACAAAGATTGCTACTGATGCGGGTGTAGGACGCGAGAGCTTGTACAAGGCATTTGCCCCAGGCGCCAAACCGCGTTTTGAAACGGTTCTGAAGGTGCTTCACTCACTTGGCATTGATCTGTTGGCCCGGCCTGGACATTCCAGCAATCACTCGATTGCCTGAGGCGCACACCCTCGCTGCACCACCCACGCCAAGGGCAACGTCACCAACAACATGCCCGCCAGCACCATCACCGCCACCGGCACACCCAGTGCATCGCCGACACCACCAAACAGCACCGGCGCCAGCGCGCCGCCGCCGATTGTGCCGGTGTAGAACACTGCAAACGCCTGCTCGCGTTTACCCGCCGCCGCCAGGTCCGGCACGGCGCCGTACAGCACTGAAGAAGTGCCATTGAGCATTAAGCCAAGGAGCGGCAGCGTCACCATCAGTCCATTCAGCGGCAGGTACACGGCGGCAATGATCAGCAGCGCCGTGCTGGTTTCCGTCAGCCATACGGTTTTCATCATGCCGATGCGGGCACCGAGGTAGCCGCAGAGCAATTTGCCGAACGCGCCACCGATAAACAACATCGTCAACGCCAGGCCGATACCGGCAGTCCCCGCGCCCTTGGCTTGCAGCAGAAATGGCAGGAAGGTGAGAAAGCCCATGCGCACGGCGCTGTCGAGTGTGCCGGTGAGTATCAGCGCGCGCAGCCCAGTGATGGAGCCGGTTCCGCTGAGGGATTTGGCTTTTTTTGCAGAAGCGGTTTCGGCCGTTTGCGCAGGCACCAGCCACCACAACAACCCCGCCGCAGCCAGGCCGAGCAAACCCAACAGGGTGGCACTGGCGCGCCAGCTGATAACGGTGAGCAGCAAGCCGACCAAACCCGGAATCAGGGTTTTGCCGATATCGCCGGAAAAGTTGTAGTGGGACAAGGCTTGCTTGACCCCGCCGCCGTCCTCGTAAGCGTCGGTAATCATCGAGGACGCCAGCGGATGTTGGGTGCTGGCGCCCAAACCACCGAGCAGCAGCGCCAATAGCAACAGGGTCAGCCCAGTGGCTTGCCCCACCAATAAGTACGCAACGCCCGCCAGCGCAGTGCCGCCTACCAACATCGGCAGACGGCCCCAGCGCCGCGCAGCGCGGCTGGCCATCAGCTGGAACACGGCCATCATCCCGGAATAGGCACCGCGCAATAATCCGATCTGGGCGTAGGAGAGCGCGAACTGCGCCTGCCAGATCGGCAGCAGCACGTAGATCACATCCGTAAGGCCATCGTGAACGGCATGGGCGCCGCAGCCCGCGATCAACGAGCGGCGGCGGTTAGAGGTTTCGCGGGCAGGCACAGCGATGGCGTCGTTCATGAGGCTTGGATCAACTCAGGTTTAAGAGGCTTCCAGCCCGTCAGGGCGATCAGCAACGTCAGCAGTTGAAAACCGATAATCAGCGCTACACACCCCGCCCAGCCCCAGCGCTCCCACATCAATGCGGGCACGATGGCACCACAACTGCCGCCCAGGTAATAACACGTGAGGTAAACGCCCACGGCACCCGCCTTGTTACCCTGCGCAGTGGCGCTGATGAACGCATTGGCGGCGGCCTGGGCGAGAAAGACCCCGGTCGAACTGAGCGCCAGGCCCACCACGATGCACCACAGCGACGGGGCCAGGGTCAGCGCCGAGCCACTGATGCCCAGCGCGGCAGCCACAGCCAGCAGCTCGGCGTGGGGCCGGGCTTTGCTGAGGCGGCCGGCGATCGGGATCACGATCAAGGCCAGCAGAAACACCATGTACAGCGTGCCCAAGGCCGCAGGCCCGAGGTTAAAAGGCGGTAGGCCAAGGTACAGGCCCGCGTAGGTTAAGGCCGCGACCTGGGAAAACAACACACAAAACCCGACGGCGTAGGCAGCCACCAATGGCTTGCGAAAAACGCCTGACGAAGCAGCCTTGACCGGTGCGACTCGCGGCGGGTTATCGGGCAGCAAAAACTGAATGAACCCACCGACCATCACGCTCAACACGGCCAACAATTCAAAGGCCTCGCGCCAGCCGACATATTCGGTCATCACGCCGGTGACGAAGCGCCCGGCGAACCCGCCCAGTACGGTGCCCGCCACATAGAGGCTGGTGACTTCGGTCACCGTGGCGCCGCGCCAGCGGTCGCCGATGTAA
Source organism: Pseudomonas sp. Leaf15 (assembly GCF_001421425.1). Taxonomy (NCBI): domain Bacteria; kingdom Pseudomonadati; phylum Pseudomonadota; class Gammaproteobacteria; order Pseudomonadales; family Pseudomonadaceae; genus Pseudomonas; species Pseudomonas sp. Leaf15. The sequence continues at coordinate 368,405 of NZ_LMKI01000001.1, forward strand.
GCCACGCTGGTGGCAAATACCACCGGGATCAACATACCTTCCACAAAACGCCACACCAGCACTTGGGCAAAGCTACCGGCGTAGGCAGTCATCAGCGCGGGCACGGCCAGTAACAGCGCGGCCACGGCGATGACCGTACGCTGCTCGAAACGCCCGGTCAGCCGGCCGACAAATGGCGCGGTAATCGCCACGGCCAGGGTGGTGACCGTGATACTCCAGCCCGCCGCCTTGGCGCTGATATGAAACTGCGCGGCGAAGGTGGTCAGGATGCTCTGGGTGGCATACAGGTTCAGAAACGCCGCGCAGCCACACAGGAACAGGGCAAGACGGGCACAATGCAGGCGCGGTTTCATGAAACCTCTCGTTTTATTTTGTGAGGTCTTTATAGAATGGCCAGCGGGTCTTAAACCAATACCGAATTCGAACCGATCAATACCCAAGGATCAGGATGCTCGACCTACGCAAGCTGCGTTACTTTCTGACGGTCGCCGAAGAACTGCACTTCGGCCGCGCAGCCCTTCGCCTGCACCTGGCCCAGCCGCCGTTGACCCGGCAGATCTCGGCGCTGGAAACGGAGTTGGGCTTCAAGTTGTTTGATCGCACCAGCCGCACGGTGTCCCTCACCGCCCAGGGCCGTTCGTTCCTGCCCTATGCGCGTGGGGTGTTGGAACAGGTGGAACTGGCACAGGTCATCGCCGGTAAATTGGCCGCCGGGACCGCCGGGCAACTGACCTTGGGTTACGTCAGTTCGATCGCGCTGTCGGACCTGTTCAGCCAGGCGATCCAGGCCTTCGCCCAGGGTTTTCCCGATGTGCAACTGACCTTGGTGGAATGCGCGTCCGGCAGCTTGGGCGCGCAAGTGGCGGATGGGCGCCTGGATGTCGGCCTGAGCCGCCTGTTGCCGCAAAGCCAGGCCGTGCAAGCGTTGTCGCTGGGGGAGGAACGTTTGTGGGCGGCGGTTTCCAGTGAGAGCCCGTTAGCCCGCCAAACGCAGGTGAGCCTGGCACAGCTCGGTGCTTACCCGCTGATTCTGTTTCCGCCCGATTATGGGTCGGGCTTGAACCAGTCGATCGAGCAGTTGTACCGACACCACGGCGTGCCCCTGCGTGCCGGGCCGACCGGGCGGCAGATCACCTCGATCATTGCGTTGGTGGCCGCCGGGCAAGGCGTGGCATTGGTGCCCGAATGTACCCGGAGCTTGATGAACAAGGGCGTCACCTATAAACCCATGGTCGAGGTGGATGCCTGTGCGCAGCTGTTGGTGCTGACGCCTGCGGCCAGAAAAAACCTGCTGGCTGACGCATTTCTGGCCGTTCTCGCCCAAGTCTTAAACAACGAGTAACACTTCGAAAACCCTCGCAATACCTCTCTCCACCGCCGTTTCCACGGGCTCATACACTTCATTCAGCACTTCCCGAAACGCCGGTCATCGATCGTCGGTAGGTAGAGTGTTGATAATTTATTTTCAGTGGTTATAGTCACCACCAACACACACCACAAGGAGGTGCTGTGGATAGCCGATATTTGATAGGTCACATTGTTGCGGACGGCTGGTACCTGGTGCGCACCCGAGGCAGTCACCACCACTTCAAACACCCGACCAAACCGGGGTTGGTGACGATTCCTCATCCAAAGAAGGACCTGTTGGACAAGACCGCCAAGAGCATTTTAAAACAGGCACTGCTGAGCTGAGCGTCCCTGGAGGGCAATAGACATGCTTTACCCCATCGCAATTTCAACCGGTGACCAGGAAAACGCCTGGGGCGTGGAAGTGCCGGATATTCCTGGCTGCTACTCCGCCGGCGACGACCTGGACGACGCCATGGCCATGGCCCGCGAAGCGATCGAAGGGCACTTCGAAATCCTTGCGGAGGATGGCGCGCCGATTCCCCCTGCACAAAAAGTCACCCTGCACGCGGCCAACCCCGAATACGCCGGTTGCACCTGGGCTGTGATCGACATTGATGTGACCAAGTACCTGGGCAAGGCGCAGAAGCTCAACATTACCCTGCCGGGTTACCTGCTCAATCGCATCGATGACTATGTACTCAGCCACCCGGAAGAAAAAAGCCGGTCTGGGTTCCTGGCGTCGGCGGCGCTCAAGGTGCTGCAACAGGACCGGTGACGCCAGCTCAGTAAAGTCTGAGTGCAACGGTGCCCGCCAGTCGAGATGATGCCGATTCATCAGCACTGACATCGGGATGACTGCAATGCTTGAACCTGGACAACGCACACCAAAACCCATCCTGCGCCAAGTGGTGGGCTGGGTGGTGGTGCTGCCACTGGTGGTCTCGTTTGTGAGGCTGCCATTTCCGCTCGGGCTGCTGCTGGCGCTCGGAGCACTTGCAGCATCAGCCTATGGCGCAAAGCTCGCCTGGCAATCCGCCAGCCGCCCGGTAGCAGCGTTCACGTTGATTGGCACCCTGCTTAATGCTGTTTCGCTATTTTTGCTGAGTACGCCGTCTGTGCTAATGGCGCTCTACACTGTTTTTCGGTATGTCTTGTATCCGCTTTTTTCCAATTGGCTGTACGGGAATTTTTAGACCCAACAGGAATTCGACCGCAAGAAACGCAGTTTCCGGGCAAGCGGATAAAACTACAGTAGCGTCGTACCTTTAATCCAAGCCTGTCGAGGAATCCGCTCATGTCTTACCACTACAAGCTCATGCCCTCTCCCGTCGGCCAGCTCACCCTGGTGGCGCGCAACGGCAAACTCAGCGCCATCCTGTGGGAAACAGAACGCGCCAATCGCGTGCGCCTGGGCGAGTTGCATCAAGCCGACGACAGCCCGGTATTGCTGGAAACCGAGCGCCAGCTACGGGAATACTTCAACGGCACCCGCAACCAGTTCGATCTGGAACTGGACTTCGACGGCACTGACTTCCAGAAACAAGTCTGGCAGGCACTGCTGACCATTCCCTTCGGCGAAACCCGCAGCTACAGCCAGATTGCCCGGCAGATCGGCAACCCCAAGGCCGTGCGCGCAGTTGGCGCAGCCAATGGCCGCAACCCCATCTCGATCATCGCACCCTGCCACCGGGTAATTGGTGCTTCGGGCGGGCTGACCGGGTTTGCCGGTGGGCTTGAGGCCAAGCAGTATTTGCTCGCGCTTGAGGGCGCCGGCCAGGCAGAGCTGGCTTTCTGAGGGCGGGAGCCGTGGACGTACAACGCTGTTTTCTCGCTCAAATGTAAAAAGAAATTTCCAAGCACACCTGCGGTCCATAATTTCATCACCCACCGGTCAAGGAACAACGGTCATGAAATTTTCTGCAGTCTCCCAATCTCTGTCCCGCTGGGCAGGCAGTGCCCGCACGTTCTACGCGGCTGTCGCACTGATTTTCCTGTGGAGCCTCAGCGGGCCATATTTCCACTACAACGACACTTGGCAACTGATCATCAACACCTCAACCACCATCATCACGTTCCTGATGGTGTTCCTGATCCAGAACACGCAAAACCGCGACAACGACATCCTGCATATCAATATCGACGAGTTGCTGCGCGTCTCCAAGGATGCGCAAAACGCCGTGCTGAGCCTTGATGGCCTGGACCGTAAAGAACTGGAAAAATTGCGCCGGGAATACCGCAGCATCGGCGCGGCAGGGAGTGTCAGCCTTAACAGCAGTTGCGGCGAAGTGGTTGACGATGCGGTGACCAACAAGACCGATCTGAACCAGGCATAAAAAAACGGCGGTTGGAGAAATCCAACCGCCGTTTTCTATCTCAGGTGACGGACTCAACCGTCGCCTTGATGACCTTTGCCGTAAGTCGACGCCAAGGCACGCGCCTTTTGCAGGCGTTCCTCCAGCTTGGGCAGCGTCTCATCCACCAGCGCTTTGATTTCCGGCACGTCCGACGCCGCGCCTTCCTGTTTGAACAGGGCAATGGCGTCTTCGTTTTCCTTGACCTGTTGCGCGGTGTAAGCGGCGTCAAACGAGTCGCCGTCCTTGAGTTCCGGCATCAGGGTTTCGGCTTTATCAACGATCTTCTCGCGCGGCGCTACCGGCAGGTCGAGCTTCTTGGCGATGGCCGCCAGGTGCTGGTTGGCCTGGGTGCGCTCGTTGATCACCTCGATGGTGTAGTCCTTGATTTCCTGGGACGAGGTTCTGGCGTGGGCCATGCGACTGGTTTCGATATCGGCCATCCCTTTGGCCGAAGCCTGCTCGATGAATTCAGCAGGCGACTGGGCGAAAGCATTGCTGGCGCCGAGGCCCAGCAGCATCGCGAAACTGGCGGTGCGTAACCGGATAGCCATGCGGCTCATGATGGGTTCCTCCAGGTCAAAAATAGGTGCGGGAAAAGACGCCCCGCCCTGAATTCGAATTTTCAGGGCGGCAAAGGTTTAGAAAAAACTTGCCAGTGCGACGAACGGTCGTCGCTGTATCAGGCCGGTTTGCTGCCAAACAGGCCCGGCAACGCGTGCGCCAGGGCATTGATGGCGAAGCCGATAAACATCACGCCGCAGAGTTTGGTGATGAGGATTTCATGGCGCTGATACACCGTGCGCACACGTTGAGCGCCGACCACGCCGATCAGAATGGCATAGGCCAGCAGGCCACCGATAAAGCTCAGGAAGATCAACGACGGCAGCATCGCCCACGTCAGCAACTCGGCACGGCTGGATAACAACGCGGTAAAAGTTGCCACGGCCACCGGGTAAGCCTTGGGGTTGGTGAGGCCGAACAGGATGCCGTGCCAGAATGGATGCCGCGCCGCGCCCTGAGGGGCGTCGCTGCTGCGCCGCTGGGTACGGATCGCACGCCAGCCGAGCCAGAACAGGTACAAACCGCTGAGCACGCCCAGCGCATCAAAGGCTGTGCTGCCCACTTCCCGCGCGCCCACGATGGCAATCAACGCCGTGCTGCACCACACCACGTCGCCGAGTAAATGCCCGCACAAAAAACCCGCCCCGGCACGACGGCCACGGGCAGCGCCGATACCGAATACGGCGAGCACGCCCGGACCTGGCGTAATGCCGTAGATAAAACCCGAAGCAAGCACGGCGAACAGCAGGGATAGGGTCATGGGCGCGACTCTGATAGACGGTAATGAGGTGGAGGGATTCTGCACGTTCCGCCGCTACGGGTAAAACGTCATTCCGGCATAAGGCTTGGCGCGACAGGCCTGCAAACGCGAGGCCAGATCGCCCACGTGGGCTTCGAGCTTGTGGCCATCGGGGTCGAGAAAGTAGAACGACGCACCTTCACTGCGGTTATCGCGCCATTCCTGCACCTGCGCAGCACGCAGGCGCGCCACCAGCGCCGCGAAATCACCGGTATCGGCGGTAAACGCGTAGTGCGTGTATTCAGCCGCAGGCGCGGGCGAGCGTGATGGGTCGAGGGACAAGCACAGCCATAAACCGGGCAGCGACAGATAGGCGCCGCCGTCCCAGCTCGCATCGAGCTTAAGCTGCAACAATTCATGGTAGAAACTGATGCTGCGGTTCAGGTCGGTGACGGCAAGGGTCAGGTGGTTAAGGCCGGAGAGCATGGAATGTCCTTTTATCTATTCACCCAGTGACGAACGGGGCAAACCGTTTTTGCGATGACGATGTAGTATGTTGCACTACACATCACTACATCGAGGCTCTTATGTCTGTTATGTCTCTACGCATACCGGAAGACGTCGCCGACACGCTTGCCAGTCTCGCCAAGGCGACAGGGCGCAGCAAATCCTTTCTAGCCGTAGATGCATTACGCGAATACCTGACGCGTGAGGCCTGGCAAATAGAGGAAATTCAAAAAGCATTGAAAGAAGCTGATGCGGACGACTTTGCGACAGCGGCCGAAGTAAAAGCAGTCGCCGATAAATGGCGTAACAATGCAGGTTGAGTGGCTGAGGGCTGCCCTCAGGAATCTTGACGATGAAGCGGCCTACATTGCCGAAGAAAACCCGAAAGCTGCCCATGAGTTCGTGCAGGCGATCTTGACCGGACTTGAACATGTCGCTGAATTTCCGGCAATGGGCAAAGAAGGCAGAGTGCCCGGCACGCGCGAATGGGTAGTGCCCCGATGGCCCTATATCGTTCCCTACCGTATTCGAGATGGCCGGTTACAGGTGATGCGAATTTTTCATACACGCCGCCAGCCACCCGCTTCCTGGTAGCCACGGTTCAGACGGACAACACACCCTGCACCTGCCCAATCAACCACTGCAACCCCGAATCCCCGCACCTCCGCGCATGCCACGACAGCTCAAACGCAAACGAAGGAATATGAAACGGCGGCGGCACAGCCAGCAGGTGCTGCTGATCGATGTTGAGCAAGCCTCTGGATGACACCGTCAAAATCAGGTCTGTGCCCTGGATCAACTGCGGCGCCACGCCCCAGTGCGGCAGGCTGATCGCCACATGCCGGCGCTCACGAATCGCCGTCAACGCCCGTTCGATCTCCGGGGTGCCGCTGCCGCGCATTTCCAGCAACACATGCGGACGCGACAGGTAAGTGGGCAGGTCGAGCACACCGTTTGGCGGCAGGCTGTCACGGTCAATCAGGCAGGTGTAATGCTCCTCGAATAACGGCGTAGTGCGCAGTTCGGCGGGCATGTCGGGGAACACCCCGGCGGCCAGGTCGAGGTCGCCATTGAGCACGCCGTCGACCATGCCTTCGCGGCTGGCCTGGACGATTTGCAGGTCGATGCCAGGCGCTTCACGGCGCAGCGTGCAAACCAGATCCGGCAGAAAAATCGCCGCGCTGTAGTCCGACATTGCCACGCGAAACCTGCGCTTGGCCGACGCCGGTTCAAACCGGTTGGGCGCCAGCAGCGCCTGCACCTGGGCCAGGGCTTCGGCCAGTGGCGCAGCCAATTCCAGCGCGCGGGCGGTCGGCACCAAAGCGCCGCCCTGGCGCACCAGCAACGGGTCACCGAGCAGATCACGCAAACGCGCCAGCGCATGGCTGACCGCCGGCTGGCTCAGGTGCAAACGCTCGGCGGCGCGGGTGACGTGTTGCTCGCTGAGCAAGGCGTCGAGGATCACCAACAGGTTGAGGTCGATGCGGCGCAGATCATTCATCAGCTGCATGCTCGGCATAAGAACTTGGAATTTAAATTTGCGCGACGAATAGCCTAGAGTCCAGCAAAACCTCTGGGAGAACTGAGATGACGACGTTGCATTGGGTAGGTCTGTTGGCACTGGCGGTGTTCGCTGGCGCGGTGGTGCCGTTTCAGAGTGCGATCAACGCCAGCCTCGGGCGCGGGCTGGGGCACCCGTTGTGGGCCACGCTGGCGTCACTGCTGGTGAGCATCATCGTGCTGCTGCCAGTGATTGTGGCGCTGCGTTTACCGCTGCCGAGCCTGGCGTTTATCACCAAGGCGCCGCTGTGGATGTGGGCCGGTGGCGCGTTTGGGGTGTGCTTCATTTCGCTGGCGTTGATGTTGCTGCCCAAGCTCGGCGCGTCGGGGTTTATTGCGCTGGCCATGGCCGGGCAGATTCTCGCTTCGCTGTTGCTCGATCACTTTGGCTTGTTTGGCCTGGTGGAGCGCCAACTGACAACGCCCCGCGTGTTGGGGGCGTTGTTGTTGATTGGCGGGGTGGTGTTGATTCAGTTCAGCGCCACCCCGGCGCGCGCCCTGGCGACGGCAGGCTGATCAGCCCTTGTCGAGCGTGCGCAGTTTTTGTGGCAAGCCCCACAGCAGCAGCGCCGCCGCCAACAGCGCACACACGCCGATCACATACAGCGCCGGCGTGGTGCTGCCGGTAAGGTCCTTGATGCGCCCCACCATCACCGGGCTGACGATACCGCCGAACTGCCCGAGGGTGTTGATCACCGCAATGCCACCGGCCGCCCCCGCACCGGCGCCGGCCAGCAACTTGGGCGGCAGCGTCCAGAAGGTCGGGATCGAGGCAATAATGCCCGCGCCCAGCAGGCCCAGGGCGATGATCAGGAAGGTGGTGTGGTCGGCAAAGATCCCGGCACAGAAGAAACCGATGGCGCCCAGCACCACCAAGCCGCAGACAAACTTGCGGCGCTCGCCGGTGGCGTCCGACAGTCGCCCGATCACCACCATGCTGATCGCCCCGCACACATAGGGAATGGCGGTGAGCAGGCCGATCATCACCGGGCTCTGGGTGCCGGCACTGCGGATCAACTGTGGCGCCCAGAAGTTGAGGCCGTAAGACGCCACCTGGATCAGAAAGTAGATAAACCCAAGCATCAAAAACCCTGGAATGCGGATCGCCGAGAGCAACGAGCCACCGTGCGCGTTCGGCTCATGCCTGGCGATGCGGCTCGACAGCAGGGTTTTCTCGGCAGGCGTCAGCCAATGCGCGTCTTCAATGCGGTCCTTGAGCAAGGTCAGCACCAGAAAACCCAGGCCGATGCAGGGCAAGCCGCCGAGCAGGAACAGCCAGTGCCAGCCGCGCATTTGCAGTACGCCGTCGAGGTGCTCCAGCACCAGGCCGGAAAATGGCGCGCCGACCAAACCGGCGAATGCCGAGGCCAGGAACAGCATCGAGGTGATGCGCCCACGAAAGTGCTGCGGGAACCACAGCGTCAGGTAATACAGCACGCCAGGCGCAAACCCCGCCTCCATGGCGCCGATGATGAAGCGCAGGCCATAGAACTGCCATTCAGCGGTGACAAACACCATGGCCGCCGTGGCCAGGCCCCACGACATCATGATGCGCGCGATCCAGCGGCGGGCACCGACCTTGTAGAGCATCATGTTGCTCGGCACTTCGAACAGCACATAACCCACCACAAACAACCCGGCGCCCAGGCCATAGGCGGTGTCGCTCAGGCTCAGGTCGGTTTGCAGCTGGAACTTGGCGAAGCTGATGTTGATACGGTCAAAAAACGCGAACAGGTAGCACACCATGATCAGCGGCATCAGGCGCCAGGCGACCTTGCTGACCAGGGCTTTTTCGGCATCGATTTCAGCGGCCGGGCGCACGCCGGCCTCTAACGTATTAGTGCTCATGGTTTCTCTCCAGCGGGCTGCTCACAGGCGCCCGATTGTTTTTGTTGTCTGGTCGCGCGTTACAGCGTGGCGATGTAAGCCGGTGGCGGGTGCAGGTCGCCATTGCGCCCGGCCTTGGCTACTTGGCCGGGCAGTTCATGCCCAAGCAAGGCCGGCAGGCGGCGGGACATTTGCAACAGGTGCGGCAGGTCGATGCCGGTGTGAATGCCGACCTCCTCGCACAGGTTGACCAAATCTTCGGTGCAGATATTGCCTGACGCGCCCGGCGCAAACGGGCAACCGCCGAGGCCACCCAAGGCCGCGTCAAACCGCCGGGCTCCGGCCTCGTAAGCGGCCAGCACATTGCACAAACCCAGGCCACGCGTGTTGTGAAAATGCAGGGTCAAATCGCTGGCCGGCACCTGTTGCAGCACGCGCTTGACCAAACGTTCGACCTGACGTGGATTGGCCATGCCGGTGGTGTCGGCCAGCGTGATGCCCGCAATGCCCAGCTCGCGATAGGCCTCGACCATTTGCAGCACGCGGTCTTCATCGATCTTGCCTTCGAACGGGCAGCCGAAAGTAGTGGCGATGCTGCCGTTAAGGCGCACCGGGTGGTCGGCGGCAAAGCTGACGATATCGCCAAAGGCTGCCAACGAAGCCTCACAGCGCATGCGCATGTTCGCCAGGTTGTGGGTCTGGCTGGCCGACATCACCAGGTTCAGCTCATCGGCGCGCGACTCGATGGCGCGCTGGGCGCCCTTGAGGTTGGGGATCAGCGCGACATAAATCACACCGGCCCGGCGCTCAATCCCCTGGAACACCTGCTCGCCATCACGCAACGCGGGAATGGCCTTGGGCGACACGAACGAGCCCGCCTCGATTCGCGAAAAACCGGCATGCGCCAACTCGTTGATCAGCCTGATCTTGTCGGCGGTTTCAACCCACGTCGGTTCGATCTGCAAGCCATCGCGCGGCGACACTTCCTGCACGATCAGCGCGTCGGAATAATCAGTAATCATTGCACCACTCCCGCGGTTTTCAGGCGTTGGATATCGGCGCCGGTGAGGCCCAGGCTGCCAAGGATGTCATCGGTATGCTGGCCCAGGGTCGGGCCCTGCCAGTTCACACCACCGGGGGTTTCAGAGAGTTTGGGCACAATACCGGGCATCTTCACCGACACGCCGCCGGGCAACTGGGCATTGAGCAGCATGTCACGGGCCTGGTAGTGCGGGTCGCTGACGATATCGGCCACCGAGTAAATGCGCCCGGCCGGTACTTCAGCGGCTTCGAGCGCGCTGAGCACCTGGTCGATAGGCAGGCTGCTGGTCCAGTGGGTGATGGCCGCGTCGAGCAGGCCACTTTTGGCGGCGCGGCCGTCGTTGTGAGCGTACTCCGGCGCTTCGGCCAGGTCGGCACGGCCGATGGTGTGCATCAGGCGCTTGTAGATCGGGTCACTGTTGCCGGCGATCACTACGTAGGCGCCATCGGCGGTCAGGTAGGTGTTGGACGGCGCGATACCCGGCAAGGCGCCGCCACTGCGCTCACGCACATGGCCGAGCATGTCGTATTCGGGCACCAGGCTTTCCATCAGGTTGAACACACTTTCGGCCAGTGACACATCGACCACTTGCCCCACGCCCTGCCCGGTCTTGACCCGCAACAACGACATCAGCGCGCCGATCACCGCGTGCAGCGAGGCGAGCGAGTCACCCAGGCTGACACCGACCCGCGCCGGCGGCGAGTCGGGGTTGCCGGTGGTGTAGCGAATACCGCCCATGGCCTCACCGATGGCACCAAACCCTGGGCGATCGCGGTAAGGCCCGGTCTGGCCGTAGCCGGAGATGCGCACCATGGTCAGCTTGGGGTTCAGCGCATGCAACACGTCCCAACCCAGGCCGAGTTTCTCCAGGCCGCCGGGGCGCAGGTTTTCGATCAGCACGTCGGCGTCGCCGAGCAATTGCTTGATCAGCCCCAGGCCCTCCGGGGACTTGAGGTCCAGCGCGAGCGACTTTTTGTTACGTGATTGCAAGTACCACCACAGCGACGTGCCTTCGTGCAGCTTTCGCCATTTGCGAAGCGGGTCGCCCTGACCCATGGCTTCGATCTTGATCACCTCGGCGCCAAACTCGGCCAGCATCCGCGCGGCGAACGGCGCGGCTATCAACGTGCCGATTTCAATCACCTTGATACCGCTCAACGGCGCTGTCATGGGGTGGTCCTCTTATTCTTGGAATGTGCAGCCAAGGCTAGAGGACAGGCGGGCGATAAATCCAACCGTCAGTTGGCAAGGAGCGTTCGCGAAATGCGAACGGCTATCAGGTGTTGATGTCAGTCAGATCGCTATCGCGGGCAAGCCCGGCTCCCACAAGGGACCGCATTCCTACTGTGGGAGCCGGGCTTGCCCGCGATGAGGCCCACAGGGTTTGCTTACTTCAGTGGCGTGCGCAGGTAGTCAAACAACAACCGGCTCACCGGCGACAACTGCGCTTCATCACGCACCACCACAATCAAGCTGCGATCCGACCACGTGTCGGTCAGCGGCACCGCATGCAACCCCAGCGCGCGACCAAACAGTTCATAAGCCTTTTGCGGCAGGATGCCGATGCCCATATTGGCCTGGACCATCCGGCACATCGCATCAAACCCCGGCACATGGATACGCAGGCGCAGCATCTTGCCGGCCTCGCGCGCTGCGGCATGGGTGCGCATATTGATTGAGCTGGCGGCGTGCAGGCCCACGTAATCGCTGCTCAGGGTTTCCTCGAACGCCAGGGTGTGGCGGGTGGCCAAGGGATGCTCCGCCGGCATCAGCACCACCAGCTTGTCGTGGCGATACAGCACGCTGGGCAAGCCTTTGGTGTCGGTATCGCTGGAGCAGATGCCCAGGTCCGCCACCCCGTCCAGCACGCCCTGGACCACGCCGTTGCTGGGGCGCTCTTCCAGATCCGTCTTGACCTCGGGGTGCCGCTGGGAAAAGTCGCGCAGGTCTTCCGGAAGGAACTGAATAATCGCCGACAGATTCGCCAACATGCGCACATAACCACGCACACCGTGGCTGTGCTCGCCCAGTTCAAGGCCCATTTTCTCGACGTTGAACAGCATCTGCCGCGCATGGTGCAGCAGGGTTTCGCCGGCGGCGGTCAAGTCCATGCCCTTGGCACGCCGCACGAACAGGCTCACGCCCAGCACCTGCTCCAGCTCCATCAGGCGCTTGCTGGCCGCCGACACGGCAATGGCCTCACGGGCCGCAGCACGGGTCAGCGTGCCTTCTTCAAACACCGCAACGAACAGTTGCAGGGTGATCAGGTCAAGGCGACGCACCAGGCTTTTGTGCAGCATCAGCGTGTCTCGCTGGCCAGGCGCTTGATCTCGGCCTGCTCCACCACGGCCTGCGGCGCGCCATGACGCGCCGCCGTCAACATCGCCTGGCCAACGGTCTCGGTGCTCACCACCCAGCTCGGCTTGACCCGGCGAAAAAACGACAGCAGCGGCCCGAGCACGGTATAGAAGGATTGATACAGCGGCGTCTTTGAACGCACGCCATGCAATGGCTGAATCACCCCAGGCCGAAACAGGTACACCGCTTTGAACGGCAGGCGCAGCAAGGCGTTTTCGGTCTTGCCCTTGACCCGCGCCCACATCGACTTGCCCGCCTCGGAGCTGTCGGTGCCGGCGCCGGACACATAGATAAAGGTCATCTGCGGATTGAGCCGCGCCAAGGTGCTGGCCGCGACCAGGGTGAGGTCATAGGTGAGGTGGGTGTACTTGGCTTCATTCATGCCCGCCGACGACACGCCGAGGCAGAAGAAGCACGCATCAAAGCCTTGCAGCAGGTTTTCCAGCGGTTGGAAGTCCAGCATGTCACTGTGCAACACCTGGTGCAGCTTGCCGTGCTCCTGGGTCAGCGGCGTGCGGCCGACGGCGACCACTTCCTGCACGTCAGCGGCCAGCAGGCACTCACGCAGCACGCCTTGGCCGACCATGCCGGTGGCGCCGAATAATAGAACTCTCATCAGGGGACCTCAGCGGCAAGCCGCAAGCTTCATGCTCAAGTTAAATACCGTTCAACCTGTAGCTTAACGCTTGCGGCGTGCGGCTGCCGCCTTTAGAACGCGCTGCGAAATATCTCCTCAATTTGTCGCTGATCCGCCCGGCGGGGGTTGGTCAGACCACAGGCATCCTTCAACGCATTGGTGGCCAGCAACGGAATATCCTGCAACTTGGCGCCCAATTCGCGCAAACCGGCCGGGATCTCAACGTCATGGGCCAAGGCGCGAATAGCGACGATGGCCGCCTGGGCGCCCTCTTCCGGGGTAATGCCCTTGATATCGGCGCCCAAGGCGCGTGCCACGTCGCTCAAGCGTTTGGCGCACACGCTGGCGTTGAAGCTTTGCACATGGGGCAGCAACACCGCGTTGCACACGCCGTGGGGCAGGTCGTAGAGGCCGCCAAGCTGGTGGGCCATGGCATGCACAAACCCCAGCGAGGCATTGTTGAAGGCCATGCCGGCGAGGAACTGCGCATACGCCATGTTTTCCCGCGCGGCTTTGTCGCTGCCATCACGCACGGCCAGGCGCAGGTTGGCGCTGATCAGCTCCATGGCCTTGATCGCACAGGCATCGGTGATGGGCGTGGCGGCCGTCGACACATAGGCTTCGATCGCATGGGTCAGCGCGTCCATGCCGGTGGCCGCCGTCAGCCCCTTGGGCATGCCGACCATCAGCGTCGGGTCGTTGACCGACAGCAGCGGCGTGACATTGCGGTCGACGATGGCCATTTTCACATGGCGGGTTTCATCGGTGATGATGCAGAAACGGGTCATCTCGCTGGCCGTGCCGGCGGTAGTGTTGATCGCCACCAGCGGCAATTGCGGTTTGCTCGATTGGTCGACACCTTCGTAGTCGCCGATATGCCCGCCATTGGTGGCGCACAACGCGATGCCCTTGGCGCAGTCATGGGGCGAGCCGCCGCCCAGGGACACGACAAAATCACAGGCCGTGGCCTCCAGCATCGCCAGGCCTTTCTCAACGTTTTCCACATTGGGGTTGGGTTTGGCGCCGTCGTAGATCACCGAGTCGATGTCCTGCATCGCCAGCTTCTCGGCGATCATGCGGGCCACGCCGGCCTTGGCCAGCCCGGCGTCGGTGACGATCAGCGCCTTGCGAAAACCGTAGTTGCGGATGGCTACCATGGCTTCGTCGAGGCAGTCGGTGCCCATGATGTTGACGGCGGGAATAAAAAAGGTGCTGATCATGGTCAATCCTCGGAGGCGGTATGCCGACAGAATCAACCGATAACGCGTGGCGCATCTTGATCAGGATCAACGCACGCTCGTGATAAAGTCACCACCCAGCCGATTTCGAGTAGACCCGCCGCAATGAAGGATTTCCAGGATATTGACGCCCACCTTGAAGACTGGAGCGCCCTGCGCAGCGCCATCGACTTCAATGGGATTCTGATCGGCAATGGCGCCAGCCGCGCGATTTGGGAAGACTTTGCCTACGACTCGCTGTTCGAAAACGCCCGCACCGTCGAAGAAAAGCCCCTGAGCCCCTCCGAACTCAGCGTGTTCGATGCCCTGCAAACCCGCAGCTTCGAGCAAGCGCTGGGCGCGTTGAAGACCACCAGCCGGGTCAACAAGGCGTTGGCGGTCAGCTCGGCGGCGCCGCGCAATCGTTACTACGCGATCAAGGAAGCGCTGATCAACACCATCCACGCCGTGCACATTCCGTGGCGCCTGGTGCAGCCGTCGACCCTGGCGACCGTCAACACTGAGTTGACGCACTACGCGACGGTGTTCACCAGCAATTACGACCTGCTCAACTACTGGGCGATTTTGCACACGCCGGGCATCGATGACCTGTTCCGCAGCGCCGACGCCAGCTTCGACCTGCGCAACACCCGTACCGAGGCCACACGCATTCTCTACCTGCACGGCGGCCTGCACCTGGTGCGCAACCTCGACGGCACCGCACGCAAACTGCCGACCACCGACAGCACCTTGCTGAGCAGCTTTGCGATCAACAATACGATCAAGACGCTGGACGATGTGCCGCTGTTTGTCAGCGAAGGCAAGGTGGAGGAGAAGCTCAAGACCATTCGCAGCTCGGATTACTTGTCGTTCTGCTACGAGCAATTGCTGAGCCATGATGGCGCGCTGTGCATCTTCGGCCATGACCTGGGGTCGCAGGATCAGCACCTGGTGGATGCGCTTCGCCAGGCCAAGCTGACGACGCTGGCAATTTCGGTGTCGGGCCGCAGTGACGGGTTTATCCGCCAGCAGAAGCGCCGGTATTCGCAGTTGTTTGACGGCAGTGGTGTGGAGCTGAAGTTCTTTGCGGCGCGTACGCATCCGTTGGGTAATGCCGCACTCTCGGTGCCCGTCGAACGCTGATCCACTGAACAAAGAAGATCAACTGTGGGAGCTGGCTTGACTGCGATAGCGGTGGGCCAGCAAGCACTGCCATAACTGACACACCGCTATCGCAGGCAAGCCAGCTCCCACATTGATCGCATTTCAAATTGCGATCGCGGTCACTCGTCGCTGCTGTGCACCACCACCAGCAACTGCGCCTGCACCTGCCCCACCGAGCGAATTCGGTGAGGTTTCTGTGCATTGAAGTGCAGCGCATCGCCCCGCTCCAGAATCACCCGCTCGTTCATGAAGTCCACTTCCACCTGGCCTTCGTGCACAAACAAAAACTCCTCGCCCAAATGCTCCTTGAAGGTCTTGTCGGTAAATTCTGCCGGCGGGTAAATGATGAACGGCAGCAGGCTGCGTTCGCTGACCTGATGGGCCAGCACCGCATAACCCGGCGCGGTGTCGGGGCGTTCGTGGCTGCGCACCAGGCTGTAGCTGTCGAGGCGGACGTTGTCTTCGCTGAACAGTTCTTCGACCTTCACGTTCAACGCCTTGGCCAGTTTCAGCGCGGCGGCAATCGAAGGGGTGTTGAGCCCACGCTCGACCTTGGACAGATAACTCTTGGTCATCCCGGATTTTTCGGCCAGGGACTCCAGGGTTACGCCAAGTTTTTTTCTTAATAATTTCAAACGGATAGACATGTGCTGCGGTTAATCCCTGCAGAAAAGGCAGAATCATGCTTGCTAATGACACAAGGTGTCATATAGCATCTTTAGTGTCATTTGCTCTAACCCAAAGGACACCGATATGGCCAAGACATTAGCACTTCCCAAAGACCAACTGGTCAAGCAAGCACTGATCCAGATGCAAAACAGCCTGGCGGATAATACGTGGACCGACCGGCAAAAGCTGGCGCTCACGTGCCGTATCCTGTTCGAACACGGCCACGACTCCGGCCTGGCCGGGCAGATCACCGCACGTGGGCCCACGCCGGGCACCTATTACACTCAGCAACTGGGCCTGGGTTTCGATGAAATCACGGCCAGTAATCTGTTGCTGGTCAACGAAGACCTGGAAGTACTCGAAGGGCATGGCATCCCCAACCCGGCCAACCGTTTTCACACCTGGGTGTACCGTGGGCGGCCGGATGTGAACTGCATCATCCATACGCACCCCACGCATATTGCCGCGTTGTCGATGCTTGAAGTGCCGCTGCAGGTGTCGCATATGGACCTGTGCCCGCTGTACGAAGATTGCGCCTTCCTGGAAGCCTGGCCGGGCGTGCCGGTGGGCAATGAAGAAGGCGAAATCATCACCACGGCCCTGGGCGACAAGCGCGCAATCCTGCTCTCGCACCACGGTCAGCTGTCCACCGGCGCGAGCATCGAGGAAGCCTGCGTGATCGCGCAGTTGATCGAGCGGGCAGCCAAGTTGCAGTTGCTGGCGATGTCGGCGGGCACCATCAAGCCGATCCTGCCGGAGTTGGGTCGCGAGGCCCACGACTGGATCTCCAAGCCCAAGCGCCATGGCGCCGCGTTCAACTACTACGCCCGGCAGAACCTGCGCAAACACGCCGATTGCCTGAACTGATTGCCCTTTTTCACGCGGAGACTTCCCATGCCCAACCCCACTATTCACGGCATCATCGGCTACACCATTACCCCGTTCAGCGCCGACGGCCAGCGCATTGACCTCGACGCCCTCGGCCGCTCCATCGACCGCCTGATCGACAGCGGCGTACACGCCATCGCGCCCTTGGGCAGCACCGGCGAAGGTGCGTATTTGAGCGATGCGGAGTGGGATGAAGTCAGCGCCTACAGCCTGGCGAAAATCGCCAGGCGCGTACCCACTGTTGTCAGCGTGTCTGACTTGACCACCGCCAAGGCCGTGCGTCGCGCCCGTTATGCCGAAGCCAATGGCGCCGATGTGGTGATGGTGCTGCCGGCCTCGTACTGGAAACTCAGCGAAGCGGAAATCCTTGCCCACTACGCCGCGATTGGCGACAGCATCGGCGTGCCGATCATGCTCTACAACAACCCGGCGACCAGTGGCACGGACATGTCGGTGGACTTGATCCTGCGCATCGTCAAACAGGTGGCGAACGTGACCATGGTCAAGGAAAGCACCGGCGATATTCAACGCATGCACCAGTTGCGCCGCCACAGCGACGTGCCATTCTACAACGGCTGCAACCCACTGGCGCTGGAAGCCTTCGCCGCGGGTGCCAAGGGCTGGTGCACGGCGGCGCCGAACCTGATCCCGCAGCTGAACCTGGAGTTGTATGACGCGGTGCTGGCCAATGACCTGAATAAAGCGCGGGAGCTGTTCTATCGCCAGTTGCCGTTGCTGGAGTTCATCCTCAAGGGCGGGTTGCCGGCGACGATCAAGGCCGGGTTGCGGATGACCGGGCTGGAGGTGGGCGATCCGCGCTTGCCGGTGTTCCCGCTGGGTGAGGCAGGGATCGAACAGCTGAAAGCATTACTGCGCTAAAACCGCGGTCCTCTGTGGGAGCTGGCTTGCCTGCGATAACGATGGTGCTGCCACCACCGCTATCGCAGGCAAGCCAGCTCCCACATTTTACATAGAGACAAATGACAATATTTCTCGATATCATTCGCAACTTATCTACGTCGTGCTTCCTCAAGAAGGATATCCATGTCTCGTCCCAAGCCCGACCCGTTGTCCGCCGATGCCTTTCGCGGGTTTTATGCAGATATCCTGCATTTCCTGCGCAAACGCACGGACAACGCCAGCGACGCGGCGGACATGACCCAGGATGTCTTCACCCAATGGCTCAACTACCGCGACCGCGCCAAGGTCGAGCAGCCACGGGCGTTTCTGTTTCAGATGGCGCGCAACCTGCTGCGCGATCACTGGCGTAAGCAGAAGGTACGCCAGAGCGCCCATTCCGAGCCGGCCGAGGGTGACACGGAGCCGGTCACCAACGCGCAAAACGACCCCATGGCCGCCGCGCAGCGCCTGCAACGCCTGGAACAGTTGAAAGAAGTCCTCGCCGAACTCTCGCCCCGCAGGCGAGAAGCCCTTATGCTGCACCGCTTCGAAGGCTTGAGCCAGGCGCAGATCGCCGAGCGCATGGGTATTTCGACCAGCATGGTAGAAAAGCACATCGCTTTTGCCCTGCTGCATTGCAAGCAACGCCTTCAACCAGAACCCGGCACGGAGCAGCCAGAATGAACCGCCTGAGCGACATCGACGCCCTGGACATCGAGGCGAGCGACTCCATCGATGCCCAAGCCGCCAGCTGGTTTGCCCGCAACCGCAATGGCGCAGCACGGGCCGAGCGCAAAGCCTTTGCCGCCTGGCAGGCAACGCCCGCCCACGCCCGCGCCTATGCCGAATTCGAACAACTGTGGGACGACCTCGCCCAGTTGCAGCAACCGAACAAACCCGTACCGCTGCCCCAACGCAAACCCTCGATCGTGCGACCGGCCCTGGCCGTGGCCGCCGCGCTGGTGTGCGCCGTGCTGACGACAAATATCGGCGCGCCCCGCGAGATGTTCCACAGCCAGATTGCCGGGCACGCCAAAGGCATGCGCACCCTCACCTTGCCCGACGGCAGCACACTGTATGTGAACGCCAACACCCATCTGCGCGTGGATTTCAGCGCGTATCAACGCATCCTGCATCTGGACAAGGGCCAGGTCTTTATCGAAGTTGCCGCCGACAAAGAGCGCCCGCTCTACGTGCAAGCCGGCGAGGCGAACGTGAGGGTGGTCGGCACCGGGTTTGACGTGCGACGCAGCCAGCAACAACTGGTGGTCAGCGTCGCCCACGGCCAGGTCGCCTTCGAGCCGGACGCCAAAAGCCCGGTGGCCTTGCTCGGCGCCCAGCAGCGTGCCGCGTACAGCTACGCCAAGGGCACCGTGCAGCAGCAGACACTCACCACCGAAGAAGTCGCCGACTGGCGCAGCGGCCACCTGTCGTTTCGCAATCGAGAGTTGGCCAGCCTGATCGATGAACTGAGCCTCTACCGGCCTCAAGCGCCCTTGCAGGTGAACAAAGCCGTGGCGCAACTGAAGGTCTCGGGCAATCTGGATGTGAATGACCCGGATGCCCTGCTCAACGCCCTGCCCGCCCTGCTGCCGGTTAAAACCGTGGCCTCGGCCGATGGCATCGTCCGCATCGAACCACTCAAGTAAGGCCTGCATAAATTACACTTGAGAATATTTTGCATTCGCATGTGTGGTTTTTTGCAGCTGCCCCGTCTTCCTCCCGACTGTGTTGGATACGCACACTTTTTTGGCTATTTAGCCGCCCGGGGGATTTCATGTTTCGCGCGCCTTGCCACGCTTCGCACCTGTTGCTTCGACCGACCCTGATTGCCACCTGCATGGCCTTGAGCCTCAGCGCCCAGGCCGAGTCGCTCAGGCTGCAACTGCCCGCCCAATCGCTGGCCACGTCCCTGAGCTTTGTCGCGCAGCAGGCGAAAATCCAGCTGTTGTTCGATGAGACACTGCTCAAGCACGTGCAGGCGCCGGCGCTCAACGGTGAATTCAGCCCGGAAGTGGCGATTCGCACGTTGCTGAAAAACGGCGAGTTCACCCTGATCAAAGTCGGCACCACCTACGTGGTGCGCCCCGACGAGGGCAAGACCACCCACAGCGGCGCCATCCAGCTCGATGCCCTCAGCGTGATCGGCACTGGTAACGAAGTCGACTCCAGCACCGTCAACCGCTCGACCATGACCCAGGCCGACATTGACCGCTACCAGTCCAACAACATTCCCAGCCTGTTGCAGACCTTGCCCGGTGTAAGCCAGGGCGGCTCGCTCAAGCCCGGCGGCCAGACCATCAATATCCGTGGTTTCGGCGACGCCGAAGACGTGCCGATGACCGTCGACGGCGCCACCAAAACCGGCTTTGAGCGCTACCAGCAAGGCACCGTGTTTATCGAGCCCGAGCTGATCAAGAGCATCGAGGTCGAGAAAGGCCCCAACTCGCCGTTCACCGGCAACGGCGGTTTTGGCGGTACGGTCAACATGACCACCAAGGACGCCCCGGACCTTTTGCAAGACGGTCGCAACAGCGGCGCGATGCTCAAATACGGCTACTCCAGCAACGACCACGAACAGATCTACAGCAGTGCCGTGTACGGCCGCACCGACGACGGCCGTTTCGACGCGCTGGCCTACCTGACCCAGCGCGATGGCGGCGACATGAAGGTGGCCGGCAAACTGCCCAACGACAACAACGAATACCCGGTCAACCCTCAGCGCCTGCCCAACAGCGCCCAGGATGTGGACGGCAAACTGTTCAAGGTCAACGCCCACTTCACCGAGGAGCACAGCGTTGGTCTGTCTTACTCACGCTCCCACAGCAACCGCTGGACGCCGTTCTCCGCTGCCAGCTACCCGACGCCGCCGACCCAGGCCAACATCGACCGCTACGGTTACGAAAACGCGCTGAAGCGTTTTCTAGCCCAGCGTGACACCACCGACACCACCTGGTCAGGCAAGTACGAATACACGCCGGTGAATAACCCGCTGATCGACCTGACCGTCAAATATTCCCAGTCCAACACCGACCAGACCGACGAACGCGACGCCACTGCGTTTTTCCAACTGGCCTCCGGCGGGCGCAAGATGGACACCGCCTACACCGACAAGAACCTCGACATCCGCAACGTCAGCCTGTTTGACACCGGCCCCTTGCAGCATGCGCTGACCGTCGGCGGGCAGATCCGCAAGCACATCCGCGAAACCGAGATGTGGATGCCCGGCACCACCTACAACACCGCGCGTTACAACTACGGGCACTTCCAGCCGGGCTTCATGCCCCACGGCAAGGTCGACACCAACAGTTTCTTTGTCCAGGACGCAGTCACCGTGGGCGACGTAACCATCACCCCGTCGCTGCGCTACGACCATGTGCGCAACCGTGGCGAAGGCAATGACGCGCCGTACTACAACAACCCGGACCCGTCCTACGGCCACGACTACAGCGACCGCACCTACACCGGCTGGTCGCCGCGCCTGGCGCTGTTCTGGAACGTCACGCCGAACCTGGGGCTGTTCGCCAACTGGAGCAAGACCTGGCGTGCGCCGGTGATCGACGAGCAATATGAAGTGCAAGGCCTGGGCAGCCGCACCGCCACCAGTGTCGACCTCGACCCGGAGCGCATCACCTCGATCACCCTGGGTGGCGTCACCAGCTTCGACAACCTGATCGCCCGGAACGATAACCTGCAAGTACGCGCCACCCTGTTCCACAACAAAGTCGAAGACGAAATCTTCAAGGCCACCGGCGTGGGTTGCCAGAACCAGGCCGTCAACGGCGGCACCATTGCCAACGCGTGCCCGCCTGGGGCGATGTCCAACTACCGCAACATCGGCGGCCTGACCATCAAGGGCTTTGAGCTCGAATCCTTCTACAACTCCACCTACCTGTTCGGCTCGGTGTCGTTCGCCTACGCCAAAGGTGAACACGAAGGCGCCTACACCAACCCATGGGGCCCGGATGTGCCGGCCCGCGATATTCCACCGACCAAATGGGTGCTGGTACTGGGCACCAATATCCCGGCCTGGGACGCCCAGGTGGGCTGGATGGGCCAGTTCATTGGCGCGACCGATCGCTTGCCGAGTGACAAATATTCCGGCGGCCCGGGCAGCAGTTTGGGCGACCTGTTCTACGACCAGTACGGCAACAAGGCCTACAACACCCAAGGCCTGTTCGCCAAATGGAAGCCGCAACAGGCGTACCTCAAGGGCACCGAGGTGAACTTCACCGTGGACAACCTGTTCAACAACAACTTCCGCCCGGCTTTGAGCGGTGATCGTGCCTACACCAAGGGCCGCGATGCGAAGGTCAGCATTACGCGGTTCTTCTAATAGACCAGGGTGACGCCATCGCAGGCAAGCCAGCTCCCACAGAAGATCTCGGTCAACCAGGCAATAGAGATCAACCCCAGGCAAGCCAGCTCCCACAGGAGATCTCGGTCCGCCAGGCAATAGAGATCCAATGTAGGAGCCGGGCTTGCCCGCGATGGCGGCGGCACTGCCTGCAGAGCGATTGGAACTGTACGGATAAATCTGCGACCAGCTGTAGGCCCTTAATCAGCGGGGGTTGTGGCTAGATGGGCTTCCCTTGAAGCCCTCCAGATTCGGGTCCCCACTCATGAGCTCGCGCGAAAACACCGGCATGGCCCTCGGCCTGCTGGGCGTCGTTATCTTCAGCCTGACATTGCCCTTCACCCGCATCGTGGTGCAGGAGATCCACCCCTTGCTCAACGGCCTTGGCCGGGCGCTATTCGCGGCGATCCCGGCAGCGGCGCTGTTGCTGTGGCGCCGAGAAAGCTGGCCAACCTGGCGCCAGGTGCGCGGGCTGAGCCTGGTCATCCTCGGTGTGATCCTTGGCTTCCCCGTGCTCTCGGCCTGGGCCATGCAAACCTTGCCGGCCTCCCATGGCGCGCTGGTCAACGGCCTGCAACCGCTGTGCGTGGCGTTGTACGCGGCGTGGCTGTCCCATGAGCGGCCGTCAAAAGCCTTCTGGGCCTGCGCGGCGTTGGGCAGTGCGTTGGTGTTGAGTTACGCGTTGATCACTGGCGCCGGCAGTATTCAAGTCGGGGATTTGTTGATGTTCGCAGCCATCGCCTTGGGCGGCCTGGGGTATGCCGAAGGCGGCCGGTTGGCCAAGGAGATGGGCGGCTGGCAAGTGATCTGCTGGGCGCTGGTGCTGTCGACGCCCGTATTGATCGGCCCGGTTTGGTACTTGGCAGCGCAGCACCAAGGCGCGATTTCCATGTGCACCTGGTGGGCGTTTGGGTATGTGTCGCTGTTCTCGCAGTTTTTGGGGTTCTTCGCCTGGTACGCCGGGCTGGCCATGGGCGGTATTGCGCGGGTCAGTCAGATTCAGCTGTTGCAGATCTTCTTCACCATCGCGTTTTCGGCGTTGTTCTTTGGTGAACATATCGAGCCGATTACCTGGGTGTTTGCGTGTGGGGTGATCGTGACGGTGATGCTCGGGCGCAAGACGGCGGTGCAGCCTGCACCGACCTCAAAGATGAATGCGATCTAAATGTGGGAGCGGGCTTGCTCGCGAAGGCGGTGCATCAGTCACCTGATAGGTTGGCTGACACTCCGCTTTCGCGAGCAAGCCCGCTCCCACATTTTGTTCCTGTTTTTCAGCCTAAATAACCATCCGCGCGCAGCAGGGTTTCCAGGCAGTGTTCGCTGATGTGGTAGAACGCCTTCAGCTCCTGGATTTTTTCCAACAGTTGCGCATTATCCACAGGCTCGGTGCGCTTGACCGCCAGAATCATCTTGTTCTTGTTGGTGTGTTCCAACGAGATGAACTCGAACACCTTGGTATCGTAGCCACAGGCCTCCAGGAACAGCGCACGCAAGCTGTCGGTGACCATTTCCGCCTGCTGGCCCAGGTGCAGGCCGTATTGCAGCATCGGCTTGAGCAACGGCGGGCTCTGGATCTGCAGGCGGATCTGTTTGTGGCAGCACGGCGAGCACATGATGATCGACGCACCGGAACGGATGCCGGTGTGGATCGCGTAGTCAGTGGCGATATCGCAGGCATGCAGGGCGATCATCACCTCCAGTTCGCTGGGTGCCACACTGCGCACATCACCGCACTTGAACACCAGCCCCGGATGCTCCAGGCGTGCGGCGGCGGTGTTGCACAGGGTCACCATGTCTTCACGCAATTCCACGCCCGTCACTTCGCCCTCGGCCTTGAGGGTGTTGCGCAGGTAATCGTGAATGGCGAACGTCAGGTAGCCCTTGCCCGAACCGAAATCCGCCACGCGCAGCGGTTGGTCTAGCTTCAACGGCGATGAGGTCAGCGCATGGCTGAACACTTCGATGAACTTGTTGATCTGCTTCCACTTGCGCGACATCGACGGGATCAGCGCCTGTTTGGCGTCGGTAACGCCCAGGTCGGCGAGGAAGGGCCGGCTCAGGTCGAGGAAGCGGTTTTTCTCGCGGTTATGCTCAGCCGAAGGCGCCTCGCGCAGTTGCTGCGACTTGCTTTTGAACAGCGAGCTTTTGTTCTTTTTGCTGTATTCCAGCTGGGCTTCGTCGGTCAGCGACAGCAGGTGCGCGTTCTTGAATGACGCCGGCAGCAACGCAGCAATCGCCGCCACGCCGTCGGCCAGCGGCAAGTTCTTGGTGATGTCGCGGGTCTTGTAGCGATAGACAAAGGACAGGCACGCCTGCTCCTTGACCACGACCTGCTTGATGATCAGCCGCTGCAACTCGGCCTCTTCACCGACGTACTTGGCCAGCACCAGCTTGATAAACGCGTTCTGCGCGAGGCTTGCGCTCAGCAGTTCGATGAACTGGGCGTGATGATCCGGCGCAGGGCTGGCAGGTTGAGCGGTGACGGACATGAACAAAAACGCCTCGGGCAAAGAATGCCGGGCATTTTAGGGGGGATGAAGGTTTAGGGCACGGGGTTATTTGATCAACGGTCCTTCAGCCGCCACAAATCAAATGGGGGAACCACTTTTCTCTGGGAGCTGGCTGGTATGGGAAATGGCTTGTGTGGGAGCTGGCTTGCCTGCGATGGCATCACCTGGGTTTTCTGATGGACCGAGGTGTCTGCATCGCAGGCAAGCCAGCTCCCACACAAGCCCGGCTCCCACAGAAAAGCAGCTATTCCAGCACGATCAAACGGTTAGGCAGCTCATTACGCGTCTGCGTCACCGGCACATGCACCTTCAGCAATTCACCACACGCTTCGATGCAGGCAATAAACCCCGCCAGCGTCTGCCCCTGCTTCACCTGCTGGGTGAACGCCTTGACGATCTCATCCCAACTGCCGTCATCCAGGTGTTTGGAAATACCGTCGTCCACCAGGATCTCCACATACCGCTCCGCCTCGCTGACAAAAATCAGCACGCCGGTGCTGCCCAGCGTGTGGTGCAGGTTTTGCTCCAGGAACTGTCGCCGCGCCAGGTTCGATGCACGCCAGTGGCGTACCGAACGCGGAATCAGGCGGGTGGTGACCTTGGGCAGGCGAAACACCAGGCACAACACAATGAAGGTCGCCCATTGCGCCAACAGCAAGGTGTACATGGTCAGGTAGCCCGACAGGTAGTGCACGATGCCAGGCACCACCAAGGCGATCAGGCTGGCCCACAGCAGCGGGATATAGGCGTAATCATCCGCACGCGCGGCCAGCACGGTGACCAGTTCGGCGTCGGTGGTTTTCTCGACGCGGGCAATCGCTTCGGCGACTTGGCGCTGCTCGTGTTCAGTCAGTAATGCCATGGTTATGCATGCTCTGTTCTAGTTATTGTCATTACCAGCCACCTGAGGCACCACCGCCGCCAAAACCACCGCCGCCGCCTCTAAAGCCACCGCCACAGCCGCCTCCCCCACCGCCGCCGCGTCCACTGCTGCTGAGAATCGCCAGCAGGATCGCCCCCACGGGCAACCCCAGCCGATTGCACAGCCACAACACGCCGATCAGCAGGATGAACAGACCGATGGAAAGCCCCGGATTATCCGTGGCAAAATTCGCATCCGCCACATGGGCCGGCACCGCCAGCGGCTCGCCGCCCACCACCTGAATCATGGCCGCGACACCGTCGCTGATGCCCTGGCTGTAATTGCCGGCCTTGAACTTGGGCGCGATCACCTGGTTGATGATCACCCACGACTGCGCATCGGTCAGCACGCCTTCAAGGCCATAACCGACTTCGATGCGCAATTTGCGCTCATCACGGGCGACGATCAACAGCGCGCCATTGTCCTTGCCCTTCTGGCCGATGCCCCACTGGCGGCCCAATTGATAACCGTAGTCCTCAATGGACACGCCCTGCAGGTCAGGCACGGTGACCACCACGAGCTGGTCGCCCGAGGTTTGCTCCAGCGCCTGCAATTGCTGGGTCAGCTGCGCACGTACCGCCGGGTCGATCATCTGCGCGGTGTCCACCACCCGCCCGGTCAAGGCCGGGAAGGTCAGCGCCGCCTGGGCCACGCCCACGCAGGCCAGCAGCCACAGCGCCAAGCCTATCCGTAATAAACGCATCGACACCTCAGAGAAGCCTTATTTGAACTTCACTTGCGGCGCTTTACCGGCGTCGGCACTGGTGGCCTCAAACGTGGCGCGGATCGGTAAGTCGCTGTACATCACGCTGTGCCACAGGCGACCCGGGAAGGTGCGGATCTCGGTGTTGTAGGCCTGCACCGCCTGGATAAAGTCGCGACGGGCCACGGCGATACGGTTTTCGGTGCCTTCAAGCTGAGACTGCAACGCCAGGAAGTTCTGGTTGGCTTTGAGGTCCGGGTAGCGCTCGGACACCACCATCAAACGGCTAAGCGCGCCGCTCAGGCCATCCTGGGCTTGCTGGAACTGCTTGAGTTTTTCCGGGTTGTCGAGGGTGCTGGCATCCACCTGAATCGAGGTGGCCTTGGCCCGCGCCTCAATCACAGCGGTGAGGGTGTCTTGCTCATGGGCCGCATAGCCCTTGACCACTTCCACCAGGTTGGGAATCAGGTCGGCGCGGCGTTGGTACTGATTCTGCACCTGGCCCCAGGCGGCCTTGGCCTGTTCGTCCAGGGTCGGAATGGTGTTGATGCCGCAACCGCTCAGCACTGTGCTGATCAATAGCAAAGCCGCGGCCTTGAAGCCCCAGCGGTAATGTTGTGCTGCTTGCATAGTGTTTCTCCTGCCCAATCTGAATGGAATGTGACGACTAACCCTATACACCGCGCGCTTGGGGCATAATCCGCCATCACTGGATTGCGTCGAGCCAATCAGCTAAAAAGATGCCCAGCGCGAATAAGAGTTCACAAGTGTGGTGCATTAAGTGCAATAACACTCGAACAACAACATAGGTTCCCCCACATTTTGGCAGACCAGCGCATTTTCGCTGTGCAGTAGCCGAAAAAGGATATTCATGAAAAAGCTGTGTTTGCTCGGCCTTGTTGCCACTCTGGCCAGTCACCCCGTATGGGCAGAAACAAAGCCTGCTGCGCTTAAAGACAAGGACGCCTTCGTCAGCGACCTGCTCAAGCAGATGACCCTGGATGAAAAGATCGGCCAATTGCGCCTGATCAGCATCGGCCCGGAGATGCCCCGCGAGCTGATCCGCAAGGAAATCGCCGCCGGGCGCATTGGCGGCACGTTCAACTCGATCACCCGCCCGGAAAACCGTCCGATGCAGGACGCGGCCATGCGCAGCCGGTTGAAGATACCGATGTTCTTCGCCTACGACGTGATCCACGGCCACCGCACGATTTTCCCGATCAGCCTGGCCCTGGCCTCCAGCTGGGACATGGACGCGATCGGCCGCTCCGGGCGCATCGCCGCCCAGGAAGCCGCCGCCGACAGCCTCGACATCACCTTTGCGCCGATGGTCGACATCTCCCGCGACCCACGCTGGGGCCGCACCTCCGAAGGTTTTGGTGAAGACACCTACCTGGTCTCGCGCATTGCCGAAGTGATGGTCAAGGCGTTCCAGGGCGTAAGCCCGGCAAATGCCGACAGCATCATGGCCAGCGTCAAGCACTTCGCCCTGTATGGCGCGGTGGAAGGCGGTCGCGACTACAACGTGGTCGACATGAGCCCGGTCAAGATGTACCAGGACTACCTGCCGCCGTACCACGCGGCGATCAAGGCCGGTTCCGGCGGCGTGATGGTGGCGCTCAACTCCATCAACGGCGTGCCGGCCACCGCCAACACCTGGCTGATGAACGACCTGCTGCGCAAGGACTGGGGCTTCAAAGGCCTGGCCGTGAGCGACCATGGCGCGATCTTTGAGCTGATCAAGCACGGCGTGGCCAAGGACGGGCGTGAGGCTGCCAAGCTGGCGATCAAGGCCGGCATCGACATGAGCATGAACGACTCGCTGTATGGCAAGGAATTGCCTGGGTTGCTCAAGTCCGGCGAAATCGAGCAAAGCGACATCGACAATGCGGTGCGCGAAGTGCTCGGCGCCAAGTACGACATGGGCCTGTTCAAAGACCCGTACCTGCGCATCGGCAAGGCCGAAGACGACCCGGCCGACACCTATGCCGACAGCCGCCTGCACCGCAGCGATGCGCGCGATATCGCCCGCCGCAGCCAGGTCTTGCTGAAAAACCACAACAACACCCTGCCGCTGAAAAAATCCGCGACCATCGCGCTGGTCGGCCCGCTGGCCAAGGCACCGATCGACATGATGGGCAGTTGGGCGGCTGCCGGTAAACCTGAGCAATCGGTCACGCTGCTGGACGGCATGAACGCTGTCATCGGCGACAAAGGCAAAATCATCTACGCCCGTGGCGCCAACATCACCAATGACAAGGCCGTGGTCGACTATCTCAACTTCCTCAACTTCGATGCGCCGGAAGTGGTCGATGACACCCGCCCAGCCCAGGTGATGATCGACGAAGCGGTCAAGGCCGCCAAGGCAGCCGACGTAGTGGTCGCCGCCGTGGGCGAGTCCCGTGGCATGTCCCACGAGTCTTCCAGCCGCACCGACCTGAACATCCCGCAAAGCCAGCGCGACCTGATCAAGGCGCTCAAAGCCACCGGCAAACCGCTGGTATTGGTGCTGATGAACGGCCGCCCGCTGTCGATTGTGGATGAAAACAAAGAGGCTGACGCGATCCTGGAAACCTGGTTTGCCGGCACTGAAGGCGGCAACGCCATCGCCGACGTGCTGTTCGGTGACTACAACCCATCGGGCAAGCTGCCGATCACCTTCCCGCGGTCGGTGGGGCAGATTCCAACCTACTACAACCACCTGAGCATCGGCCGGCCGTTCACCCCAGGCAAGCCGGGCAACTACACCTCGCAGTACTTCGATGACGTTACCGGGCCGCTGTTCCCGTTCGGCTATGGCCTGAGCTACAGCACGTTCAGCCTGTCGGACATGGCGCTGTCGTCCACCACCCTGAACAAGACCGGCAAGCTCGACGCCAGCGTCACGGTGAAGAACACCGGCAAGGTCGATGGCGAAACCGTGGTGCAGTTGTATATCCAGGACGTGGCCGGCTCGATGATCCGCCCGGTCAAGGAGCTGAAAAACTTCCAGAAGGTCATGCTCAAGGCCGGTGAAGAACGCACCTTGCACTTCACCATCACCGAAGAAGACTTGAAGTTCTACAACACCCAGCTCAAGTTCGCGGCGGAACCGGGCGAGTTCAATGTGCAGATCGGGTTGGATTCCCAGGATGTGCAGCAGCAGACGTTTGAACTGCTCTGATGATCGTTCCCACGCTCCGCGTGGGAATGCAGCTCGGGACGCTCCGCGTCCCACAGCGTGACGCGGAGCGTCACAAGAGGCATTCCCACGCAGAGCGTGGGAATGATCACGTGTCAGCCGCGCCTATCCAGCAGGTTAACCACCAACCGATCAATCCAGCCCCACACCCGCTGCTTCACCCGCCGCCACAACGGCCGCGCCTTCCACGCCGCCAGGCTCACCGCCTGGCTCTGGGCAAAATCACGCTCGAAACTGCCCGCCACCGCTGCCGTCAACTCGGGGTCCAGCGCTTCGAGGTTGGCCTCCAGGTTGAAGCGCAAATTCCAGTGGTCGAAATTGCACGAGCCAACGCTTACCCAGTCGTCCACCAGCACCATTTTCAGGTGCAAAAAGCACGGTTGGTATTCAAAGATCTGCACGCCTGCGCGCAACAGCCGTGGGTAATAACGGTGCCCGGCGTAGCGCACTGAAGGGTGATCGGTGCGCGGGCCGGTCAGCAATAAACGCACATCCACGCCACGCCCGGCTGCGCGGCGCAACGCACGGCGCACGCTCCAGGTCGGTAGAAAATACGGGGTGGCCAGCCAGATGCGCGTCTTGCTGCTGTTCAGCGCGCGGATCAGCGACTGCAAAATATCGCGGTGTTGACGGGCGTCGGCATACGCCACGCGCCCCAGGCCAGGCCCGGTGGCCGGCACCTTGGGCAAGCGCGGCAAACCGAAATGGGTGGCGGGTTTCCACTCGCGGCGCGCCGCGTTGGCGTGCCATTGCCGGTCGAACAACGCCTGCCAGTCCAGCACCAGCGGGCCGCTGATCTGCACCATCACTTCATGCCAGTCGGCGGTGTCTTGCCCGGGCGTCCAGAACTCATCGGTAACGCCCGTGCCGCCGACCACGGCGATGCCCTGATCGATCAGCAACAGTTTGCGATGGTCGCGGTACAGGTTACGCATCCAACGGCGCCAGCTCAGGCGATTGTAGAAGCGCAGTTGCACGCCCGCGTCGGTGAGGCGCTTACGCAGGCCCAGCGTGAAGGCCAGGCTGCCGTAATCATCAAACAGGCAGCGCACCTGCACGCCGCGCTCGGCGGCTTGCACCAACGCTTGCACCATGGCTTCAGCGCAAGCACCCGCCTCCACCAGGTACAACTCCAGATCGACCTGGCGCTCGGCCCGGGCAATGCCCACCAGCATCTGCGGGAAGAAACTCGGGCCGTCGATCAGCAACTCGAATCGGTTGGCGCTGCGCCACGGGAACACTGCGCCACTCATGTCAGCGCGCCGTGAAAATCAGCACCGCACCGACCGGCACCGACAAACTGATCGACGCCAAGCCGGCCGCCTTGCGCAGTGCGGCCACACCCGGCACCAAATCGAAATCCTCGGCATGCAGCACCACAGGTTCCAGGGTTACCACCTGGAAGCGTCGGTCATCCAGGCGTGTGGCGAGCAGTTCGGCGCTGTAGGTTTGGGTCTTGCCGCGCAGGGTCACCGACAACGGCAGGCGCAACTCGATTTGCGCGCCCGGGGCCAGGTCGTTGATGGGTTGCAGGTTGATCTGCGCGCTGATCAGCGCTTCGGGGAAGGCCTTGATCTGGAACAGGTCATTGCGCATGCGCTCATCGCGCAGCGGAATGCCGCTGTTGATCGACTCCATCTCGACCTCAAGCTGCGCCGCGCCTTTGCTGTCGACCTTGCCGTGCAACACCAGGAAGCGATGCACCTCGGCAATCTCGGTGTTCTTGGTGGTGACGAACGACAGGCGCGAGGATTCGTTATCCAGGTACCAGTCGGCATGGGCAGGCAAGGCGGCCGCCGTCAGCAGGGCGAAGGCCAGAGGTTTGACATTGAACATAGAAACTCGAGGGGCAAAAAACCTGCACGAACCTTAAGCGCAATCTCACAAGCGGCGCAAATCCAATGTGGGAGCTGGGTATCTGCACAATTTTTCAAGGCAGCCAAACCCCTGTGGCAACAGTGAAGGTGACTGACCTGCCGCTATCGCAGGCAAGCCAGCTCCCACAGGGTTCGGTGGCTGCCTTCAGATCAACGCCCGCTGCACATCGCGCACCGTCGCTTCCAGGCTGGCCATGTGCAGGTTCAATACGCGTTCCACCGGCGCCTGATGCATCGGCCAGTGCAACGCCATGCTGCCCACCAGTCGCCCATTGGCCTGCACCGGCAAGGCCACCGCGCGAATCAGAAACGGCAGGCGCACCGGGTATTCCCAATAGCCTTCAGTACGCTGGCCAAACCCCTGGTGCTGGGTTTGCTCGCAGGTATGCACCTGCTCGTCCGCGGCGACATGATCGCGGCCCGCCAGACGCTGCACCTCCTCAACCGGTAATTGCGTCAGGCACGCCTTGCCCATCGCCGAGTGAAACAGGCTGGCGTGCAGGCCGACGATCTGGCAGTTATTGGGGTACAACTTGCGCAACACACTGGGGATCGCGCTTTCCATGACCTCCAGGCGCTCGCCATCAAAGCAGGACAGATCCACCACCAGCCCGGTGCGCTCGCTGAGTTCCAGCAGCCAGGGCGCGGCGCTTTCCACCACTTGGCGCTTGAAACGTTGCTGGGTGTCGCCGAACAACCGTTGGGCGCGCAGGCGGTAACGGCGGTCACTGAGGCCGCGATAGACCCAACCCTGTTCCTGCAAGGTCAGCAACATGCGCGACACCGTAGCCTTGGGCAAGCGTGTGAGGTAGTGCAACTCCTCCAACCCCAAGGCCTGGTGTTCGCCGAGCAGTTCGACGATGGCGAGTGCGCGCTCAACCGACCGTACCGTGCCTGTCTCCATGTTCGATCTCCCTGTTGCCGGTGGATGATCATTTTTCACAGCAAGATACAGGCCCGATCGCAGGTCAACTCATCGATTCAAGGCACGCAGGCGGGCGACGCTTTACCCAGTGCGTCAGCTGTTCATGGGCATAGGCCAACTGCAAAACCGCCCGGTCCGCCTGGGCCGGGCCGATAATCTGCAGGCCCATGGGCAAGCCTTGAGGATTGAAGCCCACCGGAATATTCATGCTCGGCAAACCGGCCAATGTAGGGCCGATCACCACCTCCATCCAGCGGTGATAAGTGTCCATTTCGCGCCCACCCACACGGCGCGGCCACGCCTGCTGTGCATCAAAAGGGAACACTTGGGCGGTGGGCAACAGCAGGAAATCGTAACGTTCAAACAGCTTGGCGAGGGCGCGATACCACTCGCTGCGGTCCACCGACGCTTGATACACCTGCTGCGCACTCAAGCCCAGGCCGCCCTCCACTTCCCATTGCGCCTCAGGCTTGAGCAACGCGCGTTTTTGCGGGTTGGCATAGGCCGCGCCGAGGTTGCCGTGCACCAGCCAGTGGCGATGCACCAACCAGCAGCGCCACAGGCGCGCCAGGGAAAATACCGGCTGGCAGCTTTCCACCTCGCAGCCCAATGCGGCGAAATCGCCAAGGGCCGATTCGCACAGGCTCATCACACCCTCGTCCATCGGCAAGTAGCCGTTGTAGTCACCCAACCAGCCCAGGCGGGCGCCTTTGAAGTCGCGCTGCAACGGCTGGCCGAACACCGACGGATCGTCCCTGGATGACAACGGCACCCGCGGGTCGTAACCGGCCTGAATGCTCAATAACTTCGCCACATCCGTGACGCTGCGGCCCATTGGGCCTTCGGTGCCCAGTTGCTGCACAAACAATTCCGGCGCCGGCCCGTGGGGTACACGCCCCTGTGAAGGGCGCAAACCAAACACGTTATTGAACGCCGCCGGGTTGCGCAGCGAGCCCATCATGTCGCTGCCATCGGCCACCGGCAGCATGCGCAACGCCAGCGCCACCGCCGCCCCGCCGCTGCTGCCGCCGGCCACCCGGCTTGGGTCATAGGCATTGCCGGTGGTGCCGAACAGCGTGTTGTAGGTCTGCGAGCCGAGGCCGAACTCCGGCACGTTGGTCTTGCCGATGATGATCGCGCCACTGGCCCGCACCCGCGCCACGCTGATCGCATCTTCAGTGGGCACATGCTCGGCGAACAACGGCGAGCCGAGCGTGGTGCGCAAACCGTTGGTGGCCGCCAAATCCTTGATCGCCTGAGGCATGCCGTGCATCCAGCCACGGGACTTGCCCTGGTCCAGTTCGCGATCACAGGCGCGGGCTTCGGCCAGCACTTCATCGGCATCACGCAACGACACCAGCGCATTCACACGCGGGTTAAAACGCTGGATCTGCGCCAGGTACTCGCCCATCACGTCTTCACACGACACCTGCCGCGCATGGATCGCTTGCGACAGCTGCGTGGCATCCCAATCAATACTGCTCAAGGCTTCACCTCGTTGGAAAAGGGCAGCAGTTTCTTCGCCCGTGGGGCTTCGTGCATGCAGTAAGTGCCCATCAACGTCAGCACGCAAGCGAACAATACATAAAACGATGGCGCCACTGGCGTACCGAGCACTTTGGTCAGCCAGGTCACGATCAACGGTGCGAAGCCGCCGAACACCATGACGGCGACGTTATAGGCCACCGACACACCCGTGGAC
Organism: Pseudomonas sp. Leaf15; assembly: GCF_001421425.1. Lineage (NCBI taxonomy): Bacteria > Pseudomonadati > Pseudomonadota > Gammaproteobacteria > Pseudomonadales > Pseudomonadaceae > Pseudomonas > Pseudomonas sp. Leaf15. The sequence goes on from NZ_LMKI01000001.1 coordinate 402,355, forward strand.
CTCACCTCAATCGGAAACTGCTCGGCCAGCGCCGTCGGTGCCGGGCCGAAAAAGCCGCCGATGGCCGTGCACAGCAGCACTTGCATCACCAGCAAGCGCTCGATGGACGGCGCCGCGGCCACCCACACATACAGCGGGTAAACCATCACGAAGAATGCCAGGGTGAAAGCCATCAACACTGGCCGCCGCCCCATACGGTCCGAGAGTATGCCGGACAGCGGAATCACCACGGTCATCAGCGCCACCGCAAACATCTGCACCATCAGCACCTGGTCCAGCGGCAAGCCGAGGCTTTTGTGCGCGAAGGTCGGCATATTCACCAGCACCACATAGAACGACACTGTCGCGCCGCAGGCCAAGCCCATGGAGACGAGGATGCTGCGCCGATGCTCACGCAGCACATCCATCAGGCTCGGCGCCGGGCCGGTGGCCTGTTTGCGTGCCTGGATAAATTCTTCCGGGTCTTCCAGGTGCCGGCGAATCCACAACCCCACCGGGCCGATCAGCAAGCCCAGCACAAACGGCACACGCCAGCCCCACAGGTCGAGGGTTTCGGGCGAAAAGAAGTGCGTGACCAGCGCCACCATCGCCGCGCCGCCGAACACCGCCAGGCATTGCCCCACCAACTGCCACGAGCCATACAAGCCCTTGCGATGGGCCGGCGCGCTTTCCACCAGAAACGCCGTGGCGCTCGCGTATTCACCGCCGGTGGCAAAGCCCTGAAGCATGCGCGCCACCACAATCAGCAACGGCGCGCCCATGCCGATGGCGGCGTAATTGGGCGCGAAGGCGATCAACGCGATAGACACGGTCATCAGCCGGATAATCAACTGCATCGCGGCCTTGCGGCCTTTGCGGTCAGCGTAAATGCCCAGCAGGATGCCGCCCACCGGGCGCATGAAAAAGCCCACGCCGAAGGTGGCCAGTGCCATCAGCAGCGAGGCATATTCATCCTGCGACGGAAAGAATTGGCGGGCGATGATGCTGGCCAGAAAGCCGTAAACGATAAAGTCATACCATTCCAGCGCATTGCCGATCACAGCCGCCACCACCTGGCGGGTGCGGGAAACGCCTGCGTGTGCAGTCTGCATGAGGAACACTCCATTCAACCGATAAGGGCAAGGGTCCAGCGGCAGAAAAAAAGAGGTCGTCAGGCAGGCTTGAGCCAGCTCTCGGCCAGCGCGCCCCAATAGGCGGCGCCGGTCAGCAGGATGTCGTCGTTAAAGTCATAGGCGGGGTTGTGCACCATCGGCCGCGACACGCCATTGCCGATAAACAGGTAACTGCCGGGGCAGCGTTGCAGCATCCAGGCAAAGTCTTCACTGCCCATCAAGGTGCGAGTGTTGCCGTCTACCGCGTCGGCACCGAGCAAGGCCACGCCGACCTGGCGAGCGAACTCGGTTTCTTCGGCGTGGTTGACCAGTACCGGGTAGGCCGGGCGATGTTCAACCTGCACCGTGCAGCCGAAGCTGGCGGCCTGGGTGTGGATGATGGCGTTGACCCGTTCGAGCATCTGTTCCCTGACCTTGGGGTTCAGTGCACGCAGGCTCAGACGCAACAGCGCGTGCTGAGGTATCACGTTGGCGGCCTGCCCCGCTTGCAGCGCACCGACCGTGACCACGGCGGCTTCCTGGGTGTCGATATTGCGCGCCACCACCGTCTGCAAGGCCATGACCATACTCGCCGCCGCCACCAGCGGGTCCACCGTCAGATGCGGCATGGAACCGTGGCCACCGACGCCTTCCAGCGTCACGGTAAGCAAGTCCTGAGAGGCCATCATCGGCCCGACCCGCAGGCCCAGATGCCCCGCCGGCAAGCCCGGCATATTGTGCATGCCGAACAAGCCGTCACACGGGAAGCGCTCGAGCAAACCATCGGCCAGCATCGCCTCGGCGCCGCCCTGGCCTTCTTCGGCGGGTTGGAAAATCAGGTTCAAGGTGCCGTCAAATTGCCGCGTCGCCGCCAGGTAACGCGCGGCGCCGAGCAACATGGTGGTGTGGCCGTCATGCCCGCAGGCGTGCATGCAACCGGCGTGCTGGCTGGTGTAGGCCGCGCCAGTGTTTTCGATGATGGGCAAGGCGTCCATGTCGGCGCGAATCCCCAGCGTGCGCGAGCTGCTGCCATTGCGCAGCACGCCGACCACACCGGTTTTGCCGATGCCGGTGTGCACCTCGTAGCCCCATTCTTTCAAGGACTGCGCAACGAGCGCGCTGGTGCGGTTTTCTTCAAAGCCGAGTTCGGGATGGGCGTGGATATCGTGGCGCACAGTGTGCAAGTCGCTGGCGACGTCGCTGAGCCAATCCATAATGTGCTGGTGTGGGCGCATGGTGATTCTCCTCACAGGCGGGTGGTCCCGTTCTTGTTGGCGGCACATCGACAGCTAAGCGCGATGTGGGCGCGAGGACAATCAAAGGTGGTTCCACTGGGTGGAACCTGAGGCCGACACCTGATAACCCTGTGGCGAGCAAGCTTGCTTGCGCTGGGGTGCGAAGCGCGCCCAAAACGCGAGGCCCAACAAATAGAAGCTCCGTTCTCCGCAAGCAAAGGCCGCGCGAAGGAACACTATTTTTTCAGGCACAACCACAGTAAATAGACGGCACCAAGCGGAATGGCAAAAACGAAATAAAACATCCACAGCAGTACGTGCCCCCCATAAGATGCGGCGGCCCGTAGTGGATCTGTCGCCCAAAATTCTTTTCCAGTAAAACGAAAGACAACGTTTTCGACTGCACGCCTGGCCAGCGGAAACAACAGCGCATTAACCCCGCAGATCAAGATAATGATCGCGGCCTTATCGCTGGATTTAAAAACAGAGACGCTCATGCAAAAAATAAACAGCGCAATAACGAAGCTTTTTAAATAGTAGTTTTTCTCCAGGCCCATTCGCGTTCTTATCATCCTGAAGTAGTTTTCGGCCTTGCGCCCCAGCGTCATAAGTCTCCTTTCTATGCCTGTTGACGGCCGACGTGAGTGGGGTCGGCCGCGGGCAAGGGTACTACAGGGGGGCGCGCTGGAAACGCGGCACCCGGCAAATTTCAAGGCAACAACCGACACTTCTGCCGCTGCGCATACCCCTGTGGCGAGCAAGCTTGCTTGCGCTGGGGTGCGAAGCGCCCCCAAAAAGCCGGTGGCCGCTGCGCAGTCAAACGGGACGGTGCTCCCTCGTCACACAACGCAGATTGCGGACAGCTATTGGCCACAGGTTGCGACGGCGCGTGCATAGGGTTAACCTCGCCTCCGTCGCTGCTCATCAGTGACCGGGCCTGGAAACCCGATGCTTAAGGACGCTACAGCGTCGTCAAACAATCAGCAGGCGCTTTTTTTATGCCTGCAGTTTGTGCTTTTTGGCGGCTGTACGTGGGAGACCTTCGGGTCTGCCGGGTTCCTTTTGCCTCGGTTTCCAGCCCGCGTACAGTTGCCACCCTTCGCCTGGAAACGTTAGTGGCAGCTCTTTTTGTTCATGCAAAAGGAATCAGTTATGACTAACGCCACATCAGCCGAAACCATCGGCGCCGCCACCTTCGCAGACTGCGGAGAAAACAAAAGCCACCTGAAACTCTTCCGCGTCAACGCCGGAGTTCCGCTCGTAGAAGCCCTTGAACACGCATCCCACGTGCTCTATTACGCAAAAATGCTCGCCCTTGAAGCGGCCATGGACCCCAAGGCGGAGAAGTTTGCATTCGCCTCGCATTACCTGGGCGAAATGGGTAAGGCCATCATCGATGACCTGTTGTTGGCCTTGCAGCCTGGCAGCCCAACCCCGCAGTAAGTCGTTCGCGCCCGGTGCAGTGCATCGGGCGCCTGTTTGTATCTCTATAAATTCCATTGATCAGCACAAATCCAATGTGGGAGCTGGCTTGCCTGCGATAGCGGCCGGTCAGTCAACATCACTGTCGCCTGTGCCGCCGTCATCGCAGCATAGGTATCTACATAACTGCCGGTTAATACATCGCCTGTTGTGGCGAGCAGGCTTGCCCTGCGTTGGGCTGCGCAGCAGCCCCATAGCCAGGCACTGAGTTCTTTCAGAAGGCATTTTCAGTGCCCTTACTGGGGCCGCTGCGCAGCCCAACGCAGGGCAAGCCTGCTCGCCACAGGAGGGCATGTGGGTGCCTTCAAACATTGTCAGCCAGCTCCCACAGAGAATCTTTGGTGCGTCAGGGGTTGAGGCGGCAGCCCTGGCGATCACCCAACCACCGCGCCGTGTGCGTGCGTCCTAAACCGCTTGCCGTGACTTCACTGCGTTCCGGCGAGTCAGTGAACGCGCTGGTCGGCACATACTGCTTCACATACCCCAGGCAATACTCCGCCGGGTTGTTCTCCACATACCGACACGAGCAGTACTCCTTGGCCGTGTACGCCGCGATGATGTCGGGGAAGGCTTGCAGGTTGACGCGTTCGTGCCACACCCAGCCCAGCAGGGCGAGCAACAGCAGCAAAAACACACTGATAAACGGATGACGACGGATCATGGTTGCACCGCCGCCAGTACGCGTTTGAGCAGTTCGTTGTGGCGGTAAGTGCCGTCGCGGTCATCGCCGTAGCGCACGATCACCAGGTGTTCGTCGGGCAGCACATAGAGCGCCTGGCCCCAGTGGCCGAGGGCGGCGAAGGTGTCGGCAGGCGCATCGGGCCAGGGTCTTGGCGCGCCTTGTACGTCGAGGTTAAGCCACCATTGCCCGCCGGGGACGGCTTCGTCCTGGCCGGCCTGGTATTTATCGAATGGCTGGCGGTTGAAGGCCACCCACTCTTTAGGCAGCAACTGCTGCTCTCCCCAACGACCGTCGCGTGCCATCAGCAGGCCGACCCGCGCCAAATCGCGAGCGGTGAGGTAGGCATAGGACGAGGCGACGAAGGTTTCGTCGGCGTCGGTTTCCCAGGTGGCGTTGTGAATGCCCAGGGGCTTGAACAGCGCGTCCCACGGGTAGCTCATATAGGCCTTGTGACCAAGCATGCCTTTAAGGGCGGCGGACAGAATATTGCTGTCGCCACTGGAGTAACGAAAGGCCTGGCCCGGTGCGGCGGCGGCCTCGGTGGCTGCGGCAAACTCGGCCATGTCGCTGCGGCCTCGGGTGTAAAGCATCGCCACCACGGAGGATTTCAGCGGGGCGTATTCGTAGTCTTCCTGCCAGTCCAGGCCTGAGCCCCAGTGCAGCAGGTCGGCCATGCTCACTTTGGGGTGCTGCTTCATTGGCGGGTAAAAACGCGCGGCCGGGTCAGTGAGTTTGAAGCGGTTTTCGCCGTAGGCCACGCCGAGCACGGTGGCCATCAGGCTTTTGCTGACGGACCAGGTCAAGTGCGGGGTGCTGGCGGTGGTGGGCGCGTCGTAGCGTTCGTAGATGATCACGCCATCGCGGATCACCAGCAGCGCATCGGTGCGGATGCCTTTACGAGTGGCGTCGTCACGTGGGGGAAAAGCGTAGGCATTCAGCGCATCGACCGCCGCGCCTTCGAGGGGCGCGCCCTTGGCCCATTCCTTGTCCGGCCAGGTGTCGGCGTGGGCGGCAGCGGTGACTAACAGCAGGGCAACGCACAACAGGCCTCGGACCATGGACGCAAACTCAAGGGGGCTTTCAAGCCCGCGAGCCTAGCCCAGGCGTATGACAGATTTGCGACAGGAACGCCTGTCATCCAAGCGTCACCATAACTTCATGGAGCTGACACCGAGCCTACATAGCCTGAGTTTGGACAAACAAGTCGACCGGCCGGTACGTGGCCGGCACTCGGAGATTCGCCATGACTCAGATCGCCCGCATCAGCGACACCGGCAATGAACGCCGTCTGCAAGCCGAACGCCTGGTTGGCGCCAAGGCTTTGCAGGAAGCCCAGGCCCTGCGTTTCAACGTGTTCAGCGGCGAGTTCAACGCCAAGCTGAAAGGCGCGGAACAGGGTCTGGACATGGATGACTATGATGTTCACTGCAGCCACATCGGCGTGCGGGATTTGAACAGCGGTCGACTGGTGGCCACCACCCGTTTGCTCGACCACCAGGCCGCCAGCACCTTGGGCCGGTTCTACAGCGAAGAAGAATTCAGCCTGCACGGCTTGCTGCACTTGAAGGGCCCGATCCTGGAGATCGGCCGCACCTGCGTCGACCCCGCCTACCGCAACGGCGGCACCATCGCGGTGTTGTGGGGCGAATTGGCCGAAGTCCTCAACCAGGGCGGTTACAGCTACCTGATGGGTTGCGCGAGCATCCCGATGCACGACGGTGGCATCCAGGCCCACGCAATCATGCAGCGCCTGCGCGAACGCTACCTGTGCAACGAACACCTGCGCGCCGAACCAAAAAAACCACTGCCGGCGCTGGACCTGCCGTCCAACGTCATCGCGGAAATGCCGCCGCTGCTCAAAGCCTATATGCGCCTGGGCGCGAAGATCTGCGGCGAGCCGTGCTGGGATGAAGACTTCCAGGTGGCCGACGTGTTCATCCTGCTCAAGCGCGATGAGTTGTGCCCGCGCTACGCCCGCCACTTCAAGGCGGCCATGTGATGAGCCGCCTGCGCATATACGGGCGCATTGCCCGGGTGCTGCTGGTGGTGGCGCTGGGGTTGAGCATGGCCAGTGTGTTTGGCGTATTCGAGCGTTTGCGCATTGCCAACTCGATGGTGCGGCGCCAGCGTTGGTCGCGGTTTTTTATGGCACGGCTGACCAACGCCCTGCCCTTTCGCGTGACGGTACACGGTGAATTGCCGACGCAGCCGATGCTGTGGGTGAGCAATCACGTGTCCTGGACCGACATTCCGCTGCTCGGCGCGGTGGCGCCGATGTCATTTTTGTCCAAAGCCGAAGTGCGCACATGGCCGGTGGCCGGCTGGTTGGCGGCGAAGGCCGGCAGCCTGTTTATCCGCCGTGGTTCGGGCGACAGCCAGTTGATCCGCAAGCAGATGACCCGGCATCTGGAGCAACAGCATCCGCTGCTGATGTTCCCCGAAGGCACCACCACCGACGGGCGCAGCCTGCGTACGTTCCATGGGCGCTTGCTGGCCAGTGCGATTGATGCGGATGTGTCGCTGCAACCGGTGGCGATTCGTTATTTGCGTGATGGGCAGGTGGATGCGTTGGCGCCGTTTATTGGCGATGACGATTTGCTCTCGCACCTGATGCGTCTGTTCAGTAATGACCAGGGTGATGTGGAGATTCATGTGCTCCAGCCGATTGCCTGTGCCGGGCAGGAACGTGCGGCGCTGGCGTATCAGGCGCAGCAGGCGGTGCAGAAGGCGTTGTTTGGGCCGGTGCCGGAGGTTGAGCAAGTGGCGGCTCGGCCTGCATTTGCGGCCTGAACACACTTTAGAATGTGGGAGCTGGCTTGCCTGCGATAGCAGTCTGTCAGTTGAAAGAGATGTGGCTGACCCACCGCTATCGCAGGCAAGCCAGCTCCCACATTTAGATCTCAGTTAGATTTCAGTCATCAGTTGAGCTTGGGCAAACTTCTGCAACTCGGGATAGAACAACCGAAAATCCTCGCTCAGCGGCTCATACAACACCCGCAACTCCTGCATCGCATGCCCCAGCTCCTGTGGCTGGGTGAGCCGCCGCGAAATCCCGCGCAACACCTGCTCCATCACCGCGAACTCACGGTATGAGCCCAGCCAATCATCCGCCGCCATATACGGCGCAATCTGCGCCAGCCGCCCCGGCAACTGCGGCTCGGCCGCCAGCACGCGGTACACCTGCGCGGTGAAGCGCTCCAGCGGTTGGTCGGCGTACAGCGCCCAATCCCGCGCCAGGCAGTGGTCGAAAAACACATCGAGGACAATCCCGGCGTAGCGCTTGCGGGTCAGGCTGAAGCGTGACAACGCCTCACCCACCAGCGGGTGGCTGTCGGTAAAGCGGTCGATCGAGCGGTGCAGCTGAATCGCCGACTCGATTTGCGGGCTGAACTGGCCTTGCAGGCGGCCTTTTACAAAGTCGCCATACAGGCTGCCGAGCAATTGAGCAGGAAGTTGGCCGCCCAGGTGCAGATGTGCGAGATAATTCATGCCGCGCAGTCTACCACTGCCGATTACGTATCGTTATAACCCGATATACCGAAATAGCCTGATCTCAGATCAAAATCATATTGGTATATCGGGATAGACCGATTTAAAGTTCGCCTCATCGCGATATAACGCTGTACGAAACCGAGCAACCGCCATGTCCATCGACCTCGACGAAATAATAAAAGCCCTGGCACACCCAGTACGACGAGACATCCTCACCTGGCTGAAAGACCCGAAGGTGCAGTTCCCCGAGCAGGTGCACAACCACGAATACGGCATTTGTGCCGGGCAGATCGACCAGCGTTGCGGCTTGTCCCAGTCGACCGTGTCGGCGCACCTGGCCACCTTGCAACGCGCCGGGTTGATCAGCAGCCAAAAGGCCGGGCAGTGGCATTTTTTCAAACGCAACGAGGCAACCATCCAGGCCTTCCTCGCGGCGCTCATCACCGAACTCAGTGCTGACGAAAACGCAGCGCTGTAACAAGGAAACGCCAATGCCCCTCTCGCTACTCATACTGGCCCTCAGCGCCTTCGCCATCGGCACCACCGAGTTCGTCATCATGGGCTTGCTGCCCGATGTGGCGGCGGACCTGGGCGTGTCGATCCCCGGCGCCGGCTGGCTGGTCACCGGCTACGCCCTGGGCGTGGCGATTGGCGCGCCGTTCATGGCACTGGCCACCGCCAAGCTGCCACGCAAGGCCGCCCTGGTAGCGTTGATGGGCATCTTTATTGTCGGCAACCTGCTCTGCGCCCTGGCCAGTGACTACAACGTGCTGATGTTTGCCCGTGTGGTCACCGCGCTGTGCCACGGTGCGTTCTTCGGGATCGGTTCGGTGGTAGCGGCCAACCTGGTGCCGGCCAACAAACGGGCTTCGGCCGTGGCCTTGATGTTCACCGGTTTGACCCTGGCCAACGTGCTCGGCGTGCCGCTGGGTACCGCACTGGGACAGGAAGCCGGCTGGCGCTCGACCTTTTGGGCGGTGACGGTGATTGGCGTAGTCGCCTTGATCGGTCTGATCCGCTTCCTGCCGGCCAAGCGTGACGAAGAAAAACTCGACATGCGCGCCGAACTGGCCGCGCTCAAGGGCGCCGGCATCTGGCTGTCGCTGACCATGACTGCGTTGTTCGCCGCGTCCATGTTCACCCTCTTTACTTACGTCGCACCGCTGCTCGGCGATGTCACCGGCGTGTCGCCCAAAGGCGTGACCTGGACCCTGCTGCTGATCGGCCTGGGGCTTACCGTCGGCAACATCATCGGCGGCAAGCTGGCGGACAAACGCCTGGCCGCCACCCTGATCGGCGTGTTCATCAGCATGGCAGTGGTCTCCACGGTGTTGACCTGGACCAGCGTCGCGGTGATCCCGACGGAAATCACCCTGTTCCTGTGGGCCACCGCTTCGTTCGCCGCCGTACCGGCGCTGCAAATCAACGTGGTGACCTTCGGCAAGGCCGCTCCAAACCTGGTGTCCACCTTGAATATCGGCGCCTTCAACATCGGCAACGCGCTCGGCGCCTGGGTCGGCGGCAGCGTGATTGCCCACGGTTTCGGCCTGACCAGCGTGCCTTTGGCCGCGGCGGCCCTGGCGATTCTGGCCCTGCTGGTGACCCTGATTACTTTTCGTCAGAGCGGCGATGCCGACCTGGCCCCTGCGACCCACTGATCAATCCACTTAAAGAGAAGGGTGTTTTCCCATGACGACTATTTTCGATCCGATCAAACTGGGCGACCTGCAATTGTCCAACCGCATCATCATGGCGCCGCTGACCCGCTGCCGCGCCGATGAAGGCCGCGTACCCAACGCGCTGATGGCCGAGTACTACGTGCAACGCGCTTCCGCCGGGCTGATCTTAAGCGAAGCCACCTCCGTGACGCCGCTGGGCGTTGGCTACCCGGACACACCGGGTATCTGGTCCAACGACCAGGTTCGCGGCTGGGCCAATGTAACCAAGGCTATACACGGCGCGGGCGGCAAGATTTTCCTGCAATTGTGGCACGTGGGCCGTATCTCCCATGAGTCGTACCTCAACGGCGAAACCCCGGTGGCACCGAGCGCCATCCAGCCTAAAGGCCACGTCAGCCTGGTTCGCCCGCTGGCCGACTACCCGACGCCACGCGCCCTGGAAACCGCTGAAATCGCCGACATCGTTGACGCTTACCGCGTCGGCGCTGAAAACGCCAAGGCCGCAGGCTTTGACGGCGTGGAAATCCATGGCGCCAACGGCTACCTGCTCGACCAGTTCCTGCAAAGCAGCACCAACCATCGCACCGACAACTACGGTGGCTCCCTGGAAAACCGTGCTCGCCTGCTGCTGGAAGTGACCGACGCCGCCATTGAAGTCTGGGGCGCCGGCCGTGTGGGTGTGCATTTGGCACCACGCGCCGACTCCCACGACATGGGCGACGACAATTTGGCGGAAACCTTCACCTACGTCGCCAGCGAGCTGGGCAAGCGTGGCATCGCCTTCATCTGCTCCCGTGAAAAAGAAGCCGGCGACAGCCTCGGTCCACAACTGAAAAAAGCCTTCGGTGGCCCGTACATCGCCAACGAGCGCTTCACCAAAGACAGCGCCAACGCCTGGCTGGCGGCCGGCAAGGCCGATGCAGTAGCCTTCGGCGTGCCATTCATTGCCAACCCGGACCTGCCGGCGCGGTTGAAGGCCGATGCGCCGTTGAACGAACCGCACCCGGAAACCTTCTACGGCAAAGGCCCAGTGGGTTACATCGACTACCCCACGCTGGCGCTGTAATGTAATTCGCTGAAACGAAAAAGCCCCGGCTCGCAAGAACCGGGGCTTTTTTTCGGCTGATTGATCATTCCCACGCTCTGCGTGGGAATGCCGCCCTGGACGCTCTGCGTCTGCCCCTAAAGCGTGACGCGGAGCGTCACAGGATGCATTCCCACGCGGAGCGTGGGAACGATCGCACAGTAGCTGGGAAACACTCCTTCACAGCCTTGCAACAAAATCGCTACAAAATACTTAGGCGGCTACCTATCAACCGCCCGCCAGCCCGTATATAAAGTCACCCCGCAAATCCTGCGAAGGGACGATTGACTGTCTCTGGACTTTACTGTTGACACAACTGGATGCAATTACGCATTTTGTCTTAATTGCGCAGGCTGGGGCTCAAGCGCAGCATGTCCAGCCCTGCGTCCACCCAGCGTTCAGCGTCCTGATGCAGTTGGAAGCTGTCGGGTACCAACAGCCACTGGCCAATCAAGCCGTGGATGTAAGCATGAATGCACACCGCGCCCCGCGTGGTGTCGAGGTTTTCCGGAAGTTGCCCGCGATGGACCGCGTTGCGCAGTGTCAGGCCGATGCGCAGGTTGCATTCCAGGCTGTGGGTCTGGCGTTGGCGCCGCATGTCGCACATTTCATCGGTGAACTCGCACTTATGAAACAGGATTTCGTTGATGCGCCGGGTTTTCGGGTCCAGGGCCACTTGATGATAAAGATGGATCAACAGCTTGCGCATACAGCCCAGCGGGTCGACTTCATCCTCGCTTTCACTGGCCCGGGCCAGTTCGTCCAGGGGTTCGTGCAGCGTGTCGAGCAGTGCCTGGAGCAAATCGGACTTGTTACTGAAATGCCAATAAATAGCCCCGCGCGTCACTCCGGCCAATGCGGCGATGTCCGCCAGCGTGGTGCGGGCCACTCCGCGTTGATAAAAGGCTTGCTCGGCGGCGTCGAGAATCTGGCTGCGCGTTTCCTGAGCTTCCTCTTTGGTGCGACGAACCATGGCAGTAAAACCTCAATCAGGACACTGTGGATGGTGCTTGAGCATCATCTGAATAATTGTGGGACGACGTCGTCTTGGGCGCCGAACGTACTAAAATCGAGGCTTTGGCGGATGCTTTGTCAACAATCCGCGAAACCTGTCAAGAGTTTACAAACAACCGTGAACGTAAGTATATTGCGTAGCAAGCTACTTATCCACTCACGGCTTGTTTTTTACCCTTCCACACTTCTTGTGCGCACTCTGCGCGCCTGACCCGAGGATCTTCATGCAACTTAAGCCAGCTGTTACCGCTCTGGTCACTGCCGTCGCCCTGGCATCGCTGCTCAGCGGATGTAAAAAGGAAGAAGCGGCTCCGCCCGCTCAAACCCCTCAGGTCGGCGTGGTCACCATTCAACCGCAAGCCTTCACCCTGACGTCCGAATTGCCAGGCCGCACCACCGCCTACCGCATCGCGGAAGTTCGTCCCCAGGTGAACGGCATCATTCTCAAGCGCCTGTTCAAGGAAGGCGCCGACGTGAAGGAAGGGCAACAGCTCTACCAGATCGACCCGTCGGTGTATGACGCCACCCTCAAAAGCGCACAAGCGAAACTGACCCAGACCAAGTCCATCACCGACCGCTACAAGCAATTGGTCGATGAGCAAGCCGTCAGCCGTCAGGAATACGACACCGCCGTGGCCAACCGCATGACGTCTGAAGCCGACGTGCAAACCGCCCAGATCAACGTGCGCTACACCAAAGTGTTCGCGCCGATCTCCGGGCGTATTGGTCGTTCTTCGGTCACCGAAGGCGCGCTGGTCAGCAATGGCCAGGCCGATGCCATGGCCGTGATTCAGCAACTGGACCCGATCTACGTCGACGTCACCCAGTCTTCGGCGGAAATGCTGAAACTGCGCCGCGACCTGGAAAGCGGCCAGCTGGAGAAAGCCGGCGAAAACGCGGCCAAGGTCAAGCTGACCCTGGAAGACGGCAGTGACTATGGCCAGGTCGGCAAGCTGGAGTTCTCCGAAGTGTCGGTTGACCAGACTACCGGCTCCGTGACCCTGCGCGCCGTATTCCCCAACCCTGACCACACCCTGCTGCCGGGCATGTTCGTGCACGCCCAACTGCAAGCCGGTGTGAACAGCAAGGCCATCCTGGCACCGCAGCAAGGCGTGACCCGTGACCTCAAGGGCACACCAACGGCGCTTATCGTCAACGCCGACAACAAGGTCGAGCAGCGCGAACTGGTAGCCAACCGTACGTACGGCGCCTACTGGCTGGTGGAAAAAGGCCTGAACGCCGGCGACCGTGTGATCACCGAAGGCTTGCAGTACGTCAAGCCGGGCGTCGAGGTCAAGGTCAAGCCGGCCGACAACGCCAAGCCTGCTGACGCTGGCAGTGCTGCTGCTCCTGCTGCCGCTGCTGGCAAAGGGGAGTAATCCATGTCGAAATTTTTTATCGACCGTCCCATTTTCGCCTGGGTTATCGCCCTGGTGATCATGCTGGTCGGGGCACTTTCGATCATGAAGTTGCCCATCAACCAATACCCGGCCATCGCGCCAACCGCCATCGACATCCAGGTGACCTACCCAGGCGCGTCCGCACAAACCGTGCAGGACACCGTGGTGCAGGTTATCGAGCAACAGCTCAACGGTATCGACAACCTGCGTTATGTTTCCTCGGACAGTAACTCCGACGGCAGCATGACCATCACCGTGACGTTCAACCAGGGTACCAACCCGGATATTGCCCAGGTTCAGGTGCAAAACAAGCTGAACCTGGCGACCCCACTGCTGCCGCAAGAAGTGCAGCAGCAGGGTATCCGCGTGACCAAGTCGGTGAAGAACTTCCTGATGGTGATCGGTCTGGTGTCCGAAGACGGCAGCATGACCAAGGACGACCTGTCCAACTACATCGTGTCCAATATCCAGGACCCGATTTCCCGTACGGCGGGTGTCGGTGACTTTCAGGTGTTCGGTTCGCAGTACGCCATGCGTATCTGGCTGGACCCGGCCAAGCTGAACAACTACCAGCTCACGCCGGTGGATGTCAGCACCGCGATCTCCGCGCAGAACGTACAGGTCGCTACCGGCCAACTGGGCGGCCTGCCTGCCCTGCCCGGCACGCAGCTGAACGCCACCATCATTGGCAAGACCCGCCTGCAGACAGCTGAGCAGTTCGGCAACATTCTGATGAAGGTCAATACCGACGGCTCACAGGTGCGCCTGAAAGATGTCGCCCGTATTGAGCTTGGTGGTCAGAACTACAGCATCGCTGCGCAGTTCAACGGCAAGCCGGCTTCCGGTATGGCGATCAAGCTGGCTTCGGGCGCCAACGCCCTGGACACCGGCAAGGCCATCCGCGCCACCGTGGCGTCGCTGGAACCGTTCTTCCCGCCTGGCATGAAGGCGGTGGTGCCGTATGACACCACCCCAGTTGTTACCGAATCGATCTCCGGGGTAGTCGACACCCTGGTCGAAGCGATCGTGCTGGTGTTCCTGGTGATGTTCCTGTTCCTGCAGAACTTCCGCGCCACCATCATCACCACCATGACCGTACCGGTCGTACTGTTGGGTACCTTCGGGATCCTGGCGGCGTTCGGTTTCACCATCAACACCCTGACCATGTTCGGCATGATCCTGGCCATCGGCCTGCTGGTGGACGATGCCATCGTGGTGGTGGAAAACGTCGAACGGGTAATGGCTGAGGAACACTTGTCGCCCAAAGAGGCGACGGTCAAGTCCATGGGCCAGATCCAGGGCGCCCTGGTGGGTATTGCCCTGGTACTGTCGGCGGTTCTGTTGCCGATGGCGTTCTTCGGTGGCTCCACCGGTGTGATTTACAAACAGTTCTCCATCACCATCGTTTCGGCCATGGCGTTGTCGGTACTGGTTGCGCTGATCTTCACCCCGGCATTGTGCGCCACCATGCTCAAGCCGATCGATCCGGAAAAGCACGGCCAACCCAAGCGTGGTTTCTTCGGCTGGTTCAACCGCACCTTCGACCGTGGCGTACTGAGCTACGAGCGCGGCGTGGGCAACATGATCAGGCACAAGATTCCTGCGTTCCTGGTGTACGCGCTGATCTTCGCCGGCATGATCTGGCTGTTTATGCGCATTCCTGCGGCGTTCCTGCCCGATGAAGACCAGGGCGTGATCTTTGCTCAGGTGCAGACGCCGGTCGGTTCCACGGCTGAGCGTACGCAAAAAGTCATCGACGACATGCGTGCGTACCTGCTCAACGACAAGGAAGGCGAACCAGGCGAAGGCAAAGGCGTGAAATCGGTGTTTACCGTAAACGGCTTCAACTTCGCCGGTCGTGGCCAAAGCTCGGGCCTGGCATTTGTGATGCTCAAGCCGTGGGACGAACGTGACGCCTCCAACTCGGTGTTCGAGATCGCCAAGCGCGCCCAGGGCTACTTCATGCAGACCTTCAAGGACGCCATGGTATTTGCCATCGTGCCGCCGTCTGTACTGGAACTGGGTAACGCCACCGGCTTCGACGTGTTCCTGCAAGACCAGGGCGGTGTCGGCCACGATAAATTGATGGCGGCGCGTAACCAGTTCCTCGGTATGGCAGCACAGAGCAAGATTCTGGCAGGCGTGCGCCCCAACGGCGTGAACGATGAGCCGCAGTACGAACTCACCGTCGACGACGAGAAGGCCAGCGCCCAGGGCATCACCCTGTCGAACATCAACCAGACCCTGGCGATTGCCTTGGGTGGCAGCTACGTCAACGACTTCATCGACCGCGGTCGGGTGAAGAAGGTGTATGTGCAAGGTGACGCCGCCAGCCGTATGTCGCCTGAAGACCTGGACAAATGGTACGTGCGCAGCGACTCCGGGAAGATGGTGCCGTTGTCCTCCATCGCATCGGGCAAGTGGATTTACGGTTCGCCGAAACTGTCGCGCTACAACGGTGTAGCGGCGATGGAAATCCTCGGCACCCCGGCGCCGGGCTACAGTACCGGTGACGCCATGACCGAAGTCGAGCGTATTGCCAAGCAACTGCCGGCAGGTATCGGCTATGCATGGACCGGCCTGTCGTATGAAGAACGTCTGTCCGGCTCCCAGGCGCCAGCGCTGTACGCCTTGTCGCTGCTGGTGGTGTTCCTCTGCCTCGCGGCACTGTACGAAAGCTGGTCGATCCCGATCGCGGTCATCCTGGTAGTGCCCCTGGGGGTTGTGGGCGCATTGATGGCGACCAGCTTGCGCGGGTTGTCCAACGACGTGTTCTTCCAGGTGGGCCTGTTGGTGACGGTGGGCCTGGCGGCGAAAAACGCCATCCTGATCGTGGAGTTTGCCAAAGAGCTCCACGAACAAGGCAAAGGCATCGTCGAGGCGGCCATCGAAGCGTCCCGCATGCGTCTGCGGCCGATCATCATGACCTCCATGGCGTTCGTCCTCGGCGTATTGCCACTGGCAATCTCCACCGGCGCGGGCTCTGGCAGCCAGCACGCAATCGGTACCGGCGTAATTGGCGGTATGATCACCGCGACCGTCCTGGCGATTTTCTGGGTACCCTTGTTCTTCGCGACCGTGTCGGCTGCGGGCGAACGCAAAAAGAAAGACACTACTGAAACTCCTAAAGAGGCTGGCCAATGAGCAAGTCGCTACTTTCCTTAGCCGTCACTGCATTCGTGCTCAGTGGCTGCTCGCTGATCCCTGACTACCAGCGCCCTGAAGCGCCGGTAGCAGCCCAGTTCCCGCAGGGGCCGGCGTACTCGTCGGCCCAGGCGCCGGGCCAGGCCGCTGCCGAGCAAGGCTGGAAGCAGTTTTTCCATGACCCTGCCCTGCAACAGTTGATCCAGACCGCGTTGCTGAACAACCGTGACCTGCGTGTCGCGGCGCTGAACATCGACGCCTATGCGGCGCAGTACCAGATCCAGCGTGCCGACCTGTTCCCGGCGGTTTCGGCCACCGGCAGCGGCAGCCGCCAGCGCACCCCGGCCAAGCTGTCGCAGTCTGGCGAAGCCGGCATCACCAGCCAATATTCGGCTGGCCTGGGCATCAGCTCGTATGAGCTGGACCTGTTCGGTCGCGTGCGCAGCCTCAGTGAAGAAGCCTTGCAAAAGTACTTCGCCACTGAAGAAGCGCGGCGCAGCACCCAGATCAGCCTGGTGGCCAGTGTGGCGAATGCCTACCTGACCTGGCAGGCCGACAAGGAACTGCTCAAGCTGACCCAGGACACCCTCGGCGCGTTCGAGCAGAGCTTCAAGCTGACCTCGCGCAGCAACGAAGTCGGCGTGGCCTCGGCCCTCGACTTGAGCCAGGCACGCACCTCGGTGGAAAACGCCCGTGTTCAATTGGCGCGCTACACGCGCCAGGTGGCCCAGGACGAAAACAACCTGACCCTGTTGCTGGGCACCGGCCTGCCGGCCAATATCGCCAGCAAGCCGCTGTCGGATGACCTGCTCAGCGAAGTGCCGGCCGGGTTGCCATCCGACCTGCTGCAACGTCGCCCTGACATTGTGCAGGCCGAGTACAACCTCAAGGCCGCCAACGCCAACATCGGCGCGGCCCGTGCTGCGTTCTTCCCGAGCATCAGCCTGACCGCCAGCGCCGGTACCGCCAGCCCTACCCTGGGTGGCCTGTTCAAAGGCGGTTCGGGCACCTGGTCGTTTGCTCCGCAGATCAACATCCCGATCTTCAACGCCGGTAGCCTGCGCGCAAGCCTGGACTACTCGAAGATCCAGAAAGAGATCAACGTGGCCAACTACGAGAAGGCCATCCAGACCGGCTTCCAGGAAGTCTCCGACGGCCTTGCCGCCCGTGAGACCTACAAGCAGCAGCTGGATGCCCAACGTGGCTTTGTCGCGGCCAACCAGGATTACTACCGCCTGGCCGAGCGTCGCTACCGCATTGGTGTCGACAGCAACCTGACCTTCCTCGACGCCCAGCGCCAACTGTTCAGTGCCCAGCAATCGCTGATCACCGACCGCCTGGCGCAGCTCAACAGCGAGGTCAACCTGTACAAGGCCCTCGGCGGTGGCTGGAACGAGCAGACGGCCAAGAATGAGCCGTTGAAAGAAGAAGCACCGGCGCTGAAGTTGTTCTGATCGCGCTGATGTAGATGAAACCGCTTCCCTTACCGGAAGCGGTTTTTTTTGCCATGTCACTGACCCGTGCGAATCAAAGGTGGGCGCTGGCTTGCCTTCCCTTCAACCTTTCAGGGTAAGATTGGTAACAGATTCTTACAGACCACAGAGGGAGCTTGTCGTAATGATCGTAGGCATCGACCTGGGGACGACCAATAGCCTGGCCGCCGTGTGGCGCGGCGATGCCGCCGAAATGGTGCCCAATGCCCTTGGCCAATTGCTGACCCCAAGCGTGGTCGGCCTGGATGATCAAGGCCGTATCCTGGTGGGCCAAGCCGCCAAGGAACGCCTGCATACTCACCCGCACCTGACCACGTCGCTGTTCAAGCGCTACATGGGCAGTGCCACCGAAGTGCGCCTGGGCGACCGCTCGTTCCGCCCCGAAGAGCTGTCGGCGCTGGTCCTCAAAAGCCTCAAAGAAGACATCGAGCGCACCTATGGCCAAACCGTCACCGAAGCGGTGATCAGCGTGCCCGCCTACTTCAGCGACGGCCAGCGCAAAGCCACGCGCATTGCCGGTGAACTGGCCGGGCTCAATGTTGAAAAACTGATCAACGAACCCACCGCCGCCGCCTTGGCTTATGGCTTGCACCAGCGTGACAAGGAAACCTCGTTCCTGGTTTTCGACCTCGGCGGCGGCACCTTTGACGTGTCGATCATCGAGCTGTTCGACGGTGTGATGGAAGTACGCGCCAGCGCCGGCGACAACTTCCTGGGCGGCGAAGACTTCGACACGTTGTTGCTGGAACACTTCGTCGACAGCCAGCGCAATGCCCAGGGTTTCCCGCCCACCCGCAGTGTGTTGCAAGCCCTGCGCCGCGAAGCCGAGCGCGTGCGCAAAGCCTTGGGCCAGGACGACAGTGCCGAGTTCGCCCTGCGTGTCGATGGCCAACAGTGGGTCACAACCATCACCCAGGCCGAACTCGCCAAGCTCTACACGCCCCTGTTGGAACGCCTGCGCGCACCGATTGAACGCGCCCTGCGCGACGCACGCATTCGGGTCGGTGACCTCGATGAAATCCTGCTGGTCGGCGGCACCACGCGCATGCCGCTGGTGCGCAAACTGGCCGCAGGTTTGTTCGGGCGTTTCCCGTCCATCAGCCTCGACCCGGACCAGGTGGTCGCCCACGGCGCGGCGATCCAGGCCGCGCTCAAGGCCCGCTCGGCGGCGCTGGAGGAAGTCGTGCTGACCGACGTCTGCCCCTACACCCTGGGTATCGAAACCTCTAACCAGTACGGCGGCCATATCGAAAGCGGGCATTACCTGCCGCTGATCGAACGCAACAGCAGCGTGCCGGTGAGCCGGGTCAAAAGCGTGGTCACGCTCTACGACGACCAGCCCCGCGTACTGCTGAAAATCTACCAGGGCGAAAGCCGCCTGGTGAAAGACAACATCGAACTGGGCCAGCTGGAAATCCCCGTGCCCAAGCGCAAGGCTGGCGAAGTCTCGCTGGACGTGCGCTTCACCTACGACAACAACGGTTTGCTCGAAGCCCAGGTGAACATTCCGCTGACCGGCGAACAGCACTCGCTGGTGATCGAAAACAATCCTGGCGTGCTCAGCCCGCAAGAGATCCAGCAACGCCTGCAAGCGTTGGCATTGTTGAAAATTCACCCGCGCGACCAGCAGGTCAACACCGTGCTGACCGCCCGCCTCGAGCGGCTCTACCAGGAAAGCCTGGGCGAGCTGCGCGAGCAGCTCGGACACTGGGCCGCGCAGTTCCAGCAAGTGCTCGAGACCCAGGACGAGCGCCGCATCCGTGAGGCCCGCAGCGAACTGACCCGACAACTTGAGCAACTCGATAACGGGTTCTGGCGCTGAAGGAAATCCACATGGACTGTTGGACAGTGTTGCAATTGGCGGACGATGCCGACGAACGGACCATCAAGCGCACCTACGCGCGACTGCTGAAAAGCTGCCGCCCGGACGATGATCCAGAAGGGTTCCAGCGTCTGCGTGAAGCCTATGAGGCTGCATTGGGCTACGCACGCTGGCGTGCAGACAACGAAGAGGAAGAGCACGCAACGGCCGTCGTCGAACAGACCGACAGCAACCTCAAGGATTTGGCCGAGCTGATGGATGTCCGCCCATTGAGCCCTGCTGTGTTCGAGGCACCTGCGCCCAAAAGCGCCTACGACCTGGCCGAGTTGATGGACGTCAGCACGCTCAGCCCCGCGCCCTTTGAAGCGCCAAAACCTGACCCGGTCCACGCGTTGCTCACCGGCCTCAACGCCGACAACCTCGATGAGCGCTGGGCCCAGGCCCGGCAACAGGACTGCAGCGACGCCTTCCAGGCGGGCCTGCTGCGCCACTGCTTTGAAGCCCCCGGCGAGCGCAGTGCAATTACCCGTTGGGCGATGCAACATCTGGAATGGCTGACACCCTGGCAACGGGTGGCCATGACGCCATGGCAGCACGACGCACTGACCAGTGAGCTGTTGCAGGAATATCGCCTCAACTTGCAGGAACTGCTGGAGCAGAAGGCCGAGCGCGAGTTCATCACCCAACTGACACACTACAACGAGCAAGCCTGGCTGCGGGTGTTCGATCAGCAGCAACAGTGGCAACACATTATTCTGCAACTGCTGCACGACACCCAATGGAGCGTGCCGCTGTTTGATCGTGTGTGCCAGGCCTTTGGCTGGGACGATCAGAAAGGCGTGTTTGCGGAACCCGCGTGGATGTGGCGCAGCCTGGTGTCGCGTTGCGAGCAGGAAAGCTTTTATATCAGCCTCCAGGACAAAGCCCAGGACACCCGGCGCACCTCCACCGACGCCCTGGCCGCGCGCTTGTTGCTCACGCCCATGACCGCCACCCAACAGATGCGCATCATCGGCAGGTTTGGCCAAAACGAATGGAACGCTTGCCAGCATCTGGGCGAAACCCTGACCTGGCGTTATCCGCAGTTGATCGAACGCCTGCCCCAAAGCGACCTGTTCTTCTGGCGCAAATTCGTCCCACGACCGATTTACGTCCATGTGCTTATCCGGCTCTGGGCGATCTTTGCCTTGGGCGCTGTCCTGAACCTCGTTCAGGTTCAAACCGAAAAGCTGGACTTCGGGGTCGTACTTATCTTAGTGGCGTTGGCGATCTTGCCGGCCGCGGTCTTCTTTCGGATCACGCAGATGTGGGTCGGGATGAGTTCGTCCTTTATCGTTGCGGACGTGTGGCTGAGCCAGTATTTGATCCCTAAGCGCGTCAACCCCAACCAGTATTGGCTGGTGTTACGCCACGGCATCCCGCAATTGGCCATGCTCGTGGTGTGCGGGCTGATACTGGGCATTCTGGGGGCGATTACTTATACCGGGATGCTGCTGATCAACCTGCTGCACAGCAAACGTATCGGCCACATGGGTGAGAAAAGCCTGAAATTTCCGTGGCTCAATGGCCTGCATTGGGCCTTCTGGAGCCCGCTGCAAGTGGTATTCCTGGTGGTGATGGTGGCGGTGATCATCGTCGCGCAGCATTACCTGCCAGTGGTGCCCTGGACCCATATCGAGCTGCCCAAACGGTAACGAGACGCTCGGGCCTGAGCGTATTGCGCAGGCCCGCAACTTGCGTTCGATCATCGCCCACAACCCGCTCTCCCCCACTTTCATCGCCCCCGCACCGCCCCGCACCATGGCCCGCACCTGCATAACCCCAATAACAACAGGTCCAACACCATGAGCACGTTCCGCCCGCGCCAGCTATTGCTGGCAACCGCTGTCGCCAGCCTTGCCCTGCCCGTCGTCGCCGAAGAACACGGTTTTCTCGAAGACGCCAGCGCCAACCTCAACCTGCGCAATTTCTTCTTCAACCGCAATTACACCAACCCGACCAAAAGCCAGGGCGGCGCGCAGGAGTGGACGCAAAGTTTCATCCTCGACGCCAAGTCCGGCTTCACCCAGGGCACGGTGGGTTTCGGGGTGGATGTGCTGGGCATGTACTCACAAAAGCTCGATGGCGGGCGCGGCACCGGTGGCACACAGCTGTTGCCGCTGGACCGCGACGGCCGCCCGGCGGACAACTTCGGGCGTCTTGGGGTCGCGTTCAAGGCGCGGATCTCCAAGACCGAAGTGAAGGTGGGCGAATGGATGCCGGTGCTGCCGATATTGCGCTCGGACGACGGCCGCTCCCTGCCGCAAACCCTGCGTGGCGGGCAGATCACTTCCAGGGAAATCGACGGCCTGACCCTCTACGGCGGCCAGTTCCGCGCCAACAGCCCGCGCGACGACAGCAGCATGACCGACATGTCGATGGTCGGTAAAACCGCCTTCACCTCCGACCGCTTCAACTTCCAGGGCGGTGAATACGCCTTCAACGACAAACACACTCAGATCGGTGTGTGGAACGCCCAACTCAAGGACATTTACAGCCAGCAATACATCAACCTGACCCACAGCCAAGCTGTGGGCAGCTGGACCCTGGGCGCCAACCTCGGGTTCTTCTACGGCAAGGACGACGGCAGCGCCCGCGCAGGCGAGCTGGACAACAAGACCTGGTCCGGCCTGTTCTCCGCCCGTTACGGCGGCAACACCTTCTATGTCGGCCTGCAAAAACTCACCGGCAACAGTGCCTGGATGCGCGTCAACGGCACCAGCGGCGGCACCCTGGCCAACGACAGCTATAACTCCAGCTACGACAACGCCCAGGAAAAGTCCTGGCAAGTGCGCCACGACTACAACTTCGCCGCGCTCGGCATACCGGGCCTGACCTTGATGAACCGTTATATCAGCGGTAGCAACGTGCATACCGGCACCCTCACCGACGGCAAGGAATGGGGGCGCGAGAGTGAAGTGGGCTACACGGTGCAAAGCGGCACCTTCAGGGACCTGAACGTGCGGTGGCGCAATTCCACGATGCGCAGGGACTACAGCAACAATGAATTTGATGAAAACCGGTTGATCGTCAGCTACCCAATAAGTCTGCTGTAAACCAGCGTCGGACTTACTGTATGGTGCGCGCCTGCCGCTGCTGATCCGCCCAGCAGCGGCCTCTATTCGAGCGCATGCACACCATGAAATCCTTCGTCATGCTGGTCCTGGCCCTGAGCCTTTGCGGCTGCATCGGCGCACCTGTCGTCCTGACGCCGCAGACCGAACAGCGCCTGCAGGCTCAGGCGCCGATCCGCTTCCTGCTGACCTTCGACGACGGTCCCAGCGCCTCGGGTTACAACAACCCCAGCCGCTCCGTACTTGCCGACCTTGCGCACAACCCGGTGCTGCCAGGCATCAAGGCGGTGTTTTTCCTGCAGACCGAAGCGTCCCGCTCCGGTGGCAGCCCGCGGGGTCGCAAGACCATGGAGCGCGAATACGCCGCCGGGCATGTGCTGGCGTTCCACACGGCCACGGCGTTTCACACCAACCATCGCTGGCTCAGTGATGCCGAGCTGGAAAGCACCCTCACCGAGGGCGCAGCCGACATTGCCTCAATCACCGGCACCGCACCGACGCTGGTACGCCCGCCGTTCTGGAACTATGACAAGCGCACCTTTGCCGCTTACCAGCGCCATGGCATGCAGGTGTTGCTTACGGACCTGAGTGCCAATGACGGCAAGATCTGGGGGTTCAATGCCAGCCCACGCCGGCGGGCGAATTTGTATCGGCAACTGTCAGTGGTGCGCGAGCGCATTGCCTTGGGCGAACTGCCGACGGTGGACGGTGTGATACCGGTGGTGGTGACCTTCCACGATATCAACCGCTACACCGCCCGGCATTTGCAGGAGTACCTGCAGATCCTGATGGACAGCGCGCGGGTCAACGGCATGAAGGTCGCTGCCGAGCCGTTCTACACCGAGCATGCCGGGCTGGAGCGCGCAGCATTGGCGCGCACGGTGAAGGATGTGAATGAAGCCGTGCATTTGCCGGGGGTGTGGAATTGGGTGTGGGATGCGGATTCACACTAAGCTTGCACACACAGAAGGTTTACTGTGGGAGCTGGCTTGCCTGCGATGGCATCACCTCGGTTTAACTGACAAACCGAGTTGCCTGTATCGCAGGCAAGCCAGCTCCCACATTCAGGCTCAATCCTGCTGGCGCGACTCCACGCCCAGCTCATCCCACACTGACTCGGCCAGGTGGAACGTCGCATTCGCCGCCGGTATCCCGCAGTAGATCGCGCTCTGCATCAGCACTTCCTTGATCTCGGCGCGGGTCACACCGTTGCTGGCGGCGGCGCGCAGGTGCAGCTTCAACTCTTCACTGCGGTTCATGCCGATCAACATGGCGATGGTGATCAGGCTGCGGGTATGCCGCGGCAGGCCGGGGCGGGTCCAGATATCACCCCAGGCGTGGCGGGTGATCATTTCCTGGAACTCGCTGTTGAACTCGGTCAGGGCATTGAGGCTGCGGTCGACATGGGCGTCGCCCAGCACTTCGCGGCGCACTTGCAGGCCATCGGCATAACGTTGTTTCTCGTCCACAAAAACTCCTTAAACAGTTGATAGAAGCCCGATCACTTGTGGCGAGCAGGCTTGTTGTGGCGAGCAGGCTTGCCCTGCGTTGGGCTGCGAAGCGGCCCCACAACCTGGCGATGAGGTTCATCTGGAAGAACGGGGTGACTGTATCAGGGCCGCTTCGCGCCCCAACGCAGGGCAAGCCTGCTCGCCACAACAATCCATCTGCAGAACAAGCAGGCTTGCCACAGGTTTAATCAGCCAACAGGAACGCCAGCACGCGGTCGCTGAACGCCGCGCCGGCTTGTACGTTAGAAAGATGCGCCGCATAGAACTCGGCGTACTCGGCGCCCTTGACCTGGTTCTGGATAAAGCGGCTGCCGGCCGGCGGCGTGACGGCATCTTCGGTGCCGGCAATCGCCAGGGTCGGCACTTTGATCCTGGACAGTTGCTCGCGCAAATCCGCATCTCGTACGGCTGCGCAGTTGGCGGCATAACCTTGAGGCGATGTGGCGGCGAGCATGTCGGTGATCTGCTGGGCCTGGTGCGGGTTGGCGGCGGCGAAATCGGCGGTAAACCAGCGCGCAATCGACGCATCGCGCAATGCAACCATGGCCGCCGCGCCGTCGCGCAGCACCATCTCGATACGTGGGTTCCAGATTTCCGGCGTGCCGATCCTGGCGGCGGTGTTACACACCACCAGACGCAGCAGACGATCACCTGCGTGAATACCCAGCCACTGGCCGATCAGGCCACCCATCGACAGCCCGCAAAAATGCGCGCGTTGGATACCCAGCGCATCCAGCAGCGCAATCACGTCACGACCCAGTTGCTCAATGCTGTACGGGCCCTCGGTGACCAGGGATTTGCCATGCCCACGGGTGTCGAAACGCAGCACGCGAAAGTGCTGGATGAAGGCCGGGATCTGGATGTCCCACATATGCAGGTCGGTGCCCAACGAGTTGGACAGCACCAGCACCGGCGCGCCCTCAGGCCCGTCCAGTTGGTAATGCAATGGGCCATCGGCCAGTTGTACAAAAGCCACAGCGGTCTCCTTACGCGGTCAATGCAAAGTGTTCGGTTACGGCGCGGGTGACCCAGGTGTGGGCCTGGCCCAGGTAATGGGCCGGATCGAGCAAGCGGTCCAGCTCCGCCGTCGACAACTCGGCGGTGACCTGCGCTTCATCCGCCAGCACTGCGCGCAGATGGCGTCGTTCGGCGACGGCGCGTTTACAGCACTGCTCCAAAAGATGGTGAGCGGTCTCGCGGCCCAGGCGCTGGGCAAGCACGATACTCACGGCTTCGGCCAGCACCAGGCCTTGGGTGAGGTCGAGGTTGTGCGCCATGCGCTCGGGGTCGACCTCCAAGCCTTGGCTCACCAGCAGCGCCTGTTTCAAGGCACCCGACACCAGCCGGCAAATCTCTGGCAGGGTTTCCCACTCGGCGTGCCACAGGCCCAGGCTGCGCTCATGCTCCTGGGGCATGGCGCTGAACATCGTCGCCACCAGCCCCGGCACGCGGGTGGCCGCGCTGATCAACACGGCGGCGCCGACGGGGTTGCGCTTGTGCGGCATGGTCGATGAGCCACCCTTGCCTGGCGCCGACGGCTCGAACACCTCCGCCGCTTCGGTCTGCATCAACAGGCTGAGGTCGCGCCCCAGCTTGCCGAGGCTGCCGGCGATCAGGCCGAGCACGCCGGCAAACTCCACCAGTCGATCACGTTGGGTGTGCCAGGGTTGCTCGGGCAGGCCCAGTTGCAACTCCGTCGCCAAGGCCTGCGCCACCGGCATGGCGTGCTCACCGAGTGCCGCCAGGGTGCCGGACGCGCCACCAAACTGCAGCACCAGCAAACGCGGCTTCAGCTCGGCCAGGCGCTGGCGACTGCGTGTGACCGCGCCCAGCCAACCGGCGATTTTCATTCCGAGGGTGACCGGCGTCGCATGCTGCAGCCAGGTCCGCCCGGCCAAGGGCACGTCGGCATAACGCTGGGCCTGGGCAGCAAGCACCTCGCCCAATTGCGTCAGGTCCGCTTCAATCAGCGCCAACGCCTGGCGCAGTTGCAACACCAGCCCGGTGTCCATCACATCCTGGCTGGTCGCGCCCAGGTGCACGTAACGTTCGGCGCCGGCATCTTCAGCGCCAATCAATTTGCCCAAGGCCTTCACCAGCGGAATCGCCGAATTCCCCGCCGAGGCAATCGCCTCACCGAGGGCGTCCACATCGTAAAGCGACGCCAGGCACGCCTGGGCAATCGGCGCGACGGCGGCTTGGGGAATCAACCCGACCCGGGCCTCGGCCCGGGCCAGCGCCGCTTCGAAATCCAGCATGCCCTGCAAACGTCCCTGGTCGCAGAACACTTCGGCCATGCTGTCAGCGGTGAAGTAAGCGTCGAACAGTTGATTGCTCGTGCGCAGTGTCATAACTCATCCCTAGAGGTCGTGGTGTAGATAAGCCGCCTGTTTGGGCAGACGCAGGCTGAACAGGAAGGCGACCGCCATCATCGCGGTGACGTACCAGTAAAAGGTATTTTCCATGCCGATGGATTTCAGGCTCAGCGCGACAACTTCAGCCGAACCACCGAAAATCGCATTCGCCACCGCATAGGCCAGGCCCACGCCCAGTGCGCGCACCTGCGGCGGGAACATCTCGGCTTTGACCAGGCCGCTGATCGAGGTGTAGAAGCTGACGATCGCCAACGCCAGGGTGATCAACACAAAAGCCAGGAACGGGCTGGTGACGGTTTTCAGGGTCAACAGGATCGGCACGGTGAACAGCGTGCCCAGGCCTGCGAACCACAGCATCGAATTACGTCGACCGATCTTGTCCGCCAGCATGCCGAACAGCGGCTGCATGCACATGTACAGGAACAGCGCGCCGGTCATGATGTAGCTCGACGTCTTGGCGTGCATGCCCACGGTGTTCACCAGGTATTTCTGCATGTACGTGGTGAAGGTGTAGAAAATCAGCGAGCCACCGGCGGTGTAGCCCAACACGGTGATGAACGCTTTGCCGTGGTCGCGGAACAACGCGACGATGCTGCCGGCGTCTTTGTCTTCACGCATTTCCTTGCTGGTGGTTTCTTTCAAGGTGCGACGCAGCAGCAGGGAGATCACCGCAGCAATGGCGCCGATCACGAACGGAATCCGCCAGCCCCAGGCACGCAGTTCTTCTTCAGTCAGGATCTGTTGCAGGATCACCACCACCAGCACCGCCAGCAATTGGCCGCCGATCAGGGTCACGTATTGGAATGAGGCAAAAAAGCCGCGCTGGCCCTTGAGTGCCACTTCGCTCATGTAGGTCGCCGTGGTGCCATATTCGCCCCCCACCGACAGGCCCTGGAACAGGCGCGCCACCAGCAGCAAGGCCGGCGCCCAGGCGCCGATATCTTTGTAGGTGGGCAAAAAGGCGATGACCAGAGACCCGGCGCACATCATCAGCACCGAGATCATCATCGAGTTTTTACGCCCGTGCTTGTCGGCCACTCGGCCAAACAGCCAGCCGCCGATGGGGCGCATCAGGAAGCCGGCAGCAAATACACCGGCGGTGTTGAGCAGTTGGACCGTGGGGTCGTCCGAGGGGAAAAACGCCGGGGCAAAATAGATCGCGCAGAAGGCATACACATAGAAGTCGAACCATTCGACCAGGTTGCCGGAGGAGGCCCCGACAATCGCAAAAATCCGTTTGCTGCGTTCTTCTCCGGTGTAGTGACTCGTTGTTGTTGTCATGTTTTTTTACTCAGTGGGAACGGTTATAGCCTAGACATACTTTGCAACAACCATGTTCCGCAAGCAGACTTTTGCATAGGTGCGGCCTTGAGGGCGCCATCGCAGGCAAGCCAGCTCCCACCTTTGAACCTGTTCACAGTTCAAAATGTGGGAGCCGGGCTTGCCCGCGATGGCGCCCGCCGGCTCAACTCAGTAATCGAAGAACACCGTTTCCTTGTCTGTGCCCTGCAAAATCACATTCCACTGATGCACACCTTGCGCATCCGGCTTGGCAATCAACGTAGCGCGACGCTCCGCAGGCACACAGGCCAGCAACGGGTCATCGCTATTCAACGCTTCACCGTCGAAATAGATCCGCGTCAGCAGGTGTTTCACCAAGCCACGGGCAAACACCAGCACCACCAGATGCGGCGCCTGGGTCGTGCCTTGCAGGCCCGGCACACTGCCCGGCTTGATGGTGGTAAACCGAAAACGCCCTTCAGCGTCCACCGGCACGCGGCCAAACCCTTCGAAGTTGGGGTCGACGGCCTTGGCCTGCTCGTCTTCGGGGTGGTCGTACTTGCCGGCGGCATTGGCCTGCCAGACTTCCAGCATGGCGTCGTTGACGACATCACCGTTGCCGTCCACCACTTGCCCGCTGATTGCCACGCGCTCGCCCAAGGTGGCCGGCACGGTCAGGTCTTCGCGGTTCAGCCAGGTCAGGCCGATGTGGTAATACGGCCCGACGGTGTGGGACGTGGTCGCATTGAGGGTCATCTCATTTCTCCATCGGCGTGGCGTCGCGGCCGCGCAAAACGATGTCCCAGCGATAGCCGAGGGCATAGGACGGAATGGTTTTTTCCAGATCAAAACTGGCGATCAGCCGCTGCTTGGCGCTGGTGTCCGGCACGCAGTTGTAGATCGGGTCGTATTCCAGCAGCGGGTCACCGGGGAAATACATCTGCGTGACCAGCCGCGTCAGCACGCTGGGGCCAAACAGCGAGAAGTGGATATGCGCCGGGCGCCACGCGTTGTGGTGGTTGCCCCACGGGTAGGCGCCGGGCTTGATGGTCTGGAACTGATACCAGCCGTCGGCGTCGGTGACGGTGCGGCCGGTACCGGTAAAGTTCGGGTCCAGCGGCGCGTCGTGCAGGTCGCGTTTGTGGTTGTAGCGACCGGCGGCGTTGGCCTGCCAGATCTCCACCAGAATGCCCGGCACCGGCAGGCCGTTTTCATCCAGCACACGGCCGTGGATGATGATGCGCTCGCCCTGGGGCTCGCCTTCGTGCTGGGCGGTGAGGTCGTTGTCCTTCTCGTTGATCCGCTCGGCGCCGATGGTCGGGCCGGTGATTTCCGACAGGGAATGGGGCAGAAACACCAATGGCTGGGACGGCGAACGCAGGTTCGTCGACTGGTAGGCCGGGTGCAGGTAATCAGGTTGGGTGCCCGCTTGCGGGCGCCGGTAACCGGGCTTGTCACTCATGGAGCAATCCTCTCTTATCAGATGCGTTCAATCGCCAGGGCCAGGCCTTGGCCGACGCCCACACACATGGTCGCCAGGCCTTTGCGGCCGCCGGTTTTCTCCAACTGATGCAGTGCCGTCAGCACCAACCGCGCGCCGCTCATGCCCAACGGATGGCCAAGGGCGATGGCGCCGCCGTTCGGGTTGACCTGCGCGGCATCGTCGGCAATCCCCAGTTCACGCAGCACCGCCAGGCCTTGGCTGGCGAAGGCTTCGTTGAGTTCGATCACGTCAAAGTCGGTGACCGCCAAACCAAGGCGCTCCACCAGTTTGCGCACCGCCGGCACCGGGCCGATGCCCATTACACGCGGCGCAACGCCGGCGCTGGCCATGCCCAACACGCGAGCGCGGGCGGTGAGGCCGTGCTTTTTGACCGCTTCGGCAGACGCCAGAATCAGCGCCGCCGCACCGTCATTCACGCCCGACGCATTGCCGGCGGTGACGGTTTTATCCGGGCCATTGACCGGCTTGAGTTTGGCCAGGGCCTCCAGGGTGGTGTCGCGTGGATGCTCGTCGTGCTCCACCACGGTCTCGCCTTTTTTATGGGCGACGCGCACCGGCACGATTTCTTCAGCAAAGAACCCGGCGGCTTGCGCGGCGGCGGTGCGTTGCTGGCTGCGCAGGGCGAAGGCGTCCTGATCGGCGCGGGACACGTTGTAGTCGTCGGCGACGTTATCGGCCGTTTGCGGCATCGCATCCACGCCGTATTGGGCCTTCATCAACGGGTTGATAAAACGCCAGCCGATGGTGGTGTCTTCCAGTTTCATGTTGCGCGAAAACGCCGCGTCAGCCTTGCCCATCACGAACGGCGCACGGGACATCGACTCGACGCCACCGGCAATCGCCAGCTCCATTTCGCCGCTGGCGATGGCGCGGAAGGCCGTGCCGATCGCGTCCATGCCCGAGGCGCACAGGCGGTTGAGGGTCACGCCCGGAATGCTTTGCGGCAAGCCCGCCAACAGCAACGCCATACGCGCGACGTTGCGGTTGTCTTCACCGGCCTGGTTGGCGCAACCAAGGAACACTTCGTCGACCGCGCTCCAGTCCACCGACGGGTTGCGCTCGATCAGTGCCTTGATTGGCAACGCTGCCAAGTCATCGGCGCGCACCGTGGACAAGCCACCGCCGAAACGGCCGATGGGCGTGCGGATGGCATCACAAATAAAGACGTCGCGCATCAGGCTTCTCCCGGTGCTTGGCCGTGGGCGGCGGCAGTGCGCGCTTCGAGATCACGCAGCGCGGTCAGCTCCACCTCGGTCGGCTCGGCGGTGGTGCTTACGTGGTCGGCAAAACGAATCGCCCAACCGGTGGCCGCCACCACTTGCTCACGGGTGACGCCAGGGTGCAGCGCGGTGACCACGAACTCATGGCTGCCCTCCTCCGGCTCCATGGTGCACAGGTCGGTAATAATCCCAACAGGGCCGGCGCCAGGCAGGCCCAGGCGTTTGCGTGAGTCACCGCCTTCGCCGTGGCCAACCGAGGTGATGAAGTCCAGCTTGTCGACAAACGAGCGCGCCGACTGCTTGAGGATGATCAACACGCTCTTGGCGGAGCCGGCAATCTCCGGCGCGCCACCGGCACCCGGCAGGCGCACCTTGGGTTGGTGATAGTCGCCCACCACGGTGGTGTTGATATTGCCGAAGCGGTCGACCTGGGCGGCGCCTAGAAAGCCGACGTCGATGCGCCCGCCTTGCAGCCAGTAGCGAAAAATCTCACCGGTCGGTACGACCGTGTCGGCGGTTTCCGCCAGTTCGCCGTCACCGATCGACAGCGGCAATACGCTTGGCTTGGCGCCAATCGGGCCGGATTCGTAAATCAGCACCACGTCCGGCGACGAGGTCAGGCGTGCCAGGTTGGCGGCCTTGGAAGGCAAGCCGATGCCGACAAAGCATACCGAGCCGTTCTTGAGGCGGCGCGCGGCGGCGACGGTCATCATTTCATTGGTCGAGTAAGCCATTACTTGGCCTCCTGCGCGTGGGCCAGCTTGGCCTGGAATTCACTGAAGTCAGCGGTGCCGTGGATGTATTCATCGATCCACGCGGTAAAAGTCCCACGGTCACGGGCGATGGGGTCCCACGCCTGATAGAAGCGGTTGTCGCGCTCGTTGTAGCCATGGGCGTAGGACGGGTGTGCGCCACCGGGTACGTGGCACACCGCAGTTAAGGCCCAGGTCGGCAGTACGCAGCTGTTCATCGGCGCATTCAGGTCATCGACGATTTCTTCGACGGTGACGATGCAACGCTTGGCCGCCAGGGCCGCTTCCTTCTGCACGCCGAGAATGCCCCAGAGCAGCACATTGCCCTTGCGGTCGGCCTTTTGTGCGTGGATCACGGTGATGTCCGGACGCACCGACGGCACGGCCGCCAGCACTTCGCCGGTGAATGGGCAAGTCACGGTCTTGATCAGCGGGTTGACCTTGGGCAGGTCGGAACCGGCGTAGGCGCGCAGCACCGCAAACGGCAGGCCGGAGGCACCGGCGACGTAGGCATTGGCCAGGTCGGCGTGGCTGTGTTCTTCGATCTCCAGCGGATGCGGCCATTGCTTTTCAACGGCATCACGCAGGCGATGCAGGGAGCCCACACCCGGGTTGCCGCCCCAGGAGAAAATCAACTTGCGCGCGCAGCCGGCACCGATCAACTGGTCGTAGATCAGGTCAGGCGTCATGCGCACCAGCGTCAGGTCTTTCTTGCCCTGACGAATGATTTCATGACCTGCCGCCGTAGGGATCAGGTGGGTGAAGCCTTCGAGGGCGACGGTATCGCCGTCGTTCACGAAGCGCTTGACCGCATCACGCAGGGTGAGAATTTCAGCCATGGGGTTGGGCTCCCGGTGTTGATCGAAAAAGGCGCTGAGGTGGCGCCGAAGTGCTTGAAGATTAAGCCGGGCAAATGGGTCAAACAATCCGATAATCGACTCAGCGTTCGATTATCGAACGGATTGTTGTCTAGCTAATCGTTTGCGAAAGGTCGCTCAGTCTGAGGGTCTGGCTTATGTGGGAGCTGGGGTGCCTGCGATGCAGACACCTCGGTCTGTCAGGTAAACCGTGGTGATGCAATCGCAGGCAAGCCAGCTCCCACAGAAGCCAGCTCCCACACAATTTAGCGCCCACTTGAATCGCGCGGGTATCAGGTAGCATCCGCATGGCTGACCATGCCCTTGATCACCACGGCAGCCGTGGCCAACGCCGCCGGAATCACCAGCGCCGTCAGCACTTGTTCGAAGTTCCAGCCCAGGCCCAGCAAGGTGGCGCCCATCCACGCGCCAAGGATCGCGCCGAAGCGGCCGATGCCGAGCATCCACGACACACCGGTGGCGCGGCCCTGGGTCGGGTAGAAGCGTGCAGCCAGGGACGGCATGGCCGATTGCGCGCCGTTGACGCACATCCCGGCGATCAACACCAAGGTCGCCAACAGGGTGATATTGCCCAGGCTCTGCCCCACGGCGTAGGCAAACACCCCGGCCAGCAGGTAGAACGTGCCGATAACCTTGTGTGGGTTGAAGCGGTCCATCGCCCAGCCCACGCCGACCGCACTGAGCACGCCGCCAAACTGGAACAACGCACCGATAAAGGCGGCCTGTTCCATGCTGGCGCCGCTGTCGCGCATCAGGGTCGGCAGCCAACTGGTCAGCAGGTAAACAATCACCAGGCCCATAAAGTAGGTGAGCCACAGCAGCAAGGTGCCGGCGCTGTAGGTGCCGGAGAAGATCACCGCGAACACGTTGCGGGCCTTGACGGTTTTTTGCTCGGGCACGCTGAAGCTGCTCGCCTGGGCAACGATCGTGGGTTCGATGGGTGACAAGGTCTTGCGCACCTTGTCGGTGCCACGGTTGCGCACCACCAGGTAACGCGCCGATTCCGGCAGCCAGACCAGCAGCACCACCGCCAAAATCAACGGCAGGATGCCACCGATCAGCAACAGGCTATGCCAGCCAAACGCCGGGATCAGCTTGGCCGAGATAAACCCGCCGCCGGCCATGCCCAGGTTGAAACCGCAGAACATGCTGGTCACCAGCAACGATTTGTGGCGCTCGGGGGTGTATTCGGACAGCAGCGTCGTGGCGTTCGGCATTCCCGCGCCCAGGCCCAGCCCGGTCAGGAAGCGCAGCACCAGCAACTGGTCGACGTTGGTGCTGTAGGCCGAGGCCAGGCTGAATGCACCAAACACCAGCACCGCACTCACCAGCACTACTTTGCGCCCGAAACGGTCCGCCAGCGGGCCGGAACCGAGTGCGCCGAAGACCATGCCGATCAGCGCGGCGCTCATCACCGGGCCGAGGCTGGCGCGGTCGATGCCCCAGTCCTGGGACAGCGCAGGCGCAATAAAGCCCATGGCGGCGGTGTCGAGGCCGTCGAGGAAGACAATCAGGAAACACAGAATCACCACGCGCCACTGGTAGCGCGACAGTGGCTGGGCGTTGATAAAGGACTGCACGTCCAGGGTGGTACCGACAGAAGGCTGATTCATTATTTTTATTCCACACCGATGGCGGGCCAACGACCTGCGGTCGTCATTATTATTGGGCGGCTCTTCAGAGCGCTGCCGCACAGTAATAAGTCGGGGGAAACAGCGTCAATTGATCAAGCCGGGATCTGTGCGGTCACCGAACACTTAGGCAAACAGTTGCGCACTCAGCTCGCGGCTGGCGCTGAGCATGCTCGGCAGGAAACGCTGCTCCAGCTCGCTGCGGCTGACGCGCCCGGCGTGGGTGCTGACATTGAGCGCAGCCAACACCTGGCCGGACGCGTCGTACACCGGCACGGCGATGGAGCGCAGGCCCTGTTCCAGCTCCTGATCGACGATGCACCAGCCTTGTTGACGCACTTGTTGCAGGCATTCAAACAAGGCTTCGGGCGTGGTCAGGGTACGGCTGGTCTTGGTTTGCAGGTCGGCGTGGTCGAGATAGTCCTTGAGCGAAGCATCGTCCAGCGCCGCCAGGAGGATGCGCCCCATCGATGTGCAATACGCCGGCAAACGCCCGCCCACCGACAGGTCCACCGAGATCAGGCGCTGGGTGGTGGCCGAGCGGGCGATATAAAGGATGTCGTCGCCTTCCAGGGTCGCCATGTTGCAGGCTTCGTGCAATTGCTCGCTCATGCGGTCCAGGTACGGCTGGGCCGACACGGCCAATGGCGTGGAGGACAAATAGGCATGCCCCAGGGTCAGGACCTTGGGCAGCAGTGAGTAGGTGCGCCCATCGGTGGTGGCATAACCGAGTTTGATCAAGGTGTGCAGGCAACGGCGCACGGCGGCGCGCGGGATTTCGGTGCGATGGCTGATCTGGGCGATGGTCAGGTGACGCTTGCGCTCCTGAAACGCCTGCACCACCGCCAGGCCTCGGGCCAGGGAGGTCATGAAGTCCGGATCACCGGTAAATGCCTGGATACGTTTGGCCGGTGAGGCCACGATCGGCGGCGCCACTGACGCGAAGGAGTTGCGCAATTGATCGTTCATTTCAAGGGTCCTTTCTCTTGTTCTCAACCGCTGGGAGGGTTGGCCGCCATTACAAGCCGCGCCGGTCGGGATGTACAAGGCGGTGCCCGCAACATTGGGCGATTATCGGACGATCATGCGATTATCGCAATTCTCCTGGTGGAACCCGACAGCCGAGATGACCACTACAGTAATGTGCCCAACGCCCAGGACTCACACCGCCATGTAACAAAAGCCTCACACGAAGTTGACGCTTTTTAACTTAATGCTGATAGTTTTATTCAAACGCGCCGCTATAATGCAGCTTGTGCAGAGGTCAGCCCGGTTTCATTATCATCGGGAGTGGAGCTCACCAGGCGATGCGCATTGCAGGCATCACCGGTCACACATACCTGTTTATAAGATCTGCCCTTTGGTCCTTTTCAAACTTGAATGGTTTTACTGTTCAATTTCAAACAACCCGAGGACGACTTTCAGGCATGACGCTGCACCGTCAATACATTCAACTTAAATTAGGTAACACTGTGACGAAAGACGAACTGCGCGCGGAACTTGAGCGCCAGGAACAACGTTACAAGGACGTTTACGGCGGGGAAGTCACCACCTACGCCGCGCAACCTGAACCCGAGCGCAAACCCTGGCGCAAACGGGCCAGTTTGCTGGATCAGGCATTTGCCCAGGAAATTCAAAAGATTGAACAGGAACTCAAAACCGAAGAGCCCTAAGCCCTTCGCTCAGAGTTTCCAGGGTTTTGCTGTCTCTGCTGGCTCACCGCCGGCGGAGGGCACCGCGCATTGACACACCATTGGTCAGCGTCCTGCTGCTGCCAACGAAATTTCATACAAATGTTTCAGACATGACGTTTGCATGACCAATCCGTGTCTTTTCGGCCCCGCACTTTATAAATCAAAGACTTGCCAAAGCCCCGAAAACCCTGGGATGCGCCGCGTTGCCCGGTATTTTTTCAGTGAAGATTGTTACCGATGAGCAGCTAATGCATCGATTACTGAGGTTTTCTGGCATAATCGCGCCCCCTTACGACCGGGTCAGAAAACCTTCATGATCGATTTATTCAGCGGACTGGATGCTTGGGTTCTAGTGAGCCTGTTGCTCGCCCTGGCCTTTGTCCTCGCCTTCGAGTTCATCAATGGCTTTCATGACACCGCTAACGCGGTGGCCACAGTCATCTACACCAAAGCCATGCCGCCGCACCTGGCCGTGTTCTTCTCCGGGGTGTTCAACTTCCTCGGCGTGTTGCTCGGTGGTGTGGGTGTCGCCTACGCCATCGTGCACTTGCTGCCGGTGGAGTTGCTGATCAATGTGAACACCGGCCATGGCCTGGCAATGGTCTTCTCTTTATTGGCGGCAGCGATCACCTGGAACCTGGGCACCTGGTACTTCGGTATCCCGGCCTCCAGCTCCCATACCTTGATCGGCTCGATCCTCGGTGTCGGCCTGGCAAATGCCCTGATCAACGACATCCCCCTGGCTGACGGTGTGAACTGGCAGAAAGCTATCGATATCGGCGCTTCCCTGGTGTTTTCGCCGATGGCCGGTTTCCTGGTCGCAGCCCTGGTGCTGATCGGCCTGAAATGGTGGCGCCCACTGTCGAAAATGCACAAGACCCCGGACCAGCGCCGCAAGCTTGACGACAAGAAGCACCCGCCGTTCTGGAACCGTCTGGTATTGGTGATCTCGGCCATGGCCGTGAGCTTCGTGCACGGCTCCAACGATGGCCAGAAGGGCATCGGCCTGATCATGCTGGTGCTCATCGGTATCGTACCGGCGCAGTTCGTACTCGACCTGGGCAGCACCACTTACCAGATTGAACGTACTCGCGACGCTACTGTGCACTTGAGCCAGTTCTACGAGCGCAATAACGCCACCCTCGGTGAGTTCCTGGCACTGGGCAAAAGCGTCAAGGACGACCTGCCGGGCAAGTTCCAGTGCAACCCGCAGCAGACCGAACCGACCATCAATGCGTTGATGGACACCTTGAAAGGCGTTTCCGACTACCACTCGCTGACTGCCGAGCACCGCATTGAAGTGCGCCGCTACCTGCTGTGCCTGGACGATACCGCGAAGAAAGTCGGCAAGCTGCCGGGCCTGGATGCGCGTGAGAAGTCCGACCTGGACAAGCTGCGCAAAGACTTGACCGCCACCACCGAATACGCCCCGTTCTGGGTGATCCTCGCCGTCGCACTGGCCCTGGGCCTGGGCACCATGGTGGGCTGGAAGCGTGTGGTACTGACCATCGGTGAGAAGATCGGCAAGCAAGGCATGACCTATGCCCAAGGCATGTCGGCGCAAATCACCACGGCGAGCATGATTGGCCTGGCCAACATCTTCAGCCTGCCGGTGTCGACTACCCACGTGTTGTCGTCCGGCGTGGCAGGCACCATGGTCGCCAACAAAAGCGGGCTGCAAGGTGGCACGGTGAAGACCATCCTGATGGCCTGGGTGTTGACCTTGCCGGCAACCGTGGGCCTGTCGGCCGGGTTGTTCTGGCTGGCGTCCAAGGCATTGGGCAGCTGATAGGCTGCGGCTGAAAAAGAAGGCGCGATCCTGATGGGGATCGCGCCTTTTTTTATCCCACAACTACAGGTACGGGACGCAGAGCGTCCTCGGCGGCATTCCCACGCGGAGCGTGGGAACGATCACATTAAATAACGGGCAAAAAAAAGGGCGACCGAAGTCGCCCAAAATGCCTTGCGTGCTCATGTAACCCAGAAGAACTTACGGTTCTTTACGCTTATTAGCGTCCTTCCAGATAAAAATCCCGAACCCTACAAAAAACAGCACCATGAGGCTGACAGTCAGCACCCCGGCAAATACCACATTATCGAAAAACATGACCGGCCTCCTGCTCATGCCCTGTTGCGATAGGGCTAAGTTAATGGAGAAGGCGGATTGGAAAATTGACGGGGATCAATGTCGCCCGCAACGGGGCGTAAAGAAGGGCAATAACTGACCTGCATCAACAGATGCAGGTTGTTTCAACGCTTTTTCGGTTTGTTCTTCGACTTCTTCCTGGTTTTGCCTAAAGGCATCGCCTGCTCAAACGCCTGGCGCACTTCGTTCAGGCGTTTGTCATTCAGGTCATGCACACGCTTGGCGCGTTCGGCATTCAGGTCAATCAGCTTGTCGTCATCACTCATGGCTGGGCATACGTCGTGGCGGGAATGGCTCAATAATGCGGCCTCTCCCGCTCGACGGCAAATACCAGGGTGAAAATCCTCGTACTTCCCTCTCCTGGCGCTTATTTATCCCGCTCAAAGGTAATGATGGAACGGGTAGTCCCCGGCCAATTCGGCATTTGGCGCCAGGGCGTCAGCACTTCCAGCGTGTCGCCCCTGACCTGAAAATCACGGCATTGCACCGTCCCCACCCACGCCGGATTCCAGGCAGAATCAACCTCTGTGCACCATTGATTGCCTTCGACCCGCTCAATACCGGTATAAGCCACCAGCGTATTCAACAGCGCTGATTTTTCAGCGTCGGAAGCGCCGGGCTTTCTTCCCTCACCGGTCAACACGAAAGCCACTCGATGATCCGCGGTAAAAATAACGCGCCCGGAAGGACGGCTGCCCATTGCCGGGATTTTCTCACGCGTATCCTGGGATTCAACCTGATAGCCGACCAGCTTCCAGGCCCCGACCAGCGGTGACTCATTCGCTGCTGCGCCCGCGCAAAGGCCCATTGAAACAGCCAACCCGATCACATTGGCCTTTATAAGGTTTTTCATCGCTCTACCGTCTCAAAAAAGACACAGAGCTTTGCGTACAGCTGCCCGAGGAGATGTAGGGCATATCCCCAAACTACGACAGGAGAATCTGCGGGCGACAAAAGGAAGCACATCGCCCAAAATCGACACTTTCCCACTTACCCTGTAGGCGCATTCAGTTGGCACTGCACAATGACCTTCCGCCGCTGCTGGCCCTGCGCGCTTTTGAGGCGGTGGCGCGGCACTTGAGTTTTATCAAGGCCGCCAATGAGTTGTCGGTTACCCAGAGCGCACTCAGCCACCAAGTGCAAAAGCTCGAACAGTATCTGGGCAAACCACTGTTTATCCGACGCACCCGCGCGATTGATCTGACCGCCGACGGCCAACACTACTACGACGAAATTCGCCCGGCGCTCGACATGATTGCCGCCGCCACCCGCGCGCAGAAAGTCGCCCCCACAACCACAGTCCTGCGCGTAGGCCTGCTCGCCTCGTTTGCCACTCTGTGGCTGGCCCCACGCCTGGCCGGGTTTCTCAATCGCTACCCGCATATCCAGGTGGAACTGCTGCCAGCCATTCAATTAGCCAATGTCGCCGCCGCCGAGGTCGACCTGGCCATTCGTTATGGCAAGGGCGATTGGCCCGATGTGCAGGCCACGCGCTTGATGGCGGAAGTCATTTCACCGGTGTGCAGCCCGGCCTTCAAGGCCAGCCAACTGCACAACGCGCCCTTGTTGATGGCCACCTCGCACCGCCCTTTCGAGTGGACGGATTGGTCGGCGCACTATCAGGTCAACCTCGACCACCACCCCCGCGTGCTGCTGCACGATTACAACATCGTGGTCGAGGCCGCCGTGGCTGGCCAAGGCATCGCCATGGGCCGTCATCGCCTGATAGCGCGCAGGCTCCAGGACGGCAGCCTGGTGGAAGCATTCGACTGGCCGCCCTATCACAGTGAAATCGGCTACTGGCTGATCGCTCCCCAAGGCCCGGCCAGCGAAGCCGTCGAATGTTTCAGCGCCTGGCTAAAGGAAGCTTGCTGCGACACTTGAGTTATTTCGATACGTCCCGTGAGATCTATCCGTTTGTCGCCCCTCACTGCGTCCAACATGCTCACCCCTCTTCACCCAAGAGGATTCAACATGAGCGACTCCATCCGCCAACGCGTACAAGCCCTTGGCCTGACGCTGCCAACTCCCAGCCAACCCGCAGCCAATTACATCAACCACGTCACCAGCCAGAACCAGCTGTTTATCTCCGGGCAAATTCCCATGCTCGACGGTAAACCTGCCTGCATCGGCCGGCTGGGCGAATCCCTCAGCGATGAAGAAGGTGCCCAGGCAGCAGAGCTGGCGGCGTTGGGCTTGCTCGGCCAGTTAAGCGCTGCCGTCGGCGATGACCTGTCGCGTGTGGTGCGCATTCTCCGTTTGGGTGTGTTCATCGCCAGCAGCGGCGATTTCACGCGCCAAAGCGGGGTTGCCAATGGCGCATCCAATCTGGTGGTCAATGCCCTGGGCGACAAAGGCCGGCATGTGCGCACCGCCGTCGGCGTGTCGAGCCTGCCCGCCGGCGTCGCCGTGGAGGTGGACGCCATTTTCGAGTTGCAGCCGTGAGCCCGCTGGAAATTCAACACCTGCGCGACGCCACACCCGGCTGCCAATCGGGCATCGTGCACTTTAACCATGCGGGTGCCTCGCTGCCGAGCCAAGCCACCCTCGACGCGATCATCGACCAGTTGCAGCGCGAAGCCCGCGATGGCCCGATGGAAGCCGGCGAGCATGGCGCGATCCTGGTGGAAAAAGCCCGGCGCACAGCTGGGCAATTGCTCAATGCGCCCGCCGCCTCGATGGCCTTTGCCAGCAGCGGCTCAACCGCCTGGAGCATGGCGTTCCAGGCCTTGGGGCCGTGGCAGCCGGGCGACCGCATCCTGGTGGGCCGCCATGAATGGGGTGGCAACCTGGCGAGTATGCAGTTGGCCGTGCAAGCGGGTGCACGCGTGGAGGTCATTCCCTGCGATGCGACCGGCGCAGTCTGCCCGCTGGCGCTGGAAGCGATGATTGATACCAACGTCAAGCTGATCGACCTGACCTGGCTGCCGGCCAATGGCGGCCTGATCAACCCGGCCCAGGCCATCGGCGAAGTGGCCAGGCGCCACGCAATCCCCTACTTCATCGACGCCGGCCAAGCGGTCGGCCAATTGCCGGTGGATGTGCAGGCGTTGCACTGCGATGTGCTCAAGTCCGCCGGGCGTAAACACCTGCGCGGGCCGCGTGGCACGGCGCTGTTGT
The DNA here is from genome assembly GCF_001421425.1 of Pseudomonas sp. Leaf15. NCBI lineage: Bacteria > Pseudomonadati > Pseudomonadota > Gammaproteobacteria > Pseudomonadales > Pseudomonadaceae > Pseudomonas > Pseudomonas sp. Leaf15. Next base: position 443,198 of record NZ_LMKI01000001.1, read on the forward strand.
ATGTGCGGCCGGACTTTCTGCAACGCCTGAACCCCGCCCAGCGCGACGTGTTCTCGGCGCCCTGGACCGCTGAAGGGTTCGACCTGCGTAACGATGCCCGCCGCTTTGAAACCAGCGAAGTGTCCTACGCCTTATTGGCGGGGTTGGGCAATGCGTTGCAGGAAGTTAACCGACTGGGCGTGGAGCGGACATGGGATAGAGTTTTGCAGCTCAGCGGAAGAATCCGCGACGCGCTGCGTCAGATTCCGGGCGTTTCCCTGCACGATCTGGGCACGGTTCACTCAGGATTGATCGCCTTCAACCTCGCCGGCTGGGAGGCGTTTGAACTCAAACGTCGGCTGGGGTTGCAGCGCATCAACATCGGCGCCAACGGCGTGGCCTACACGCCGCTGGATATGCAGGCGCGGGGGCTTACAAGCATCGCGCGGGTTTCCGTCAGCCCACTCAACACCGAGCATGACATCGAGTTGCTGATCGCCGCGCTGCGCGATTTGCGCGATTAAACCTCGACGTCCACCCATAGTCCCTGGCGCGGCGCATCTTCGATCAGCGGCACCACCGGCACGGTGTTGTCGGCATTGAGTTCATCACCGGGGACCGCCAGATGCGCCTCGGGGTCTGCATCCGCTTCGCGCCGGCGTTTCTGTTGCTCCTGCTGACGGCGTTGTTCTTCGCGCAACAGCAGGGTCGACTGCTCGGCATCGCCCTTTTTCAGGTCGATGGTGCTTTCGTTGGAGCCGGCCTGCACGGGCACCACGGGCGGGATGTCCGGCTTCTGGCGCACCGGATCAAGTTGCGACGTGACCGGCACAACGCTCAAGGGCAGTATGGGTGGCAGCATGGTTTTTAGTCTCCTATTGCGCAGACTGTCGGCTGCGGGAGGGGCGACTTGAGTGCCAAGCCCCCAACTTGTGAACCAATCGTCATCTATCCGACGAACCTGTCGCCCTTTTTCTTGCCGCTTGTAGCTTAAAGCTTGAAGCTGTAGCTATTCCTTTTGGTCTGGAAGCCGTGTTCCGTTAGAATAGTCGGCTTTTTCACGGCGGGAGTCAGGCAGCATGGCGCAGCAGTATCAACCGGGGCAACGCTGGATTAGTGACAGCGAAGCAGAGCTGGGGTTAGGCACCGTTCTGGCACAGGACGGGCGCTTGTTGACCGTGCTCTATCCGGCCACTGGCGACACTCGTCAGTATGCGCTACGGAATGCGCCCCTCACTCGTGTGAGGTTTTCGCCGGGTGACAGCATCACCCATTTCGAAGGCTGGAAAATGACCGTACAGGAAGTCGACGACGTCGATGGCCTGCTGGTCTATCACGGCCTTAACGGGCAGAACGAGCAGGTCACCCTGCCGGAAACCCAACTGTCGAACTTCATCCAGTTCCGCCTGGCCAGCGACCGTCTGTTCGCCGGGCAGATCGACCCGCTGGCCTGGTTTTCGCTGCGCTACCACACGCTGGAACACACCAGCCGTCAGTTGCAGTCCTCGCTGTGGGGCCTGGGCGGCGTGCGTGCGCAACCTATTGCTCACCAACTGCACATTGCCCGTGAAGTCGCTGACCGTATCGCGCCACGGGTATTGCTGGCCGACGAAGTGGGCCTGGGCAAGACCATCGAAGCGGGCCTTGTGATCCATCGCCAGCTGCTGTCGGGCCGCGCCAACCGCGTACTGATCCTGGTACCGGAAAACCTCCAGCACCAGTGGCTGGTAGAAATGCGCCGTCGCTTCAACCTGCAGGTTGCGCTGTTCGACGAAGAACGTTTTATCGAAAGCGATGCCACCAACCCGTTCGAAGACACCCAGCTGGCGCTGGTGGCTCTGGAATGGCTGGTGGACGACGAAAAGGCCCAGGACGCGCTGTTCGCCGCCGGCTGGGACCTGCTGGTGGTCGACGAAGCCCACCACCTGGTCTGGCATGAAGAAAAAGCCAGCCCGGAATACGCGCTGGTCGAGCAACTCGCCGAAGTGATCCCAGGCGTGCTGCTGCTGACCGCCACCCCGGAACAACTGGGCCAGGACAGCCACTTCGCGCGCCTGCGCCTGTTGGACCCGAACCGCTTCCACGACCTGCACGCCTTCCGCGCCGAAAGCGAGAACTACCGCCCGGTGGCCGAAGCCGTGCAGGAGCTGCTGGACAAGGGCCGCCTGTCGCCAAAAGCGCACAAGACCATCCAGGGTTTCCTCGGTGACGAAGGTGAAGCACTGCTCACCGCCGTCAACGATGGCGACACCGAAGCCAGCGCGCGCCTGGTGCGTGAGCTGCTCGACCGCCACGGCACCGGCCGCGTACTGTTCCGTAACACCCGCGCCGCCGTGCAGGGTTTCCCGGAGCGCAAGCTGCACGCCTACCCGCTGCCGAACCCGGACGAGTACCTCGAACTGCCGCTGGGCGAACACGCCGAGCTGTACCCGGAAGTCAGCTTCCAGTCGCAGCCGGATGTTGAAGAAGAAAACCGCTGGTGGCGCTTCGACCCGCGCGTCGAGTGGCTGATCGACCAGCTGAAAATGCTCAAGCGCACCAAAGTGCTGGTGATCTGCGCCCACGCCGAAACCGCCATGGACCTGGAAGACGCCCTGCGCGTGCGCTCCGGCATTCCGGCCACGGTGTTCCACGAGGGCATGAACATCCTCGAGCGTGACCGCGCCGCTGCCTACTTCGCCGATGAAGAATTCGGCGCCCAGGTGCTGATCTGCTCGGAAATCGGCAGTGAAGGCCGCAACTTCCAGTTCTCCCACCACCTGGTGCTGTTCGACCTGCCGTCGCACCCCGACCTGCTGGAACAGCGGATCGGCCGCCTGGACCGGATCGGCCAGAAGCATGTGATCGAACTGCACGTGCCGTACCTGGAAACCAGCCCGCAGGAGCGCCTGTTCCAGTGGTACCACGAAGCGCTGAACGCGTTCCTCAACACCTGCCCGACCGGCAACGCCTTGCAACATCAGTTCGGCCCGCGCCTGCTGCCGCTGCTGGAAAACGCCGACGACGGCGAGTGGCAAGCCCTGATCGACGAAGCGCGTGCCGAGCGCGAGCGCCTGGAGCAGGAACTGCACACCGGTCGCGACCGCTTGCTGGAGCTCAACTCCGGCGGCGCGGGTGAAGGCGATGCGCTGGTGGAAGACATTCTTGAGCAAGACGACCAGTTCGCCCTGCCGATCTATATGGAAACCCTGTTCGACGCCTTCGGCATCGACAGCGAAGACCATTCGGAAAACGCACTGATCCTCAAGCCCAGCGAAAAAATGCTCGACGCCAGCTTCCCCCTGGGCGACGACGAAGGTGTGACCATCACCTACGACCGCAACCAGGCGCTGTCGCGTGAAGACATGCAGTTCATCACCTGGGAACACCCGATGGTGCAAGGCGGCATGGACCTGGTGCTGTCCGGCTCGATGGGCAACACCGCCGTGGCGCTGATCAAGAACAAGGCGCTCAAGCCAGGCACCGTGTTGCTCGAACTGCTCTACGTCAGTGAAGTGGTTGCGCCGCGCTCGCTGCAACTGGGCCGCTACCTGCCACCGGCCGCCTTGCGCTGCCTGCTGGATGCCAACGGCAATGACCTGTCCGGCCGTGTGTCGTTTGAAACTTTGAACGACCAGCTGGAAAGTGTGCCACGCGCCAGCGCCAACAAGTTTGTGCAGGCCCAGCGCGATCAGCTCACGCCACGCATCAATGCTGGCGAAGAGAAGATCACCCCGCGCCACGCCGAGCGTGTGGCCGAGGCCAAACGCCGTCTGGCAGCCGACACCGACGAAGAACTGGCGCGCCTGACCGCGTTGCAAGCGGTCAACCCGACCGTGCGCGACAGCGAGCTGGTGGCGCTGCGCAACCAGCGCGAGCAAGGCCTGGCCATGCTCGACAAGGCGGCGCTGCGGTTGGAGGCGATTCGGGTGCTGGTGGCGGGTTGATCAACATGCGGGCCTTTGATCGTTCCCACGCTCTGCGTGGGAATGCCGCCCTGGACGCTCTGCGTCCGCTCCTAGAAGCATGACGCAGAGCGTCACAGGATGCATTCCCACGCGGAGCGTGGGAACGATCAATTGGCCTGGAGGGCCTCATCGCAGGCAAGCCAGCTCCCACATTTGAAGGTATTCACAATCAACATGTGGGAGCTGGCTTGCCTGCGATGGCGTCACCTCGGTCTCATGCTGTCGCTGCCCCAGCCGGCACCTCAACCGCCCCCAGCCCATCCTTCATCTTCTTGGCATCGCGCACAAAACTGCGCGAGGCCTGGAACAGAAACAGCATGGTCAAAAACAGCGCCACCGGAATCAGGTACATGGCGTCGTGCAACCCCACCGCTTTATACGCCTCGGTCATCTGCGAGGCGCCATCGGCATACATTGCCGAATGGGCAAAATGATCTGACAGGCCGCCCACCACCACCGGCCCCATACCACCGCCAAGCAAGTACAAGCCGGCAAAAAACAGTGCCATCGCCGTGGCGCGCAGGCGCGGCTCAACCACGTCCTGGATCGCCGTGTACACGCAGGTGTAGAAGTTATAGGCAAACAACCAGCCCACACTGAACAGCGCCACAAACACGCCAATCTCAATGCGCCCGACATGCAAGGCCCAGGCAGTGGTAATGGTCGAGATAATCAGGCTGCACGCGGCAAACAGCAGCCGGCCGTTGGCGACCCGCTGATGGATCTTGTCGGCAATCCAACCGCCCAGGGTCAGGCCCACCAGCCCGGTGATGCCGACAATGACGCCAGTGGCCACCGCGGCGTCCTGCAACGGCATCAGGAAATAGCGCTGCAGCATCGGCACCAGGAACGAGTTGCACGCATAGGTGGCGAAGTTAAAGCACAACCCGGCCAGCACCAGCCACAGGAAGGTCGGTACTGCCAGGACACGACGAATCGGGCGGTCGACGCGCTCCTGGGAGACTTGCACGGTTTCCGCCGCGCCGCGCTTGGGTTCCTTGATATAGAACATGAAGATCGCGAGGATCAGCCCCGGCACAGCGGCGATAAAGAACGGTGCGCGCCAGCTGTCGAACGCCTTGACCATCGCGCCAATGGTGAAGAACGCCAGCAGCAGGCCCAACGGCAAGCCCAGCATGAAAATGCCCATGGCGCGGGCGCGGCGGTGAGCGGGAAACAGGTCGCCGATCAGCGAATTAGCCGCCGGCGCATAGCTGGCTTCACCGATGCCGATGCCCATGCGCACCAGCAAAAAGGTCCAGAAACTGCCGACCATGCCGTTGACCGCCGTCAGCCCGCTCCAGGCAAACAGACCCCAACCCATCAGTTTGCTGCGTGAACCGGTATCGGCCAGGCGCCCGAGTGGCAGGCCGGCGATGGCGTAGACGATGGTGAAGGCGGTGCCGATGATACCGAGCTGGAAGTCGCTCAAATGCCATTCCATGCGGATTGGCTCGATGATGATGGCGGGAATGGTGCGGTCGAAGAAATTGAACAGGTTGGCGAGAAACAGCAGGAACAGAATGCGCCAGGCATTCGCCGCTTGGGTCGAGTTCTGCATGGGTCCGTCTCTTTTATTGTTATGAGAGCTGCGATGCCCGATGCATCCTGCCCGGTACCTGCAACATAATCAGGCCGGACACGCTTGTCTGTAATGATTCGTAAAGCTGATAGGGCATGATTTCACCCGCAACCGCGGGACTTTCCCTACGAAAATATAAGTTCGCGCCCCCCTTCCCAACCGCCATGGCACGGATAGAATGGCGAGCCTTCCGTAACACCCCAATCCTACTTTTCTTATCGATGACGCCCATGTCCGAAGCCAGTCCGTGTCTGAGTTGCGGTGCCTGCTGTTCACACTTTCGTGTGTCTTTCTTCTGGGGTGAGTGCGCCTCATCGGGTGGCACAGTGCCCGATGACCTGGTGGTGCAGATCAACCCCACGCGCGTGGCGATGATCGGTACCGACCAGAAACCCGCCCGGTGTTGCAGCCTTGAGGGTGAAGTCGGCAAGGGCACCCGTTGCACCATCTATGAACAACGTTCGAGCCCCTGCCGAGAGTTCGACGCGTCATGGAGCCAGGGCGAACACAACGTCGATTGCGATACCGCCCGCGCCGCCTTTGGCCTGCCGCCGTTAGAGGCACCTTTTGAACTGGACCTGCCGATCAGCGCTTAGCATCAAACGCTATGGCGGGCATGCCAAATTGGTTGAGAGCAAAGTGCCATTATCCCTGGCAAATCCCGCGAGGCTTCTATACTCGACTTCATAGGTCATCGCCGTAGGCTGTGACGTGACGCTATGACGGGGCTTGCTATGGAATGGCTGGGTCTGCATTTTTTTACCGACCTGCCAGAGAACGGGCATTTATTACTCAATTGCAGTCATAACCCGTTCCTGGTGCTACTGGCATATCTGGTTGCTTGCGCGGCCGGTTTCGGCACGCTGGACATGGCTGAACGTGTCGGCCATGTCGACGACCCTACCGCCCGCCGTCATTGGCGCTGGCTGGGAGCGGGTTGCCTGGCGGGTGGCATCTGGTCGACGCACTTCATCAGCATGCTGGCCTTCCAGGCACCTATCGCCATTCATTATGAATTGCTCATGACGTTCGCCTCGCTGGTGATCGCCTTGATCGCTTCGCTGTTCGCCATGCAAACCCTGAGTCACACGCGCCTGCGATTCCATCAATATGTGCTGGCGTCGATTTGGATGGGCCTGGGTATCGCGCTGATGCATTACGTCGGCATGTCGGCCATGCGTACCCAGGCTGATGTGTACTTCGCAACCGACCTGTTCATGGCCTCAGTGGCCATTGCCATCGGCGCCAGCCTGGCCGCGCTGTTGCTGTCTAGCTACCTGCGCACCGGCGCCGGCGTGTTCCATCAACTGCTCAAATACGCCGCCAGCCTGGTGCTGGGCGCCGGCATCCTGAGCATGCACTTTACCGGCATGGCAGCCATGCAAATGCTGGTGCCGGCCGGCGCTGACCTGTCGTTGCCACTGGATAACAACCCGATTCAACTGGGCCTGTCGGTGGCCGTGATCACCCTGTTGGTGATCGGCAGCAGCGTCAGCGCCGCCCTCGCCGACAAAAAACTGCAGCACAAGGAGCGTGACCTGCGCCGGGTCAACGCCCTGCTCAGTGAGTTGGACCAAGCCCGCGCTTCGCTGCAACAAGTGGCGCACTTCGATGCGCTGACCAGCCTGCTCAACCGTCGCGGCTTTAACCAGATCTTTGCCGAGAAGGTTGCGGAAAAAACCGCCAGCAACGGCATGATGGCGGTGATCTTCCTCGATATCGACCACTTCAAGCGCATCAATGACAGCCTCGGCCACGATGCCGGCGACCAATTGCTCACCGTACTGGCCGGGCATATCAAGGGGTCGGTACGCAGTCATGACGATGTGGTCGCGCGGTTTGGCGGCGACGAGTTCTGCATCCTGATCAACATTCACCATCGCGACGAAGCGCGGCACCTGGCCCAGCGCATCATGCTGAAGATGAAAGAACCGATCGAACTGGCTGGTCGGCGCATGGTGATGACCACCAGCATTGGCATCAGCCTGTTCCCCGATGACGGGCTGACCTGCGAAGAGTTGCTTAAGACCGCTGACTTGGCGCTGTACCAGTCCAAGGACGCCGGGCGCAACAGCCTGAACTTCTTCAGCTCCAACCTTAAAACCCGCGCCTTCCTTGAACTGCAACTGGAGGAGGAGCTGCGCGCCGCGCTACGCGGCCGCAATGAACTGGTGCTGTTTTACCAGCCGATCTTTGACATGAAGCTGGGCAAGGTCACCCGCCTGGAAGCACTGGTGCGCTGGCAACATCCGCAACATGGGTTGCTGGCCCCGGACCGGTTTATCGGCATCGCCGAAAACAACGGGTTGATTGCCGAACTCGACCACTGGGTATTGCGTCAGGCCTGTCACGATTTGAGCCTGCTGTCTGACCGCGGTTACCCCGAGCTGACCATGGCCGTGAACTGCTCGGCCTTGAACCTGGCCCGTGACGAGCTGGCCGATGAGATCGAAGCCGCCCTGCGTTTTGCCGGGATCGCCGCCAGCCGCCTGGAACTGGAGGTCACCGAAAACGCGCTGATGGGCAATATCAGCAGCACCCTGGCGCTGTTGCGCCAGATCCGTGCCCTGGGCGTTTCGCTGGCCATTGATGATTTCGGCACCGGTTATTCCTCTCTGGCCTACCTCAAGCGCCTGCCGCTCAATACCTTGAAGATCGACCGGTCATTTATCCAGGACATCCCCAAGTCCACCGCGGATGTCGAGATCGTCCAGGCAATCATCGGCATGGCCCACACCCTGCACTTGCAGGTGGTCACCGAAGGCGTGGAAACCCAGGCGCAATTTGAACTGCTGCTCAAGCACGGCTGCGACTTTATCCAGGGTTACCTGCTCAGCCCGGCGGTGCCATTGAGCGATGTGGTGGGTGTGATCCAGGGCATCCAGATGCGTAACCCGCTTTACCCGTTCAGCGTCGAGGGCAATAAGGACGCGATCACGCCTAAGGACCCTGGCGCAGGCCGCATCGGCCCGCCATCCATTGTCAGGCCCATTCGCTGACGTCGTTTTTTGGGGATTTAGCCATCATCTACTTGGAGAACGCCCACGAACGATCTGCGGCTTTGCCACACCCGGAAACAATTCCCCCGATGTTTCGCCCGCTTTAAAACTGTTCCCGTGACGCTTACGTCACCGTCACCTGTGACCTTTCTCTACGGCAAGATGCCATCACGGCGTCAGCGGTTACTCCGCTACACACTTGAGCGGCGAAAAAACACGCACCTTTATAGTGCAGGACTTTCTTGCCCCGCCCTTTCCTGGATCAGAATCCAGGGCGAAACCACCACCGCCCACAGGCTCGGGTCACGCTCAACCAAGTCCAGCGCCCGCGTCGCAGACACCTCGCCAAGGCTGCCCGCAGCCAGCCAGCCAGCGACTTTGTCGCGGTTATCTTCGGCCATTCCTTCGGCTGCTTCGATCAAATCCAGGCCGGCGTCGACCCACAATAGGGCACCCTTGGCAAAGAACGGTTCAAGCTCCTTCCAGGAAATTTCGGCGGTTTCACCGAGCAGCTTGGCATAGAGGGTGCTAGGTTCTTGCGTCATGGGAATTCACCTGAATAAAAAATCGGCGCAATCATAGCGTCAGGCGTCAGGCAGAAAAACCCAGTTGCAAATGAGGCACCGAACGAAAGTGTCAGGAAAGCCAAGGATTGCCCGAAACTCTGGCATCACCCCGCCGCAATTCTGTCTTTTTCTTTCATTAAAGCGACACACCCAGGGTTTGCCCCCAGCAGCCAGCTTTTCAAGCGATCAACCGGCGCTCTACACTGTACCGGTACAGTTGCCAGGGCAATGCCGGGGGGGATATCCGCGATATCTGATCCGGTTCTGCAGCTCACAAGGCCGCTAGAACTATAAAAAATACAACAGTAAGAGTGGAGCACTATGAATAAGGCTACTAAGCAGATTTCCAAACTGTTTGCCGCTATGGTCCTGGCTGGGGTTGCCGGCCATTCGTTCGCAGCCGACACCATCAAGATCGGTATCGCCGGGCCTAAGACAGGTCCAGTGACGCAATACGGCGACATGCAATTCATGGGTGCCAAGCAGGCAATCGCCGACATCAACGCCAAAGGCGGTGTCGACGGCAAAATGCTTGAAGCGAAAGAATACGACGATGCGTGCGATCCAAAACAAGCCGTTGCCGTAGCGAACAAAGTGGTCAACGACGGCGTCAAGTTCGTAGTCGGTCACCTCTGCTCCAGCTCCACTCAGCCAGCGTCCGACATCTACGAAGACGAAGGCGTGATCATGATCACCCCGGCGGCCACCAGCCCGGAAATCACTTCCCGTGGCTACAAGCTGGTGTTCCGCACCATCGGTCTGGATAGCGCCCAAGGCCCAGCCGCCGGCAACTACATCGCCGACCACGTGAAGCCGAAAGTCGTTGCTGTTATCCACGACAAACAGCAGTACGGTGAAGGCATCGCCACCGCCGTTAAACAGACCCTCGAGAAAAAAGGCGTGAAAGTCGCCCTGTTCGAAGGCGTCAACGCTGGCGACAAAGACTTCGGCTCGCTGATCCAGAAGCTCAAGCAAGCCAACGTCGACTTCGTCTACTACGGCGGCTACCACCCTGAGCTGGGCCTGATCCTGCGCCAGGCCCAGGAAAAAGGCGTGAAAGCCAAGTTCATGGGCCCGGAAGGCGTCGGCAACGAATCCATCTCGCAAATCGCCCAGGGCGCTTCCGAAGGCCTGCTGGTCACCCTGCCGAAATCCTTCGACACCGACCCGGCCAACAAGGCCATCGTTGAAGAGTTCACCAAGAACAAGCAGGACCCAACCGGTCCGTTCGTGTTCCCGGCCTACTCGGCTGTTGAAGTGATCGCCGGCGGTATCGCTGCCGCGAAAAGCGAAGACACCGCCAAAGTGGCGGCTGCCATCCACGCCGGCACCTTCAAGACCCCAACCGGCGACCTGAGCTTCGACGCCAAGGGCGACCTGAAGGACTTCAAGTTCGTGGTCTACGAATGGCACTTCGGTAAACCAAAAACCGAAGTTTCCCCTCAGTAAGCCAGGCGTTACTGGTCCAACAAGCCCACTGTGAGAGCAGTGGGCTTTGTTTTACGAGGTTTATGGGCCTGTCACCCGCGATCCGGGCGCTGGCTCACCTGAAAATCTTAAAACCGTCACCAGCGGTTCGCTGGCAAACGCTTTGTGCAAATGTGCTCACAGAACACAGTGCAGGGCCGGAACATGACTCCACCAGTGAAATGCGTATCGGGTTTTTAGGAGCGCTGTAATGCCTGAGATCTATCATTTTTTCCAAACGCTGGTTAACGGCATGACCGTTGGCAGCACCTATGCCTTGATAGCAATTGGCTACACAATGGTTTACGGCATCATTGGAATGATCAACTTCGCCCATGGCGAGGTGTACATGATTGGTTCCTACGTGGCCTTCATCGCCCTTGCCGGGCTGGCCATGATGGGTATCCACTCCCTGCCGCTGTTGATGACCGCCGCGTTCCTGGCGTCGATCGTCGTGACCAGTGCCTATGGCTACAGTATCGAACGCGTCGCCTACCGCCCCTTGCGTGGCAGCAACCGTTTGATCCCGCTGATTTCCGCCATCGGCATGTCGATTTTCCTGCAGAACACCGTACTGCTGTCCCAGGACTCCAAGGACAAGTCCATTCCCAACCTGATCCCGGGGAGCTTCTCCTTCGGCCCAGGTGGCGCACAAGAAGTGCTGATTTCGTACATGCAGGTGCTGGTTTTCGTCGTCACCCTGGTGGCGATGCTCGGCCTGACCCTGTTCATTTCCCGCTCCCGTCTGGGGCGCGCCTGCCGGGCCTGCGCCGAAGACATCAAGATGGCCAACCTGTTGGGCATCAACACCAACAACATCATTGCCCTGACCTTCGTGATCGGTGCCGCATTGGCCGCCATTGCGGCGGTGCTGCTGAGCATGCAGTACGGCGTGATCAACCCCAACGCCGGTTTCCTGGTAGGCCTCAAGGCCTTTACCGCAGCGGTCTTGGGCGGCATCGGCAGTATTCCGGGCGCGATGCTCGGCGGGCTGGTGCTGGGTGTGGCTGAAGCCTTTGGCGCCGATGTGTTCGGCGACCAGTACAAGGACGTCGTGGCATTCGGCCTGTTGGTTCTGGTGCTGTTGTTCCGTCCGACCGGCATTCTGGGCCGTCCGGAGGTTGAGAAAGTATGAGCAGATATCTTAAATCGGCGTTTTTCAGCGCCTTGCTGGTATGGGCCGTGGCCTTTCCGGTACTCGGCCTCAAGCTGAGCATTGTCGGCATCAACCTGGAAGTGCATGGCACCGGTCCCGTGACCCTGACCATCATCGCCCTGTGCTCGGTGCTGATGTTCCTGCGCGTGTTGTTCACCCAGCAGGTCGGTGCGTTTTTCAAGGGCAACCGTGGCCCGTTGGTGTCGCCCAAGGTCAGCCAGTTCCTGACACTGCCGCGTACTCAGCGCTATATCATCATCGGCCTGATCGTGGCCGCGTTGATCTGGCCGTTCTTCGGCTCGCGCGGCGCCGTCGACATTGCCACCCTGATCCTGATCTACGTGTTGCTGGGCCTGGGCCTGAACATCGTGGTGGGCCTGGCCGGGCTGCTCGACCTCGGTTATGTGGGTTTTTATGCCGTGGGTGCCTACACCTACGCCCTGCTCTCGCATTACCTGGGCTGGGGCTTCTGGATCTGCCTGCCACTGGCGGGCATGGCCGCCGCTACATTCGGCTTCCTGCTGGGCTTCCCGGTGCTGCGCCTGCGCGGTGACTATCTGGCGATCGTGACCCTGGGCTTCGGTGAAATCATCCGTCTGTTCCTGCGTAACCTTACCGATATCACCGGTGGCCCCAACGGCATCAGCAGCATTCCCAAGCCAACGTTCTTCGGGCTGACATTCGACCGCACCGCCGCCGAAGGCATGCAGACCTTCCACGAATACTTCGGGATCGACTACAACCCGGTCAGCAAAGTGGTGTTCCTGTACCTGGTGGCGTTGTTGCTGGCACTGGCGGCGCTGTTCGTGATCAACCGCCTGCTGCGCATGCCGATCGGCCGCGCGTGGGAAGCGTTGCGCGAAGATGAAATCGCCTGCCGTGCGCTGGGCATGAACCCCACCGTCATCAAACTCTCGGCCTTCACCCTCGGGGCAACCTTCGCCGGTTTCGCCGGCAGCTTCTTCGCCGCGCGCCAAGGCCTGGTGACCCCGGAGTCGTTCACCTTCATCGAGTCGGCGATCATTCTCGCCATCGTGGTATTGGGTGGCATGGGCTCGCAGCTGGGCGTGATCCTGGCGGCGATCGTGATGATCCTGCTGCCGGAAATGATGCGTGAGTTCAGCGAATACCGCATGTTGATGTTCGGCGCCATGATGGTGCTGATGATGATCTGGCGTCCTCAAGGTCTGCTGCCGATGCAACGCCCACACATGGAGCTGCGCAAATGAGCCGCGAGATCCTGAAAGTCGAAAACTTGAGCATGCGCTTCGGTGGTTTGCTCGCGGTCAACGGCGTGGCCCTGACCGTCAAAGAGAAACAGGTTGTGGCGCTGATCGGCCCGAACGGCGCCGGCAAGACCACGGTGTTCAACTGCCTCACCGGCTTCTACAAACCGAGCGGTGGCAGCATCCTGCTGGATGGCCAACCCATCCAGGGCCTGGCCGGTCACGAGATCGCCCGCAAGGGCGTGGTGCGTACCTTCCAGAACGTGCGCTTGTTCAAGGACATGACGGCGGTCGAAAACCTGCTGATCGCCCAGCACCGGCACTTGAACACCAACTTCTTTGCTGGCTTGTTCAAGACCCCGGCGTTCCGCAAGAGCGAGCGCGAGGCCATGGAATACGCGGCGTACTGGCTGGACAAGGTCAACCTGACCGAGTTTGCCAACCGCCCCGCCGGCACCCTGGCTTACGGCCAGCAACGTCGCCTGGAAATCGCTCGCTGCATGATGACCCGCCCGCGGATCCTGATGCTCGACGAACCGGCCGCCGGCCTGAACCCCAAGGAAACCGAAGACCTCAAGGCGCTGATCACGGTGCTGCGTGAGGAAAACAACGCCACGGTGCTGTTGATCGAACACGACATGAAACTGGTCATGAGCATTTCCGACCACATCGTGGTGATCAATCAGGGCACACCTTTGGCCGACGGTACGCCGGAGCAGATCCGCGACAACCCGGAAGTGATCAAAGCCTATTTGGGGGAAGCGTAAAATGCTGCAATTCGAAAACGTTTCCACTTTCTACGGCAAGATCCAGGCGCTGCACAGCGTCAACGTGGAAGTGCGCCAAGGTGAAATCGTCACGCTGATCGGCGCCAACGGTGCCGGCAAGTCGACGTTGCTGATGACCCTGTGCGGTTCACCCCAGGCCCACAGCGGCAGCATCCGCTACATGGGTGAAGAACTGGTGGGCCAGGCCTCCTCCGAGATCATGCGCAAGAGCATTGCCGTGGTGCCCGAAGGCCGCCGTGTGTTCTCGCGCCTGACCGTGGAAGAGAACCTGGCCATGGGCGGGTTCTTCACCGACAAGGGCGACTACCAGGAGCAGATGGACAAGGTGCTGCACCTGTTCCCACGGCTCAAGGAACGCTTCAGCCAGCGCGGCGGCACCATGTCCGGCGGCGAGCAGCAAATGCTCGCCATCGGCCGGGCGCTGATGAGCAAGCCCAAGCTGTTGCTGCTCGACGAGCCTTCGCTTGGCCTGGCACCGATCATCATCCAGCAGATCTTCGACATCATCGAACAGCTGCGCAAGGACGGTGTGACGGTGTTCCTGGTGGAGCAGAACGCCAACCAGGCGTTGAAAATCGCCGACCGCGCCTACGTGCTGGAAAACGGCCGGGTGGTGATGCAGGGCACCGGGGAGCAGTTGCTCACGGATCCGAAAGTGCGTGAAGCCTATCTCGGTGGCTGAGCCATTGAGGTAAACAAAAACGGCCCTCGGGCCGTTTTTTTATCGCCGCTTAAAGCGTCGCAACCAATTGCCCCTTGCTCGCCCGCTGGCCTGCCAGCATCAATGCCCCGCCCAATAGCAACAGGCCCGCCGCCAGGAAGATATACGCGCCGTAAACGTCAAGCGGCGCGTCGAAATAGCCGATGACGCGATCAGCCAGATTCAATGTCTGAGAACACACCAGCGTGCCGGTCAACGAGGCGATGGCCAGTACCGGCGTGACCGTTGCGGACACACGCCCCATGTAGCCTTCAGGCACGGCTTCCTGGAGCATCGGCCCTTGCACAATCGCAAACACCGAGAAGAACAACCCACAGCTGAACATCAGCGCCCAAGCCAGGTAAAACGGCGGATGCAGCGAATACGCCAGGTAACTGAACCCCATGCACAGCAGCGCAAAGGTAAAGGCCTGACGCGTGCTCAGTGACTTCAACAGCGGCCGGACCAGCACGGCAGCAATCAACCCGCCGACAGGGAACGCTGCGAGAATCAGGCCGTATTCATAAGGGCTCAAGCCCAGGGTTTTGAAGGCGTACAAGGACAGTGCGACGTTATTGACCCCCAGGGAAAACCCGTACAACGCCACACCGATCAACAACGTCCTGATCGAGGCGTGCCCCCAGGAAAACCGCAGCCCTGCGAGCACTCCATGCCAAAAGGGCAGCCGTTGTTGCTCGGCCAGCAAGGTCCGGCGCAGGCCCTGGGTAGACGCGATGCACAGGGCCGAACAGGCAAAGGCCAGCACATTGATCAGCAGTGCCAGGGCGGGGCCCACCCAGACAAACAAGGCCGGCCCCAGGGACGCCGACAACACTGAAATGCCCGTCAGGGAAAACATTGCCTTGGCCGATGCTTCAACGCGTCGTGCCGAAGGGATGACCACTTGCATGATCGCCTGGCGTGACGGGTTGAAAAACTGTGCGGCCGTGCTGTTAACCAACAACAACAGCAGCACGCCGACAAGCACTTGCATCGGGTCCAGGCCGGCCAGCGAATAGATCACAAAAAAGATCAGGAAGTTGAGCACCCGAATCCCGTCCGCCGCGATCATCACGTACAGCGGCGTCATCCTGTCCACCCAAGCCCCGGCCAGTGGCGCTACCAATACACGCGGTATAGCCGAAGCCGCCACTGCCAGGCCTACGGCCGTCGGCAAGAACGCACTGTCGTGAAACAGGTCAGTCACCAGCCACACAATGACGGTGCTCTCGAAAACGAACTCGCCAAACGATGAGAGGGCTTGCCCCAGCCACAGGAATGAGAAATTTCTGCTGATGAAAAAATCTGCAAAGCGGTTCTTCACAGCCACATTACCTTATTGGTCGTAACTACATTCAAAGGACTCAAGCAACCCCTGGGCACAGGACTTGATGGGTTCGGACATACCGAATCTGGCAGCGATTTCGAGGGCCGCCACCGCATTCCTGTTACCTTTGACCGCTTCTCCGATAGCGGTCAGATCCCGCCAGTGCTCCCAGGATGGATCAAAGGGAATGAGCGGCGGATGCCTGTCCCGCCAGTAGAACCCCCAGGTCCGCCACCCTTCGTAGAACGTTTGCCAATCCTGCATCAACAGCGGCTTGGCAAAGTTACTGAGTGCCAACGGTTCAGCCAGCGGCTGGAATCGCGCTTCGATACTGCAACGCCAACCTTCGCCGGTATTGGTCGCACCGCCATGCGGGGTAAACGTATTGAACAGCAACACATCACCCGGACCTAATGCGAAGACGTTTTTTGCGCCCAGCACGTCGGGGCAGACTTGCCATCCTGAGGGGTTGAGTGCCAGTTCGAGCGGCAACAGGGTTTCGCCTGGTTTTTTGGTGTAAACCGGCAGCGATCCCGACCGCTCATCGACATTAAAAAGGGGCGCCCACAAGGTGATCTGCTGGCCACTGCCCTGCAATTCCGGAAAGTCCTGGTGAACGCCCGGTGAGGAGTGCATGGAAGAATCCAAGGGTGCCAAACCGCGCACCCATTTGATCGGATGAACGAACACCTCATCGGTGTCGAGGAGCAGCTTCATCACCTCAATCACCTTGGGCGCTTGAAAGAGTGCCTCGGTCAACTCGCTGCGCATCACGTCGACAAACTTCAGAAAATCCGGATCGGGCTGCTCTGGCGCCTTGAAACGCGGCTGGCCAATCTCGGTAAAACCATCGGTTATTCGATGCTTGCGCAATTGCTCGATGACCTTTTCAGCGAGCAGTGCCACTGTCCGGCTATCGAGCAACTCGCGAACAACGACATAACCCTCTCGCGCGTAGGCGTCCTTCAGCGGCGAAAGTCTGTTCATTTTTGCAACTCCTTGCGACGCACTCAGCCTGGAAAAACCAGCCGGATGGCATAAAGAACATCCCTTTCTTGCGTCAGGCGCAGCATATTCGACGCTGTTTCTTCGTGTACAGCCGGCGTCATTCTGGCCGCCAGCCCTTGATGCTGCCCCTCCAACAACAAGGCATGCCCTACACGTCCCACATCCAGCAACGCTTTGGCGTAGGCAATATCGGGATCGCCGAATGCTGCAACAGCAAATTGCCAATTGATCCCAAGCAACACCGTGATGCCTTTGCCCCCGGCCCATCCTTGGCCCTGAATGATCTTGGCGACCACCTCACTGTCACTGGCGCGGTCCGTACGCTTGAGCGCTCTGGGCGTATGGTCGAGTAACCAAGCTGCATCCGCCCAGCCCTGTACGCCCTGGGTAACGATCCCGGCAAACAGATGTGTTTCCTGGGCCAATGCCTGGTAGAGGCACCTGAGCAGCGACTCCAGCACCGAAGAAGGAACGTCGCTCTCGGCAACGGACGTAAAGCTGCGTCTTGAAATAGCGCGCTTGACGTCATAGCCGGTCACCAGTTTATCCAGCAGGTAACGATGGCTTTGTAGGGCCTGCGGCCGGGCGGCCTGATCAGCCTGCAATTGCTTGAGGAACACATAAGGGCGCTCCCAGTTATGGGTCTCCCACGTATCGGGTATCGACACTTCACTGCCGTGTTGGCTGACATATCTCATTAGTTCCACCCTTCCAGCAAACCGATGGAAAACGCAGGTAGGCCGTCCTCCAAAGACTCGTCGGTGAAGTTTTTTGCATATTCGAAGTCCACGACGAAGCGTGAGGTGTAGTGCCAGTTGCAATAACTGGCCAACGCCGACAATTGCGCCTCTGCGTGACCGGCATCGACGAGCAAGGCGCGAAAACTTCGGGGGTCACGGTAGCGAAACATTGAGCGTCTTACGGCCGCACACAGTACCAGCCTCACCACCCAATCGGCATCCGAACTTGAAATCCGTTCAGCCTCGATTGAATCGGGCAACTGCGGGGTGATTAATTT
Organism: Pseudomonas sp. Leaf15; assembly: GCF_001421425.1. Taxonomy (NCBI): domain Bacteria; kingdom Pseudomonadati; phylum Pseudomonadota; class Gammaproteobacteria; order Pseudomonadales; family Pseudomonadaceae; genus Pseudomonas; species Pseudomonas sp. Leaf15. Next base: position 460,961 of record NZ_LMKI01000001.1, read on the forward strand.
AAGCGAACCATGGGTCGGGGAGAAATAATAAACACCCGGCTCAATTATCGAAGAACGATGTATCTCGACAAAACATTCAGTGGGGTGCCGGGCACCGCCGGAAGGAATGGACTTCTTGAGTAATTCAACCTGGTGATAATCACGCTCGCCGTCGTAATACGCCGGTTGGTGCAAACGCACGCCAAAGGTTCCGGACATAATCATACTGAACTGATAGAAAACAGAGTTTCTTAACTCATCGATGTCCAGATTAATGGCGTCAATGAGCGCAACCTCATTGCCTGACTCGATATTCAACTCGACAGCCGGATACGCATGTTCCTTGACGTAGGCTGCCATGATCCGGGCATCTGCCTCCAACGCCGAAAGGCCTTGGGACATGTCCAGGAAAGGGTGGTTCTGGGTCGCGTGATGATAGCCGGACTTGGGCTGCGCCGGCGCGGGCAGGCAAACGTGGGCCAGCAACGTATCAATGCCGGCCTCACTGAGGGTGCTATCACCTGCAATGGCTTGCTTTACCAGATCGGCATTGACCGCCTGGCCGCAGTGCTCGGCAATGACCTTGCCCAAGCCCTTGGAAATCTTGACGCCATTATGGCCTGACGAGTAGTCAACCCAACATTCTTCTTTACCGTCATCAAACACTAATGCTGCGGGGTTTATATGATACATGACCTGCTCCTTGAAAGACCTGGAGAGCGAACTCTCCAGGCCCGCTGCTTCTTACTTAGCCACTTTCACTGGCTTAGGCTGGGAAGGCAGTTTTACGTGCATCAAGTTGCAGGTGGCACTTTGCAGGAGAGCGACTTTTACTGCTTTCATCGTTAAATTCCTTCTTTTAGTTTAACTGGACATTATCCAGTAGAGGGGTTCCTGAATTGCGCATTTCATTTGTTGCCGGCCAAAACAAGTTAAACAGCCCACTAATAAAAGTCAAACCGAAAAACCCTTAAATTTATAACTCGCTGTTCCGCATCTACAAAATTATTGTAAACCCCCGATAACGGGGACAAGGCCATTTGTACAGAAAAAAAACCGGATTAAAGACATCCCATAAACGCGCAACCTCCGCCCCGCCTATTCAAAGCGCGCCCTCAATGGAAATACCCCGACTAAAACCGGTACTTATATTTAAAAAATAGGATGTATTAAATTACGCCATCTGTACTAAAACCAGATCAGATAAAAGTGAACACTTATTCCGCGAACAGCGCTGACCGAACTTCGTCCCTACGCTGTACGTTTAGCCGCATGAATGGCCAGGCAAGGAAATATCTCAAGGCCCGAGCCCGAGCATTCAGGTGCGCGTGCTCACGGCGACTGGCGAACTGAGATTTTTTTATCAGCCGCTGTAACGCATTGGGGTGCCCCAACTCTAGAGGGGTAAGCAAGCAAAAACGCTTCCTTACCCACCCTCACTACTGGAGTTACACCATGACCACTAAATCCCGTTCGCTGTCCGCCGCCACCCTCGTTCTGGCCCTGGGTTCGGCCCTGAGCCTGTCCGCCCTGACCAGCACCGCGCACGCCGCCGATGACATGCAGAAATGCTTTGGTGTCGCCGAAGCCGGCAAGAACGATTGCGCTGCAGGCGCCGGCACTTCCTGCGCGGGCACCTCGAACGTCAAAGACCAGGCCAACGCCTGGAAACTGGTCCCGGCCGGCACTTGCGCCAAGACCCCAAGCTCCACCTCGCCGACCGGTTTCGGCCAGGAAGCAGCCTTCACCGCCAAGTCCTGAAACCCTGCAAACCCTGAGTACTGATGATGACGCTTTTACCCCAGCACACGGTCTCACCGGCTCAGGTGCCCGGCCTCCCTTATCGGGCCGGGCTGGGGCTGAAGAACGAGCACTTGATTGAAGTGCTCGAGACCTCGCCCGATATCGGTTTTTTTGAAGTGCACGCCGAAAACTACATGGTCGCCGGCGGCCCGTTTCATCACTACCTGGGCTTGATACGCGAACAGTACCCACTGTCATTGCATGGCGTGGGTCTGTCCATTGGCGGCGAAGGCCCGCTCAACCGTGAGCACCTGGCACGGCTGGCCATGCTGATCGAACGCTATCAACCCCACTCTTTTTCCGAACACCTAGCCTGGTCCAGCCACGGCCCGGTGTTTCTCAATGACTTGCTGCCGCTGGCCTACGACGCCGCAACTCTGCAGCGGGTATGCGAACACATCGACCAGGTACAAAGCACCCTCAAGCGGCCAATGCTGCTGGAAAACCCTTCGACGTACCTGCAGTTCCAGCGCTCGACCCTGGACGAGACGGACTTCATCAGCGAGATCATCCGGCGCACCGGTTGCGGGCTGTTGCTGGACGTCAACAACGTCTATGTGTCGTGCATCAATCATCAGCGCGACCCACTGGCCTACCTCCATGCGCTGCCGTTGAAGGCCGTCGGTGAGATTCATCTGGCCGGTTTTGCCGAAGACACCGACAGCCTGGGCGACCGCCTGCTGATCGATGACCATGGCGCGCCCATCGATAACGCGGTGTGGCAACTCTACGAACAGGTACTCAAACACACCGGCCCCGTCGCCACGCTGATCGAGCGGGATAACCAGGTGCCTGCCTTCAGCGTGTTGCACGCCGAAGCCCAACACGCCGACTGGCATCTGTCACAGGCGAAGGTATTAAAGCTATGAGCGATCAAGCTGCATTTGCCGGCGCCTTGCTCGATTCCGACCAGGCCTGCCCCGATGGGTTGTTCAGCAGCAACGGCGCCGACCCGGCCAGCCGTTTTGCGGTGTATCGAAACAATGTCCACAGCTCGCTGATCAATGCGCTCGCCGCCGCTTACCCGGTCACGCGGCAATTGGTCGGGGATGATTTTTTTCGCGCAGTGGCCGGCCTTTACGTGCAAGCCAGCCCGCCCGACAGCCCGTTGATCAGCGAATACGGCAGCACGTTTGCCGCGTTCATCCAGGTGTTCGAACCGGCGGCGAGCGTGCCTTACCTGGCGGACGTCGCGCGCCTGGAATGCCTGCGGGTGCGTGCTTATCACGCCGCCGACAGCCAGCCCCTGAATCAGCAGGCCATCCTTGAACAACTGCAAGGGCCGACCGACCTGGGGCAGCTACGCCTGCACCTGCATCCGTCCCTGGCCACCTTGAATTCACCCTACGCCGTGGTTGCGGTATGGGCCGCGCACCAGACCGAAGGCGCTATCGCCACCTTGAACCCTTGGTACGCCCAAAGTGCACTGGTGTTACGCCAGGGCCTGGCGGTCAAGGTCTTCGCCATCGACAGCGGTTCGGTGGCGTTTATCAACAGCCTTGACCAAGGGTCAGGCCTGGAAATGGCGGTGGAGCACGCGCTCGAAACATCCGCCGAATTCGACCTCAACCACTGCCTGACGCTGCTGATCAGCCACGACGCCATCACTCACTTGCACACAGAACAAAAGGAATCGCCATGAACACTCACCCTACTTGCCTGGTAAAACGGACCATCGCTCTGTTCGAAAAAATCCCCTACAGCCTGATCGCCTTTCTCGCACGGTTTTCCATTGCGGCGGTGTTCTGGAAGTCCGGCCAGACCAAGGTTGAAGGTTTTGCCATTGATATCATCAACGGCACCTTCCAATTGGGCGAACCCAAGCTTGCTGCCTCGACCCTGCCGCTGTTTCGCAGCGAATACCACGTGCCCTTGCTGTCGCCGGAAGTGGCCGCACACATGGCGGCATTTGCCGAGCACTTTTTCCCGGTCCTGATCCTGGTGGGTTTTGCCACGCGCTTCTCGGCCCTGGCGCTGATCGGCATGACCTTGACCATTCAACTGTTCGTTTACCCGCAAGCGTATCCAACCCACGGCACCTGGATCGCGTTGCTGCTGCTGTTGGTGGCCATAGGCCCAGGCCGTCTGTCGATCGACCACCTGATCGCGCGCCGCTACCGCTGAAGACGATCCAGGGCTTCGCCGCTGCGTCTGAACCAGTCCACCAAGTAGTCGGCCAACACTTGGGTTCGGCGCGGCAGGCCACCTTGATAAGGATGCACCAGGTACATCGGCATGCTGCGCGTTTGATAATCACGCAGCAGCCAGCGCAGACGCCCATCGGCCAGTTCCGCCGGTAACACGTAGGACGGCAGACGGGCGATACCGGCGCCCACCAAGGCGGCTTTTTTCAACAGGTTGTAGTGGTTGGACGCGAAGGTACCGCTGACCCGAACCCGCAGCAGTTCATGTTGCTGGTGATACAGCCATTCTTCACGCCCGCTGTAGTGGCTATTGAGCAGGCAGGTGTGCGCGGCCAGATCCGCAGGCGTCAGCGGTTCGCCATGCTGCTCCAGGTAGGCCGGGCTGGCGCAGGTCATCTCATGCCAGGCCAGCAGCGGCTTGGCCACCAGCCGCTCGTTGTCCATCGCCCCCATGCGCACGCCCAAATCAAAGCCATCGCGCGCCAGGTCACGGTAGCTGTTGTTCAGTTCCAGCTCGATCTGCACCTGCGGGTATTGCTGGGTGAACTCCAGCAACAAGCCATCAAAGAAGGTTTCTCCCAGCGACACCGGCACCGTCATACGCACCGGCCCCGCCAAATCGTCCTTGAGCCGCGCCAATGCCTGACGGGCGCGCTCCACCTGGGCCACCAGCGCCTGGGCCTGGGGCAGCAACGCCGCACCGGCGGCGGTCAGGCTGAGTTTGCGCGTGGTACGGTGCAATAACACCACAGAAAACTGCGCTTCCAATTGGCTGATGCGCTTGGACAATTGGCCCTTGCTGCAGCCCAATTGCTCCGCCGCCAGGGTAAAACTGCCCGCCTCGATCAGTACGGCAAAGGCCGCCAGGTCATCCATTTCGCTCATGGATTGTTTCCAATTGAAAACCAAAGGTTGCCTATTAGCGCGTTTATCCACGTAAAAAGCCATCCTAGACTGAAACCTCACTTAATCCCCGGAGGAACAGCACGATGAAAATCCTATTGATTGGTGCCAGCGGCACGGTCGGCTCAGCGGTCAAGGCGGAACTGGCGCAGCGTCACGAGGTGATCAGCATTGGCCGCAGCGGCGGCGACTTCCAGGTGGATATCAGCGACAGCACGTCGATCCGCAACCTGTTCGAACAGACCGGCAAGTTCGACGCGTTGGTCTGCGCGGCAGGCAGTGTGAATTTCGTGGCATTGGGTGAGATGAGCGAAGCCGACTTTGAACTGGGCCTGCGTGACAAGCTGATGGGCCAAGTCAACCTGCTGCTGATCGGCCGCGACTATGCCAACGACGGTGCTTCGTTCACCTTTACCAGCGGCATTCTCAACCGCGACCCGATCCGCACCGGCGCGTCTGCCGCATTGGTCAACGGCGCACTGGATGCCTTCGTCAAGGCGGCGGCAATCGAACTGCCACGCGGCTTGCGCATCAACTCGGTCAGCCCGACCGTCCTGCTCGAGGCCATGGGCAGCTACGCGCCGTACTTCCGCGGCTACAAACCGGCTTCGGGTGCCGATGTAGCGCTGGCCTACGCGAAAAGTGTCGAGGGCTTGCAGACCGGCCAGACCTTCATCGTTGGCTGAAATCCGACGTCTGTCAGAATCGCCTGAACCCGGCGAACGGGCTTGTGGTGCGGTGCGAGCCTGCGTAACGTGGCGGCACTTGTTTGGAGACCCGATAATGCGCGCCGCCCGTACCCTTGCTCTGTTTGCCCTGCTGCCCCTGTTCACCGCTTGCCAGATGTTCGAGAGCGAGCCGGCCAAACCGTCTACCGTCGGGCTGACCCGTATGCAGGGTGAACTCACGGCAGTGGGCGGCAAACTGTTGTTCCAGCCGTGCGGCGATAAACGCAACTACGTGGTCAACGACACCGGCGGCACCAGCGTGCTGCAGGAAGCCGCGTCCCTGGCCGGCCAGCAAGGCGTGCTGTTTGCCGATTTGCGCGGCAAGTTTTCCGGGGTGGCCAGCGGCACCCAGGGTTCGGTCGACCTGCAACAACTGTATCGCGTAGAGCGCTCGACCTCGGCCTGCGACGACCCGGACTTCAAACGCATGATTCTGCGGGCCAACGGCCATAAACCGGCCTGGGCGATGAACGTCACCGGCAAAGGCATGGTGCTGGAGCGCGAAGGCCAGCCGCCACTGGCGGTGCCGTTTGTCGAAGAGCAACTGGGTGACGGCCGTTTCAATCTGATGACCGAAGCCAACAACCAGCACATCGAACTGTGGGTAGCCCCGCAGCGCTGCATCGATGCCGTCAGCGGCAGCTTGCAGCACATGACCGCCGAGTTGCGGGTCAATGGCCAGGTCCAGCGTGGTTGTGCGTCATTCGGCGGCTCGCGGGACGACTGATTCGGCCTTGGGCTGTTTTAACATGACGGGAATCAGCCTTTGGGGCTTATAATCGCCGGTTTGCAAAACCGCCGGCATCGAAGCCCGCCGCCCACCGGATCCTGTCATGTTACGAATCACCGAACTCAAGCTGCCCATCGACCATCCCGAAGAAGACCTGCGGCCTGCCATTGTGCAGCGCCTGGGCATCGCCAGTGATGACCTGCTCGACTTCACCCTGTTCAAACGCAGCTACGACGCACGCAAGAAATCGTCGGAGCTGTGCTTCATCTACACCATCGATCTGAACGTAAAGGGCGAAGCCGCCCTGCTGCTCAAGTTCGCCGATGACCGCAACATCAACCCGGCACCGGACGTCAGCTACAAAGTGGTAGGCCAGGCGCCGCAAGGCCTGGTTGAACGGCCGATCGTGGTGGGTTTTGGCCCCTGCGGCATTTTCGCCGGGCTGTTGCTTGCGCAGATGGGCTTCAAGCCGATCATCCTCGAGCGCGGCAAGGAAGTGCGCCAGCGCACCAAGGACACCTGGGGCCTGTGGCGCAAAAGCGTGCTCAACCCAGAGTCCAACGTGCAATTTGGCGAAGGCGGTGCCGGGACCTTTTCCGACGGCAAACTCTACAGCCAGATCAAGGACCCGAAATTCCACGGTCGCAAAGTACTGCACGAGTTCGTCAAGGCCGGCGCGCCGGAAGAAATCCTCTACGTCAGCAAGCCGCACATCGGCACCTTCCGCCTGACCGGCGTGGTGGAAAACATGCGCGAGCAGATCATCGCCCTCGGCGGTGAAGTGCGTTTTGAGCAGCGCGTCACGGATGTACTGATCGAAGACGGCCAGTTGAATGGGGTGGTCGTCGACGGCGGCGAGCAGATCCTCTCCAGGCACGTGATCCTCGCCCTGGGCCACAGTGCCCGCGACACCTTCCGCATGCTGCACGGCCGCGGTGTGTACATGGAAGCCAAGCCATTCTCGGTGGGTTTCCGTATCGAACACCCGCAGTCGCTGATCGACGCGGCGCGCCTGGGCAAATACGCCGGGCACCCGAAACTTGGGGCCGCCGACTACAAACTGGTGCACCACGCCAAAAACGGCCGTTCGGTCTACAGCTTCTGCATGTGCCCAGGCGGCACCGTGGTGGCGGCGACTTCCGAGCCGAACCGCGTGGTTACCAACGGCATGAGCCAATACTCGCGCAACGAGCGCAACGCCAACTCCGGCATCGTGGTCGGCATCACGCCGGAGGTGGATTACCCGGGTGGCCCGCTGGCCGGTATCGAGTTGCAGGAGCGCCTGGAGTCCCACGCCTACATCCTCGGCGGCAGCAACTACGAGGCGCCGGCGCAGCTGGTGGGCGACTTTATCGCCGGCAAGCCGTCCACCGTCATCGGCAGTGTGGAACCGTCCTACAAACCGGGTGTGGCCCTGGGTGACCTGGCCCTGGCTCTGCCGGATTTCGCCATCGAGGCGATTCGTGAAGCGCTGCCGGCGTTCGAGAAGCAGATCAAAGGCTACTCGCTGCACGATGCGGTGTTGACCGGTATCGAAACCCGCACTTCGTCGCCGCTGCGCATTACCCGTAACGAGTCGATGCAGAGCCTTAACGTGAAGGGTCTGTTCCCGGCCGGTGAAGGTGCCGGTTACGCCGGTGGCATCCTGTCGGCGGGCGTTGACGGAATTCGGATTGCCGAGGCGCTGGCGCGGGATATGCTGGGTATCGAGGCTTAAGCACCTCTATTACAGCCAACCCGGATCAAATGTGGGAGCTGGCTTGCCTGCGATAACGGAGTGTCAGTCGTCGAATTTATCGACTGAACCACCGCCATCGCAGGCAAGCCAGCTCCCACATTAGTTGATGGGGCGTGTCAGATATTGGCGCGCAGGACGCTGTCAGGCAAAGGCTCGCCCTTCTCTACACTGGCCGCCACGGCTGCAATCAAGCCGCCCAGCTCATACCCCTGCTGCGCCAACCACGCCTGATCGTAATAAGTGCTCGCATACCGCTCGCCCCCATCACACAAGATCGCCACGATCGACCCCGACTCCCCCGCCGCTTTCATCTGCAGCGCCGCGACCAAAGCACCCACCAGGTTCGTCCCGCTGGAGCCGCCAACCCGCCGCCCCAAACGCTCGGCCAGGTAATGCATGGCCGCCAATGACAGTGCATCCGGTACCTTGACCATCGCATCGATCACCTTGGGCAAAAACGACGCCTCGACCCGTGGCCGTCCAATCCCTTCGATGCGCGAGCCGCTGTCCAGTCGCAAGCTGGCGTCGCCCGTCTGGTAGTAGTCAAAAAACACCGAACGCTCGGCATCGGCACACAGCACGCGGGTGCAATGCTGGCGATAACGCACATAGCGTCCCAGGGTCGCCGTGGTGCCGCCGGTGCCCGGGCTGGAAATCAACCAGCTCGGCTCCGGGTAATGCTCAAAGCGCATCTGCTGGAAAATCGACTCGGCGATGTTGTTGTTCGCTCGCCAGTCCGTCGCCCGCTCGGCGTAGGTGAACTGGTCCATGAAGTGACCGCCACTTTCCTTCGCCAAGCGTTCGGACTCGGCGTAGATCTGCGTCGGATCCTTTACCAGATGGCTCTTGCCACCATAGAAGGCAATCTGCTCGATCTTCGCCTGGGAGGTGGTGGCCGGCATCACTGCAATAAACGGCAGGCCGAGCAAGCGCGCAAAGTACGCCTCCGACACCGCCGTAGACCCGCTGGACGCCTCGATCACCGGCGCGCCGGGCTTGAGCCAGCCATTGCACAGCGCATACAGAAACAGCGAACGCGCCAGCCGATGCTTGAGGCTGCCGGTGGGGTGGCTGGACTCATCCTTGAAGTACAACTCGATACCCGGCAGCCCCGGCAACGGCAGAGGGATGAGGTGCGTGTCGGCGCTGCGCTGGAAGTCCGCTTCGATGATGCGGATGGCTTCGCGAGCCCAGGTACGGTGGTCGTTCATAAGGTGGGTCTCTAAGGGTTTCAGTCCCGATTTTAGGGGGTTTCCTACAGCGCACACAGATACAGTGATGACGCAAATAGACACACAATTGCTAGGCTTCGAAGCAAGCCCCGTCCTGACCGTCGCTTATAACAAATAAGAATATAACTTTTGTTTTAACAACTAACAGTACGGGTTAGGGTACCCACCTATTGAACCTTATTGGAGAGCATCCCTTGCCTCTGCGTAGCACTTTCACCCGTTTCTTCCAGCTGGAAGCCGCCAGCGGTCTGTTACTGATCGCCGCTGCCGCTTTGGCGCTGATCATCAATAACTCACCGTTGTCGCATCTTTACGGCGCCTTCCTTGATACGCCGGTCGTGGCGCAGGTTGGCGCGCTGCAAATCGCCAAGCCGGCTCTGCTGTGGATCAATGATGGCCTGATGGCGCTGTTCTTCCTCTTGATCGGCCTGGAGGTCAAGCGCGAGTTGCTCGACGGCCACCTGTCCAAGCCATCGCAAGTGGTATTGCCGGGGGCGGCCGCGATTGGCGGCATGGTGGTGCCCGCGCTGATCTACTGGGCGCTGAACAAGGACAACCCCGCCGCACTCGCCGGCTGGGCAATCCCGATGGCCACCGATATCGCTTTTGCACTCGGCGTACTGGCCCTGCTGGGCAAGCGGGTGCCGGTGTCACTCAAGTTGTTCCTGATGACCCTGGCGATTATTGATGACCTGGGCGCCATCATCGTCATTGCGGTGTTCTACTCCGCCGAGTTGTCGAACGCGGCCCTGGCTGGCGCGGCCACGTGCCTGGTCGCCTTGATCGCGATGAACCGCCTGGGCGTGGTCAAACTAGGCCCGTACATGATCATCGGCTTGATCCTGTGGGTCTGCGTGCTCAAGAGTGGCGTGCACGCCACCCTGGCCGGGGTGACCTTGGCGTTCTGCATTCCACTGCGCACCAAAAATGCCGAACCCTCGCCACTGCTGACCCTGGAGCACGCCCTGCACCCATGGGTGGCCTACGCCATCCTGCCGTTGTTCGCCTTCGCCAACGCTGGCGTGTCGCTGACCGGCGTCACCCTGGACAGCTTCACTCACCACGTGCCCATGGGCATCGCCGCCGGCCTGCTGATCGGCAAGACCATCGGCGTGTTCGGCCTGACCTGGCTGGCGATCAAGACCGGTATCGCCGCCCTGCCCAGCGGCGCCAACTGGGGCCAGGTGCTGGGGGTGGCGATCCTGTGCGGTATCGGCTTCACCATGAGCCTGTTTGTCGGCTCCCTGGCGTTTGTGCCGGGCGCCAGTGAGTTCGCGGGTGAGGATCGGATGGGCATCCTGACCGGGTCTATCCTGGCGGCCTGTATTGGTTATGCGGTCACAGCCCTGGCCAGCCGCAAGAAAGCCTGAGCGCTTTGAAAGCCCCACAAAATGAAAGCCCCACAAAAAACCCCAACCGGTTACCCGGTTGGGGTTTTTCTTTTGGCGAAGATGACACTTTCGCACAACGCCTAAAGACTTTGCCCTGGCCGCCGACTAAGGATTGTGGCGATCCGCCTGCCCCGCCTGGGGCATCCGCCCGACACAGCTCTTCAACGCGTTCCCTGCCCGAGCGATAACCCATGTTCCTGAGAAATATAAGAATTGCAGCCAGAGCCTTCATCGGCTTCGCTGCCATTGCGTCGCTGAGTGTGTTTCTCGGCCTGTTCGCGCTCAAGCAGATCGGCGAAGTGCAGTCCCAGGCTGCCGATATCCAAAACAACTGGATGCAGCGCGTGAGGATCCTGGCCCTGGCCAATGCCTCGCTGGATCGCTTTCGCTTGGGGGAAATGGCGCACATCCTGTCCGCAAGCGACGCCGACATGCAGACCTACGAGGACAAATCCGCCGGGCGCCTGAAAAGCGTCAAGGAGCAACTGGCTCAATATGCCGCGCTGTTGCGCACGCCGGAGGAGAAATCGCGCCTGGAGGTGTTCAACCAAAGCCTGGAAGGCTACGCCAAGAACCACACCGAGATGCTCAAACGCTCGCGTTCAGGCGACAAGGCGGGCGCCCGTGACTTTCTCAACAGCATTCGAGAAAGCTATGAGCAGATGACCAAGAACTTCGATCAGTTGATCGACCTCGCCAACAAGGGCGCAGAACTTGCCGGCCAGACTTCCGTGGCCGCGTACCAGCATGCCGTGAGCGGTATCGCCATTGTTATCGTGCTGGTGAGTGGCGGCACGGTGTTGGTAGCCTGGCTGCTGACCGGCAGCATTACCGGCCCCATCATTGAAGCGGTACGGGTGGCTGAAACCATCGCCAAGGGCGATCTCACCCAGCCCATCAACCCGACCGGCAACGACGAAGCCACACGCCTGTTGCGGGCACAAGAGACCATGCGCAATAACCTGGTGCAGACACTGCGGCAAATAACCGGCTCATCGAGCCAACTGGCAGCGGCGGCCGAGGAGCTGAATGCCGTCACCGCCGAGGGCAGCCGCGACCTGCAGCAGCAACATGGCGAGATCGAGCAGGCCGCCACCGCCGTCACCGAGATGACCATGGCCATTGAAGAGGTCGCCCGGAATGCCGCCACCACCTCCGACCTGTCCCAGGCGTCGCGCAGCATCGCCTTGAAAGGCCAGCAACGCATGCTTGAGGCGCTTACCTCCATCCAGGCCCTGACCCGTGGTGTAGCGCTAAGCTCCAGCCAAGTGGGCGGCCTGGCCGAGCAGGCCAAAGGCATCGGCAAGGTGCTTGACGTTATCCGCACCATTGCCGAGCAAACCAATTTGCTGGCACTGAACGCGGCCATCGAGGCGGCTCGCGCCGGGGATGCCGGCCGTGGTTTTGCCGTGGTCGCCGACGAAGTGCGCGCCCTCGCCCATCGCACCGCGCAGTCGACCCAGGAAATCGAGCAGATGATTGGCAGCATCCAGACCAACACCGCCAGCACCGTCAACACCATGCTCGACAGCAGCACCATGACCGAGCAAACCATTGGCCTGGCCGAACTGGCGCAGCAAGCGCTGGCGGATATTCTTGCCGCCAATGACGAGATCAATAACCGCAACCTGGTGATTACCACGGCGGCGGCGGAGCAAGCTGACGTTGCCCGGGCGGTGGATCGCAACTTGCTGAATATTCAGCAGCTGTCGATTCAGTCCGCTGAAGGCTCGACTCAGACCACCGCCGCTTCGCAATCGCTTGCCAGCCTGGCGCATGAGTTGAATACGATGGTGAAGCACTTTCAGGTGTGAGGTGATGGGGTGAAAACCAAAAGGCCGCCTCGGTTTAAGCCGAGGCGGCCCCACTTCTCAGACCTTACAGGTCATCGAAGCTGTCCCGCAGAAATACCCATACGTGATAAACACGCACGGCATTCACTACGAGGTTCCACGTACGTCGTGCAAACTTGGACATACTCGGCCCTCCCTTAAGTTGGGCCTTACCTCCAGCTCACTTACCGGAACACGTGGGCCTTTGGATGCACGTCAGTGCTCCTGTGAGGCGGCTGGGTTTATGGTCCTCGTGCATGACTCCGGCACGGATTACTAGCCCGTGGCAGTCGGTCCAAAATTCGCGCGCTAACCCAGCCAACCTGCTTCACGACGAGTGCAGAACGAGAGCGATACTAGCTCAGCCGCCCATGCAAAGGTGTGACAATCAACGACTAATCGCCCAGCAAGTTGTTGCTGTTTTTTACTGTTCTAAATTTACAGAATGGGCGAGTAAATCTTTGAAATTCCCTGTCGGTTGGCCTTGCATAAAGTCCTAAAGCGGCAGTAGTATCGCCAACACGTCAGTGCTCCTCGTGAGAACGCAAACCCAGTCGTAAACCGGGTTTGCAATAAAAACCGCCCTACTAAGGCGGTTTTTTATTGCCTGCGACTTTTCAGAAAACCGCAGGCAATAAAAAACCCCAACCCGTCACCGGGTTGGGGTTTTGTGTTTCTACAACCAGCGCTTAGCGCGTTACACGGCTGGTACCGTTAACCGTCATGATGCGCACGCGGTCGCCAATGCGGAAGATTTCATTTTCCTCCACGGCCTGAACGTAGGCGCGCATGCTGCCATCGTCTTCGCGAACGGTGATTTCCACGCCCTGGGTGCGAGTCAGGCCTTCTTCGGTGGCCGAGCCCAGTAAGCCGCCAGCTACCGCGCCGATCACCGCGGTGACGATACTGCCACGGCCGCCGCCGATGGCGCTGCCACCAACACCGCCGATAACCGCACCGGCAGCACCGCCGATTGGGGTCTTGGTGCCTTCGATTTTCACCGGACGCAGGGATTCAATGGTGCCCATGCGCACGGTCTGTACACGACGCGCTTCGTCACGGGAGTACGAGTCGCCGGTCAGACTCGAGGCGCAGCCACCCAACAGCAACGACAGGGTGGTAAAGCAGGCAACTAGTAAAACAGACTTACGCATAGCATCAACTCCAAAGGACAGGTATTCATTAGACGCCGCTGCTTGGCGCCTGTCACGGCAAGCACGCCACAAAATTGCTTTCATTCAGCCTGAGTACAGACTGCCAGCACCAGAAAACTCGACGAACGGTAGCTCCCGCCCTGATCCAAAAAACACCTGGAAGCGCTTTTCATTGTAGTCACGCAAGCAAAAACGCCGAGGCCTCTGTGTAGAGACTTCGGCGTGATGATCAACATTCAGCTGGAATGACGAAAGGTGAAGCTCAGGGCGCCAGGCGCTCGCGCGTCCACTCGCCCGCTTGCAGGCGATAGTTCAGGCGGTCATGCAGGCGACTGGCGCGGCCTTGCCAGAATTCGATGCGCTCGGGCAACAAACGATAGCCACCCCAGTGCTCCGGGCAGTCGGGCTGGGTATCGCTGAAGCGCTGTTCGGTGGCCTTGAGCAAATCCTGCAACTCCTGGCGGTCCCGAATAACCTGGCTTTGCGGCGAAGCCCAGGCCCCAAGACGGCTACCCAGCGGCCGGACCTGATAATAAGCATCCGACTCCTCAGGCGTGACCTTGACCACCCGCCCTTCGATGCGCACCTGGCGCTCCAGGGTCGGCCAGAAGAAGGTCATGGCCGCGAAAGGCCGTGCCGCAAGGTGTTCACCCTTGGCACTCTGATAGTTGGTGAAGAAGGTAAAACCCTGTGCATCCAGGCCCTTGAGCAGCAGGATGCGACAGTGCGGGCGACCGTCCCGGTCGACCGTCGCCAAGGTCATGGCATTAGCCTCCACCGGCGGCTGCTCGGTTTTCACCGCATCGCCAAACCATTGGTGGAACAACGCAAACGGCTCGTCCGGGGCCTGGGCCTCGCTCAAACCGTCCCGTGTGTAGTCACGGCGCATATCGGCCAGTGCCTGGGTCATGCGGTTTTATCCTTTTGTTTCAACGGATCAGTTTTTCGCCTGGTCGTTTGCTGCCGGCGCGTCGGCCTTGGGTGCAGCTTTCTTCGCGGCCGGCTTGGCAGCGGCTTTTTTCGCAGCGGGCTTGGCGGCGGCTTTCTTGGCCGGAGCCTTTTTCGCCGGGGCGGCTTTTTTCGCGGCCGGGGCCGGTACTGGGGCCGGCGCAGTTTGCACCGCGACCATGTCGGCGACCGGTGGTTTGCCCGAGTTGTACTTGCTCAGCAGCGCCAACATAGTTGTACGCTGAGTGAACATGATTTCCATGCGACGGTTCAGCGCACGCCCCTGATTGCTGTCGTTGGCGGCACGCGGCATAAGGTCGCCCATGCCGCGCAGCATCAAGCGATCCTGCTTCAAGCCGCTGAGGCTGAAGATAGACGCGATGGATTGCGCACGCTCTTTGGTCAACGCCTGGCTGGCCGGGGCAGTACCTGTGGCATCAACGTGACCCAGGACCAGGACCGCGGTCTTGGGGTCAGCTTCAACAGCCTTGGCAACACGTGTGAACGGGCCGAGTGTGACCGGCAGCAGCATTGCCGGGCGTTTCGGGTTGTAAGAGCCGTCAACCGGGGCAATCACCACCAGGACGTTGTCACGACGCTCCAGTTGCAGGTTGCTGTCCTTGATGGCGGCGCGCAGGCGCGGCTCATAGTCGTCCAGCCAGGCTTGGGTGATTTTCGGATCGGGCATCTGCACGTTGGTCACATCGACCTTGGCCAGTGGCTTTGGCTTGCTTTCGAACGGCCACCACCATTTGGTTTCGGTGTCGGTCTTGGCGACGGCTGGCGCAGCATCCGGCGCGGAAGCCGGGGTTGCGGCCTTGAGGTCGGCTTTCAGGTCGGCCTTGGCATCTGCCGCCTTTTCGTCGGCGCGCTTGGCTGCGAATGGCCACCAGTTGAAGCCGGTGTCAGCCTTGGCTACCGGTGCAGGTGCAGACGCTGGAGCTGGAGCAGTAGCGGCTACAGGCTCGACAGGCTTGGCGCCGGCGGCAGGTTTGGCATCCGGCTTGGTGTCGGTTTGGCTCACTGCGTCCTTGGTAGCAGCCTTGTCAGATCCAAATGACCACCAGTGCCCACCTTCGGCATCACTTTGTGGAGTTTGTGCGCAGCCAGTAATAGTGAGGCACAGCGCCAGTGCCAAGGACTTGTTCGATAACATGAGGTATCCACAAAATGAGAAAAAAACGGGGGGCCTGGTTGACCCGTTAAACAGACGCTTAGAGAACAGTAAAGTTACACAATTTCGTTCAGCGCCTTCTTATACTTGCCTTTGTAACAAAAAAACGTGAAACAGCAAGCTCTTTACAGACAACCGGCCAATATTCCGACCAACTTCTGCGCACGCGGGTCCATAAGTACATAAGGGCCCAGTGTATTAGTCACGAAACCAAATGCCACATCGCGCTCAGGGTCGGCAAACCCCACCGAACCACCGGCGCCAGGGTGGCCAAACGCACGCGGGCCAAGGCCAAAGGTGGCATTGGGCAGTTGCGGTTGATCCAACATGCACCCCAAACCGAAACGGGTTTGAGTCAATAATGTTTTGTCTGGCCCAATACTGTGTTCGCGGGTCAATTGTTCGAGCATGTCGCTCTCAAGCAAACTACCGTCCAACAATCCGCTATAAAAACCCGCCAGGCTGCGCGCATTACCGTGACCATTTGCCGCTGGCTGCTGCATCCGCCGCCATTCGGGCTTATTAGTGCTGGTCAGAATAGACGGTGGGTTGGCAAATGCGCGGGTGGTCATGGCATTAGGTTCGCGCATCATTACTTGAAGTAACCGCTGCGCCGCTTCATCGCCCATATTGCCTTTGCTGCGCGCTATATGTGCCACCCGATAAAACTCTTCGTCCGCCAAACCGACATGGAAGTCCAGGCCCAATGGCCGCGCAACCCGCGCCACAATCGACTCGCCCGGCCCGCGCCCATCGGCACGGCGCAGCAACTCGCCAACCAGCCAGCCGTAGGTGATGGCCTCGTAGCCGTGCCCTTCGCCCGGTGTCCACCACGGGGCTTCGGCCGCCAGGGTGTCGACCATCAATGGCCAGTCATACAGGGCTTCGGTCGGCAACATCTGGCGAATCGCCGGCAGCCCGGCCTGGTGGCAAAGCAACTGGCGCAGCGTGATGGTTTCTTTACCCGCCGCTGCAAACTCGGGCCAGTAGTCGGCAACCGGCGCATCCAGTTTCAGCTTGCCTTCGGCAACCAACTGCAGGGCCGTAACGGCGGTGAAGGTCTTGGTGCAAGAGAACAGGTTGACGATGGTGTCGCTGTGCCAGGCCTGGGCACCGTCCTTATCGGCGGTACCGGCCCACAGGTCGACGACGGTTTCGCCGCCGATCTGGATACACAGCCCGGCACCACGCTCCTGCGGATCATCGAACAACGCGGCAAACGCTTCACGTACCGCTTCGAACTGGAGCTCGTAATGACCCTGAATCTGCACCTAAGCCGCCTTGGAAAACACCGTAAGAAGTGGCCGACATTGTTCCAGTCATTACAGGTTTTGTGAACCCGTCAATGATCAATCAATGGCCATTTCCAGAGTGCCCACCCGCATGCCCGGCGCCCTGCCCTGCGCCTTTGCCTTCATGCCCGGACTTGCCGCCTTCGTTCTCGCGAACCTTGCTGGCCGCCTTGGCTTTTTCGGCCTCCTTGCCCAGTTGGTCAACCGCCGCCAGGTTGCTTTTACGCACGCTGTCGACAAAGCCCTGGAACGGCACATCGGTGATGCCCACCAGCCCGAAGTGGCCGTTCTCGCCATCCAGCAAGCGCCCGGTGACCGGCTGGTCCAGGTACTGGAACCAATGCACCCCGACAATCGACGGCTCGGCCATGGCCTGCTTGAGGAAGTTGCTGTACGCCACGCCACGGTCTTCTTCACGGGCCAACTGCGTCACGCCGCCCCAGAACGGGCCACGGTCGGCCGAGCCGAAGTTGAACTCGGTGATCAGCACCGGCTTGTCCAGCGCGCGCAAGGCGGCAAAGTCATAACCATCCTGTGGCTTCAAGGTGTACATGTTGAAGCTCAGCACGTCGCAATACTGGGCGCAGGACGCCACGGCCTCGGGCGTGCTGACGGCATACCGACCGCCCAGCAGCAGTTGGTTGGGCGCGTGCCATTTCAACGAATCGGAGATGGTCTTGAAGTAGGCATCAGCGAAGGTCTTCTGGAAATATTTGAAGTCGGCTTCGATTTCCGGGTGCTCAGGGCTCGGCATCGGTGGCTCGAAGCCTGGGTCTTCCATCAACTCCCAACCCGCCAGGTGGATGCCCCAGGCTTTCGACAGGCCTTCTTCGTTACGGTACTTGTCGCGCAATTGCTTGAGGAACGCGCGCTTGGCCGGTACATCGGTGGTCATGCGCAGCGTGCCGTAAGCCAAGGCGTAACGGGATTTTGGATCATCGCCGGGGCCGGCCCAGGCCAGCTCGTTGTCGGCAAAATAGCCGATCAGCCACGGATCATCACGGTGGTCGCGGGCGGCAATGGCCACGGCGCGTTCGGTGGCCATGGCAAAGCGCGGGTCGAACGGGTCGGGCATGCCGCCCCACCAGTCGGTGCCGGTGCTGATGCTGGCGTAATCACCGACAATCGACAGCGGCAAGGTGTATGGCACGCGGTCGGCGCGGGCCAGGTCCTCATCGCTCCAGTTGCCCACGGTGTTGAAGCCCCAGGCTTGCAGGCGGTCTAGGGTGTGGCTGACCCAGCGTTTCTGGTCGAAACCTTCGCCGCCGTAGGTACGTTGCAAGTTGGCGCCGTAAAAATCGTACCAACGCCCTACACTGAAGCCCCGGCCCTGATCGGCACCGTTGCCGCCCCGGTTATCGCCACTGCCGTAATACTTGTCGAACGGTTCACCGGCCTTGGGCAACGCGGCGAACATCCACTCACGACCGGCCACGTAGGTCTGGTTGTTGTCCGGCGCCACGGTGTTAACACCCAACGAATAGAACGGATGGCCTTGCGGCGTCACCAGGTACCAGCGGCCGTCGCGCTTCTCGGTGCGGAAAAAGCCACTGGCGTCGAACGCCGGGCCTTTGTTCCAGCCGCCGTATGGGTCCAGAGCGGATTTGTCGCGCTCGGCCAGCCAGCCCTTGAGCTGCTGCTGTTCCTTGGCCGCTGCGGCTTTGAGTTGCTCGTCACTGCTGACCTTTTCCGGCCAGCGCGCACGGGTGGATTGGCCATACGCGTCCACCAGTTCGCTGTAGGCCGCCTTCAGTACCGGCTCGCTGTCCTGCACGCCAAAACGCTCAAGCAAAATGCTTTGGGCGGCGTTGGGCTTGAGCATCGACAGGGTGACCGAGACCACCTGGCTGCGGTCGATCTCGCCGGCACTGGCGGCCAGCAATACACGCTGGCCGTCCACGGTAATCGGCATCGGCGGGCCGGCCTTCATGCCCTGGCTCAGTGGCGAGTTGGCCTGCAACGGGATCAACAGGGTCTGGGCCGGGCCGGCCGGCAGGTCGATGCGGCTGACCAGGGTCTTGCCGTCAGTGCTCTGTACTTTGACATACAAGGTCAACGCCCAATCCATGGCGCTTTGGATACGCAGGCTCATGGCGCCGGACTGCGACCAGTCCCACACGCCAGTCTGGGGGCTGAGCACCAGGCTCGGCTCGGCCGCCGGGTTGAAGGTAATGCGGCGCAGCACCTCGCCTTCGGGGGTTTGTTCGGCGTTGTATTGCGGCAGGCTGGCGTCCTGGGTCGCCACCTTGACCACATCGGCAGGCCGTACGAAGTTGAACAGCGTTTGTTGCCCGGCAGGCGCGGCCATCAAGGGCGCAGCGAACAACAAGGCAAAAAGAGCGGGCAGCGTGCGAATCATACGAACAAGGTTCTCCCAATCGGCCGATGACTGGCCTGATGACATAAAGCGTTGGCAGTGAGATAGACCACGAAGTGGGCGACTTCGCCCACAGCAGCTTAATAAATGAGTGGCTTAAGAAATTTCGCGCCTGAACGGCGGCAAGGCATTAAGGATAGCTTTGCCATAGCGCTGCGTGACCAAACGGCGGTCGAGCAAGGTGATGGTGCCGCGATCTTCCTCGGTACGCAGCAAGCGACCGCAGGCCTGGACCAGCTTCAAGGACGCATCCGGCACCGAGATTTCCATGAACGGGTTACCGCCCCGCGCCTCGATCCACTCGGCCAAGGCTGCCTCGACCGGGTCATCCGGTACCGAGAACGGGATCTTGGCAATCACCACGTGCTCGCAATAGGCGCCGGGCAAGTCCACGCCTTCGGCAAAACTGGCGAGGCCGAAGAGCACGCTGGAATCGCCGCCATCAACCCGCGCCTTGTGTTTGTTGAGGGTTTCCTGCTTGGACAGGTTGCCCTGAATAAACACTTGTTTGCGCCAGTCACGGTCGAGGCCGTCAAACACGTCCTGCATCTGTTTACGTGACGAAAACAGTACCAGTGTGCCGCGCGAACCTTCGACCAATTCGGGCAGGTCGCGGATGATCGCCGCCGTGTGCGCGGCCGCATCCCGTGGGTCGGCCTTGAGGTCCGGCACGCGCAGCACGCCGGCATCGGCATGGTGGAACGGGCTCGGCACCACGGCCGTGACCGCTTTTTTCGGCAACCCGGCGCGCATGCGGAAACGGTCGAAAGTGCCCAGGGCTGTCAGCGTGGCCGAGGTCACCAGGCAGCCATAGGCCACGTTCCACAAGTTGCGGCGCAGCATTTCGGCCGCGAGGATGGGGCTGGCGTTGACCTCGATATCAAACAGCGCACCGCTTTCCGACAGTGTCAGCCAACGCGCCATCGGCGGGTTGTCTTCCGGATCTTCGACGGTGAAGGCGGTCCACAGCTCCCAGTTGCCCTGGGAGCGCGACAACAGGCTGCCGAACAGTGGGTACCATTCCTCGGCCTGGTTGCTGGCGATGCCGATATTGACCTCGCCGTCCATGCCTTCCTTGAGCAAGTCGGTAAGGCGTGTGAACAGGTCGGTGAGGCGTGAAAAGCCCTTCTTCAGTTCGATGCCCATTTCGCGCATATGCTCGGGGATCAACCCGCCGACAAAGCGATGGCGCGGCCGCTCACGGCCCTCCACGTCTTCACCGGGCTTGAAGTCGGCGACTTGCTCGCAGGCGCTGAACATGAATTGCTGCTGGGTCTTGATCTCCCGCGCCAGCTCCGGCACTTGCTCGATCAATTTGCCCAAATCGCCGGGCAGCGGATGCTGGGCCAGCAGTTTGGTGAGGTTCTTGGCGGTGGTTTCCAGCCAGTCGGCCGTGGAACGCAGCCGCGTGTAATGGGCGAAGTGGCCGATGGCCTTGTCCGGCAGGTGGTGGCCTTCGTCAAATACGTAGAGGGTGTCGCGTGGGTCGGGCAATACCGCGCCGCCGCCCAGGGCCAGGTCGGCCAGTACCATGTCGTGGTTGGTGACGATCACGTCAACCTTGCCCATGCCTTCGCGGGCCTTGTAAAAGGCGCACTGGCCGAAGTTGGGGCAATGGCGGTTGGTGCACTGGCTGTGGTCGGTGGTCAGGCGTGCCCAGTCCGAATCTTCCAGGGCAGTGGGCCAGCTGTCGCGGTCGCCGTCCCATTTATTGCCGGCCAGCTTCTCGATCATGCTGGTAAACAGCTTCTGGCTGACTTCATCCACCTCGATCTTGAAGCCTTCTTCTTCGAACAAGGAGGCAGTGGCGGTTTGCGCGTGGCCTTCCTGCAACAATACGTCGAGCTTGGACAGGCACATGTAGCGCCCACGCCCCTTGGCCAGGGCGAAGGTGAAGTTCAGGCCGCTGTTGCGCATCAGGTCGGGCAGGTCTTTGTAGACAATCTGTTCCTGCAGGGCGACGGTGGCGGTGGCGATCACCAGGCGCTTGCCGGCGGCCTTGGCGGTCGGGATCGCGGCCAGGCTGTAGGCCACGGTCTTGCCGGTGCCGGTGCCGGCCTCTACGGCCACGATCGCAGGGTCGCCACTGCGCCGACCTTCGTCGTCGGTGTCGATATCCCCGAGGACCTTGGCCACTTCGGCGATCATCAGGCGTTGGCCGTAGCGCGGTTTCAAGCTCTTGGCTTCGAGAAAACGCGAATAGGCGCCCTGGATCGTGGTTTTGAGTTCAGTGCTGATCATGGATAGTCGGGCGCAAAAAACGCTGGATAAATTTTCAGTGGTTCGGATCGGCCGCTATCATACCCCGCTAATTAATCCCGCGCAGAACGGAGTACCACAATGACCGCGTTTAGCCTCGCTTACACCCTGCATGTATTGGCCGCCCTGATTTGGGTCGGCGGTATGTTTTTCGCCTGGATGATCCTGCGCCCCGCCGCCATGGCGGCACTTGAGGGCCCTGCCCGGCTCAAGCTGTGGGCAAATGTGTTTCAACGTTTTTTTGTGTGGGTCTGGGTCGCGGTGCTGATTTTGCCGATCAGCGGCATCGGCCTGTTGCACCTGCGCTTCAGTGGTTTTGAGACCGCGCCGCGCTATGTGCAGGTGATGATGGGTTTGTACCTGGTGATGACGGCGCTGTTTATCCGCATCCAGGCACTGAAGTTCCCGGAACTGCGCACGGCGGTGGCGGCTGAGGATTGGCCGGCGGGCGCGGCTGCGCTGGGGCAGATCCGCAAACTGGTGGGGATTAATTTGATCGTGGGGTTGGTGGTGGTGGCGATTGCTTCGGCGCGGCCGATGTTCTGACCCCCGCGTCTGTGACGAGCTGGCTTACTGTGGCGAGCGGGCTTGCCCCGCGTTGGGCTGCGCAGCAGCCCCAATAAAGTCACTGCGGTTTTTCAGACAAATTGTGGCGTCTGGTTTTGGGGCTGCTGCGCAGCCCAACGCAGGGCAAGCCTGCTCGCCACAAAAGCCAGGATTAGAGCCGCTGAATAGTCACAGCACCCGCAGGCCCGGCCGGCCCCGGCTGGCCTTCCAGCCCTGGCCGGCCTTTATCGCCGCCATCGGCGCGGTACACCAGGCAGCCCTTGGACTGCCCGCCTTTGCCCGGCTTGCCCGCCGTACCGGCCAAGCCACCCGGCCCGCCGTCGACCCAGACCTTGATCTGCTCAGCCGGAAAGCTCTGTGGCAGCTCGACCCGCACAGTCGCCCCCGACGCGCCCGGCAGGCCGTCGCCGCCATTATCGCCATTGGCACCACGCCCGGCGGAACCCCAGGTGCAACCCGGGTCCACGCCGTTGGCGCCATCCAGGCCGGCATAACCTTGGGCACCGGCGCCGCCACGGGCGTCCACCGAGAGCTCATCGGCGGTCAGCGCGTTAATGCGCAGCACCAAGTCACGCCCGGCCTTGGCCGGCCTTTCGTGGGTACCGGGAGCACCGCGCGACGTGATCTGGCTGCCATGCTCCAGCTGCGCATTACGCACCTGCAATTGCAGCGCGGTATTGCCGGGGGCGATGGTGATGCGCGCCTCGCGGCCCAGGTGCAGCTCATCCACGGTCACTTGGCTGATGGTCGCCGGCACCAGCAATGTGCCGTAGTCCGCCACATCCAGGCGCTCCAGTTGCAACACGCTGGTGCTGCTGGGCAGGCGCATCAGCGAGTTGGTTTCGACACTGACGCTCTGCGCCAGAGCAATGGGGCTGACCAACAGGGCCAACAGAAAAACCTTATGCATGATTGGCCTCCTTGTTCGTTTCATTAACCGTTGCAGGCGCCGACAGGCCCCGCACATGGAACATCCCCACCAGCAGAATCTGCAAGCGGTCACGCCAAGGGTGTGCACGGTGTTTCAGGCTGCTGTTGAACAACAGCAATTCAAGCAGGTGGGTAAGCAACAACAGACTGCCGGCCAGGCTGACCAACAGGTGAAACGGATTGGTCAGCGGCCGGAACAGGTTGACCAGCACCACCACCCAGAACAGCAACGTCAGAAACTTCCCCAGCCCCCAAAACACCTTCATCCCGCATGCCCCTGCCTATTATTCTTTGGGCGCACAGTACCGACTTCCGCAGGCGATATGCCAGTGAAGGATGAAAAAACTTGCCAGGGCTCGCCGGCAATGCCCCTGCGGCGCCCGCAGGGGCCAGGGCTGTCAGCGGTTGATCTGGATTTCTACACGACGGTTCAACGCACGCCCTTCAGCGGTTTTGTTGTCGGCCACTGGGTGGCTTTCGCCGGCACCGGTCACCGAAACAAAGTTGCTGCGAGGCACACCGGAGCTCACCAGGTAATCCGTGACCGAGTGGGCGCGTTTTTCCGAGAGCTTCTGGTTGTAGGCATCTTTACCGACGCTGTCGGTATGCCCACTGACCCGCAGTTGCGCGCCTGGGGCTTCTTTTTTCAGGCGAGTAGCAATGATGTCGAGCTTGGTTTTGTCCGCGGCCGTCAACTTGGCCGAATCGAACTGGAAGTGCACATCGCGAATCACGATGGTTTCTTCCTTGACCACCACCACTTCCTCAACCACTGCGGCCGGCGGTGCGGGTGGGCAACCGTTGGCATCGACCTGCACGCCTTTTGGCGTGCCAGGGCACTTGTCACGGCTGTCCGGCACACCGTCACCATCTTCGTCGCCATCACCATGCACCCAGCAATAGGCGCCGGCCATGCCGCCGATCAACAACGCGCCTGCGCCGGCGTAGGCTGAACTTTCAGTAGCGCCAATCGCGGCGCCCGTCACACCACCGACTGCAGCACAGGTGGGCCAATCGGTTTTTTGCAACCCTGCGCAACCTGTCAATACTCCGGTTAGCAGAACCAAGGGTAGAGCTGTCCGCATGATGCTCATGTGATTTCTCCTGAGGGTATCGGCGGGAGCCGACAGGTGGAGTAAAGACCGCTCTTTTCATCTGCGCCAGTACGCCGCACCCCCGGTTTCATTGAGGATCGCCGCATTTTCAGGACTTTTCGCCGCCGCCCGCTCTAGGCCCGCACGCTCAGCCGCGCTAGTCTCTAGGGTTCTGATGTGAGGATCTGTGATGACCGCTGGTATTTCTTCCCGTACACCCCAGCAAGCCCTGGCGGCTTTGCTCGATTTGCACCGGCCCAAACGCCTGTTGCTGTTGGGCGCCAGCCAGTTCCCGGCGCTGGAGGCGTTTCAAGCCGAGCATCCTGACACCGTCGTCGCCGTCGCCCGGCCCGGGCCGTTGCCGCCGGAACTGGCGGCGCAGCGTTTTGACCTGGCGCTGGTGGTCGACTGCCTGGAGCACCTGTCAAAACCGCAAGGCCTGACCCTGCTCGGCGGTATTCGCAACCTTAATAGCAGCCGCATTGCGGTGCTGGCGGACCTGAACGCCTGCGACTGGAAGGACACCGACTTCTTCTCCCTCGCGCTGCAAGCCGGCGAGCGTTTCCAGCGTGATGAGCAGGTGCTGACGCTGTTTACCTATGATCTGCTTGACTACAAACAGGTGCCCGACTGGCTCAACGCCCGTTTCTGGGCCAACCCGGAAAATTTTGGAAAGTATTGGTGGTAACCCGATGAGTACATCCATTTGCCCCTGCGGCAGCGGCAACCTGCTGGATGCCTGCTGCGGCCACTATCACGCCGGCCACCCCGCGCCCTGCGCCACCGCGCTGATGCGCTCGCGCTACAGCGCCTATGTGCTGGGCCTGGTGGACTATCTGGTGGCCACCACCTTGCCGGCGCAGCAAGCCGGCCTGGACCGCAACGCGATCAGCGCCTGGAGCGCGCAGAGCACTTGGCTGGGCCTGGAGGTGGAAAGTTCGGAAGTGTTCGGCGGCCAGCCGGAACATGCATTCGTAACCTTTACCGCACGCTGGCATGACAGCACCGGCGAACACAGCCACCGTGAGCAGTCTTCTTTCGTACAGAATGACGGGCGCTGGTACTTCATCGACCCGACGGTTGAGGTGAAGGCCGGGCGCAATGATGTATGTTTGTGCGGCAGCGGCCAAAAATTCAAGAAGTGCTGTTCCAGCTACCTCTAATCACCTCACAGGGAAAACGCCATGCTTCGGATGTACAGCTTGATGCTGGCGTTAACCCTGAGCCTCAGCGGCTGCGCGTCGTGGTTTGAAGACGATGCGCCTACGCCCCACATCGCCCTGGTGAAAGTCGAGGTGGTACGGGCCAAGCTGCTGGAGCAGAAATTCAAACTGTGGTTTCGCGTGGATAACCGCGACGACGCCGACCTCACGGTGCGCGGCCTGATCTACAAGGTCAGCCTGGGCGGTTTTGTGCTCACCGAAGGCGAGTCCAATGAATGGCTGACCATACCGCCGCGCAGCCATGGTTTTTTTCGGGTGAAGGTGCGCACCAACCTCTGGCCGAAGATCCGTGATGTGGTGCAAATGCTCAAAAACCCGACCAAACCCGTGCCCTATCGCCTGGAAGGCGAGCTGAAAACCGGATTATTCATCGGTAATGACGTGCAGGTCGCCCACAATGGCGAGATAATCCCCGGCGATTTTATTCCGGAGCGACATCGATGACTCAGCAACCCCATGTCCATGGTCCTGACTGCAACCACGATCACGATCACCATGATCACGGCCATGATCACGACCACGGCCATGTCCACGGCCCGAACTGCGGCCACGCTCACCAGGAGCCGGTGCGCAACGCGTTGAAGGACGTGGGTCGCAACGATCCTTGCCCGTGCGGCAGTGAGAAGAAATTCAAGAAGTGCCACGGGGCCTGATGCCCTGAATGCAGTCAGTGTGGGAGCTGGCTTGCCTGCGATGGCGGTGGGTCAGCTGACACAGGTATAACTGTCAGACCGCTATCGCAGGCAAGCCAGCTCCCACATTTGCTCAGCATTTCAGGTCAGAGCTTTCTCTGAAACTGCAACACCACTTCCAACCCCCCGCCTTCCCGATTACTCAAACTCAACCGACCGTCATGCGCCCGCGCAATGGTGTGCGCAATGCTCAGCCCCAACCCATACCCGCCCGTGTCGGCGTTGCGTGAGCCTTCGACCCGGTAAAACGGTTCCATTACCTGCTCCAGTTGTTCCTGGGGAATCCCCGGGCCACGGTCACTGATGACGACTTTCAAACTGTCCGCCTGATCCTCAACCCGCACCACCACGTCTCGGCCATAACGCACCGCGTTTTCCAGCAGGTTCTGCACACACCGTTTGAGGCTGCGCGCGTACCCCGGCAATGGTTGCCTGGCGCGACCGACAATGGTCACGCTTTCGCCCACGTCTTCCAGGTCGGCCTGCAGGCTTTGCAGCAAGGCGTTGATGTCGATGTTCTGCCGCGTCTCGTTGATTTCGCCGCTGCTGACAAAATCCAGGGTGCTGGAGACCATGTGTTCCATTTCTTCCAGGTCGCTGCGAAAACGCTCCTTGGTGCGCGTGTCTTCGAGCATCTCGGTGCGCAGGCGCAGGCGTGTGATCGGCGAGCGCAGATCGTGGGAAATCGCCGCCAGAAAGCGCGTGCGCTCGGCAATATTGGCAATCAGCCGTTGCTGCATCGCATTAAACGCCTGGGCCGCGCGGCGCACTTCGGTGGGGCCGTCCAACGCTAACGGCGGGCGCTGGATATCCCGGCCCAGGGCTTCGGCGGCCCTGGCCAAGGCGTTGAGCGGGCGAATGGCCAGGCGCACCGCCACCAGCGCGATGATCACCAGCACCAGCACGCGCAGCAAATAGATGCGCATCACGTAGTCGAACAGCAAGTCCAGCGGCGACGTGCTGGTCCAGCCCTGCTCTTCACTGGCGTCCACCTGCAACCAGCGCCCGTCGGGCAGGCGCAGGTCGATCAGGAACTGCCCGACTACCGGCTTGGAACTGAGCAGGGTCGAGAGCCCAGCGCTTTGCCCTTCGCCATCAACCAGAGACAGGCGCAGCAACCTCAGGGTCTGGGCATAACCGGTTTTCTCCGTCAGCACCTGCTTGATCAGCCGCTCCGTGGGCCGGTCACTGTCGGTCAGCGTGCTGGGCGTATTGCTGGCCTGATCGCTCAAGGTCAATTGAAAGTGCGGCGTATTGAGTAGTTTGATCAACTGGTCGGCCTGCTGCGGGTCGTTGTGCACCAGGCGCACCACATCTGCCAGGCGCGTAGCGATCAGCCGTGCAGGAATTTCCAGCACCTGGCCATGCCGACGGTCGTACCAGATACTGCTGGTCAGCGCCTGGGCCGCGAGCATGCCGCTGACCAGAATCAGCACCAGCCGCCCGAACAGCGAACGTGGCAGCAGTCTCACGACTCCAGCACCACGTCATCGGCAGTCAGCATGTAACCCTCGTTGCGCACGGTTTTGATCAGCCCTGCCGGCAGCTGCGAGCGCAGGCGGCTGACGCACACGTCGATGGAGCGGTCGAACGGCGTGCTGTCCTTGTCGAACACATGGTTGAGCAAAAAGTCGCGACTCAAGGGCCTGTTGGGGTGTTGCAACAGCAGGCGCAGCACGCGGTAATCCGAGTTGCCCAGGCTCACCACCACGCCCTCGGGCGTGAGCAATTGCCGCGCCCGTGTGTCGAGTTGCCAGCCGGCAAACCGGATACTCGGCGCCTCGTCCAGCCGTGCGCGGTCCGGAAAGCTCTGCACCCGGCGCAACACCACCTTGATTCGCACCAGCAACTCACGCGGGTCGAACGGCTTGGGCAGGTAGTCGTCGGCGCCGATTTCCAGGCCGACGATGCGGTCGATCAACGAGCCTTTGGCGGTGAGCATCACTACCGGCGTGTTGGAGCTCACGCGCAGCTCGCGGCACAGGCTCAAGCCGTCTTCGCCGGGCAGCATCAGGTCAAGCACGATCAGGTCGATCACATTCAGCGCCAGGCGGCGGCGCATTTCCTTGCCGTCGGCGGCGGTGGACACCTGAAAACCCGCGTCGCTCAAGTAGTCGCAGAGCAACTGACGGATTTGCGGGTCATCATCAACGATCAGCAGGTGGTCAAGCTTGGCCATGGGCAGTCAATCCGAAAACGCAAAACGCAGGAGATAGCCGAACGTTCATCCAGCGATACACGCAAATGTAATGGAATGTTGTGGTGAACCATAATCACGCATCAGCGATACAAAGCCAGAGCATGGCGGGCGGAATCGCTCTTTAGACTACCGAACCTGAATGAGAGTAATTGTAATTTAGACTCGGATCATCACCTATGTCACTGCCCACGCCCCAACGTCACACGCTGCACACCACCCTGGCACCGATGTTTGGTTTCCTCGCCGCCGGCAGTGTTGCGCCGACCGCCTGGGCCGATGCGCCGGCCGCCGCGCCGAATGATTCGGTGGTGAGCCTGCCGCAGATCACGGTCGACGGCCAGGAAGCCAGCTCCACCTTCAAAGTCGACCGTGTGACCTCGGCCAAAATCAGCCAGCCGCTGCTCGACGCCCCGCAAAGCGTGACTATCGTGCCGCAGCAGGTGCTCAAGGAACAGAACGCGCAGACCTTGCAGGAAGTGTTGCGCAACGTGCCGGGCATCACCTTCATGTCCGGCGAAGGCAACCTGGGCTGGGGCGATCTGTTTTCGATTCGCGGGTTTTCCTCCGAGCAGAGCCTGACCGTCGACGGCGTGCGCGATGCGGGCATGTCCACGCGCACCGACACCTTCAACCTGCAACAGGCCGAAGTGTTCAAGGGCACCGGCTCGATCGAGTCCGGCGTTTCCGCCGTGGGCGGCAGCGTCAACCTGGTGAGCAAAGAAGCGCACCTGGGCGATGCCAACAAGGTGTCGGCCGGAATCGGCACCGACAGCTACCGTCGCTTCACCGCCGACCTCAATAAACAGCTGACCGACACCACCGCCGTGCGCATCAACCTGATGAAGCACTACAACCAAGTGGCCGACCGCGATGACGTGGACTACGACCGCTGGGGCATCGCCACCTCGTTCGGCTTCGGCCTGGGCACCGACACGCGTTTCTTCGTCGACACCTTCTACCAGAAAGACACCAACACCCCGGACGGCGGCGTGCCGATCCAACGCGGCACCGACGGCCACCGCATGCCCGGCGTCAAACGCTCCGACTGGTACGGCGACTCCAGCCTTTATACGCAGGAGAACGAAACTACCTCGCTGACCGCCCGCTTCGAGCATGACTTTGACTGGAACGACGCCCACCTGCGCAACCAGACCCGCTGGGAACGCAGCGACAACTTCGCAGTGCTGTCGCCGGCACGCTTCTTCGCCGCCGACGCCAGCGGCAAAAAAACCTGCAGCGGCACCCGCTGTGCGACCTTGGGCTACACCGGTGTAGGCCCGATCAGCCAAGTGCCCGGCAGCACGGTGAATGCCTACACCGACTACGTAAATAACAGCAACACCGGCTACGGCATCCTGCGGGGTAGCGACTTTGGCTTGTCCAAGCGCTACACCATCGTGGATAACCAGACCGATTTCAGCTTCACGTTCAACACCGGCAGCCTGCAGCACGCCGTGGTCAGCGGCCTGGAGTTCTATCACGAGACGTATGGCGGCCTGAAACGCAACGCCGAAGTGCCGGCCGGCGACCTGTTCTTCAACATGAACGACCCCAGCCACAGCTTCGCCAGCACCTACGTGACCAAAGGCGAAGGCGACCCGCGCTCGGTGATCGACAACGCCGGTCTCTACGCGGGCGACACCGTCACCCTTAACGAACAATGGCAAGTGCTCGGCTCGCTGCGCTACGACAACTGGCGCGCGCAAACCCGCCAGCGCGGCCAGGCCGACATCAGCAGCACCGACGGTGCGGTGAGCGGTCGCGTCGGCGCGGTGTACAAGCCATTGCCGAACGGCAGCGTCTACGTGTCCTACAGCGAGGCGGCGCAACCGTCGGCGCTGGGCGCGTCCACCAACAACCAGATCTACGGCGCGTCCACCACCCGCAACTACAGCCCGGCCAAGTCGAAAACCTACGAGATCGGCACCAAGTGGGACATTGCCCACGACAGGCTCAATGTCACGGCGGCGATCTTCCGCACCGAACTGGACAACGCCTGGGAATACCAGGACGGCGAATCCGCGCCGGTGCGCGCCCTGCCCGCCAAGCGTGTGGACGGCATCGAACTCGGCCTGCAAGGCAACATCACCCCGCGCTGGACCGTCTACACCGGCTTCTCGGCGCTCAAAAGCACGCAGATCAAAGGTATCAATAAAGGCGCGGAAGCCAAGAACGTCCCCGACCTGACCGCCAACCTGTGGACCACCTACGCCGTCACCGACGCCCTGAGCCTCAGCTACGGCGAGCAATACGTGGGCCGTCGCCGCTACAGCGACAACAAGGATGTCGGCGGTTTGAACAACAACAGCAGCTACGCCAACGGCCCGTCCGGCGTGTATGCGATCTACACCCGCGACCACGAAAAAGCCCCGGGTTACTGGCTGAGCAACCTGGCGGCGCAATACAAGGTGAACAAGGACACCACGGTCAACCTCAACAACGTGTTCAACACGTTCTACTACAGCCAGGTTGGCGCGTCCCTTGACGGCTTCCAGCTCTACGGCATCCCAGGTGCCGGTCGCACGCTCACCGCCAGTGTCGATTATGAATTCTGATTGCCCCTCACCCGGAGTCCTTTCCATGTTCAAACCTCGTAACGTGCTTAAGCTCGGCGTGCTGTGCGCCGCGCTGGTCCTCGGCCACGCCGAAACTGCCGCTGCCCATGAAGTCACCGACGTGTTGGGCCGCAAGGTCGAGGTCAAAGACCACGTCAAGCGTGTGGTGCTGGGCGAAGGCCGCTTGATTTCGGCGTTTGCCTTGCTCGACAAGGACGCGCCGTTCCAGCGCATCGTCGGCTGGCAGAACGATTTGAAGCTGCTGGACCAGCACACTTACAACGCCTATGTGGCGAAGTTTCCGACGGTCAAAGACATCCCGTTGATCGGGCAGGCGTCGGAGCAGAGTGTCAGTGCCGAGGAAATTCTCTCGCTGAAACCGGATCTGGCGGTGTTCAGCATTTCGGGCCACGGCCCGACCGAACACAGCGCGGTGGCAGACGTGCTGGCCAAGGCCGGCATCCCGGTGTTGTTCGTCGACTTTCGGATCAACCCGGTGCAAGGCACCCACACCAGCATGAACGCGCTGGGCCAGGCCTTGGGCCGTGAAGCCCAGGCCAAGGCGTTTCTGGGTTTCTATGACCAGCACATCAAGGCCATCACCGACGCCGTTGCCACCTTGCCTGCCGGCGCGCGCCCGAGTGTGTTCCTCGAATTGCTGGCCGGTGCCTGGCAGGCGCCGGGGCACACCACCGGCAAAAGCGGTATGGGTGAAGTGATCAAGCTGGTCGGCGGGCGCAATATCGCCGCCGACGTGGTGCCGGGTGCTCTGGGGGATATCAGCGTTGAATACGCGCTCAAGGCCGACCCGGATGTGTACGTGGCCACCGGCAATCACACACCGGGGCTGATTCTCGGCGCTGGCGTGAGCACAGATGAAGCCCGCAAGGCGTTAGATCGTGTGCTGGCGCGGCCGGAGTTCGCCAACCTGCGTGCCATCCGCGCAGGCGATGCCCACGGCCTGTGGCATGACTTTTACAACTCGCCATACAACTTGCTGGCGATAGAAGTATTGGCCAAATGGGTGCACCCGGAACTGTTCGCCAAGCTCGACCCGCAAGCGACTATGGAACAGATCAACCAGCAGTTTCTGGGGATGCCGTTGCAGGGTGCTTACTGGATTGACGCCAAAACCAAGTAACCCCTAGCGCCATGCAGGAATGCAGTCAGTGTGGGAGCTGGCTTGCCTGCGATAGCGGTGTGTCAGTCAATAAAAGGGTGACTGATATTCCGCTATCGCAGGCAAGCCAGCTCCCACATTTGGATTTTCGTTGTTTTCAACATTGTGTGAGCCCCATGACCACTCAAACCCTCGACCTTGCCAGCGCCACTCACGGCTATCGCCGCTTGCTGGCCCGGCGTGCCTGGCTGCTGGCGCTGCTCGGCATCGCATTGGTCTGCGCCATTTTAGTCGACCTGGCCAGCGGCCCGTCGGGCATGGGCCTGTTAGCGTTGCTCGACGGCGTCCTGCATCCGTCACACCTGAGCGCCACCGACCACGTGATCATCTGGAACGTGCGCCTGCCCTACGCGCTGATGGCGGTGCTGGTGGGTTGTGCGCTGTCGCTGGCGGGGGCCGAGATGCAGGCGATCCTCAATAACCCGCTGGCCAGCCCGTTTACGCTGGGCGTGTCGTCGGCGGCTGCGCTGGGCGCTTCGTTGGTCATCGTGTTTCCGGTGACCACGCTGTGGGTGTCGGCCAACACCGCGATTTCCATCTCGGCGTTTATCTTTGCCGCCGCCTCGGTGTTTTTGCTGCAAGCCATGTCACGCCTGCGCGGTGCCGGGGTGGAAAGTTTGGTGTTGTTCGGCATCGCGCTGGTGTTCAGTTGCAACGCCGTGGTGGCCTTGCTGCAACTGGTGGCCACCGAAGACGTGTTGCAACAGTTGGTGTTCTGGACCCTGGGCAGCGTGACCCGCGCCAACTGGGACAAGCTCGGCATCCTCGCCTTTGTTGTCGCCGTGGTGCTGCCGTTTTCCTTCGCCGCCGCGCCACGCCTGACCCTGCTGCGTATGGGCGAAGACCGCGCACAAAGCTTTGGCGTGGACGTGAAGCGCCTGCGATTTTTCTCGTTGCTGCGTATCAGCCTGCTTTCAGCCACCGCCGTGGCGTTTGTAGGCACCATCGGTTTTATCGGCCTGGTGGGGCCGCATATCGCGCGGATTCTGGTGGGTGAAGACCAACGTTTCCTCCTGCCCGCCAGTGCGTTGACCGGCGCCTTGCTGCTGGCGCTGTCGTCGATTGCCAGCAAACTGATCATGCCCGGCGTGATTGTGCCGGTGGGCATCGTCACCGCCTTGGTGGGCGTACCGATTTTTGTGGTGTTGGTGTTCAAGCGCGGGAGGCAGTTATGAGTGCGGGGTTATCGGTACACAACGCCACGGTCAGCTACGGGCGTCGGCAGATTGTGCATGAGCTGAGCTTGCCGACCCTGCCCCACGGCAGCCTCACCGCCTTGATCGGCCCTAATGGCGCGGGTAAATCCACGCTGCTGCGGGCCATTGCCGGGCTGGAAAAGATGCAAGGTGTGGTCAGGCTGGGTGACCTCGACCTGTCGGCCATGTCGGTGGCCGAGCGTGCGCGCCGCGTGACGTACATGCCGCAAAACCTGCCGCCGGGCCTGAGCCTCAGCGTGATGGAAAGCGTGATCGCCGCACTGCGCGTGGCCAATGTGGAGGGCATTCCATTGTCCAGCGAGGCCTGCCTGCGCGAAGCCTTCGAAGCGTTGCAGCGTATCGGCATCGCGCATTTGGCCGATCAACTGCTGAGCACGTTGTCCGGCGGCCAGCGCCAATTGGTCAGCCTCGCGCAGCTGATTGCGCGGCGCCCGCAAGTGATGCTGCTCGACGAACCCACCAGCGCGCTTGACCTCAACTACCAACTGAAAGTCATGGACTGCGTGCGCGCGCTGGTGCGCGAACACAACTTGATCGCCGTGGTGGTGCTGCACGACATCAACCTGGCTGCACGCTTCGCCGACCATATTGCCGTGCTGCGCCAGGGACGGTTGTACGCCAGCGGCGTGGCGGATGAGGTGCTCGACCCGGCGTTGTTTGCCGAGGTCTATGGCGTACAGGTGCGCATTGAGCGGTGCTCGCAGCAGTCATTGCAGGTGCTGGTCGATGGGGCGGTGTGATGGCGTCTAAGGTTAGAAGCAAATGTTTGATTGAATTATTGCCCTGCGATCATCACCTATAGAGACAGGCATTCGCTCATTTGGAGAGCTTCATGATCGACCTGTACTACTGGACCACCCCCAACGGTCACAAAGTGTCGCTGTTCCTGGAAGAAGCCGGTCTGCCCTATACGGTGCACCCGATCAACATCGGCCAGGGCGAGCAGTTCAAGCCGGACTTCCTGAAGATCGCTCCCAACAACCGCATCCCGGCGATCGTCGATCACAACCCGACCGACGGCGGCGCGCCGATTTCGCTGTTTGAATCCGGCGCGATCTTGCTGTACCTCGCGGAAAAAACCGGCCAATTCATTCCAAAAGACCTGCGCGGCCGCCAGGAAGCGCTGCAATGGCTGTTCTGGCAAATGGGCGGGCTGGGGCCTATGGCGGGTCAGAATCATCACTTCAGCCAGTTCGCACCGGAGAAAATCCCCTACGCCATTAAACGTTATGTGGATGAAACCGCGCGCCTGTACGGCGTGCTGGACCGACGCCTGGCAGATCGCGCGTTCGTGGCGGGCGAGGACTACAGCATCGCCGATATGGCGATCTACCCCTGGATTGTTTCCCACAAGTGGCAAAGCCAGCGTCTGGAGGATTTCCCGCACGTGCAGCGCTGGTTCAACCGCATCAAGGAACGGCCAGCGACGGATCGGGCGTATGAACTGGTGCAGAAAGTGAATCCGCCAAAATCCTGATTAGCCGAGGATCGTTCCCACGCTCCGCGTGGGAATGCCGCCCCGGACGCTCCGCGTCCCCCCCCAAAAGCGTGACGCCGAGCGTCACAAAATGCATTCCCACGCAAAGCGTGGGAACGATCCTGCTTGCGTCGTTTCGCCGCGCTCACTAACGTAGCGCCTTTAATGACGCTACCCCCGCAGGAGCTTTGCCATGGCCTCGCCAGCCCTCTCACACTTTATCCCCCGGTTCGGCGTTGCCGCGGCAGTGGCCAGTGCTTTAAGCCTGGCCGGTTGCCAGCTCCAGAGCACCCAGGACACCCTGCCGCCGGTGGCCGGTGTGCAACCGATCAAGGGCCTGGCACAGAATGTGTCAGTGCGCCGCAATGCCCAGGGCATGCCGTTGATCGAAAGCAACACCTTCCATGACGCGCTGTTCAGCCTCGGTTATGTACACGCCAGCGACCGCATCACGCAAATGGTCACTTTGCGCCTGCTGGCTCAAGGCCGCCTGGCGGAGATGTCCGGGCCGCAGGTGCTGGATGTCGACCGTTTCATGCGCGCGGTCAACCTGAAAAAAAGCGCCGGTGAGCTGTATAACGCTTCGTCGCCGCGCCTCAAGCGCTTCTTTGAAGTGTATGCCCGTGGTGTCAATGCCTACCTGTTCCGCTACCGCGACAAGCTGCCGACGGATTTGGCCCAGACCGGCTACAAGCCCGAGTACTGGAAGCCGGAAGATTCGGCACTGTTGTTCTGCCTGCTGAATTTCAGCGAGTCGAGCAACCTGCAGGAAGAACTCTCGTCGCTGGTGCTGGCGCAGAAAGTCGGGGCCGACAAGCTCGCCTGGCTGACGCCGAGTGCGCCGGACGAGCCAATCCCGATGGACGAAGCCGACAAGCTCAAGGGCGTGAACCTCAGCCAGGTCACCGGCCTTGCCGGGCTTGAAAGCGTCGGCCAGCAGTTGAACAGCCTTAACGCACTGGCCGTCACCACCTCCAACAACTGGGCCATCGGCCCGCAACGCAGCCGCAGTGGCAAAAGCCTGCTGGCCAGCGACCTGGCAGCCCAGCCACAAGCGCCGTCGCCGTGGAACTACGTGCAGATCCGTGCCCCGAAATACCAGGCGGTCGGCGTCTCGATTGCCGGTTTGCCGACCCTGCTGTCCGGCTTCAACGGCAAAGTGGCGTGGAGCATGAGCGCGGTAAAAGGCGACACCCAGGACCTGTTCCTGGAGAAGGTCAAACGCCAAGGCAGCGCGTTGTACTACGAGAACAACGGCAAATGGCTACCGGCCGTCGTGCGCAACGAAACCTACTTCGCCAAGGGCCAGCGGCCGATTCGCGAAGTGGTGTACGAAACCCGCCACGGCGCCCTGCTCAACAGCAGCCAGGCACTCACCACCGGGTTCGGCCTGGCCCTGCAAACCGCCGACCTCAAGGACGACAAGAGCCTGGACGCGTTCTTCGACCTGTCCCGCGCCCAAAGCGCCGGCAAGGCCTCGGACGCGACCCGGGAAATCCGCGCCATCGCCCTCAACATGATGTTTGCCGACGCGAGCAGCATTGGCTGGCAAGTCACTGGCCGCTTCCCCAACCGCCGCGAAGGCCAGGGCCTGCTGCCCTCGCCGGGCTGGGACGCGCGCTTTGACTGGGACGGCTACGCCGACGCGATGCTGCACCCTTACGATCAAGACCCGGCCCAAGGCTGGATCGGCACGGCCAACCAGCGCACCGCGCCACGCGGCTACGGCATGCAATTGTCCAACTCCTGGGATGCCCCGGAGCGCAGCGAGCGCCTGGCGCAACTGGCCAACGCCGGCAAGCATGACAGCCGCAGCATGATCGCCATGCAGTACGACCAGACCACCACGTTTGCCGCCAAGCTCAAGACCATGTTCCAGGCGCCGGGCATGGCCCAGCCGCTGAAACAGGCAATCGATGCGCTGCCGGCAGCCGACGCCGTGAAGGCCCGCGAGGCGCTCAGTCGCTTGATGACCTTTGACGGTCGCCTGGCACCGACCTCCGCCGATGCGACGATCTATGAGCTGTTCCTGCAGGAAAGCACCAGGCAGATCTTCCTCGACGAACTCGGCCCGGAAACCAGCGCCAGTTGGAAAGCCTTTGTCAGCAACGCCAACCTGTCCTATTCCGCCAACGCCGACCACCTGCTGGGCCGTGAAGACAGCCCCTTCTGGGACGACGTACGCACCGCGCAAAAAGAAGACAAACCGGCGATCCTCGCCCGCAGCCTTGCCGCCGCCATCACCGCTGGCGACAGCCAATTGGGTGGCGATCACAAGGCCTGGCAGTGGGGCAAACTGCACACCACCACCTGGAAAAACAGCAATGGCCAGGTGATCCGCGGCCCGTTTGCCAGTGGCGGCGACCACAACACTCTGAACCCGGCGCCGTACAGCTGGGGGCAGGATTTTGTGACCACCCAAGTGCCGGCGCTGCGCATGATCGTCGACTTCAGCCAAATCGAACCGATGATGGGCCAAGGTGGCATCGGCCAATCCGGCAACCCGGCCAGCCCGAACTATGCGAACGGCATCGATGCGTCGCTCAAGGCGCAATACCTGAGCTTCCCGATGCAGCCGCAGAACTTTGACAAGGTGTATGGGAAAACCCGCTTGACCCTCACACCCGGCAAGTAACCCGGTGATCGTTCCCACGCTCTGCGTGGGAATGCATCCTGTGACGCTCCGCGTCACGCCATCAAAATGTGGGAGCTGGCTTGCCTGCATTTAGATAGAACTTCTCAAGTCTCGCTCCCCTCATACCTGATAAGCCCACTGCCCCGGCACGCCCATGGACCTTGTCATCGCCCGCCCCGAAGGCCTCTATTGTACTGCGGGAGATTTCTACATCGACCCCTGGCGCCCGGTGGACCGCGCCATCATCACCCACGCTCACGGCGACCACGCCCGCACCGGCAACCAGCATTACCTGGCCGCCGCTCCAGGCGAAGGTATCCTGCGCTCGCGACTGGGCCAGGACATCAACCTGCAAACCCTGGCCTACAGCGAAAAACTCAACCACCACGGCGTCACCCTGAGTTTTCACCCCGCCGGGCATGTGCTCGGCTCCGCCCAGGTGCGCCTGGAATACCAGGGCGAAGTCTGGGTAGCCTCCGGCGACTACAAAGTCGAGCCCGACGGCACCTGTGCGCCCTTTGAGCCGGTGCGTTGCCACACCTTTATTACTGAATCCACTTTTGGCCTGCCGATTTACCGCTGGCAGCCCCAGGCGCAGATTTTTGCCGGGATCAATGACTGGTGGCAGGCCAATATCGCGGTCGGCAAGGCCAGCGTGTTGTTCTGTTACTCCTTCGGCAAAGCCCAGCGCATCCTGCATGGCATCGACGCCAGCATCGGCCCGATCCTCAGCCATGGCGCGGTCGAACCGCTGAACCGTGTGTACCGCGAGGCCGGCATTTATATCCCTGAAACCCTGTATGCCGGTGACTTCAAAAAGACTGACCCATTACTGCGCCAGGCACTGATCATCGCCCCGCCGTCTGCCGGTGGCAGCAGTTGGATCAAGCGCTTCGGCGACTACAGCGACGCTTTCGCCAGCGGCTGGATGCGCCTGCGTGGCACGCGACGGCGGCGCGGTGTGGACCGAGGCTTTGTGCTCTCGGACCACGCCGATTGGCCCGGATTGCTGTGGGCCATCGAACAGACCGGCGCCGAACGGGTGATGGTCACCCATGGCTCTGTCGGCGTATTGGTGCGCCACTTGCGGGAAAAAGGCCTGGATGCCCAGGGTTTCACCACCGAATACGGCGATGACGAAGAAGAGGCTACGGCATGAAAGCCTTCGCCGAGCTGTACGCCAACCTCGACGCCACCACCTCCAGCAACGCCAAGCTGGCCGCGCTGCAAGCCTACTTCCGCCAGGCACCACCCGAAGATGCGGCCTGGGCCGTATATTTCCTCTCCGGCGGGCGACCCCGGCAATTGGTGCCAACCCGTCTGCTGCGTGACATGGCCACCGCAGCGTCGGGCATAGAACCTTGGTTATTCGAAGAAAGTTACCAATCAGTGGGCGACCTGGCCGAGACCATTTCGCTGTTGTTGCCCGAATCCTCCTACACCTCGGAAGACGGGCTGGCGGTATGGCTGGAAGAAAAGTTGCTGCCCTTGCGGGGTCTGCCGCCGCTGGAATTGGCTGAACGCCTGCCCGCGTTATGGGCACAACTCGATCAACCGAGCCTGATGGTGTGCATCAAATTGATCACCGGCAGTTTTCGCGTCGGCGTGTCGAAACTGCTGGTCACCCGCGCCCTCGCCGCCATGGCCGACCTGGACAGCAAACGTGTGGCCCAGCGCTTGGTGGGCTACACCGACCTGTCCAACCGGCCTACGGCCGAAGGCTACCTCAAGCTGATCGCCGCCGAATCGTCCGATGAACATGCGCAACGCGGCGGGCAGCCGTATCCTTTTTTTCTGGCCCATGGGCTGGCGCAACCGGTGGAGCAATTCGACGCCCTGCTCGGCGCAACCGCCGACTGGCAGGTGGAATGGAAGTGGGATGGCATTCGCGCGCAACTGGTCAAGCGCGAAGGTCGCCTGTGGGTTTGGTCGCGCGGTGAAGAGTTGGTCACCGAGCGTTTCCCCGAACTGCACAGCCTGGTCAGCGGCCTGCCGGATGGCACGGTGATCGATGGCGAAATTGTGGTGTGGAAGGACGCGGTGCAACCCTTTGCCCTGCTGCAACAGCGCATCGGCCGTAAAACCCTGAGCAAAAAAGTCCTGGAGGATGCGCCGGTGGCTGTCCTCGCCTACGACTTGCTGGAATATCAGGGCGACGACTGGCGCAACCACACCCAGGCCGAGCGACGCGCCCAGCTTGAGCAAGTGATTGCGCAGTGCAACCAGCCCGTACTGTTGCCATCGCCCTTGCTGACGGGCGCGAGCTGGAAGGACCTGGCTGAGCAACGCGAAGACTCTCGCCGCCTCGGCGTGGAAGGCATGATGCTAAAAGCCCGCGACGGCCTGTACGGCGTGGGCCGCACCAAGGACATGGGCGTGTGGTGGAAATGGAAAGTCGACCCGTTCAGTGTCGACGCCGTATTGATTTACGCCCAGCGCGGCCATGGCCGGCGCGCCAGTTTGTATAGCGATTACACCTTCGCGGTGTGGGACGGCCCACCCGGCACTGAACGCACGCTGGTGCCATTCGCCAAGGCGTATTCAGGGCTGACGGACGAAGAAATGCGCAAGGTCGACGCCATTGTGCGCAAGACCACGGTGGAGAAATTCGGCCCGGTCAGCAGCGTAACGCCCAGCATGGTGTTTGAGCTGGGGTTTGAGGGGATTGCCTTGTCCAAACGCCACAAGAGCGGGATTGCCGTACGGTTTCCCAGAATGTTGCGGTGGCGGCAGGATAAGACAGTGGAAGAAGCCGACAACCTCGGCACGTTGCAGGATTTGTTGACCTGACCCCTTCCCCCCAAACACTGCAGAACCCTGTGGGAGCCGGGCTTGCCCGCGATGGCGGTGGGTCAGCTTAGAGAGATTGGGCAGACACACCGCTATCGCGGGCAAGCCCGCTCCCACATATTGAATTTCATTTACTCCAAAATGGTGCACTGAATTTTCCATGCCCATTTTCGGGCATCTCCTACACTCACATCTCCCTTATCCCACCTTTTAAAACACTCATTCGGAACTATGGTGCAGAAATTGCTACTTGTGATCCGTCTGACACCGTTCAGTAACAGTCCTAACCGCGCCACAAGCGCTTATCTTGGTTTCCAGGGATTACATAATGAAAAAAGCATTGCTGACCCTTTCTGCACTGGCTCTGTGCATGGCTGCTGGTACCGCGCTGGCCAAGGAATACAAGGAATTGCGTTTTGGTGTCGATCCTTCCTACGCGCCATTCGAGTCCAAGGCCGCCGACGGCAGCCTGGTAGGCTTCGATATCGACCTGGGCAATGCGATCTGTGCCGAGCTGAAAGTGAAGTGCAAGTGGGTTGAAAGCGACTTCGACGGCATGATTCCAGGCCTCAACGCCAACAAGTTCGACGGCGTGATTTCCTCGATGACCGTGACTGAAGCCCGTGAAAAGGCGATCGATTTCTCCAGCGAGCTGTTCTCCGGCCCGACGTCCCTGGTGTTCAAAAAGGGCGCGAACTTCTCCACGCCTGAGTCCCTCAAGGGCAAATCCGTGGGCTACGAGCAAGGCACCATCCAGGAAGCCTACGCCAAGGCCGTGCTGGACAAAGCCGGTGTGACCACCAAGGCCTACGCCAACCAGGATCAGGTTTACGCCGACCTGACCTCGGGCCGCCTGGACGCTTCCGTGCAGGACATGCTGCAAGCCGAACTGGGCTTTTTGAAGTCGCCGGCCGGCGCTGACTACGAAGTCAGCAAGGCCATCGACGACCCACTGCTGCCATCGAAAACTGCGGTCGGTATCAAAAAAGGTAACAAAGACCTCAAGGCTCTGCTCGATAAAGGTATCAAAGCGTTACACGATGATGGCACCTACGCCACCATCCAGAAGAAACACTTCGGCGACCTGAACCTCTACAGCGGTAAATAACACCCCGGCGCCCACCGGTTTGCGGTGGGCGCTTTTTTATCGCCATTAGGTCCTGAATTCATGTTTGAAGATCTTTTGCAAACCCTGGGGCTGGGTGCCTTCAGCTTGAAGGGGTTCGGCCCGCTATTGCTGCAAGGTACGTGGATGACCGTGAAACTGTCGGTCGCCTCCCTGGCCGTCAGCGTCCTGCTCGGCCTGCTCGGCGCCAGCGCCAAACTGTCCAGCGTCAGCCTGATCCGCATCCCTGCCCAGCTCTACACCACCTTGATTCGCGGCGTGCCCGACCTGGTGCTGATGCTGCTGATTTTTTACAGCCTGCAAATCTGGCTGACCGGCTTTACCGACTTTATGGAATGGGACTACATCGAAATCGACCCATTCAGCGCCGGGGTCATCACCCTGGGCTTCATCTATGGCGCCTATTTCACCGAGACCTTTCGCGGCGCGATCCTCGCCGTGCCCCGCGGCCAGCTGGAAGCGGCGACCGCCTACGGGCTCACACGCGGGCAGCGGTTTCGCTTCGTGACCTTCCCGCAGATGATGCGCTTTGCCTTGCCGGGCATCGGCAACAACTGGATGGTGATGCTCAAGGCCACCGCGCTGGTGTCGATCATCGGTCTGGCGGACCTGGTCAAGGCTGCGCAGGATGCGGGCAAGAGTACTTATCAGCTGTTCTATTTTCTGGTCATCGCGGCGCTGATCTACCTGCTGATCACCAGTGCATCCAACGTCGTCCTGCGCTGGCTTGAGCGCCGCTACTCCGCTGGGTCCCGGGAGGCCGTGCGATGATCGAACTTCTTCAACAATACTGGCGGCCCTTCCTGTACAGCGACGGCCAACACATCACCGGGCTGGCGATGACCCTGTGGCTGCTCAGCGCGGCGCTGGTAATCGGCTTTCTGGTCTCGATCCCGTTGTCCATCGCCCGCGTCTCGCGCAAACGCTCCATACGCTGGCCGGTGCAGTTCTACACCTACCTGTTTCGTGGCACGCCGCTGTATATCCAGCTGCTGATTTGCTACACCGGCATCTACAGCATCGCCGCCGTGCGCGCGCAGCCGGTGCTGGATGCGTTCTTTCGCGATGCGATGAACTGCACCATTCTGGCCTTCGCCCTTAACACCTGCGCGTACACCACGGAGATTTTCGCCGGTGCGATCCGCAGCATGGCCCACGGCGAAGTCGAAGCGGCCAAGGCGTACGGCCTGAGCGGCTGGAAGCTCTATGCCTACGTGATCATGCCCTCGGCCCTGCGTCGCTCGCTGCCCTACTACAGCAACGAAGTGATCCTGATGCTGCACTCGACCACGGTGGCATTTACTGCGACGGTGCCGGACATTCTCAAGGTGGCGCGGGACGCCAACTCGGCCACTTACATGACCTTTCAATCGTTCGGCATCGCTGCGCTGATCTACCTGACCGTGACCTTTGCGCTGGTCGGGCTGTTTCGTCTGGCGGAGCGCCGCTGGCTGGCCTTTCTCGGGCCCAGCCACTAAGGAGTCGTCATGCGTCATCAGGTACATGAACTGATCGCGCCGGTGCCCGGCACGGCGCGGCAGGTTCACAGTTTCCACTTCGGCCCGGAACAGGCTGAGGGCAAGGTTTACATCCAGTCATCACTGCATGCCGATGAGCTGCCAGGCATGCTGGTGGCCTGGCACCTGAAGCTGCGCCTGGCGGAGCTGGCAGCGGCCGGGCGCCTGCGCAGCGAGATCGTGCTGGTGCCCATCGCCAATCCGGTGGGGCTTGAGCAGGTCTTGATGGACATTCCATTGGGCCGCTACGAGCTGGAAAGCGGGCAGAACTTCAATCGCCTGTTTGTCGATCTCAGTGAGGCAGTCGGCGATCAGGTCGAAGAGTTGCTGGGCGACGACCCCGTGCACAACGTCGAGCTTATTCGCGACGCCCTGAGCCTGGCCCTTGCGGCGCAAACGCCCGCGACCCAGCT
The DNA here is from genome assembly GCF_001421425.1 of Pseudomonas sp. Leaf15. Taxonomy (NCBI): domain Bacteria; kingdom Pseudomonadati; phylum Pseudomonadota; class Gammaproteobacteria; order Pseudomonadales; family Pseudomonadaceae; genus Pseudomonas; species Pseudomonas sp. Leaf15. The sequence continues at coordinate 504,261 of NZ_LMKI01000001.1, forward strand.
GCAATCCCAGCGCCTGGTGCTGCAACGCCTGGCCTGTGATGCCGACATGGTGCTGGACCTGCATTGCGACTTTGAAGCCGTGGCGCACCTGTACACCACGCCCGAGGCGTGGCCGCAGGTGGAACCGCTGGCGCGCTATATCGGCTCGGAGGCCAACTTGCTGGCGACCGACTCCGGCGGGCAGTCGTTCGACGAGTGTTTCACGCTGGTGTGGTGGCAGTTGCAGCAACGCTTCGGCGAGCGCTTCCCGATCCCGATGGGCAGCTTTTCGGTGACCGTCGAACTGCGCGGCCAAGGCGACGTCAACCACGGCCTGGCGGCGCTGGATTGCCAGGCGATCATCGATTACCTGACTCACTTCGGTGCCATTACCGGTGACGCGCCGCCACTGCCCGAACTGCCCTACCCGGCCACGCCGCTGGCGGGCGTGGAACCGGTGACCACGCCGGTCGGCGGCTTGCTGGTGTTCTGCGCCCTGCCCGGTGAATACGTGGAAGCCGGGCAACTGCTCGCCGAAATCATCGACCCCATTACTGACCGCGTAACGCCTGTGCACTGCCAACATGCCGGCCTGCTTTACGCCCGTTCGCTGCGGCGCATGGCAACTGCCGGCATGGTGATCAGCCATGTTGCCGGCACGCAAGCCTACCGCAGCGGCTACCTACTTTCGCCTTGAGGATGCACGCCCCATGTACAAATTGACCGTTGAAGGCCTGCATAAAAGCTATGGCGACAATGAAGTGCTCAAAGGTGTTTCGCTCAAGGCCAAGACCGGTGACGTGATCAGCCTGATCGGCGCCAGCGGCTCAGGCAAAAGTACCTTTTTGCGCTGCATCAACTTTCTGGAAACGCCCAACGACGGCGCCATGACCCTTGATGGCCAGCAGATCCGCATGGTCAGCGACCGCCATGGCATGCGCGTGGCCGATGACGCCGAATTGCAACGCCTGCGCACGCGGCTGGCGATGGTGTTCCAGCATTTCAACCTGTGGAGCCATATGAGCGTGCTGGAAAACATCACCATGGCGCCGCGCCGGGTACTGGGTTGCAGCAAGAAGGACGCCGAAGACCGTGCCCGTCGCTACCTGGATAAGGTCGGGCTGCCGGCACGCGTGGCCGATCAATACCCGGCGTTCCTCTCTGGTGGCCAACAGCAACGGGTGGCCATCGCCCGCGCCCTGGCCATGGAGCCGGAGGTGATGCTGTTTGACGAACCCACCTCGGCCCTCGACCCGGAACTGGTCGGCGAAGTGTTGAAAGTAATCCAGGGTTTGGCCGAGGAAGGCCGCACCATGATCATGGTCACCCACGAGATGAGTTTTGCGCGCAAGGTGTCGAACCAGGTGCTGTTCCTGCACAAGGGCCTGGTGGAAGAGCAAGGCACGCCCGAAGATGTGTTGGGCAATCCGAAGAGCGAGCGCCTGCAGCAATTTCTGAGCGGTAACTTGAAGTAAACCTTTGCCACGCCTGGAGGGTCTCTGACATAGAGCCTCCAGAGCGTCAGCCGCCGAATGGCAAAACCCCTCGATTTCGCCAAAACATGGTTTGCCGCCAAGGGCTGGAAGCCGTTCGCCTTTCAAAAAGCCGTATGGGCGGCCGTTAAAGAAGGCCAGTCAGGCCTGCTGCACGCCAGCACCGGCGCGGGTAAGACCTATGCGCTGTGGTTCGCCGCCCTTAACCGCTTCGCCGTCACTCGCCCGCCCGCTACCGGTAAACGCAAAGCGCCCGCAGAGCCGCTGACGGTGTTGTGGATCACGCCTATGCGCGCCTTGGCCGCTGACACGGCACGCGCCCTGGAGGCGCCACTGGCGGCACTGGAGATTCCCTGGAGCATCGGCCTGCGCACGGGGGATACCAGCAGCAGCGAACGCGCGCGCCAGACCCGCCGCCAGCCCACCGCGCTGGTGACCACCCCGGAAAGCCTGACACTGATGCTCGCACGTGCCGACAGTGAGACGAGTCTTACGCACCTGCGCATGGTGATCGTGGATGAGTGGCACGAACTGATCGGCAATAAGCGTGGCGTGCAGTTGCAATTGGCGTTGGCGCGCTTGCGGCGCTGGCATCCGGATTTGATGGTGTGGGGGATTTCCGCGACGCTGGGCAACCAGTCCCACGCCCTTGAGGTTCTGGTCCCACAAGGCGGCGGGATCAATGTGCAGGGGCAGACGGCTAAAGAACTGAAGGTCGACACCTTGTTGCCGCCCACTGTCGAGCGTTTTCCCTGGGCCGGGCATATCGGCTTGAAGATGCTCCCGCAGGTGGTGACCGAAGTGGAGGCCAGCAGCAGTTGCCTGGTGTTTACCAATACGCGCGCGCAGTCGGAGATCTGGTACCAGGCGCTGCTGGAGGCGCGCCCGGATTGGGCGGGTTTGATTGCCCTGCACCATGGCTCGCTGTCGCGTGAAACCCGCGACTGGGTGGAGCGCGCCCTGAAAGACGGCCAGCTCAAAGCGGTGGTGTGTACCTCAAGCCTGGACCTGGGTGTGGATTTCCTGCCGGTGGAGCGCGTGCTGCAAATCGGCTCGGCCAAAGGCGTGGCGCGCCTGATGCAACGCGCCGGGCGCTCTGGCCATGCGCCAGGCAGGCCATCACGGGTGACGTTGGTGCCGACCCATAGCCTGGAACTGGTGGAAGCCGCCGCCGCCCAGGACGCGATAGCGCAGCGGCGCATCGAAGCTCGCGAATCGCCCTACAAGCCTTTGGATGTGCTCGTACAACACCTGGTGAGCATGGCCCTGGGCGGTGGTTTTACCCCGGATGCACTGTTGACGGAGGTGCGTGGTGCCTGGGCTTATCGTGACCTTACTGACGCCGACTGGGCCTGGGCGCTGGGGTTTGTGCGCCATGGCGGCCTGTCGTTGACGGCCTATCCGGATTACCGCCGTGTGGAGCCCGATGAGCATGGCGTGTGGCGCGTGCCGGATGCACGCCTGGCGCGACGCCATCGCATGAGCGTGGGCACGATCGTCAGCGATGCGAGTATCCAGCTCAAATTCTGGAGCAAGGGCGGCGGCGGCAAGAATCTGGGCAGTGTCGAAGAAGGCTTTATCGCCCGGCTCAAGCCTGGCGACGGTTTTTTGTTTGCAGGGCGTTTGCTGGAGTTGGTGCGCGTGGAAAACATGACGGCGTATGTACGCCGCAGCACCGCGAAAAAGGCGGCCGTGCCGCGCTGGAATGGCGGGCGCATGCCGCTATCCAATGAATTGGCGCAAGCGGTGGTCGAGCGCTTTGATGCAGCCGCCCACGGGCACTTCGACGGCCCGGAGATGCACGCGGTGCAACCTCTGTTACAAACCCAGTTGCGCTGGTCAGGTCTGCCGACGCGTGCACGCTTGCTGGCGGAAGCCCTGAAGTCACGGGAGGGCTGGCACCTGTTCCTCTACCCGTTCGCCGGGCGCCAGGTGCATCTGGGGCTGGCGAGCCTGCTGGCGTGGCGGGTCAGCCAAGGCCAGCCGGTGACCTTTTCGATTGCGGTGAATGATTACGGCCTGGAACTGTTGAGCGCCACCCCGGTGGACTGGCCGGTGTTGTTGAACGAAGCGCTGCTGAGCCCGGCCAACCTGCTGGTGGATGTAGCCGCCAGCCTGAACGCAGGGGAACTGGCGCTGCGCCGCTTCCGCGAAATCGCCCGCATCGCCGGGCTGGTGTTTGCCGGTTACCCCGGCGCGCCGAAAAGCACGCGGCAGGTGCAAGCTTCCAGCGGCTTGTTCTTTGAGGTGTTCAAACAATATGACCCAGAGAACCTTTTACTGACCCAGGCCGGGGAAGAAGTCCTGCGTGATGAGTTGGATATTCGTCGGCTCGAAGAGACACTAAGCCATCTGTCGGCACTGAAACTCGACCTGCATCTAATCGAACGGCCGACGCCGCTGGCTTTTCCCCTGCTGGTGGAACGAATGCGCGAGAGCATGAGTTCGGAGAAGCTGTCCGAGCGCATTGCACGCATGGTCAAGGACCTGGAAAAAGTCGCGGATAACGGGAAACGCTGATGCATCATTTGCTGACGCTTGAGGGTGAGGAGTTGTGGCTGCTGGCGGAGAAGGCGATTTACTGGCCCGCGCGCCAGTGCCTGTTGATCGCCGATGCGCATTTTGGCAAGGCCTCGGCGTATCGCAGCCTCGGGCAACCGGTGCCGCAGGGCACCACCACCGAAAACCTGCAGCGCCTGGACCGTCTGTTATCGGCACTGCCGTGCACGTGGGTGATCTTTCTCGGCGACTTCCTGCATGGCCCTGGCTCACACGCCAGCGGCACCCTGAGCGCCTTGAGAGCCTGGCGCGCGCGCAATCACCAACTGAACCTGACCTTGATTCGCGGCAATCACGATAAACGCGCTGGCGACCCGCCTGCCGACCTGAGGATTGAAGTGGTGGCCGAGCCGATGTTGATGGGGCCGTTCGCGCTGCAGCATGAACCGGATGCCCACCCCAGCCATCATGTGCTGGCCGGGCATGTACATCCGGTGTACCGGCTGCGCGGCAAAGGCCGTCAGAGCTTGCGACTGCCGTGCTTTCAGATCGGCTCGCGGATCAGCTTGCTGCCGGCGTTCGGGGCTTTTACCGGCGGTTATTCCGTGGAGAAAAGCGATGATCGGCGGTTATTTGTGATCGGCGATCAAGACGTATGGCCGGTGCACTGAAGCGCCAGCCATGTCTTTTGATAAATCAGGCGACAGGCGCGGGAGGCGGCTCATCGGGAAGGACTGGCTCACCGGGTTCGGTGGGCTGCTGTGGCCAATCTTCGTCAGGTTGACCAGGGATGCCGCCCGCATATGCAGGGTCGGCCATCAGGGACCAGGCCAAAACACCAATCTGGTTGGGTTCAAGCCGGGCGAGTTCGGCGCTGATTCGCGGGTCGATCTTCATAAAGTACTCCTCAAGCGTGGCTCGGCGCGTTTTGCACGCGCCGAGGCAGTACACCCAATAGAGTCACTTCACGCAGACTAATTCCCTTTACGTGTAAGACCTTTCGATCAAGCGCGTGGGAGAGTGACGCCGCGCTGGCCCTGGTACTTGCCGGCGCGGTCTTTATAAGACACTTCACAGGCTTCGTCGGACTGCAGGAACAGCATCTGCGCCACGCCTTCGTTGGCGTAGATCTTGGCCGGCAAGGTGGTGGTGTTGGAGAACTCCAGGGTCACGTGGCCTTCCCACTCCGGCTCAAGCGGCGTCACGTTAACGATGATGCCGCAGCGTGCGTAGGTGCTTTTACCCAGGCAGATGGTCAGCACATCACGGGGAATCCGAAAGAATTCCACGGTGCGCGCCAGGGCAAAGGAGTTTGGCGGAATGATGCACACGTCGCTCTTGACGTCGACGAAGCTCTTTTCGTCGAAGTTTTTCGGGTCGACGATCGCCGAGTTGATGTTGGTGAACACCTTGAATTCATCGGCGCAGCGCACGTCGTAGCCGTAGCTGGACACACCGTAGGAAATCACGGGAGCCGCGCCTTCGCCACGGATCTGGCGCTCAACGAAGGGTTCGATCATGCCGTGTTCTTGCGCCATGCGGCGAATCCACTTGTCCGATTTGATGCTCATGGCGGGTGTCCTGAATAGCGAGGTGGAAAAATTCTGTTGGGCATCTTACCGGGGCCGGCCTTGGGGTTCAAAGGGCGCGGGGCATTTGTTGATGAATGTGCTGCCTGCCATAAGCGGCGGCCACTGTGGCCGGGGCCGACGCAGCAGCGCCAGGCGACTGTAAATACCACCGCCAGTCACGAAAATAGAGAAACCTTCGGAAATACCATTGGCACGTTCGGTAAAAACGGTTAAGGTGACGTCACTGTGTTGCTTGTGTCACTGAGAATCTCTACACGATATGTTGAATTTCGATCCAACCATCTCCAAGAATTTTTCCTGCTCTTTGCACTCAGTCTCGGCCAGGGCTTTTCCTGAGTCGCAGTTAACTTTGTTCAAGGAGTTACACCATGTCTAATCGCCAAACTGGTACCGTTAAGTGGTTCAACGATGAAAAAGGCTTCGGCTTCATCACTCCACAATCCGGTGACGACCTGTTCGTTCACTTCAAAGCTATCCAATCCGACGGCTTCAAAAGCCTGAAAGAAGGCCAACAGGTTTCTTTCATCGCTACCCGCGGTCAGAAAGGCATGCAAGCTGAAGAAGTTCAAGTTATCTAACTTGTACTGACTTAGTCGAAAAAACCCCGCCCTTAAAAGCGGGGTTTTTTTATGCCTGATCGTTCCCACGCTCTGCGTGGGAATGCCTCTTGTGACGCTCTGCGTCACGCTTGGGGACGCTCTGCGTCCTGGGCTGCATTCCCACGCAGAGCGTGGGAACGATCAGGGTAGGTACAAAAAAATGTGGGAGCAGACTTTATGCGGGAGCTGGCTTGCCAGCTTCCACATAAAGTCTGCTCCCACATTTTGTTCAGCGTCGCTTATTGGAACAACGACTCACTCGACAAGCCGTTCTTCTCGAGGATCTCACGCAAGCGCTTGAGACCCTCTACCTGGATCTGCCGCACCCGCTCACGGGTCAGGCCGATTTCCAGGCCCACATCCTCCAGGGTGCTGCTCTCATGGCCGCGCAGGCCGAAGCGGCGAATCACCACCTCGCGCTGCTTGTCCGTGAGCTCCGACAACCACTGGTCAATGCTTTGGGAAAGATCATCGTCCTGCAACAGCTCACAAGGATCTGTCGGGCGATCATCCGTCAGGGTGTCCAGCAGGGTTTTATCCGAATCCGGACCCAGCGAGACATCGACCGAAGACACGCGCTCATTCAAGCCGAGCATGCGCTTGACCTCTCCCACCGGTTTTTCCAGCAGGTTGGCGATTTCTTCAGGCGAAGGTTCATGATCGAGTTTTTGTGTCAGCTCACGCGCCGCCCGCAGGTAGACGTTGAGCTCCTTGACCACATGGATCGGCAACCGGATCGTGCGGGTCTGATTCATGATCGCCCGTTCGATGGTCTGGCGGATCCACCAGGTGGCATAAGTAGAAAAGCGGAAGCCCCGCTCAGGGTCGAACTTCTCCACCGCCCGGATCAAGCCCAGGTTGCCCTCCTCGATCAGGTCCAACAGCGACAGGCCACGATTGACGTAGCGTCGGGCGATTTTCACCACCAGCCGCAGGTTGCTTTCAATCATGCGCTTGCGCCCAGCCGGATCGCCCTTTTGCGACAAGCGCGCAAAATGGACTTCTTCTTCGGGAGTCAGCAAAGGGGAAAAGCCGATTTCATTGAGATACAGCTGCGTGGCGTCGAGCGCCCGCGTGTAGTCAATGTACTTGTGTTGCTTTAACGCGGTGGAGTTCTTGGATTTGGTGCGAACTGAAGGAGTTGGAGACCCTTCATCATTCGACATCGATTCCTTTTCGGTGAGTATCTCCATTTCAAGGAGAACCTCATCGTCGATGTCAAACTCCGGCGCTTCTTTACTGAGAGCCATTGTTATAGTCCTTTGGTGAGTTCGACCTCAAGCTCAAGCGACGCCTTTATCCTTGGCAACGCTGGAGCCTGTTCCTTCTACGTGAGGGAACAGGCTGTGCAACACATCAACGACGGGGTAGGAATTGCAGCGGATCTACAGGTTTCCCTTGGCGGCGAATCTCAAAGTGCAGTTTCACCCGGTCTGTACCAGTTGACCCCATTTCGGCAATTGTCTGTCCGACTTTGACCTGCTGCCCCTCCCGAACCAACAGCCTGCGGTTATGACCGTAGGCACTGACGTAGGTATCGCTGTGTTTGATGATGACCAGCTCGCCGTAGCCCCGTAAACCACTCCCGGCGTAAACCACTGTCCCATCAGACGCAGCTAAAACAGGCTGTCCCAAATCCCCGGCGATATCAATGCCTTTATTCAAACTACCGTTTGAAGAGAATTTTCCAATCAGCACCCCGTTTGAAGGCCATCCCCAACCGGTCGGCGCCGGCCCGGCAGGTGGCAACGGCGCAGCTGCCGGCTTGCTCGCAACCGCAGGCGCGGCGGTGCCTGCAGGCCTGGTGATGATCGTGGTTTTGCTTGAAGACGAGGCCGAAGATCCGGACTTTGTCACAACTGCCGTCGAGGCCGAACCGGTCCGCCCATCGAAACGGATGGTTTGCCCCGGATGTATCGTATAGGGCACAGGAATATTGTTACGAGCTGCGAGCGCCTTGTAATCCCAGCCGTAACGGAAGGCGATCGAGAACATCGTGTCCCCCTTTCGCACTACATATTGCCCGGTGGTGACCGTCGGTTTTTGCGGCACGGCGCTGGCACCGCTTCGGTCGACAACCCGAGCGCCACTGGACGGAGAGCTTGAGCAACCCACCAATAAGGAACTCAAGACGAGGCCAAGCACCAGTCGCTGAAAACTTGTTTTACTCATACGCTGCGCAAGACCTGTGAGACTCACCCGCCGCTCCCTTTGTGCTGGCCGAACATGAATGCCTGTATCAGGCTTGAAATATGTCGCAAGTATAACTGGGCATTGGCTTTTTACCGGCACACGACTGAAACGAAAAATTCATCATGTTTAAACCCGGCGTCCAATCATGTTGACTCAATAAGCCCCGCCGTAAGACACATCCCCATCAACAGAATTCACTGTTTACAAAGAAATGATCAGGCCAGCGGGCCATTGAGCAGCGGAACGAAGCGCACGGCACCCAGTACATGCCGGGAAAAACCTTCGTCCTCTCGGATAATGAGCATCAATTGTTGCACTTCGCCAGAGCCCACCGGGATGACCAGGCGCCCGCCAGGTGCGAGCTGATCGAGCAACGCCTGGGGCACATCGGTGGCGACCGCCGTGACGATAATGCCGTTATATGGCGCCAGCGCCGGCCAGCCTTCCCAACCGTCGCCCCAACGGAACACCACGTTGCGCAGGTTGAGTTCCACCAGGCGCTCCTTGGCGCGGTCCTGCAGGACCTTGATGCGCTCCACCGAGAACACCCGCTCCACCAGTTGCGAGAGCACGGCGGTCTGGTAACCCGAGCCGGTGCCGATCTCCAGCACCTTGTCCAACGGCCCCGCCGCCAGCAGCAGTTCACTCATGCGTGCAACCATATAAGGCTGCGAGATGGTCTGGTTGTGGCCAATCGGCAACGCAGTGTCTTCATAGGCGCGATGCGCCAGCGCCTCATCCACGAACAGATGCCGAGGCGTGCGCCGGATGACTTCCAGCACCTGCGCGTTGGACAGGCCTTCTTCATACAGACGCTGGATCAAACGCTCGCGGGTACGCTGGGAGGTCATCCCGATGCCACGACGCAACAGGTCGTCTTGTTCACGCGCCATTAACGCAGCCCCTCAAGCCAACCATCCAGACTACTGAAGGCATCACTGAAGGTGCGATCGAGCTGCAACGGGGTAATCGAAACATAACCTTGCATCACCGCATGAAAGTCGGTGCCGGGGCCGCCATCTTCGGCATCGCCGGCGGCAGCAATCCAGTAACCTTCCTTGCCACGCGGGTCGACCACCTTCAACGGCGCTGCCGCACGGGCGCGATGGCCCAGGCGGGTCAGCTGAATGCCGCGGATATGGTCGAGGGGCAAATTGGGAATATTGACGTTGAGCACCGTGCGCGGCGGCAAGTCCAACGAGCCGTGGGCCTCCACCAGCTTGCGGGCGAAATACGCCGCCGTCGCCAGGTTATCCAGTTGCCGTGAGGCAAACGAAAAAGCGAATGAAGTGCGCCCCAGGAAACGCCCTTCAAGGGCCGCCGCCACGGTGCCGGAATACAGCACGTCATCGCCCAGGTTGGCGCCCAGGTTGATGCCCGACACCACCAGATCCGGCTCCTGTTTCAACAAGCTGTTGATTGCCAGGTGCACGCAGTCGGTGGGGGTGCCGTTCACGCTGATAAAGCCATTGGCCAGAACCTGCGGGTGCAGTGGACGGTCGAGCGTCAGCGAACTGCTGGCGCCGCTCTTGTCCTGGTCCGGGGCAACCACCACGCACTCGGCGTAATCCTGCAGCGCAGCATAAAGCGCGGCAAGACCGGGTGCGGTGGCACCGTCATCGTTTGATATCAGAATACGCATGGGTTGTCCGTCGGCCCCACCGGCACCAGATCAACAAGCTCGCGCACCAACACAGTGGCGAAGCATCCGGCCGGCAGGACGAATTCCAATTGCAGAATGTCAGGACCGGGATAATGCCACGTCAACCCGCCAATGGGCAGTCGCAGAATGCGACGTTCCTGGCTCATGCCGGCGTTCACCAGCCAATCGCGCAGCTCTGGCTCGCTGGCGGCAATGGTTTGCTCAAGCGTGTGGGTCGCGCCGCCGGCCGGTGAATCACCCTCGCCCCACTGTGGGCCGGTGGGGTGCAGGTCCAGAATCGCCAGGCGCGGGTCGCTGCATTCAGCCTCGCCCGCCGGGAAAAAACTGCGACTGTCGGTAAACGCCAACAGGTCACCGACCTGGGCACGCTGCCAGGAGCCGTCCGCAACCCGCGCCGCCAACACTTTGTTAAACAGAAAGCTGCGCGCGGTCGACAGCAGCCGCGAACGCACATTGCGCTGTTCCGGCAACGCCTTGCGCGCCGCCCAATCGCGGGCATCCACGACGTTGCCGCCGTTATGGCCGAAACGCTGGGCGCCGAAGTAGTTCGGGATGCCGTGCTGAGCGATCAGCTGCAAGCGTGCGTCAATGGCGGCGGTATCGCCGGCCAATTGCGTCAGGCGCAGGGTAAAGCCGTTGGCCGAATGCGCGCCGCGTTGCAGCTTGCGCCTGTGGCGGCCCATCTTAAGAATCTTGAGGGTGTCGTTTTCGGCGCCGCTCATGTCCGGGTCGGCCTTGCCTGGCAGTTGCACGCTGAACCACTGACGGGTCAGCGCCTGACGGTCCTTGAGCCCGGCGTAGCTGACGGTGCGCAAGGGCACGCCGGCAGCCTTGGCGATACGGCGCGCAGCCTCTTCGGTATTCAGGCCGCGCTTTTCGACCCACAGCCACAGGTGCTCACCGTCGCCGCTCAGGGGGATGTCCAGCACTTCGTCGACCTGGAAATCTTCAGCCGTCGCTTTCAACACCGCGCTGCCCAAAGCCTCGCCATAGGCACGCGGGCCCAGCAATTGCAGATCATTCATGCGCGCAGCAACAAGGCGACGGAGTGCACCGCGATGCCCTCTTCCCGGCCGGTAAACCCGAGCTTTTCGGTGGTGGTGGCTTTCACGTTGACTTGATCCAATTCAATTTGCAGGTCGGCGGCAATCAGCGCTCGCATCGACTCGATATGCGGGGCCATTTTCGGTGCCTGGGCCACGATGGTGTTGTCGACGTTGCCGACCTTCCAGCCCTTGGCGTGGATCAGGCCGACCACATGGCGCAACAACACACGGCTGTCCGCGCCCTTGAAGGTCGGGTCGGTGTCTGGAAAGTGCTTGCCGATATCGCCCAACGCGGCCGCGCCGAGCAAGGCATCGCTCAAGGCATGCAGCACAACGTCGCCGTCGGAATGAGCCAGCAACCCATGGTGGTGTGCAATGCGCACGCCGCCCAAGGTGATGAAATCGCCTTCAGCGAAACGGTGCACATCGTAGCCGTGGCCAATACGCATAAAAAAACGCCCCGATTTAATTCAGGGCGTGATTCTACCTACTTTTGCCTCACATTAACCGAGCAAAGCACGACCATGATGTCGCAAATGGTCTTCGATGAAGCTGGCGATAAAGAAGTAGCTGTGGTCGTAGCCCGGCTGCAGGCGCAGTTCCAACGGGTGGTTGGCGGCCTTGGCCGCTTGCTGCAACGCCTCAGGCTTGAGCTGCACGGCAAGGAAATCGTCGCGATCACCCTGGTCCACCAGCAACGGCAGTTTTTCCGAGGCTTCGCTGATCAGCACGCAGGCATCCCACTCGCGCCATTTGGAGCGTTCCTCACCCAGGTAACGGGAGAAGGCCTTTTGGCCCCACGGGCAATCCATCGGGTTGTTGATCGGCGAAAACGCCGACACCGATTGGTAACGCCCCGGGTTGCGCAAGGCACACACCAGCGCACCGTGACCGCCCATGGAGTGGCCGCTGATACCGCGCTTGTCTGAAGCCGGGAAATGCGCTTCAACCAATGCAGGCAATTCCTGCACGACATAGTCATGCATCCGATAGTGCTTGGCCCACGGTTCCTGCGTGGCATTCAGGTAGAAGCCGGCGCCGAGGCCAAAGTCCCAAGCGTTGTCCGGATCGCCCGGCACACCCGGCCCGCGCGGGCTGGTGTCGGGTGCGACGATGATCAACCCAAGCTCGGCGGCCATGCGCTGGGCGCCGGCTTTTTGCATGAAGTTCTCATCGGTGCAGGTAAGCCCCGACAGCCAGTACAGCACTGGCAACTTGCCGCCCTGCTCCGCCTGCGGCGGCAAGTAGACGGCGAACGTCATGTCGCAACCGAGCACATCGGAATGATGCTTGTAGCGTTTATGCCAGCCGCCGAAGCTCTTCTGGCACGACAGGTTTTCCAGGTTCATGGCCGACCTCAGAAGTGGATGACGGTACGAATGCTCTTGCCTTCATGCATCAGGTCAAACGCTTTGTTTATGTCTTCCAGGCCCATGGTGTGGGTGATAAAGGTGTCCAGCGGAATCTCGCCGGTCTGGGCCATTTCCACATAGCTTGGCAATTCGGTACGGCCGCGCACGCCGCCGAACGCCGACCCGCGCCAGACGCGACCGGTGACCAGCTGGAATGGGCGGGTGGAAATTTCCTGGCCGGCACCGGCCACACCGATGATCACCGACTCGCCCCAGCCTTTGTGGCAGCACTCAAGTGCGGCGCGCATCAGTTGTACGTTGCCGATGCACTCGAAGGAGAAGTCCACGCCGCCGTCGGTCAAGTCGACGATCACGTCCTGGATGGGGCGGTCGTAGTCTTTCGGGTTAATGCAGTCGGTGGCGCCCAGTTGCTTGGCGATTTCGAACTTGGCTGGGTTGATATCGATGGCAATGATGCGACCAGCCTTGGCCTTGACCGCGCCGATCACCGCCGACAGGCCGATGCCGCCCAGGCCGAAGATGGCCACGGTGTCGCCCGGCTTGACCTTGGCCGTATTGATCACTGCACCGATGCCGGTGGTGACGCCACAGCCCAGCAGGCAGACTTTTTCCAGCGGTGCTTCTTTAGGGATCTTGGCCACGGAGATTTCCGGCAACACGGTGTACTCGGAGAAGGTCGAGGTGCCCATGTAGTGGAAAATCGGCTGGCCCTTGTAGGAGAAACGCGTAGTGCCGTCAGGCATCAGGCCTTTGCCCTGGGTGGAGCGGATGGCCTGGCACAGGTTGGTCTTGCCCGACAGGCAGAATTTGCACTTGCCGCATTCCGGGGTGTACAGCGGGATCACGTGGTCGCCCACCGCGACCGAGGTCACGCCCTCGCCGATCGCTTCGACCACCGCACCGCCCTCGTGACCGAGGATCGACGGAAAAATGCCTTCCGGGTCGGCGCCCGACAAGGTGTAGGCGTCGGTATGGCACACGCCGGACGCAACCACACGCAACAGCACCTCGCCGGCCTTGGGCATGGCGACATCCACTTCAACGATCTCAAGGGGCTTTTTAGCTTCAAAGGCTACGGCGGCGCGGGACTTGATCATCCGGGTTTCTCCAGGGAGTTAAAAACTGAGGCAGTGAGTGTAAAACATGGCTCAGTGATGAATAATCCAGGCAAAAGCAAAACATTATTGCCATACAGGGATAATCAACATGCTGGAAAACCGCTGGGAAGGCATCGATGAGTTCGTTGCTGTAGCCGAGTGCAGCCAGTTCACGGCGGCGGCCGAACGGCTTGGGGTTTCTTCATCGCATATCAGCCGGCAGGTGGCGCGCCTGGAAGAACGGCTGCAAACGCGCTTGCTCTACCGCAGTACACGCAAGGTGACCCTGACCGAAGCCGGCCAGACCTTTCTGCAACATTGCCAGCGCTTGCAGGATGGTCGTGAAGAAGCCTTGCGCGCAGTGGGCGACCTCACCAGCGAGCCCAAGGGCATGTTGCGCATGACCTGTGCGGTGGCGTATGGCGAGCGCTTTATCGTGCCGTTGGTCACGCGGTTCATGGGCCTGTTCCCGCAGCTGCGCGTGGATATCGAATTGAGTAATCGCCAGTTGGACCTGGTGCACGAGGGGCTGGACCTGGCGATTCGCCTGGGGCGCTTGCAAGACTCACGCATGGTCGCCAGCCGACTGGCACCTCGGCGCATGTACCTGTGCGCGTCGCCGTCCTACCTGGCGCGGTATGGTCGCCCACATAGTTTGTCGGAATTGAGTCGGCATAACTGCCTGATCGGCAGCTCGGATATCTGGCAACTGGCCCAGGATGGGCGGGAATTTTCCCAACGGGTGCAGGGAAACTGGCGCTGCAACAGTGGGCAGGCGGTGCTGGATGCGGCGCTGCAAGGGGTTGGGTTGTGCCAACTGCCGGATTATTACGTGCTGGAGCATTTGCACAGTGGCGCGCTGGTGTCGTTGCTGGAGGCGCATCAGCCGCCGAATACGGCGGTGTGGGCGCTGTATCCGCAGCAGCGGCATTTGTCGCCGAAGGTCAGGAAGCTGGTGGACTTTTTGAAGGCTGGGTTGGCTGAAAGGCCGGAGTACTGTGGCTGATTATTCGGCGCCTGTACCGGCCTCATCGCGGGCAAGCCCGACTCCCACAGGGGAATGCATTTCAAAGGTGGAACTGGCTTGCCTCCCAAAGGGGAATGCCTTTCAAAGGTGGGAGCTGGCTTGCCTCACAAAAGGGAATGCATTTCAAAGGTGGGAGCTGGCTTGCCTGCGATGAAGTCGACACGGTTTAACTGACTACCTGCGGTTAGCCCACCGCAACCGGAGCCATTCAAGATCCTCTGGCCGGGTCACCTTGATGTTGTCCGATCGCCCCTCGATCAAGCGCGGCGCTTGACCGGACCATTCCATGGCCGAGGCTTCATCGGTGATCACCGCATCGGCCACCAGGCTGTCAGCCAAGGCGCGGTGCAAGGCGCCCAGACGGAACATCTGCGGCGTATACGCCTGCCAGATCAAGCTGCGGTCGACGGTTTCGACCACACGGCCATGCTTGTCGACGCGTTTGAGCGTGTCGCGAGCCGGCACGGCCAGCAGGCCGCCAACGGGATCATCGGCCAGTTCAGCCAGGAGTTTGTCGAGGTCATCCCGGCTCAGGTTCGGCCGCGCTGCATCATGCACCAGCACCCAGTCATCATCACTGGCGCCCAGGGCGTTGAGTTGCAACAACGCATTGAGCACCGAGCCCGAGCGCTCGTCGCCGCCGTCCGCACGCACGATGCGTGGGTCGTTGGCACACGGCAGGTTTGGCCAGTAAGGATCATCGACAGCAAGACTGACCACCAGCCCTTTGAGGCCTGGATGGTCGAGAAAACAGCCTAGGCTGTGTTCCAGAATAGTGCGCCCGCCCAGTTGCAGATACTGCTTGGGACGGTCCGCAGCCATACGGGCACCCACGCCCGCGGCAGGAATCACGGCCCAGAAGGCCGGTAAAGACTCAATCATTGGGCCAACTGGTAGAGGGTTTCACCCTCCTTGACCATGCCCAACTCATGGCGAGCCCGCTCTTCAACGGTCTCCGTACCTTTTTTCAGCTCAAGCACTTCGGCGTCGAGGACGCGGTTACGCTCCAGCAGACGTTCGTTTTCGGCATGCTGGTCGGCAATCTGCTGGGTCAACTCTTTTACCTGCGCAAAGCTGCCATTACCCACCCATAGGCGGTATTGCAGGCCAGCCAGCAACAAGAGCAAGACGAGGAACAACCAATTGGGACTGCGCATCGAAATCCGGGTATCCAGTAAAAAAAGACAGCCATGTAAAACTTTTACAGCAACTGATAGCACGAAGCCTGGAAGACCCAGGCTTGTGCTTGATAGCCATCAGATTAGCGCCGAAATACACACTGTCGTGAATTTTCCGACACAATCCTTAGACTTTTACCACTTAACAATCAGCCGCGAAACTCGCTGCGACCGTTGTACTTGGCTTTACCTGCCAGTTGCTCTTCGATACGCAGCAATTGGTTGTACTTGGACACACGATCGGAACGGCACAGCGAACCGGTCTTGATCTGGCCTGCCGAAGTGCCCACAGCCAGGTCGGCAATGGTCGAATCTTCGGTTTCGCCGGAGCGGTGCGAGATCACAGCAGTGTAGCCCGCAGCCTTGGCCATCTGGATGGCTTCCAGGGTTTCGGTCAGGGTGCCGATCTGGTTGAACTTGATCAGGATCGAGTTGGCGATCTTTTTGTCGATGCCTTCTTTCAGGATCTTGGTGTTGGTGACGAACAGGTCGTCGCCCACCAGCTGGATCTTCTCGCCGATCTTGTCGGTGAGGACTTTCCAGCCATCCCAGTCGGACTCGTCCAGGCCGTCTTCGATCGAGATGATCGGGTAGCGCTCGGTCAGGCCTTTGAGGTAGTCGGCAAAACCTTCCGACGTGAACACGTGGCCTTCGCCGGACAGGTTGTACTTGCCGTCTTCGTAGAATTCGCTGGCCGCGCAGTCCAGGGCCAGGGTCACGTCGGTGCCCAGCTTGTAGCCGGCGTTGGCCACAGCTTCGGAGATGACTTTGAGTGCATCTTCGTTGGACGCCAGGTTCGGTGCAAAACCACCTTCGTCACCGACCGCAGTGCTCAGGCCACGGGCCTTCAGCACAGCCTTGAGGTGATGGAAAATCTCGGTACCCATGCGCAGGCCTTCGGAGAAGGTCTTGGCGCCCACCGGCTGCACCATGAATTCCTGGATGTCGACGTTGTTATCGGCGTGCTCGCCACCGTTGATGATGTTCATCATCGGCACCGGCATCGAGTAAACACCCGGGGTGCCGTTCAGGTTGGCGATGTGCGCGTACAGCGGCAGGTCCTGGTCCTGTGCAGCAGCCTTGGCAGCGGCCAGGGACACGGCGAGGATGGCGTTGGCGCCCAGGCTGCCTTTGTTGTCGGTGCCGTCGAGCTTGATCATCGCGTGGTCCAGGGCTTTCTGGTCCAGCGGGTCTTTGCCCAGCAACAGGTCACGGATCGGGCCGTTGATGTTGGCTACAGCTTTGAGTACACCTTTGCCCAGGTAACGGCTCTTGTCGCCATCACGCAGTTCCAGCGCTTCGCGCGAACCGGTAGACGCACCGGACGGCGCGCAGGCGCTGCCGATGATGCCGTTATCGAGAAGCACGTCGGCTTCGACGGTGGGGTTGCCACGGGAGTCGAGAACTTCACGACCTTTGATGTCGACGATTTTTGCCATTGTTGTAAACACTCCAAAGTTGACGAAAACGACGCAGCTGTAGGAAATCTTTTGACCGACCGCAAGGGTGGAACAACAGGGCAGGCTTGCAGGCGACAAGGCTCAGGCCCGCGGGCCTGAGCGTTTAGCGTGGGATACTTTACCGGAGAAACGCGACTTACGCGGTCTCTACCGTCGGAAAACTCTTGACCAGCTCGTCCAACTGCTTCAACTGGGCCAAAAACGGCTCCAGCTTGTCCAGGCGCAGGGCGCAAGGGCCGTCGCACTTGGCGTTGTCCGGGTCCGGGTGAGCTTCCAGGAACAGGCCCGCCAGCGACTGGCTGATGCCCGCCTTGGCCAGGTCCAGCACCTGGGCACGTCGCCCGCCAGCGGAATCGGCGCGACCACCAGGCATTTGCAGCGCGTGGGTCACATCGAAGAACACCGGGTATTCGAACTGTTTCATGATGCCGAAACCGAGCATGTCCACCACGAGGTTGTTGTAGCCGAAGCTCGAACCGCGCTCGCAGAGGATCAACTGGTCGTTACCCGCTTCCACGCACTTGTTCAGGATGTGTTTCATTTCCTGGGGCGCGAGAAACTGGGCTTTTTTGATATTGATCACAGCGCCGGTCTTGGCCATCGCCACGACCAGATCGGTCTGGCGCGACAGGAAGGCCGGCAACTGGATGATGTCGCACACCTCGGCGACCACGGCAGCCTGTTCAGGCTCGTGGACGTCGGTGATGATCGGCACGCCGAAGGCTTGCTTGATGTCCTGGAAGATCCGCATGCCTTCTTCAAGGCCAGGGCCGCGATAGGAGGTCACGGACGAACGGTTGGCCTTGTCGAAGCTGGCCTTGAACACGTAAGGGATACCGAGCTTCTCGGTCACTTTTACGTACTCTTCACAGACCTGCATCGCCATGTCGCGGCTTTCCAGCACGTTCATGCCGCCGAACAGCACCATGGGCTTGTCGTTGGCAATCTCGATGTCGCCTACGCGAATGATCTTCTGGGCCATCAGGTTTACGCCTTCTTCTGATGTTGCGTCAGTGCTGCTTTAACGAAACCGCTGAACAACGGGTGACCGTCACGCGGCGTCGAGGTGAACTCAGGGTGGAACTGGCAGGCCACGAACCACGGATGATCCGGCGCCTCGACCACTTCAACCAGCTTGCCATCACCGGAGCGACCGGAGATTTTCAGGCCGGCTTCTTTGATCTGCGGCAGCAGGTTGTTGTTCACTTCGTAGCGGTGACGGTGACGCTCAACGATCACGTCCTTGCCGTAGCAGTCGTGAACCAGCGAACCCGGCTCCAGCAGGCAGTCCTGTGCGCCAAGGCGCATGGTGCCGCCCAGGTCGGAGGTTTCGGTACGGGTTTCAACGGCGCCGGTGGCGTCTTCCCACTCGGTGATCAAGCCTACGACCGGGTGGCCGCTGGTGTGATCGAACTCGGTGGAGTTGGCGTCTTTCCAGCCCAGCACGTTACGCGCGAACTCGATAACGGCCACTTGCATGCCCAGGCAGATACCCAGGTATGGCACTTTGTTTTCACGGGCGTATTGAACCGCGGTGATCTTGCCTTCCACGCCACGCAGGCCGAAACCGCCGGGTACGAGGATCGCGTCAACACCTTCGAGCAGCGCAGTGCCCTGGTTCTCGATGTCTTCGGAATCGATGTAGCGCAGGTTGACCTTGGTACGGTTGCTGATACCGGCGTGGCTCATCGCTTCGATCAGCGACTTGTACGCGTCCAGCAGTTCCATGTATTTGCCGACCATGGCGATGGTGACTTCGTGCTCAGGGTTGAGCTTGGCGTCAACCACCGCTTCCCATTCGGAGAGGTCGGCACTGCCGCACTGCAGGCCGAAGCGCTCGACCACAAAATCATCCAGGCCTTGCGCATGCAGGATGCCCGGGATCTTGTAGATGGTGTCGGCGTCTTCCAGGCCAATCACCGCACGTTCTTCAACGTTGGTGAATTGTGCAATCTTGCGACGCGAGGAAATGTCGATCGGGTGATCGGAGCGGCAGATCAGTACGTCCGGCTGCAGGCCGATGGAACGCAGTTCCTTGACGGAATGCTGGGTCGGCTTGGTTTTGGTCTCACCGGCGGTGGCGATGTACGGCACCAGGGTAAGGTGCATCAGCATCGCGCGCTTGGCGCCGATTTCGAAACGCAGCTGACGGATGGCTTCGAGGAACGGTTGGGATTCGATGTCACCTACGGTGCCACCGATCTCGACCATTGCCACGTCGGCATCGCCTGCACCCTTGATGATGCGGCGCTTGATTTCGTCGGTGATGTGCGGGATCACCTGGATGGTTGCACCCAGGTAGTCACCACGACGCTCCTTGCGCAGCACGTGCTCGTAGACACGGCCGGTGGTGAAGTTGTTGTTCTGGGTCATGGTCGTGCGGATGAACCGCTCGTAGTGGCCCAGGTCCAGGTCGGTTTCGGCGCCGTCGTGGGTGACGAACACTTCACCGTGCTGGAACGGGCTCATGGTGCCCGGGTCAACGTTGATGTACGGGTCCAGCTTGAGCATGGTGACCTTAAGTCCCCGCGCCTCCAGGATGGCCGCCAATGAAGCGGAGGCAATGCCTTTCCCCAATGAAGAAACAACACCGCCCGTGACGAATATGTAGCGCGTCATGAAAAACCCTAGAAGTCTGCGTTAAAGCGGTCCGAGCCGCCGGGGAAAGCGAAGGAAGGCCGAAGCCCCCGATCACCTGCATTAATCACAGTGCACCTTTCAAAAAAACCGCCGCGTGGTGACAGACCAGCAATGAAACACCGGTACGTTGATCGCTACACATTTTTTGGAATCGCCCAGCAAAGACTGCTTGGTAATCGGCAACTGCTGCGATTCAGTTGAATCCACAGAAGTTGTATCAAGAAGGGAGCGTAGTCTACCGGAAAGCCTCTATCAGCTCAAACCTTGATCGCACGTCTGTGGCATCCAATGTAATTGCCACTTGCCAGCCGAGCAGGCCCATGGCCCCGCAAGGGTTGGGACAGCCAGCAATTGCTCGCCCTGATAGAGCAGCGGCAATCTGCCACGGATGAAACCTGGCAAGCCACTTTCATTCAGCAGGCGCTTCAAGTCCCGCCGGCCTCGACCAGGCACATCGATGATTTCGCCGCCTTGGCGATATCGAATCACCAACGGGCCTGCGGGCGCGTCGCCGATAAATTCAAGCTGACCGTTACCGGGTAACTCTAGTGGGTTTTGCGGATGGGGCCAGCTCACCGGCGTGTCGGAAAACTCTGAGTAGGTGGAAGGCAACCACCACACGCGCTCGCCGCAGCGGTGCAACTGACCATCGGCCAGGCGCCACAGCGGTTGCGCATCCCCCCTGGCATCCCGCAAGGCATACCACCCGGCCCAGTGGTCGCTGTCGGGTAAACGCGTCAGCGGCGTCAGCCAATGGCGCAGGGCATTGCGCTGGCGAGCGTCGGAAAGCCCGCGCAAGGGAGCCAGGGCCAATGACGGCAAGGCCAGCCAGGGGAACGGCGAAGGTGGGTCGGCGGCTTGCAGGTCAATGACGGCCAATTCGTCGAGCAAGCCCTGGGCTTCGCTCAAATGCTCGGCAGTGCGGGCCAGGCTGGCGACAGCTTGGGGCCAACGCTCGGTCAGCAGCGGGAACACACGATGGCGCAGGTAATTGCGTGCAAACCGGGAATCGGCGTTGGAAGGGTCTTCGATCCATTGCAAATGATGTGCGCGGGCATAGGCCTCCAACTCAACACGCGATACATCCAGCAGCGGCCGCACCAAGTGCCCTCCCGCCAATGGTCGATGCACCGGCATGGCCGCCAAGCCTCGCACCCCCGCACCGCGCAACAGGCGAAACAGCAGGGTTTCGGCTTGGTCGTCACGATGCTGGCCGGTGAGCATCACCTGCCCTGCCCCGGTCACTTCGGTAAACGCCCGGTAGCGCGCCTCACGCGCTGCCCGCTCAAGGCTGGCACCCAACTGGACTTGCACGCGCATCACCTGCAAGGGCACGCCCAGCTCGTCACATACGGCCTGGCAATGATCTGGCCAGGCATCGGCGGCAGCTTGCAGGCCATGGTGGATATGGATTGCGCTGAGGGGCGGCAGGGTTTCGGTGTTTGCCAGGGAGGCCAGGAGGTGCAGCAGGACGGTGGAATCAAGGCCGCCAGAAAAGGCGATATGCCAGGCCGAGGCGTTGCGCCAGGGGGCGAGGTTTTGCAGAAGTTTGGCGGGTAAAGTAGGGCTCATCAAAAATACCGGCGCAGAACTGGAATACGGCAGCCAAGCATACACAAAGCAAATGTGGGAGCGGGCTTGTGTGGGAGCCGGGCTTGCCCGCGATGCAGACAACTCGGTTCATCTGTTACACCGAGTTGATGCTATCGCTGGCAAGCCAGCGCCCACATAAGCCAGCTCCCACATTGGGTACTGCGTCGACTTAGAGGCCGTAGCTCATCAGGCGCTCATAACGGCGCTTGAGCAGCGCTTCGTTGTCCAGCTTCTTGAGCATCGCCAGTTGCGAACCCAGCTCGGCACGGATAGTCGCAGCCGCGGCAGCCGGGTCGCGATGGGCGCCGCCCAACGGCTCGGCGATAACCTTGTCAACAATGCCCAGGCCTTTGAGGCGATCGGCGGTGATGCCCATGGCTTCGGCAGCGTCCGGCGCTTTTTCGGCGGTTTTCCACAGGATCGAGGCGCAACCTTCCGGCGAAATAACCGCGTAGGTCGAATATTGCAGCATGTTCAGTTGGTCGCACACACCAATGGCCAGCGCACCGCCGGAACCACCTTCACCAATCACGGTGGCGATGATCGGGGTTTTCAAGCGGGACATGACGCGCAGGTTCCAGGCGATCGCTTCGCTCTGGTTGCGCTCTTCGGCGTCGATACCCGGGTAGGCACCCGGAGTGTCGATGAAGGTCAGGATCGGCATCTTGAAGCGTTCGGCCATTTCCATCAGACGGCAGGCCTTGCGGTAGCCTTCCGGGCGCGGCATGCCGAAGTTGCGGCGCACCTTTTCACGCACTTCACGGCCTTTCTGGTGACCGATCACCATCACTGGCTGGTCGTCCAGGCGAGCGATACCGCCCACGATGGCTGCGTCGTCAGAGAAGTGGCGGTCGCCATGCAGCTCGTCGAACTCGGTGAAAATATGCTGAATGTAGTCCAGGGTGTACGGACGGCGCGGGTGGCGGGCCAGGCGCGCGATCTGCCAGCTGGTCAGCTTGCCGAAGATGTCTTCGGTAAGCGTGCTGCTCTTGTCTTGCAGGCGAGCGATCTCATCGCCGATATTCAGCGAATTGTCATTGCCGACCAGGCGCAGTTCTTCAATCTTGGCTTGCAGGTCAGCGATCGGCTGTTCGAAATCAAGAAAATTCGGGTTCATAAGCGTCCGTCTTGGGTCGACGGCCAGGGAGTGCCTGGCCAGCCGGTTGTCTATTCGCGCCCTACCTTAAGGGAGAGGCGCGTTTAGGTCGAGATTAAATGTTCAGCCGAGATCAGAGTTATCTGACCGTCAGCGGTATTGGAGGAAGACGTTGTCTCGCCCGAACTGGTCACGCAAAGCTTGAATCAAGCCATCAGCGGGATCAATTCGCCATGTCTCGCCAAACTGCAACATCGCCTTGGCGTCATTACCGGTGTACTCCATGGTCACCGGGCACGCGCCACGGTGACGTTTGAGCAGGTCACCCAACCAGCGTAGCTGATCGCCTTTGAGGGCTTCGGTCTTGACCTTCAGGCGCAGGCTTTCGGCCAGGTTGGTGCGCGCATCTTCCATGCTCATCACCCGCTTGATCCGCAGGCGCAGGCCGCCGGAGAAGTCATCGTTGCTGACCTCACCTTCCACCACCACCATGGCATCGGTCTGAAGCAGCGACTGCGCGGAGTGGAACGCATCGGCAAACAGCGACGCCTCGATGCGGCCCGAGCGGTCATCAAGGGTGATAAAGCCCATTTTGTCGCCCTTCTTATTTTTCATCACCCGCAGGGCGATGATCATGCCGGCGACGGTCTGGGTATCGCGCGCCGGCTTCAGGTCGATAATGCGCTGGCGGGCGAAACGACGTATTTCACCTTCGTACTCGTCTATCGGGTGACCGGTCAGGTACAGGCCCAGGGTGTCTTTCTCACCCTTGAGACGCTCCTTGAGGGTCAGCTCCTTGGCCTTGCGATGGTTGGCATAAACATCGGCATCTTCCTCGACAAACAGCCCGCCAAACAGGTCGGCGTGGCCACTGTCATGGGTGCGGGCGGTCTGTTCGGCGGCCTTGATCGCTTCTTCCATGGCGGTGAGCAGCACCGCACGGTTGCGGTCGATATTCGCCTGGTAAGCCTTGGGCTCATCATGGAAATACGGGCCGAGACGGTCAAGCGCGCCACTGCGGATCAAACCATCGAGGGTGCGCTTGTTGATACGCTTGAGGTCAACCCGTGCGCAGAAGTCGAACAGATCCTCGAACGGCCCATGCTGACGCGCCTCGGTGATCGCCTCGACCGGGCCTTCGCCCACGCCCTTGATGGCGCCCAGGCCATAGATGATGCGGCCTTCGTCGTTCACCGTGAACTTGAACTCCGAGGCGTTCACGTCCGGCGCGTCGAGGCGCAGTTTCATGGTGCGCACTTCCTCGATCAAGGTCACGACCTTGTCGGTGTTGTGCATATCCGCCGAGAGTACCGCCGCCATGAACGGCGCCGGGTAGTGGGCTTTCAGCCAGGCGGTCTGGTACGACACCAGGCCGTAGGCGGCGGAGTGGGATTTGTTGAAGCCGTAACCGGCGAACTTCTCTACCAGGTCGAAAATGTTACCGGCCAGGTCCGCGTCGATATTGTTGGTGGCGCAACCCTCAATGAAACCGCCGCGTTGCTTGGCCATTTCCTCGGGTTTTTTCTTACCCATGGCCCGACGCAGCATGTCTGCGCCGCCGAGGGTGTAACCCGCCATCACCTGGGCAATCTGCATCACCTGTTCTTGATACAGGATGATGCCGTAGGTCGGTGCCAGTACCGGCTTGAGGCCTTCATACTGGTAATCGGAGTGCGGATACGCCAGTTCGGCGCGACCGTGCTTACGGTTGATAAAGTCATCCACCATGCCCGATTGCAGCGGGCCAGGACGGAACAGGGCCACCAGTGCGATCAAGTCTTCCAGGCAGTCGGGCTTGAGCTTTTTGATCAGCTCTTTCATGCCGCGCGACTCAAGCTGGAACACCGCCGTGGTTTCGGCTTTTTGCAGCAGTTGGTAAGTCGGCTTGTCGTCCAGCGGGATGAACGCGATATCCAGCGGCTCTTCGTCGACCTTGGCGCGTTCGCGGTTGATGGTCTTGAGCGCCCAGTCGATGATCGTCAGGGTTCGCAGGCCGAGGAAGTCGAACTTCACCAGGCCAGCCGCCTCCACGTCATCCTTGTCGAACTGGGTTACCAGGCCATCGCCTTCTTCGTCGCAATAAATGGGCGAAAAGTCCGTGAGCTTGGTCGGCGCGATCACCACACCGCCGGCGTGTTTACCGACGTTACGCACCACACCTTCGAGTTTGCGCGCCATGTCCCAGATTTCGGCGGCTTCTTCATCGACCTTGATGAAGTCGCGCAGGATTTCTTCCTGCTCATAAGCCTTCTCAAGGGTCATGCCGACTTCAAACGGAATCATCTTCGACAGACGGTCCGCCAGGCCGTAGGACTTGCCTTGCACCCGCGCCACGTCACGGATTACGGCCTTGGCCGCCATGGAGCCGAAGGTGATGATCTGGCTCACGGCGTTGCGGCCGTATTTCTCGGCCACGTACTCGATCACACGGTCGCGACCGTCCATGCAGAAGTCGACGTCGAAGTCGGGCATGGAAACCCGTTCCGGGTTCAGGAACCGTTCGAACAGCAGGTCGTATTCCAGCGGGTCAAGGTCGGTGATCTTCTGCACATAGGCCACCAGCGACCCGGCACCCGATCCACGGCCTGGGCCTACGGGCACGCCGTTGCTCTTGGCCCACTGGATAAAGTCCATCACGATCAGGAAGTAACCCGGGAACCCCATCTGGATAATGATATCCAGCTCGAAATTCAGCCGGTCAACGTAGACCTGGCGCTTGGCGTCGTAGTCTTCGGTGGTGTCCTTGGGCAGCAGAACGCTTAAGCGCTCTTCCAGGCCATCGAACGACACCTTGCGGAAATACTCGTCGATGGTCATACCATCGGGAATCGGGAAGTTGGGCAGGAAGTGCTTGCCCAGCTTCACTTCGATATTGCAGCGCTTGGCGATTTCGACCGAGTTTTCCAGCGCCTCAGGCAGGTCGCTGAACAGCTCGGCCATTTCATCGGCGCTTTTGAGGTACTGCTCTTCGCTGTAGTTCTTGGAGCGACGCGGGTCATCCAGGGCCCGGCCTTCGCCGATGCACACGCGGGTTTCGTGGGCCTCGAAATCTTCCTTCTTGATAAAGCGCACATCGTTGGTCGCAACCAGCGGCGCGCCCAGCTTGTCGGCCAGGGCCACGGCGGCGTGCAGGTGCTCTTCATCGTTGGGGCGGTTGGTGCGCTGGACTTCCAGGTAGAAGCGATCGGGAAACACGTCCATCCACTCGCGGGCCAGCACTTCGGCTTCCTGGGGGTTGCCGCCCAGCAGCGCGATACCGATCTCACCTTCCTTGGCCGCCGAGAGCATGATCACGCCCTCGCTCGCTTCAGCCACCCACTCACGCTCAATGATGATCGAGCCGTTGCGCTGGCCGTCAATAAACCCGCGGGAGATCAATTCGGTGAGGTTGCGATAACCCACGCCATTCATCGCCAACAGGCTGATGCGGCTCAGTGGGTTATCCGGGTCTTTGTTCGACAGCCACAGGTCGACGCCACAGATCGGCTTGATGCCGGCGCCCATGGCGTTTTTGTAGAATTTGACCAGGGAACACATGTTGTTTTGATCGGTAACCGCCACCGCAGGCATGTTCATGCCCACCAGGGTTTTGACCAGCGGTTTGATCCGTACCAGGCCGTCGACCAGGGAGTATTCAGTGTGCAGGCGCAGGTGAACGAATGAAGCCGGCATAGTGATCCTGTTCTAATACATGGAGACAACAAGGCCCGGATTGTACCGGGCCTTGAGCAAAACATCAGCCTCGCGACTAAACCTCGATGAGGCTCTCGCGCGCCTCGTAAGCCTGGCGGACCGGGGCGAACGAGCGACGATGGATCGGCGTCGGGCCCAGGCGAGCCAGGGCTTCCAGATGAACGGGCGTCGGGTAACCTTTATGACCACCGATGCCGTAGCCCGGATAGATCAATTCAAACGCCGCCATTTCGCGGTCGCGGCTGACCTTGGCCAGGATCGAGGCGGCGGCAATCGCCGGAACCTTGCTATCCCCCTTGACCACGGCTTCTGAAGGCATCGCCAGTTTGGGGCAGCGGTTGCCGTCGATCATCGCCATTTTCGGTGTGATGTGCAGCCCTTCAACGGCGCGCTGCATGGCCAGCATGGTGGCGTGAAGAATGTTCAGCTCATCGATCTCTTCGACTTCAGCCCGGGCGATATGCCAGCTCAACGCTTTTTCGCAAATCTCGTCGTAGAGCTTTTCACGGCGCGCTTCGGTGAGTTTTTTCGAGTCATTGAGACCGAGGATCGGGCGATTTGGGTCGAGAATCACCGCCGCCGTCACCACCGCGCCACACAACGGGCCACGCCCCACTTCATCCACACCGGCGACCAGTGCGTCGACGTGCGCGACCAGACTGAAATCCAGGCCCATTTGCGTGGTCATAAAGCGTCCTGTTTTTGCCCGATCAAGGTTAATACGGCATCGGCCGCCTGGTTCGATGCATCACGCCGCAGGGTGCGGTGGATGTCGTCAAAACCACGGGTCTGCTCTTCGCCGCCGTCGATCAAGGGTAGTAGGGTTTGTGCCAGGGCTTCGGGCGTTGCATCGTCCTGCAACAACTCCGGCACCAGCAGGCGTTGGGCCAGCAGGTTAGGCAAGGAGATGTAAGGGCTCTTGACCATGCGCTTGAGAATCCAGAACGTCAGCGGCGCCAGGCGATAAGCCACCACCATTGGGCGCTTGTACAGCAGCGCTTCCAGGGTCGCGGTGCCCGAGGCGATGAGCACCGCATCACAGGCGGCAAGCGCCAGGTGCGACTGGCCGTCGAGCAAGGTCAACGGCAGAGTGCGGCCTTCGAGCAACGTCTCGATTTGTGCACGCCGTTGCGGGCTGGCGCAGGGCAATACGAAACGCACGCCAGGCTTTAAAGCTTGCAGGCGTTCGGCAGCCTCGAAAAACACACTGGCCAGACGCCCGACTTCACCGCCACGACTGCCCGGCATCAATGCCACCAGCGGACCGTCGGGCAAGCCCAGTTCGGCGCGCGCGGCGGCGCGATCAGCTTGCAGTGGGATAGTGTCGGCCAAGGTATGCCCGACAAACCGCACCGGCACGCCCTTCTCTTCGTAAAACCTGGCTTCGAACGGCAGCAAGGTCAGCATCAAGTCGCAACCCTCACGGATCTTCAGCACGCGCTTTTGCCGCCACGCCCATACGGACGGGCTGACGTAATGCACGGTCTTGATGCCGGCCTGACGCAACTTGAGTTCGATATTGAGGGTGAAGTCCGGCGCATCGATGCCAATAAAGACGTCGGGCTTTTCTTCGATCAGGGTCTGAATCAGCAGCTTGCGGCGTGCCAGCAACTCACGCAGGCGGCCCAGCACTTCCACCAGCCCCATGACCGACAGGCGCTCCATGGGAAAGTAGGAGGTCAGACCTTCGGCCTGCATAAGCGGGCCGCCCACACCGATAAACTCCACTGCAGGATGCTGGGCCTTGAGTGCCCGCATCAGGCCAGCGCCCAGAATATCGCCGGAAGCTTCACCGGCCACCAGCGCAATTCGCAGGTTAGCCATGATCAGCGGGTGATGCCGCGGGTCGATGCCTGGATAGAGTCACGGAACACCGCGACTTCCGGGAACAACGCTGCCGGCTCGGTCAGTTCAGTCAGGGCCTGTTCAACCGTGAGCCCCTGACGGTAAACCGTCTTATAGGCGCGGCGCAGGGCGTGAATCGCATCTTCGCTGAAACCACGACGGCGCATGCCTTCGAAGTTCATGCTGCGGGCTTCGGCGGGGTTGCCGAACACCGTGACAAATGCAGGAACATCCTTGCCGATCGCGGTGCCCATGCCGGAAAAGCTGTGGGCGCCGATATGGCAATACTGGTGAACCAGTGTGAAGCCGGACAGGATCGCCCAATCGTCAACGTGCACATGGCCGGCCAGCGCCGTGTTGTTGACCAGGATGCAATGGTTGCCGATCACACTGTCATGGCCGATATGTGCATAGGCCATGATCAAATTGTGGTCACCCAAGGTGGTTTCGGCACGATCCTGCACAGTGCCCCGGTGAATGGTCACACCTTCACGGATGATGTTGTGATCACCGATTACCAGGCGTGTCTCTTCACCCTTGTACTTCATGTCCGGGGTGTCTTCGCCTACCGAGGAAAACTGGTAGATGCGATTGTGTTTGCCAATGCGGGTCGGACCTTTGAGGATCACGTGTGGCCCGATGACAGTCCCCTCGCCGATTTCAACACCTGCGCCGACGATCGACCAAGGGCCGACCTCAACGTCGGCGGCCAGAACGGCCGACGGATCGATGATTGCGCGAGGGTCAATCAAACTCATAGTTTGCGTTCCGCGCAGATGATCTCGGCGGAGCACACCGGCTTGCCGTCCACCGAAGCCTGGCATTCGAACTTCCAGATCTGGCGCTTGCAGCTGATGAACTTGGCTTCCAGGATCAACTGGTCACCAGGGGTGACCGGGTTGCGAAAGCGCAATTTGTCGGAACCCACGAAATAGTAAAGCGTGCCGTCGGCAGGCTTGAGGTCGAGCATTTTGAAACCAAGGATACCGGCAGCCTGGGCCATCGCCTCAATGATCAGCACGCCCGGCATGATGGGATGCGCAGGGAAGTGACCATTGAAGAACGGTTCGTTGATGCTGACATTCTTGTAGGCACGAATGCGCTTTTCCTCGACGTTGAGGTCCACTACTCGGTCCACCAGCAGGAACGGGTAACGGTGAGGCAGGTATTCGCGAATCTCGTTGATGTCCATCATTTCGGGGGGAAGCCTGTAATAAAGATTGGGGGCGGGCGAACTAAACGCACGCCCCGCTAGCAAATCAAGGAGGCAGTCTAGCGGCTGTGCACACTTGATATGGAAATGGTATCAGCCTTCTGATGAAGCATTACCGCCAGGGGTCACGTCCTCGACACGCTTTTCGACCTGCTTGAGGCGTCGGGCCATGTCGTCGATCTTGCGCAAACGTGCCGCACTTTTGCGCCATTCAGCCGCCGGCTGCATGGCCGTACCGGAAGAATAGGAACCCGGCTCGGTAATCGAGTGGGTCACCATGGTCATGCCGGTGATGAAGACGTTGTCGCAAACTTCAATATGACCCACCAGGCCTACGCCACCGGCGAGCATGCAATGCTTGCCGATCTTGGTACTGCCGGAGATGCCTACGCACGCCGCCATGGCGGTGTGATCGCCAATCTGCACGTTGTGGGCGATCTGGATCTGGTTGTCGAGCTTCACACCGTTACCGAGCACGGTATCGGCCAAGGCCCCGCGATCCACAGCGGTGTTGACACCGATTTCCACGTCATCGCCGATCAATACGCCGCCGACCTGGGCAATTTTGTGCCAGATGCCTTTGGCGTTGGCAAAACCGAAACCTTCGCCACCGATCACGGCGCCCGACTGAATGACCACCCGCGCACCAATACGCACGTCGTGGTACAGGGTAACGCGCGGTGCCAGCCAACCATCGGCGCCGATTTCACAGCGCGCACCGATAAAGCAATGAGCCCCCACCGTGACGCCGGCAGCAATGCGCGCACCACTCTCGATCACCGCAAACGCACCAATGCTGGCCGCAGGGTCAACCTGGGCATCATCGGCAATCACGGCCGACGGATGAATACCAGCCGCCGCCTTGGGTTTTGGATCGAACAGGTGCGACGCCCGGGCATACGCCAGGTAAGGGTCGGCAACCACCAGCGCATCCCCGGCAAACCCTTCGGCGTCAGCGGCCTTCAGCAATACGGCTGCGGCTTGGCTGTCGACCAGGTATTTACGGTATTGGGGATTTGCGAGGAAGCTCAACTGAGCTGGGCCAGCCTCCTGCAAGGTGGCTAGCCCAGTGATTTCTTTCTCCTTGGAGCCACGCAAGGTGGCCCCCAGGAACTCGGCCAACTCGCCGAGCTTGATAGTCGCGGTCATGGCTTACTTCAGCTGGTTCATGCGCTCGATCACCTGGCGGGTGATGTCGTATTGAGGCTTGACGTCAATCACGGCGCCGCGCTCGAACACCAGGTCAAAGGCACCTTTCTTGATGACTTCTTCCACAGCGCTGTCGAGCTTAGGCTTGAGCTGCTTGAGCATTTCACGGTCAGCAACGGCTTTGGCTTCGTTCAGTTCCTTGGACTGGAACTGGTAGTCGCGGGCCTTTTGCTTGAACTCAAGCTCCAGACGCTCACGCTCGCCTTGCTGCATTTTGTCGCCACCGGCTACCAGACGATCCTGGATACCCTTGGCACTGCTTTCCAGCGTCTTGAGCTTGGTCAGTTGCGGACCGAACTTCTTCTCGGCATCCACGGCGTAACGCTTGGCCGCGTCGGATTCCAGCAGGGCCATCTGATAGTTCAGGACGGCGATTTTCATTTCGGCGAAGGCCGGGGTGGTTACCAGCACAGTGGCCAGCAGAACCAATTGAGTCAACTTACGCACGATGTACTCCTACAGAATCCGTTGTCGTTATCTTGGGTCAGACGCTTAGAACGTCTGGCCGAGGGAGAATTGGAAAATCTGGGTTTCAGCGTTATCCGGTTTCTTGATCGGCATGGCCAAAGCAAAGCTCAATGGGCCAAGTGCAGTCACCCACGTCACA
Organism: Pseudomonas sp. Leaf15; assembly: GCF_001421425.1. Taxonomy (NCBI): domain Bacteria; kingdom Pseudomonadati; phylum Pseudomonadota; class Gammaproteobacteria; order Pseudomonadales; family Pseudomonadaceae; genus Pseudomonas; species Pseudomonas sp. Leaf15. Next base: position 535,356 of record NZ_LMKI01000001.1, read on the forward strand.
CCCACACCTACGGAGCTGGCGAGGTTGCTCAGGCTGACGTCGTTGCACTGTGTTTGGGACACAGAACCAGGAGCCGGGTTGTTGACCTGCTGGCACTTGGAGTCGAACACGTTACCCACGTCCCAGAAGACCGAAGTACGCAGCGAACGCTGATCCTTGACGAATGGCAGCGGGAACAGAAGTTCAGCACCACCCTGGATCAGTACGTTACCACCGAATGCCAGAGCGTCATTGTTGGAATCAGCAAGCGTGCCTTGGTTACCGGTTACCGCTTGACCACGACTCGGCGTACCACGCGGGCCCAAGGTGCTGTCCTTGAAGCCACGAACCGAGTTGAAGCCACCTGCATAGTAGTTCTCATAGAACGGCAGACCACTGGTCGAACCATAACCGTCGCCATAACCCAGTTCGGTGTGCAGGCGCACGGTGTAGTTGTCGCTCAGGGGCTGGAACAACTGGCCACGGTAGTCGAGCTTGAAGAACGACAGGTCGCTGCCCGGCGTGGTGGCTTCAGCAGTCAGGCTTTGGGAATGACCACGAGTCGCCAGTACACCTTTGTTCAGGGTCGATTCCGACCAGCCAACCGACGCCTTGAAGTTCAGGAACTGGTCACCTTCACGGCGCACGAAGTCGAAAATCTCGTCCGTGGTGTACACACCGGTCTTGATTTTGTCCTGTTGCGCAGTAAAACCGAAGGTCAGACGCGAAGTCTCGCTGATCGGGTAACCGATGTTGACACCGGCGCCGAGGCTGTCGATCGCGTAGCTGGCAACGTCTACGTTAAGGTCTTTGTAGTCGGTGGTGCGGTAGAAGGCGTTGTAGCCCAGGCTCACACCGTCAGCAGTCCAGTAGGGGTCGACATAACCGAAGTTATAGCGGCTCTGGTATTCGCTTCGGGTCAGGCCGATGGAGACCTTGTTACCGGTACCGAGGAAGTTGTTCTGGGTGATCGAACCACCGAGGATCAGGCCGGCGCTCTGTGCGAAACCGACGCTGGCGGTGATCGAGCCCGACGCCTGTTCTTCAACGGCGTAGTTCACGTCAACCTGGTCATCCACACCCGGTACGGCCGGGGTTTCGACGTTGACTTCCTTAAAGAAGCCCAGGCGCTCAAGACGGGTCTTTGACTGGTCGATCAGGTAAGTCGACGCCCAGCCACCTTCCATCTGACGCATCTCGCGACGCAGCACTTCGTCCGCAGACTTGGTGTTGCCACGGAAGTTGATGCGGTTCACGTAGGCACGCTTGCCTGGGTCGACAACGAAGGTGATGTCCACAGTGTGGTCTTCATCGTGCGGGGTCGGCACGCCGTTGACGTTGGCAAAGGTATAGCCTTCGTTACCCAGACGACGGGTGATCAGTTCGGACGTGGTGGTCATCAGCTTGCGCGAGAACACCTGGTCTTTCTGCACCAGCAACAGCGACTTCACCTGGTCTTCAGGGACTTTCAGGTCGCCGCTGAGCTTGACGTCACGCACGGTGTATTTCTCACCTTCGTTGACGTTGACGGTGATGTATACGTGTTTTTTGTCCGGAGTGATGGACACCTGGGTCGAAGCGATATCCATGTTGATATAGCCACGGTCCAGGTAGTAGGAACGCAGACGTTCCAGGTCACCGGACAGTTTTTCACGGGCGTACTTGTCATCGTTCTTGAAGAACGACAGCCAGTTGGTGGTCTTGAGTTCGAACAGGTCGATCAGGTCGTCATCAGCAAACTTGGTGTTACCCACCACGTTGATGTGCTGGATGGCCGCCACGGTGCCTTCGTTGATCTTGACCTTGAGGCCAACACGGTTACGAGGCTGCGGGATCACTTCGGTTTCCACGGACGCGGAGTAGCGACCCTGGGCAACGTACTGACGTTGCAGTTCGTTACGCACACCCTCGAGGGTGGCGCGCTGGAAGATCTCGCCTTCGGCCAGGCCGGATTGCTTGAGACCCTTCATCAAGTCTTCAGTGGAGATCGCCTTGTTACCCTCGATCTCGATACTGGCGACGGAAGGTCGCTCAACGACGGTGATGACCAGGACGTTACCTTCGCGACCCAGCTGGATATCTTGAAAGAACCCGGTTTTGAACAGCGCACGAGTGGATTCCACCAGGCGACGATCATCCGCCTGTTCCCCGACGTTCAACGGCAAGGCACCAAAGACGCTACCGGCGGAAACCCGCTGGAGGCCGTTGACGCGAATATCGGAGATAGTGAAGGACTCGGCGTGAACTTCGGCGATCATCAATACGGTGAGAACCGCAGTTAGCAGCAGACGTTTCATGAAGTCCTTTCTTATTCCAACTGGCAATAAACAAACTGCCGCAAAATGCGGCAGATTCGCAATTCAGCGAAGCGTTACAGTCGTCCCAGATCGTTGACCAGAGCTAACAACATCACTCCGACCACCAAACTGATACCGATCTGTATCCCCCAACCCTGCACCCGATCCGACAAGGGGCGACCACGCACCCACTCGACCAGATAAAACAACAGATGCCCCCCATCCAATACTGGAATGGGCAGCAAATTCAGAACTCCAAGGCTAATACTCAGATAAGCCAGGAAATTCAGGAAATCCGCGACACCCGACTGGGCAGAAGCGCCCGCCACTTTAGCAATGGTTATCGGTCCACTCAAGTTTTTTACCGAGAGCTCGCCGAACAACATTTTCTTGAGCGATTCGAGGGTCAGCACACTCATGGTCCAAGTGCGTTTTGCACCCTCGCCAATTGCGGCCAACGGCCCGAAGCTGACCTCCCGTACCATCGAAGGTGGCCAGTCGACACCTTTTACCCCGGCACCCAGGTAACCCCCGGCTGCCTTGGCTTCCCCACGTACCGCCAGGGTCACAGGGACGTCGATTTGAGCACCATCGCGCTCAACTTTCAGCACAATTTTGGTATCAGGACGTACACGCACCAGGTCGACCACTTGCTGCCAGTCGCCCAGCGCCTGACCATCAAGGGCCAACAAGCGGTCACCGGTTTTCAGACCTGCGGCTTGCGCCGGGCCTTTCGGGTCCAGCTCGGCCAGCACCGGCGGCAAGGCCGGGCGCCAAGGACGAATCCCCAGCGATTTGATCGGATCAGGCTCATCCGCCCCCTTGAGCCAATGGTCCAGGGCCAGGGCGCGAGGCGTCTCGGCAGTGGAATCGGGTTCGCGCACCAGCACATTAATGGTGCCGCTTTCACCCATGCGGCGTACCAGTTGCAAATTGACCGCGCCCCAACCCGTGGTCGGCTCGCCATCAATGGAAACAATTTCTTGCCCTGCGACCAGGCCGGCCTTGGCCGCCATGCTGTCCGCTTCGACCGCGCCGATGACCGGGCGCACCTGCTGGCTGCCCATCATGGCCAGGACCCAGAAGAACACCATCGCCAACAGGAAGTTGGCGATCGGACCGGCAGCCACAATCGCGATACGCTGACGAACGGTCTTGCGATTGAAGGACTGGTCCAACTGATCGGCGGGCACTTCGCCTTCACGCTCGTCGAGCATCTTGACGTAGCCACCCAGCGGAATGGCCGCAATCACGAATTCGGTGCCACGCCGATCATGCCAACGCAGCAACGGCATGCCGAAACCGACGGAAAAGCGCAGTACCTTGACGCCGCAACGACGCGCCACCCAAAAGTGGCCGAATTCGTGGAAGGTAACCAGCACACCCAGAGCAACCAGGGTGCCGACAATCATGTAGAGCGCACTCATCTAATTTCTCCGCATTCCAATCCAGTGCCTGAGGGCTCAAACCCGCCCACAGACTAACGCGCGTTGCGGTTCAACCATTGCTCGGCGAGGGTACGGGCCTTTGCATCGGCCTCGAACACTGCACCTAAATCATCCACTGCCACAACGGGCTCAAGGCTCAAAACTTCCTCGATGATACTCGGGATCTGTGGGAAGCGAATACGCCCGTCCAGAAACGCCGCCACAGCCACCTCGTTTGCCGCATTGAGCATCGCCGGCGCGCTGTTGCCCGCCTCTGCCGCTTGCCGCGCCAAACGCAGGCAGGGGAAGCGTTGCTCGTCCGGCGCCTCGAAGTCCAGGCGCGCAACCGCGAACAGGTCCAACGGCGCGACACCCGAGTCAATTCGCTCCGGCCAGGCCAAAGCATTGGCGATCGGCGTGCGCATGTCCGGGTTACCCAACTGCGCCAACACCGAACCGTCCACATAGTCGACCAGGGAATGAATCACACTTTGCGGGTGGATCACCACTTCCACCTGATCGGGCCGAGCGTCGAACAACCAACACGCTTCGATCAACTCCAGGCCTTTGTTCATCATGCTCGCCGAGTCCACGGAAATCTTGCGCCCCATGGACCAGTTCGGGTGTGCACAGGCCTGATCCGGCGACACGTGCTCCAGATCAGCCAGTGGAGTTTGCCGGAACGGGCCACCGGATGCCGTAAGAAGAATCCGCCGCACACCCACCTGGCTCAAGCCGCGGGCAAAATCGCCGGGCATGCACTGGAAGATTGCGTTGTGCTCACTGTCGAGGGGCAGCAACACCGCGCCGCTCTTGCGTACCGCCTGCATAAAGAGCGTGCCGGACATCACCAGCGCCTCTTTATTGGCCAGCAGGATCTTCTTGCCGGCATCCACCGCCGCCAGGGTCGGGCGCAAACCCGCCGCGCCGACAATGGCCGCCACCACAGTGTCCACCTCGGCATCCGCCGACACCTGGCACAAACCTTCCTCACCGACCAGCACTTGCGTGACCAGCCCGGCAGCCTGCAGTTGTTGCTGCAAGCCACGGGCTGCCGCCACTTCAGGCACTACGGCAAAGCGCGGCGTGTGACGCACGCACAGGGCCAGCAGCTCGGCCAAACGGGTGAAGCCGGTCAAGGCAAACACCTGATAACGATCCGGGTGGCGAGCAATCACATCCAGGGTGCTAAGCCCGATCGAGCCGGTTGCACCCAGCACGGTCACCTGTTGCAAGCGGCTCACGAAGCCGTCATCCACAGCAGTACGGCAAAGATCGGAATCGCAGCGGTAAGGCTGTCGATACGATCCAGCACGCCGCCATGACCCGGCAGCAGGTTGCTGCTGTCCTTGATTCCGGCCTGGCGCTTGAACATGCTTTCAGTCAGGTCGCCCACCACCGAGATGAACACCACGACGGCCGTACCCAGCAGGGCCAGGAGTATTTCCTTCACCGACCAGTCGCGCACCACACCCACCACCAGCGTGATCAGCAAGGTCAACGCCAAGCCGCCGTAGACGCCTTCCCAGCTTTTGCCGGGGCTGACAGCCGGGGCCAGCTTGCGCTTGCCGAAGGCGCGGCCGGAGAAGTAGGCGCCAATATCCGCGCCCCACACCAGCACCATCACCGCCATGATCAACCAGTTGCCCATGGGCGCATTCTTGATTTCCACCAGGCCTTGCCAGGCCGGCAGCAAAATCAGCAAGCCAATCACCAATTTACTGGCGACACTGGACCAATGGCCGCTGGTGCGTGGAAAGGTCAGCACCAGGAAGGTCGCGAGCGCCCACCACAGCACTGCAGCGCCCAATACCCAAGGCACCACGATGCTCGACAGGGTATGCATCAGAAACAGCAACAGCGCCACGACAGCGGCGTAGACCACGCGCGGCAATTGCGCAGTAAAGCCCGCCAGACGCGCCCACTCCCAGGCACCCAGGGTCACGACCACGCCGATAAACAGCGCAAAGCCGGAACCGTCGAGCAGGAAGAACCCACACAAGGCAATCGGCAGCAGGATCAGTGCGGTGATGATTCGTTGTTTAAGCATTTAAACCCGGGCTCCAGCTTCGATCTGCTCGCTCGTTTTACCGAAGCGGCGCTGACGGGAAGCGAAATCGGCCAGCGCATTACGCATGGCATCGTGTTTGAAGTCCGGCCAGAACAGGTCGGAGAAGTACAGCTCGGTGTAGGCTAGCTGCCACAACAGGAAATTGCTGATGCGGTGCTCGCCACCGGTACGGATGCACAGGTCGGGCAACGGCAGGTCGCCGGTCACCAGGCAGGTTTGCAGCAATTCGGGCGTGATGTCGTCGGGCCGCAGGTGCCCGGCCTGTACTTCGCGGGCCAGGCGCTGCGCGGCCTGGGCGATATCCCACTGGCCGCCATAGTTGGCCGCGATCTGCAGTACAAAGCGGTCGCTGCCAGCGGTGATGGCTTCAGCTTCGCGCATGGCCGCCTGCAGCTCCGGATGAAACCGCGAACGGTCACCGATGATACGCAGGCTGATGTTGTTGTCGTTGAGGCGCTTGGCCTCACGACGCAAAGCCTTGAAGAACAGGTCCATCAAGGCGCTGACTTCTTCGGCCGGCCGTTGCCAGTTCTCACTGGAGAAGGCAAACAAGGTCAACACTTCGACCTTGGCCTCGGCACACACCTCAATCACGGCGCGCACTGCATCGACACCCGCTTTATGCCCGGCGACACCCGGCATAAAGCGTTTCTTCGCCCAGCGATTATTCCCATCCATGATGATCGCGACATGGCGCGGCACCACAGAGGGCACAGTCTGCTTGGTCTTTTCCATGAAGGCGTCCTGACCCCTTATACGGCCATCAGGTCCTTTTCTTTATCGTCCGTGGCCTTGGTGATCTGGGCCTCGGCATCTTTGGTCAGCTTGTCGATTTCAGCAACGGCGCGACGCTCTTCGTCTTCGCTGATTTCCTTGTCCTTGACCAGCTTCTTCAGGTCACCCAGCGCATCACGACGGATGTTACGCACTGCAACCCGTGCATCTTCAGCTGCGCTGCGCGCCTGCTTGGTGAAGCCCTTACGGGTTTCCTCGGTCAAGGCCGGCATGGAGATCAGCAACAACTCGCCCAGGTTGGTCGGGTTGAGGTTCAAGCCGGCGCTCTGGATGGCCTTGTCGACAGCGCCGAGCATGTTGCGCTCAAAAGCCACGACTTGCAGGGTGCGCGAGTCTTTTACGGTGATGTTGGCTACCTGGGTGATGGAGGTATCTGTGCCGTAGTACGGCACCATCACGCTACCCAGGATACTTGGGTGCGCCTTGCCGGTACGAATCTGGCCAAATGCATGGGCCAGAGACTCCAGGGATTTTTGCATACGCTCTTGAGCGTCTTTCTTGATTTCGTTGATCATTGTTGGCCTTCCTCGATCAGAGTCCCTTCCGCGCCGCCGTGTACGATATTCAGCAGGGCACCGGGCTTGTTCATGTTAAATACGCGCAGCGGCATCTTGTGGTCGCGGCACAGGCAAATAGCCGTCAGGTCCATCACACCCAGCTTGCGATCCAGCACTTCATCGTAGGTCAGATGATCGAACTTCTCGGCATGCGGGTCTTTGAATGGGTCGGCAGTGTAGACGCCATCCACCTTGGTGGCCTTGAGCACCACGTCGGCATCGATTTCGATGGCGCGCAGGCAAGCAGCCGAGTCTGTGGTGAAGAACGGGTTGCCGGTACCGGCAGCAAAGATCACCACTTCTTTGGCGTTCAGGTGGCGCATGGCTTTGCGACGATCATAGTGATCAGTCACGCCAACCATGGAAATAGCCGACATCACGATGGCCGAGATATTGGCGCGCTCCAGGGCGTCGCGCATGGCCAGGGCGTTCATCACAGTGGCCAGCATGCCCATGTGGTCGCCAGTGACACGGTCCATACCGGCAGCACTCAGTGCCGCGCCACGGAACAGGTTACCGCCGCCAATCACCAGGCCGACTTGTACGCCGATGCCGACCAGTTGGCCGACTTCGAGCGCCATGCGGTCGAGCACCTTGGGATCGATCCCGAACTCTTCCGAGCCCATCAGGGCCTCGCCGCTGAGCTTGAGTAGAATGCGTTTATAGCGAGCCTGATAACCACTGCCCTGCTGAGCCATTGCGAATCTCTCCTGCGGCGTATTTTTTAAAAATTCTTGGCGAGCCGTTTACGGCTTGCGTTCACTCTAGCTGGACGCTGTCACAGCGCCATCGGAACACGGCTTTGTAAGCCAGTTCCGACAGGAAACCAAATAAAATTGGCCTTCCCATTTGAAAAGAGGCTGCGCGCGTGAGCGGGCAGCCTCTTTCGGCGACAGTTGAAAACTGTCTTATTGCTTGGCGGCAGCCAGCTGGGCAGCAACTTCTTCAGCGAAGTTGTCGACCGGCTTCTCGATGCCCTCGCCTACTTTGTAGTAGGTGAAGGAAACGATTTCAGCACCGGCCTTCTTGGCCAGTTCGCCAACCTTGATTTCAGGGTTCTTGACGAACGCCTGCTCAACCAGGCTCGCTTCAGCCAGGAACTTGCTGATACGGCCTTTGATCATGTTTTCAACGATGTTTTCCGGCTTGCCGGCGATCTTGTCAGCGTTGAGGCTCAGGAACACGGCTTTTTCGCGTTCGATTGCGTCAGCGGAGACTTCCGATGGCAGCAGGAATTCAGGGTTGCTGGCCGCTACGTGCATAGCGATGTCTTTTGCCAGCTCAACGTCGCCGCCTTTCAGGGCAACCACAACGCCGATTTTGTTGCCGTGCAGGTAACCACCAACCACATCACCTTCGATGCGAGCCAGGCGACGGATGTTGACGTTTTCGCCAACCTTGCCGACCAGTACCAGGCGATCAGCTTCTTGCGCTTCGATCAACGGCTCAACGGTAGTGAGCTTGTCGTCGAATGCCTTCTTGACGCTGGCAGCAACGAATGCCTTGAAGTCGTCCTGCAGAGCCAGGAAGTCTGTCTGGGAGTTCACTTCCAGCAGAACGGCAGCCTTGCCGTCTTCAACCAGAGCGATAGCGCCTTCAGCAGCAACGTTGCCTGCTTTCTTGGCAGCCTTGATAGCGCCGGAAGCACGCATGTCGTCGATGGCTTTTTCGATGTCGCCGCCAGCCTTGGTCAAGGCCTTTTTGCAATCCATCATGCCTTCGCCGGTACGCTCACGCAGTTCTTTAACCAACGCTGCAGTAATCTCTGCCATTTCAAAATCCTCTTGGATAGGTTTTCAACCATTCCACCCGATCAAACGGGCGATCAATTCTTCCCGAATCACCCTTGTAGGCCGCTGCACGTTACAGAAGTTGTAGCTGCGCTGCCGACAAATGGTTTTCGAGGTGGCAAAAAGGGGGCCAAGCCCCCTTTTTGCTTACTGAGTTAACGCCAGGGCGCTAATTACTCAGCGGCAGCTACCGGAGCTTCTTCAACGAACTGCTCGGTACCACCAGCAACGTGGTTGCGACCACGGATTACAGCGTCAGCCATCGAACCCATGTACAGCTGGATAGCGCGGATTGCGTCATCGTTGCCTGGGATGATGTAGTCAACGCCTTCCGGGCTGCTGTTGGTATCGACTACGCCGATAACCGGGATGCCCAGCTTGTTGGCTTCGGTGATCGCGATGCGCTCGTGATCAACGTCGATAACGAACAGTGCGTCAGGCAGACCGCCCATGTCCTTGATACCACCCAGGGAACGATCGAGCTTCTCAAGATCGCGAGTGCGCATCAGCGCTTCTTTCTTGGTCAGCTTGGCGAAAGTACCGTCTTCGGCTTGCACTTCAAGGTCACGCAGACGCTTGATGGAAGCACGGATGGTTTTGAAGTTGGTCAGCATGCCGCCCAACCAGCGGTGATCGACGTACGGCGAACCGCAACGTGCTGCTTCTTCAGCAACGATCTTGCCAGCGGAACGCTTGGTGCCGACAAACAGGATCTTGTTTTTGCCCTGGGCCAGACGCTCTACGAAAGTCAGCGCTTCGTTGAACATTGGCAGGGTTTTTTCAAGGTTGATAATGTGGATCTTGTTACGCGCGCCGAAAATGTATTTACCCATTTTCGGGTTCCAGTAACGGGTCTGGTGACCGAAGTGCACACCGGCCTTCAGCATATCGCGCATGTTGACTTGGGACATGATAGTTCCTTAATAAGTCGGGTTTGGCCTCCACGTATCCCAATGACCAACCAGCGGCATCAAGGCCTCCGGCACCCAGGTCATCGTGTCGACACGTGTGTGGATTTAAGCTTTGCGGGGTATCCCCGGAAAGCGGCGCATTTTATACCACACGAAGGACGAAAACGAAACCCGCAATCACATTTGCCGGCCACCGCGTTCGCGTAACCCCTTGAATAGAGCCAACATACCCCTACTCTATAGAGAGAAGCGATCATCAGAGGCTCATGATTTGACGCCAGCGTCTGTTAGAATCGCGTTTTTTGAGGCTTGTGCGAATTTCGTAACCATTTGTCGCACGCCCGTAAACCGTATTGATTTCAGCGCGTCGCGCTAGAGAGAGCCTGTATGACCGTTAGTTTGAAAACCGCCGAAGACATCGCCGGCATGCGCATTGCCGGCAAACTGGCTGCCGACGTGCTGGAAATGATTGCCGAGCATGTCAAGCCAGGCGTCACCACCGAAACCCTGAACCAGATCTGCCACGACTATATAGTCAACGTGCAGAAGGCCATCCCTGCCCCCCTGAACTACAAGGGCTTCCCCAAGTCGATCTGCACCTCGGTCAACCACGTGGTCTGCCACGGGATTCCAGGCGACAAGCCGTTGAAGGACGGCGACACCCTGAACATCGACGTTACCGTGATCAAGGACCGCTATTTTGGCGATACCAGCCGTATGTTCCACGTCGGCAACGTGCCGGTCTGGGCTGAGCGCCTGTCCCAGGTCACCCAGGAATGCATGTACAAGGCGATCGAGATCGTAAAACCTGGCTGCCGCCTGGGCGACATCGGTGAAGTGATCCAGAAGCACGCAGAGAAGAACGGCTTTTCGGTGGTGCGCGAATTCTGTGGCCACGGTATCGGCACCGTATTCCACGAAGAACCGCAGATTCTGCACTACGGCCGCGCCGGCACCGGCATGGAACTCAAGGCAGGCATGACCTTCACCATCGAGCCGATGATCAACCAGGGCAAGGCCGACACCAAGGTGCTGGGCGACGGCTGGACCGCCATCACCAAGGACCGCAAGCTCTCGGCCCAATGGGAACACACCCTGCTCGTCACCGAAACCGGCTACGAGATCTTCACCCTGCGCGCAGACGACACGATCCCTCGCGTCTCGGCGTAATGGTTGCCTCGGTTTTCCAGCGACACCGTTGTGACTGACTCCATAGACAGATAGGAAAGCCGATCGATGCCCCAGGTGGATCCCGAACTCTTCGACCGTGGCCAGTTCCAGGCCGAACTGGCCCTGAAGGCAAGCCCCATCGCCGCCTTCAAGAAGGCTATCCGCCAGGCCCGCGAGGTGCTCGATGCGCGCTTTCGCAGCGGCCGCGACATTCGTCGTCTGATCGAGGACCGCGCCTGGTTCGTCGACAACATCCTGCAAAAGGCCTGGGAACAGTTCAGTTGGAGTGAAGACGCCGACATCGCCCTGGTGGCGGTGGGCGGCTACGGTCGCGGCGAGCTGCACCCCTACTCCGACATCGACCTGCTGATCCTGCTGGACAGTGCCGACCATGAGATCTTTCGCGATTCCATCGAGCGTTTTCTGACGCTGTTGTGGGACATCGGCCTGGAAGTCGGCCAGAGCGTGCGCTCGGTGGACGAGTGCGCCGAAGAGGCGCGCGCCGACCTTACCGTGATCACCAACCTGATGGAAAGCCGCACCATCGCCGGCCCCGAACGCCTGCGCCAGCGCATGCTGGAGGTCACCAGCACTGCGCATATGTGGCCGAGCAAGGAGTTCTTCCTGGCCAAGCGTGCCGAGCAAAAAGCCCGGCATCACAAGTACAACGACACCGAATACAACCTGGAGCCCAACGTCAAAGGCTCACCGGGCGGGCTGCGCGACATCCAGACCATCCTGTGGGTGGCTCGTCGCCAATACGGCACCCTCAACCTGCGCGCCCTGGCTGGCGAAGGCTTTCTGGTCGAGAGCGAAAATGCCCTGCTGGCCTCGTCCCAGGAGTTCCTGTGGAAGGTGCGTTACGCCCTGCACATGCTCGCCGGGCGCTCCGAAGACCGTCTGCTGTTCGACCATCAGCGCTCCATCGCCACCCTGCTGGGGTTTGAAGGCGAAGACGCCAAAACTAGCATCGAAAGCTTCATGCAGCAGTATTACCGCGTGGTCATGAGCATTGCCCAGCTCAGCGACCTGATCATCCAGCACTTTGAAGAAGTGATTCTGGCCCCGGAGGACGAAGCCCCACCGCTGCCTATCAACTCGCGCTTCCAACTGCACGACGGCTATATCGAGGCGCGCAACGACAATGTGTTCCGCCGCACACCGTTCGCCATGCTGGAAATCTTCGTGCTGATGGCCCAGCAGCCGGAAATCAAAGGCGTGCGCGCCGACACCATCCGCCTGCTGCGGGAAAACCGTCACCTGATCGACGACGAATTTCGCAACGATATCCGCAACACCAGCCTGTTTATCGAACTGTTCAAGTGCAAGATCGGCATCCACCGCAACCTGCGGCGCATGAACCGTTACGGCATCCTCGGCCGCTACCTGCCGGAGTTCGGCTTTATCGTCGGGCAGATGCAACACGACCTGTTCCACATCTATACCGTGGACGCCCACACGCTCAATTTGATCAAACACCTGCGCAAGTTGCAGTACACCCAGGTGTCGGAGAAATTCCCGCTGGCCAGCAAGCTCATGGCCAAGTTGCCCAAGCCCGAGCTGATCTACCTGGCCGGCCTGTACCACGACATCGGCAAAGGCCGGCATGGCGACCACTCCGAAGTGGGCGCGGTCGATGCTGAAGCCTTCTGCCAGCGCCACCAGCTGCCGCTGTGGGACAGCCGCCTGATCGTCTGGCTGGTGCAGAACCACCTGGTGATGTCGACCACCGCCCAGCGCAAAGACTTGTCCGACCCGCAGGTGATTCATGACTTTGCCGGGATCGTCGGCGATGAAACCCGCCTCGACTACCTCTACGTGCTGACCGTCTCCGACATCAACGCCACCAACCCGACACTGTGGAACTCCTGGCGCGCCAGCCTGTTGCGCCAGCTCTACACCGAGACCAAGCGCGCGCTGCGCCGTGGCCTGGAAAACCCGGTAGATCGCGAAGAGCAGATCCGCCGCACCCAAAGCGCGGCCCTGGATATCCTCGTTCGCGGCGGTAACGACCCGGATGACGTCGAACAGCTGTGGTCGCAACTGGGCGATGATTACTTCCTGCGCCACACCGCCGGCGACGTGGCCTGGCACAGTGACGCAATCCTGCAGCAGCCGGCCGACGGCGGGCCACTGGTGCTGATCAAGGAAACCACCCAGCGTGAATTCGAGGGCGGCACGCAGATCTTCATCTACGCGCCGGACCAGCACGACTTCTTCGCCGTAACCGTGGCCGCCATGGACCAGCTCAACCTGAACATCCATGACGCGCGGGTTATCACGTCCAGCAGCCAGTTCACCCTCGACACCTATATCGTGCTCGACACCGAAGGCGACTCGATCGGCGACAACCCCGCACGCGTGAAAAAGATCCGTGAAGGCCTTACCGAGGCTTTGCGCAACCCGGACGACTACCCGACCATCATCCAGCGTCGGGTACCGCGCCAGCTCAAGCACTTTGCGTTTGCGCCCCAGGTGACCATTTCCAATGACGCCCAGCGCCCGGTCACAGTGCTGGAACTCAGCGCACCCGACCGCCCAGGCTTGCTGGCGCGCATCGGCGGGATCTTCCTGGAATTCGACCTGTCGTTGCAAAACGCCAAGATTGCGACCCTGGGAGAGCGCGTGGAAGACGTGTTTTTCATTACCGACGCCGACAACCAACCGCTGTCCGACCCGCAGCTGTGCCTGCGCTTGCAGGAAGCCATCGTGCAACAGTTGAGCGTGACCCAGGAACCGGGTGTCGAGCTGACCAGACTGACCATTTGATTTTAACTTTGTGGACACGATTCATGTGGGAGCTGGCTTGCCTGCGATGCAGACACCTTGGTCTATCAGGCAGACCACAGTGATGCCATCGCAGGCAAGCCAGCTCCCACAGAGTGCGTGCTGACCGTAAGAGGCTTACATGAACAACGCCCTGAACCAGCTCCAGCCCTACCCGTTCGAGAAACTGCGCGCCCTGCTCGGCAGCGTCACGCCTAACCCGGACAAACGCCCGATCGCGCTGTCCATCGGCGAGCCGAAGCACAAATCCCCAGCCTTCGTAGCCAGGGCCCTGGCGGATAACCTCGACCAGATGGCGGTGTACCCGACCACTCTGGGCATCCCGGCCCTGCGCGAGGCTATCGGCGCCTGGTGCGAGCGGCGCTTCAACGTGCCCACAGGCTGGCTGGACCCGGCGCGCAACATCCTGCCGGTCAACGGTACCCGCGAGGCGCTGTTTGCCTTCACCCAAACCGTGGTCAACCGCGCTGACGATGCACTGGTGGTCAGCCCCAACCCGTTCTATCAGATCTACGAAGGCGCGGCCTTCCTGGCCGGGGCCAAGCCGCATTACCTGCCGTGCCTGGACAGCGATGGTTTCAACCCGGATTTCGACGCCGTCTCGCCAGACATCTGGAAACGCTGCCAGATCCTGTTCCTGTGCTCACCCGGCAACCCGACCGGTGCGCTGATCCCGGTCGAGACCCTGAAAAAGCTCATCGCCCTGGCCGACGAATATGACTTCGTGATCGCCGCCGACGAGTGCTACAGCGAGCTGTACTTCGACGAACAAACCCCGCCGCCAGGCCTGCTCAGCGCCTGCGTGGAACTGGGCCGCCAGGACTTCAAGCGTTGCGTGGTGTTCCACAGCCTGTCCAAGCGCTCCAACCTGCCGGGCCTGCGCTCGGGTTTCGTGGCTGGCGATGCCGATATCCTCAAGGCCTTCCTGCTGTACCGCACCTATCACGGTTGCGCGATGCCGGTGCAAACCCAGCTGGCCAGCATTGCTGCCTGGCAGGATGAAGCTCACGTATTGGCCAACCGTGACCTGTATCGGGAGAAATTCGACGCCGTGCTGGCCATTCTCAAGCCCGTGCTGGATGTACAGGCCCCAGACGGCGGCTTCTATCTGTGGCCGAACGTGAAGGGCGACGATGCCGCGTTCTGCCGTGACTTGTTTGTGGAAGAACACGTGACCGTAGTGCCGGGCTCATACCTGTCGCGCGAAGTCGACGGCTTCAACCCGGGTGCCGGGCGCGTACGCCTGGCGCTGGTGGCGCCGTTGGCGGAGTGTGTGGAAGCGGCAGAACGGATTCGCGACTTCATAAGCCGTCGCTGAACATCCCTGCGCTGCCCGCACTGTAAATAAAGTGCGGGCAGCGCCATAGGAACGACACTGCGCTGCATAAGTAGCTGTTTGCGTAAAAATGATAAACGGTGGAATCCTATCAGCCACAAGTACCACTCAATGTTCATTAACGTTTTGAACAATGTGGACATGGCACGATGACAAACCTGAGCACAGCAACTCTCGGTTTCACCTCCATACGCACTCACGACAGTGATATATATCAAACGTCCCCGGATAAATCCCACTCAAGAAAAACCCGCGCCGTTTCAGCACCTGAAAAATACTGGCCGCAAAATTCCACGCTGAAGATCGCTGTCTATGATGCCGACGAAAAAGCACTGGCGCAGATAAAAAAAGCTGCGAATCTTTGGCTACCGCATATCAACCTGACCTTTGAATTTGTTTCAGGGGAAGAGGGAGATATACGCATCGCGCTGGACTATGGGGAGACTCAATCAGGCAGCTCTGCACTTGGCACCAACGCGCAACAGGTGCCCCTCTACCTGCCGACCATGGTGCTGCCAAACCCTTACGACAACCCCAGGTTCGAAGCGATTGCAGCCCATGAATTCGGGCATGCCCTAGGGTTGCATCATGAACATTTACACCCCGATAGAACGATTGATTTTAATACGCCGGCCGTCTACAGACACTTCAAAGGCCATGGGTCGGATGAAGCCATCCATAAAGACATTCTCCAGCGCCTTGCCGGAAAAAATGTCGCTGCCTCCGAATACGATAAAAACTCAATCATGCATTACGGCTTCAGCAGCGACGTACTATGGAAGCAGCCGGCAATCCCCTGGCCCACCCGTTTGACAGAACTGGATAAGTCGTTCATCGCCTCGCAATACCCCAAGCCTTAAGGCACCGCGGTGCGCACAACTACTTCATCACCCCCAGATTCGCCTCACTCATATCCAGATCCGCCAAGACTTCGCGCAACACGTCATCACCAATCTGGTGATGACGGCTCAGGCTGTACAACTCCAAGCGCTGCGCGCGCAGGGCCTTGAGGCGCAATTTGCGTTCAAGCAAGTCCATCTGGTGCGCCAGCGCCTGAGCTTCGGCTGAATCGTTGAATACTTCCAACTGATGACGATATTCCGACATCAGCCGCGCCTTTAGCTCGGTCGCGAGTGCTGCCTGCGCGGCGTCTGGGGTTTCGGCAGGCTCGTCCGCTTCCAGCGCGTGGATGGCGGCTACGGCGGTCTTTTTCCACGCCTCGCGCACTTCGTTATGGCGTTTTTCATCGGGGCTTTGCTCGATACCGCGCAGCAGCAACGGCAACGCAATGCAGGCGGCCACCAGCGACAGCAGGATTACCCCAGCGGCGATGAAGATCAGCAGGTCACGTTGAGGAAAATCCTGGCCAGGCGCCAGCAGCAAAGGCACCGACATCACACCCGCCAACGTGACCGCACCGCGCACACCACCCACGGTCAACAGCCAGCAGGAGCGCGCCGTGGGCACGAGTGTCAATTCGCTTTTCCCACGTAGCCGCCGCAACAGGCCCGACAGCCGCCAGATGCTCTGCACCCAGACAAACCGCAACACCACCAGCACCAGGAAAATCGCAACCACATCCAGGCAGCGGTACAGCAAGGTTGGCCACAGTGTCGGCTCATGGCTGACCACGGCCTTGATGATGTCGGGCAGTTGCAGGCCAAGCAGCAGGAAGATCAGGCCATTAAACGCAAACTCCAGCAGCGACCACACACTGCGGTTGAGCAAACGCGTGCTGGTCTGGCGTGGCAGCAAGTCGAGCCAGCTTTGCATCATGCCCGCCGCCACCGCCGAAAGAATCCCCGAGGCACCCAGGCGCTCGGCCAGCACGTAGGCCGCAAACGGCAGCAACAACATAAACACCACGTGGGTGGCCGGGTCGTCCCAGCCCCGCGCGATCATCCAGGCGCGTAAACGGCCGACCAGCCAGCTCAGCGCCACGCCTACCGCGAGGCCGCCGACGGCGACCAACACAAAAGTCAGGCTGGCGTCCGCCAGGGAAAATACACCGGTCAACGCGGCAGCCAGGGCGAACTTGAAAGTCACCAGGCCCGAGGCATCATTCATCAATGCCTCGCCTTGCAGCATATGCATCAGAGGTTTTGGCAGGCGATTCTGGGAAATGGCCGACACCGCCACGGCATCGGTCGGGGACAATACGGCCGCCAGGGCGAAGGCCACCGGCAACGGGATCGTAGGCAATAGCCAATGGATGAAGTAACCGGCACCGACCACGGTAAATAGCACCAGCCCCACCGCCAGCGTAAGGATCGGGCCTCTGAGCCGCCACAATTCGCGCTTGGGCATGCGCCAGCCATCGGAGAACAGCAACGGCGGCAGGAACAGAAACAGGAACAGCTCCGGGTCCAGCGCTACGTGCAGCCCGAGCGTCGGCCAGGCCAGCAAGGCCCCGGCGGCGATCTGCACCAAAGGCAGCGGCAGGGGAATAATGCGCCCGACAAGGCGCGAAACGCTGACCAGCATCAGCAGGATAAGAACGGTGTAGGCGGTTTGCATAACGCGGGTTTCCCGGACAATCGACTTGCTATGACACCGATCAGGCAACAACTGGCCGTTGAAGTGCCATATTAACCGGCTATGTTACCCCCATGGCTGCGCAACGGCTTTTGCACATAAGTCGCACTGAATCATCGGCAAGTATGACGAGCGGCACCCAAACCCGCTGGTCGTGGCATAATCCGTGACCTTTAACTTTCATACGTCCAAAGGGGGGCAATTCCTTGACCGCTTCAAGCAAAACCTTGCACCTTTTCGGCATCAAAGCCTGCGACACCATGAAAAAGGCGCGCACCTGGCTCGATGAGCACGCTGTGAGCTATGAGTTCCACGACTACAAAACGGCCGGTATCGACCGCGAACACTTGACCCAATGGTGCAACGAGCACGGTTGGCAGGTGGTTTTGAACCGTGCGGGCACCACCTTTCGCAAACTCGAAGACGAACGCAAAGCCGATCTCGATCAGTCGAAAGCCATTGAATTGATGCTCGCACAACCCTCGATGATCAAGCGCCCGGTGCTCGATCTCGGTGACAGAACCCTGATTGGCTTCAAGCCAGATAGTTATTCGGCGGCCCTCAAGTAGGCCAGCCTTCCATTTTTGTAGAGGTAACAGCATGTCCAATTCCCTGTTCAGCCTGGGCTTCGGCGTCGGCACTCAGAACCGCCAAGGTGCTTGGCTGGAAGTGTTTTACGCACAACCGCTGCTCAACCCGTCGGCGGAGATCGTGGCCGCCATCGCGCCGATCCTCGGTTACACCGAAGGCAACCAGGCTATTACCTTCACCGTGAGCCAGGCGCTGCAACTGGCTGACGCGCTCAAAGGTGTCGACACGGCCCAGGCCGCACTGCTCAGCCGTCTGGCTGAAAGCCACACCCCGCTGGTCGCCACCCTGTTGGCCGAAGACGCCGCACTGACCTCCACGCCTGAGGCCTACCTCAAGCTGCACCTGCTGTCCCACCGCCTGGTCAAGCCCCACGGCCTGAGCCTGGCCGGTGTGTTCCCGCAGTTGCCGAACGTGGCGTGGACCAGCCAGGGCGCAATCGACATCAACGAACTGGCCGAACGCCAACTGGAAGCACGCCTGCGTGGCGAGCTGCTGGAAGTATTCTCGGTGGACAAGTTCCCGAAAATGACCGACTACGTAGTGCCAGCCGGCGTGCGTATCGCTGATGCCGCGCGCATCCGCCTGGGTGCCTACGTGGGCGAAGGCACCACCGTGATGCACGAAGGTTTCGTCAACTTCAACGGCGGCACCGAAGGCCCGGGCATGGTCGAAGGCCGTGTATCGGCAGGTGTGTTCGTCGGCAAGGGTTCGGACCTGGGCGGCGGTTGCTCCACCATGGGCACCCTGTCGGGCGGCGGCAACATCGTGATCAAGGTGGGCGAAGGCTGCCTGATCGGCGCCAACGCCGGTATCGGCATCCCGTTGGGCGACCGCAATACCGTGGAATCGGGCCTGTACGTGACTGCCGGCACCAAGGTTGCCCTGCTCGACGAGCACAACCAACTGGTCAAAGTGGTCAAGGCGCGCGAACTGGCCGGCCAGCCGGACCTGCTGTTCCGTCGCAATTCCCAGACCGGTGCCGTGGAGTGCAAAACCCACAAATCGGCGATCGAACTGAACGAAGCGCTGCACGCTCACAACTAAGCAGCCACTCGATGCCACTAGCGGGCCCCAAACCTGGGGCTCGCTTATACGAGTCTTAAGACCATGCTTGTGCCCTCCCCCTGGCGCGCCGATTTCCCGGCCATCGCCACCCTGCAACGGCAAGACCAGACCTACCTGGACAACGCCGCCACCACACAAAAACCCCAAGCCCTGTTGGACGCTATCAGCCATTACTACGCCAATGGCGCAGCCAATGTGCACCGCGCCCAGCATTTGCCGGGGGCTCACGCGACCCAGGCGTTTGAAGACAGTCGCAGCAAGGTCGCGCAGTGGTTGAACGCAGGTGACAGCGGGCAGATCGTGTTTACCCACGGCGCGACGTCTGCGCTGAACCTCTTGGCCTATGGCCTTGAGCACTTATTCAATGCGGGCGATGAGATTGTCATCAGCGCCCTGGAACACCACGCCAACCTGCTGCCCTGGCAGCAACTGGCCAAGCGTCGCGCGCTGACGCTGGTGGTCTTGCCCCTTGGCGATGATGGCGTGATTGACCTGCAAGCCGCCGCCGAATTGATCGGCCCGCGCACGCGCTTGCTGGCAGTGAGCCAGCTATCCAACGTGCTCGGCACCTGGCAACCCCTGGAGGCCTTGCTGCCCATGGCCAAGGCCCACGGCGCCTTGACCGTGGTCGACGGTGCCCAAGGCATTGTCCATGGTCGCCACGATGCACAGGCGCTGGGTTGCGACTTCTATGTATTCTCCAGCCATAAGCTCTACGGCCCGGACGGCGTCGGCGTGCTGTATGGCCGTAATGAAGCGCTGCATCACCTGCGCCACTGGCAGTTCGGCGGCGAGATGGTGCAGCAGGCCGAGTATCAAAGTGCGAGTTTTCGCCCTGCGCCGCTGGGTTTCGAGGCGGGCACGCCGCCGATTGCGAGTGTAATCGGTCTGGGCGCCACGCTGGATTACCTGAATTCACTGGACCCGCCGGCCGTGGTCGCCCATGAAGCGGCCCTGCATGACTACCTGCTGCGCGGGCTGAAAGCGCGCAATGGCGTGCGCGTACTCGGCTCCCCACAAGTGGCACTCGCCAGTTTCGTGGTGGAGGGCGTGCACAACGCCGACCTGGCTCACCTGCTCACCGAGCAAGGCATTGCCGTGCGGGCCGGGCATCACTGCGCAATGCCGTTGCTCAAGGCCATGCACTTGTCCGGGGCGATCCGTGTGTCCCTGGCGCTTTATAACGACTCCGATGACCTGGAGCGCTTTTTTGAAGCGCTGGACCAGGCGCTGGATATGTTGCGATGAGCCTGCCAGTGGATGCCGTCAGTGCACTTGAGTCGTTTCAGGCAGTAGGCAGTTGGGAACAACGCGCGCGCATGCTGATGCAATGGGGCGAGCGGTTGCCGGCGTTGGCGGATGACGACAAGGTCGAGGCCAACCTCGTGCAGGGCTGTGAAAGCCTGGTGTGGTTGGTCGGCCGTTTGCACGATGGTCATTGGCAATTTGCCGCCAGCAGCGACGCGCGCATGATTCGTGGGCTGGTGGCGTTGCTGCTGGCACGGGTCAATGGGTTGTCGGCAAGTGAGTTGCAGGCCGTTGACCTGCCGGGCTGGTTCAATCAACTGGGGCTTTCGCGCCAGCTGTCGCCATCGCGCAGCAATGGGCTTAATGCTGTCCTGCAGCGCATGCAAGAGCTGACCTGTACGCAAAACTAATGTGGGAGCTGGCTTGTGTGGGAGCTGGCTTGCCTGCGATGCAGGCACCTCGGTCTATCAGTCAGACTACGGTGAAGCTATCGCAGGCAAGCCAGCTCCCACATTTTGTTTTGTGCAGGACAGCTAGATCTGGGTAGGCTTGACCCGCTCCGACGGCCTGCGCACCCCGGCCACAATCTTGTCCACCGCCTTGGTCGCCGCCACCATGCCGAACGTGGCCGTGACCATCATCACCGCGCCAAACCCACCGGCGCAGTCCAGCTTCACGCCGTCACCGACAAAACTCTTCTGCAAGCAGATGCTGCCGTCCGGCTTGGGATAGCGCAGTTGTTCGGTAGAGAACACACACGGCACACTGTAATGGCGGGTCACGGTGCGCGAAAAGCCGTAGTCGCGGCGTAGTGTGGAGCGCACTTTCGAGGCCAGCGGGTCATTGAAGGTGCGGTTCAGGTCGCAGACCTGGATCAGCGTCGGGTCGATCTGCCCGCCGGCGCCGCCGGTGGTGATGATCTGGATCTTGCGGCGCTTGCACCAGGCAATCAGTGCGGCCTTGGCGTTGACCGCGTCGATGCAGTCGATCACGCAATCGATATTCGGCGTGATGTACTCGGCCATGGTGTCGCGCGTGACGAAGTCCGCCACCGCGTGCACAGTGCAGTCCGGGTTGATGCCGCGCAGGCGTTCGGCCATCACCTCGACCTTGGGCTTGCCCACGGTGCTGTCCAGGGCGTGCAACTGACGGTTGCTGTTGCTGACGCAGACATCGTCCAGGTCAAACAGCGAGATTTCGCCCACACCGCAACGGGCCATGGCTTCCGCCGCCCAGGAGCCCACGCCGCCGACGCCGACGATCGCCACATGGGCCGCTTTCAAGCGTTCCAGGCCTTCAATGCCATACAAGCGGGCGACGCCTGCAAACCGTGGATCTTCTGTGCTCATGACCATTACCCCAAAAACCGGCGCGCATTATGGACTACGCAGCGACAAGTTCGAAGCTTCCAGCTACAAGTAAAGAACTTAGAGGGTCTTTCGCTGACTAACGTCCGGCTTTTCTCTGTCTGCTGTACGCTCAGTTGAAGGCCGGTGTAGGATGCGCGCCGTTCGGCGTAGGCCGACACCTCTTTTCGTTCCACACCCTTTGGAACCCGAAATAGCCATGTCATCGCGTAAATTTGGACTCAACCTGGTGGTAGTGCTGGCAATTGCCGCGCTGTTTACCGGCTTCTGGGCGCTGATCAACCGCCCGGTCACCACCCCCAACTGGCCTGAACAGATCTCCGGGTTCTCCTACTCGCCGTTCCAACAAGGCCAGTTCCCGCAGAAAGACCAGTACCCCACTGACGACCAGATGCGCCAGGACCTGGCGATCATGAGCAAGCTGACGGACAACATCCGTACTTACTCGGTGGACGGCACATTGGGCGATATCCCCAAACTGGCCGAAGAGTTCGGCTTGCGCGTGACCCTGGGGATCTGGATCAGCCCGGACCTGGAGCGCAACGAGCGTGAAATCCAGCGCGCCATCGAGATCGCCAACACCTCGCGCAGCGTTGTGCGCGTGGTGGTCGGTAACGAGGCATTGTTCCGCGAAGAAATCACCCCAGAGGCGCTGATCGTGCTGCTGGACCGGGTGCGCGCCGCCGTGAAAGTGCCGGTGACCACCTCCGAGCAATGGCACATCTGGGAAAAGAACCCGCAACTGGCCAAGCACGTCGACCTGATCGCCGCGCACATCCTGCCGTTCTGGGAATTCATCCCCATGGACAAGGCCGGCCAGTACGTCCTCGACCGTGCCCGCGACCTGAAAAAGCTGTTCCCGAAAAAGCCGCTGCTGCTCTCGGAAGTGGGCTGGCCGAGCAACGGCCGTATGCGCGGTGGCAATGAAAGCTCGCCGGCCGACCAGGCGATTTACCTGCGCACGCTGGTCAACAAGCTCAACCGCCAGGGTTACAACTACTTCGTGATCGAAGCCTTCGATCAGCCGTGGAAAGTCAGTGACGAAGGTTCAGCCGGTGCTTATTGGGGCGTGTACAACGCCGCGCGCCAGCAGAAATTCAACTTTGAAGGCCCGGTCGTCGCCATCCCGCAATGGCGCGTGCTGGCCATCGGCTCGGTGGTGCTGGCACTGCTGTCGCTGACCCTGCTGATGATCGACGGCTCGGCCCTGCGCCAGCGTGGCCGTACCTTCCTGACCTTTATCGCCTTCCTCTGTGGTTCGGTATTGGTGTGGATCGGCTACGACTACAGCCAGCAATACAGCACCTGGTTCAGTGTCACCGTCGGCATCTTGCTGGCCCTCGGCGCCCTGGGCGTGTTTATCGTATTGCTCACCGAAGCCCACGAACTGGCGGAAGCGGTGTGGACCCACAAGCGCCGGCGTGAATTCCTGCCGGTGGAAGGCGATTCGGACTACCGCCCGAAAGTCTCGATCCATGTGCCGTGCTACAACGAGCCGCCGGAGATGGTCAAACAGACCCTCGACGCCCTGGCCGCCCTCGATTACCCGGACTTCGAAGTCCTGATCATCGATAACAACACCAAGGACCCGGCCGTCTGGGAGCCGGTGCGTGACTACTGCGAAACCCTCGGCCCGCGCTTCAAGTTCTTCCACGTCGCGCCCCTGGCCGGTTTCAAGGGCGGCGCGCTGAACTACCTGATTCCGCACACCGCCAAGGATGCCGAAGTGATCGCGGTGATCGACTCGGACTACTGTGTGTCGCCCAACTGGCTCAAGCACATGGTGCCGCACTTCGCCGACCCGAAAATCGCCGTGGTGCAGTCGCCGCAGGACTACCGCGACCAGAACGAAAGCACCTTCAAGAAGCTCTGCTACGCCGAATACAAAGGTTTCTTCCATATCGGCATGGTCACCCGCAACGACCGCGACGCGATCATCCAGCACGGCACCATGACCATGACCCGCCGTTCGGTGCTCGAGGAACTCGGCTGGGCCGACTGGTGCATCTGTGAAGACGCCGAACTCGGCCTGCGGGTATTCGAGAAAGGCCTGTCGGCGGCGTATTACCACGACAGTTACGGCAAGGGCTTGATGCCGGATACCTTTATCGACTTCAAGAAGCAGCGTTTCCGCTGGGCCTACGGCGCGATCCAGATCATCAAGCGCCACACCGCCAGCCTGTTGCGCGGCAAAGGCACCGAGCTGACCCGTGGCCAGCGTTACCACTTCCTCGCGGGCTGGTTGCCGTGGGTGGCGGATGGCATGAACATCTTCTTCACCGTCGGCGCCCTGTTGTGGTCGGCGGCGATGATCATCGTGCCGACCCGTGTTGACCCGCCGCTGCTGATTTTCGCGATCCCGCCGTTGGCGTTGTTTGTGTTCAAGGTCGGCAAGATCATCTTCCTCTACCGCCGTGCGGTGGGTGTGAACTTGAAAGATGCGTTTTGCGCGGCACTGGCCGGGCTGGCGTTGTCGCACACCATCGCCAAGGCGGTGCTGTATGGCTTCTTCACCACCAGTATTCCGTTCTTTCGCACACCGAAAAACGCCGATAACCACGGCTTCTGGGTCGCGATTTCCGAAGCCCGCGAAGAGATGTTCATCATGTTGCTGTTGTGGGGCGCCGCACTGGGGATTTACCTGGTGCAGGGCCTGCCGAGCAATGACATACGCTTCTGGGTGGTGATGCTGCTGGTGCAATCGCTGCCGTATGTGGCGGCGCTGATCATGGCGTTCCTGTCATCGCTGCCAAAACCTGCACCTAAGGTTGAGCCGGCAACCGCCGAGTAAAAACTTGCGCAATGCACTAAACGGCGGCCTCTGGCCGCCGTTTTGCTATAAGATAACGGCCGTTTTACGAGACTTGGCCAGGCCCTGCTTTCTGTGGGAGCTGGCTTGCCTGCTCCCACATCGAACCCTGTTTTATCCACATTCGTCCTGCGCGCCCATTACACGCTTCCCGGAGTTTCCCCATGACGGCCCATGCCGACCTTTCGCCGACCCTTCAACTTGCCATCGACTTGATCCGTCGCCCCTCGGTGACGCCGATTGATGCCGACTGCCAGAAGCTGATGATGCAGCGCCTGGGCGACGCCGGTTTTGCACTTGAGCCGATGCGTATCGAAGACGTTGACAACTTCTGGGCCACCCATGGCAAACACGAAGGCCCGGTACTGTGCTTTGCCGGTCACACCGACGTGGTGCCAACCGGCCCGGTGCAGGCGTGGCAGAACGACCCGTTCGACGCGTTGATCGACGAACACGGCATGCTCTGCGGGCGTGGCGCGGCGGACATGAAAGGCAGCCTGGCGGCAATGCTGGTGGCCTCGGAGCGTTTTGTGACCGACTACCCGGACCACAAGGGCTCTGTGGCTTTTCTGATCACCAGCGATGAAGAAGGCCCGGCGCACCACGGCACCAAAGCGGTCATCGAGCGCCTGGCGGCCCGCAAGGAGCGCCTGGACTGGTGCATCGTCGGTGAACCGTCGAGCACTACGCTGGTGGGCGATGTGGTCAAAAATGGTCGTCGCGGCTCCCTCGGTGCCACCCTGACCGTGCGCGGTGTACAGGGCCACGTGGCGTACCCGCACCTGGCGAAGAACCCGATCCACCTGGCCGCACCGGCGCTGGCGGAACTGGCGGCCGAGCACTGGGACGATGGCAATACCTTCTTCCCGCCGACCAGCTTCCAGATTTCCAACCTCAATTCCGGTACCGGCGCCACCAACGTGATTCCGGGCGACCTGACGGCAGTGTTCAACTTCCGGTTCTCCACCGAATCCACCGTCGAGGGCCTGCAACAGCGCGTGGCAGCGATTCTGGATAAACACGGCCTGGACTGGCACGTTGAATGGGCCTTGTCGGGCCTGCCATTCCTCACCGAGCCGGGCGCGTTGCTGGATGCTGTTTCGGCCAGCATCAAGGCGATTACCGGCCGCGAGACCAAGGCGTCCACCAGCGGCGGCACGTCCGATGGGCGCTTCATTGCCACCCTCGGTACTCAGGTCGTGGAGCTGGGCCCGGTCAACGCGACGATCCATCAGGTCAACGAACGCATCCTGGCCAGCGACCTCGATGTGCTGACCGAAATCTACTACCAAACCCTGATCAAGTTGCTCGCCTGATGCTCGCCTGCCCCCTTTGCAGCGAACCGCTCAACCCTGTGGATAACGGCGTGGCGTGCCCGACCGGGCACCGTTTCGACCGTGCGCGCCAGGGTTACCTGAACCTGTTGCCGGTGCAGCACAAGAACAGCCGCGACCCAGGCGACAACCTCGCCATGGTCGAGGCACGCCGCGACTTTCTCAATGCCGGGCACTATGCGCCAGTGGCCAAGCGCCTGGCCGAACTGGCCGCCGAGCGCGCGCCGCAGCGTTGGGTGGACATCGGATGTGGCGAGGGTTACTACACCGCGCAAATCGCCGACGCCCTGCCCCACGCTGACGGCTATGCGCTGGATATCTCCAAGGAAGCGGTGAAACGCGCGTGCAAACGCAACCCGGCGCTGACCTGGTTGATCGCCAGCATGGCCCGCGTGCCGTTGGCGTCGGGCAGTTGCCAGTTTCTCGCCAGCGTGTTCAGCCCTCTGGACTGGGACGAAGCCAAGCGCCTGCTCAGCCCTGGCGGCGGTTTGATGAAGGTCGGCCCGACTGCCGGCCACCTGATGGAACTGCGCGAACGCCTGTACGACGAAGTGCGTGAATACACCGACGACAAGCATTTGGCGTTGGTGCCCGAAGGCATGAGCCTGGCGCACAGTGAAACGCTGGAGTTCACCCTGAGCCTGATCGAGCCCCGGGACCGCGCCAACCTGCTGGCAATGACGCCCCATGGCTGGCGCGCGAGTGCCGAGCGCCGTGCTGAAGTGATCGAGGCCGCCGACCCGCTGCTGGTCACCGTATCGATGCGCTACGATTATTTCGTGCTTCAATAACCGACTTTTAAGTATCCGCGAATGGATTTTCGAATCCCGCAACGAGGAACATCCATGCGCCAACCTGATATCGAGATTTACCTGAAAGACGCCGAGGTCGACTACAAGGCCATCGCCGCCTGGCTGGGCACTGCCCTCGGCCCGTGCACCGACTGGGTCCAGAAAGGCCAGACCTACAAGTGCAAGGCCGGCACTGTGCCGGTTACCTGGCTGCCAAAAGCCGTGGGCAAGTGGAACAGCCTGTACCTGGAAAGCGACCAGACGCCGTGGGATGACGACATCGCCTGCGCCCGCGCCGCCTTTGCCGCGCTGAACGTCGAAGTGCGCTGCGCGCCGGGTACCTGGGTTGAGGAGGAAGGTGAGGAAAGCGCTGATACCTGGATTCGCATCAGTGCCGACGGTGAAGAGCAGATCACCTGGAAAACTGCCTGATCCAAACCGGACAACCCAATCAATGTGGGAGCTGGCTTGCCTGCAATAGCATCACCGCGGTCCGACTGATAGACCGAGGTGTCTGCATCGCAGGCAAGCCAGCTCCCACAGTTGATTGGGTTGGCAGGACAAGGGTGTTACAGACCCACCACATCCTCAGCCTGCAAGCCCTTCTCGCCGGTCACCACGGCGTATTCCACCTGCTGGCCCTCGGCCAGTGAACGGTGGCCTTCACCGCGAATGGCGCGGTAGTGCACAAACACATCCTTGCCGTCTTCACGCTGGATAAAGCCATAGCCCTTTGCATCGTTGAACCACTTTACATTGCCGGTTTCACGCGTTGCCATCTGTCTTACTCCCACATGCATTTTTATTGTTGAGTCGCTCGCATTGAACTGCCGAGTATAAGACAGGCTCAAAAACGCTCAACTCAAGTTTACATCGCTGCTTTTTTGCCGATTTTCGGCGAATACGGCACACTACCCGCCCGAGCGCCTGCTCGGTTTTTTCCACTTGAAGCAGCACGCCTATGACCCGCTCCCCGTTCCGCCGTCTGGTGTTTGGCACCTTGCGCCGACTGTTGTACCTCTGGGTTCGCTCGGAGACGATCAATCAGTCGTCCCTAACCCTTAACCTGGACCGCAGCCGGCCGGTGTTTTACGTCCTGCAATCGCCTTCTCTCACCGAATTGGCGGTGGTCGACAAGGAATGCACCAAGGCCAGCCTGCCGCGCCCGGTGCTGCCGGTATCGGTGGGCCCGCTGATGGAACCGGCGGCGTTCTTCTACCTCACGCCGGAACCCGACTGGCTCGGCCGCCAGGACAAGCGCGGCGCGCCGCCGCCCCTGACCCGCCTGGTCAACACCCTGACCGAGCACGCCGAAGAGAATGCACAAATCATTCCGGTCAGCGTGTTCTGGGGGCAGTCGCCCGAAAGCGAGTCCAGCCCATGGAAACTGCTGTTTGCCGACAGCTGGGCGGTCACCGGCCGCCTGCGCCGCTTGCTGAGCATCCTGATCCTGGGTCGCAAGACCCGTGTGCAATTCTCCGCGCCTATCAACCTGCGTGAATTGATCGAGCACAATAAAGGCCACGAACGCACCGTGCGCATGGCCCAGCGCATCTTGCGTGTGCACTTTCGTAACCTGAAGACTGCGGTCATCGGCCCCGACCTGTCCCACCGCCGTAACCTGGTCAAAGGCCTGGTCAACATGCCGCTGGTGCGCCAGGCGATTGCGGATGAGGCCGAACGCGAAAAAATCACCCCGGAAAAAGCCAAGGCCCAGGCCCTGCGCTACGGCAACGAGATCGCGTCGGACTACACCTACACCGCGATTCGCTTTCTGGAAGTGGTCTTGAGCTGGTTCTGGAACAAGATCTACGACGGCATCAAGGTCAACAATATCGAAGGCGTGCAAAAGGTTGCCCAGGGTTACGAGGTGATCTACGTGCCTTGCCACCGCAGCCATATCGACTACCTGCTGCTCTCGTACCTGCTGTTCAAAAACGGCCTGACCCCACCGCACATTGCCGCCGGCATCAACCTGAACATGCCGGTGATCGGCAGCCTGTTGCGCCGTGGCGGTGCGTTTTTCATGCGCCGCACCTTCAAGGGCAACCCGCTGTACACCTCGGTGTTCAATGAATACCTGCACACCCTGTTCACCAAGGGCTTCCCGGTGGAGTACTTCGTCGAAGGCGGGCGCTCGCGCACCGGGCGCATGCTGCAACCGAAAACCGGGATGCTGGCGATCACACTGCGCAGCTTCTTGCGCTCCTCACGTATGCCGATCGTGTTCGTGCCGGTGTATATCGGCTATGAACGCGTGCTCGAAGGCCGTACTTACCTGGGCGAGTTGCGCGGGGCGAGCAAGAAGAAAGAATCGATCTTCGATATTTTCAAAGTGGTCGGCGCGCTCAAGCAGCGCTTTGGCCAGGTCGCGGTCAACTTCGGCGAGCCGATCAAGCTGGCCGAGTTCCTCGACGCCGAGCAGCCGGGCTGGCGTGTCCAGGAGCTGGGCCCGAACTACAAACCGGCGTGGCTCAACGAAACCACCAACCGCCTCGGCGAGCAGGTGGCACGCCACCTCAACGAAGCCGCAGCCGTCAACCCGGTGAACCTGGTGGCCCTGGCCCTGCTTTCCACCACGCGCCTGGCCCTGGATGAACAGGCCATGGCCCGCCAGCTGGACCTGTACCTGGCACTGCTGCGCCGCGTGCCCTACTCACCGCACACCACCTTGCCGGAAGGCGATGGGCTGGCGCTGATCAAGCACGTCAAGGACATGAACCTGCTCTCGGAGCAGAGTGATGCCCTGGGCAAGATTGTGTATCTGGATGAGCAGAACGCCGTCCTGATGACCTATTACCGCAACAACGTGCTGCACATTTTCGCCCTGCCGGCGCTGCTGGCGAGTTTCTTCCAAAGCAGCTCACGCATGAGTCGCGAGCAGATCCTGCGCTTTACCCGCGCGCTCTACCCGTACCTGCAATCGGAACTGTTTATTCGTTGGTCGCTGGAGGATTTGGATGCGGTCGTCGACCAATGGCTGGAAGCCTTTGTCGAGCAAGGCCTGCTGCGTTTTGAGAACAACGTGTACCTGCGTCCGGCCCCGAGTTCGCGGCACTTTGTGCTGCTGACGCTGCTGTCCAAGAGCATCGCCCAGACCCTGCAACGCTTCTACATGGCGATCTCGCTGCTGCTTAACAGCGGCCAGAACAGCATCAGCGCCGAAGAGCTGGAAGACCTGTGCACGATCATGGCCCAGCGCCTGTCGATCCTGCATGGCCTGAACGCGCCGGAGTTCTTCGACAAGAGTCTTTTCCGACATTTTATCCAGACATTGCTGGAGCAAGATGTGCTGCGCCGCGACGAGGCCGGCAAATTGAGTTACCACGACCTGCTGGGTGAACTGGCGGAAGGCGCGGCGAAACGCGTGTTGCCTGCCGAGATTCGCCTATCGATTCGCCAAGTGGCCTTGCATCGCGTCGACGGCGCCGCTGAAGCGCCTGTGGAACCGGCAGAAAGCCGCTAGATTGACTGAGGCGCCGGGCTGTTTCCGGCGCCGTTGAAAAGGAGCTGTACCATGAAAAAGATCATCCTCCTGGGCCTTACCGCCCTGCTCGGAGCCTGCCAATCCATGACTCCAGCCCCCAAGGCCAGCCTCGACGGCGAAGTGTTCTACCTGCAACGCATCGCCCTGTCGCCCGCCGCCACCTTGAGCGTCAGCCTGCAGGACGTGTCGCTGATGGACGCGCCGGCAGTGACCTTGGCCGAACAGAAAGGCCCGGTCAAAGGCCAGGTGCCGCTGCCGTTTCACCTGAGCTACGACCCGGCGCAGGTCAAGCCCGGCCACACTTACTCGGTAAGCGCTCGCATCGAGCTGGACGGCAAGCTACTGTTTATTACCACCGAACGCCACGCGGTGCAGCTCGACGGCAAGGACCAACAACCCCTGCGCCTGCGCGTTGATGCTGTTGCACACTGACCTTTTCCAGACCATAAGCCCGAACATAAGGAAGCGCTCATGCTCCGTCACTCTCTTCGCCTCACTGCCCTGTGTGCCGGCTTGCTGCTCGGTGCCAACGCCATGGCCCTGGACCTTGGCAGCCTGTCCCAGGGCGACGCCTCCGGCGGTCTCAAGGACGCCCTGACCCAAGGCGCTCAGATCGCCGTGAAGCAACTGGGTGCGCCCGGTGGTTTCAGCAACAACCCCGAAGTGAAGATCGGCTTGCCAGGCAAGCTGGGCAAAGTCGCCGACAAGCTGAAGATGTTCGGCATGGGTGACCAGGTCACGCAGCTGGAAACCAGCATGAACAAGGCCGCCGAAACGGCCGTGACCCAGGCGCAACCGATCCTGGTCAATGCGGTTAAAAACATGAGCGTGACCGACGCCAAGGGCATTCTCAGCGGCGGCCAGGACTCGGCGACGCAGTACCTGAATAAGAGCAGCCGTGAGCAGATCCGCGCCAAGTTCCTGCCGATCGTCAAAGCGGCTACCGACAAGGTTGGGGTTGCTCAGCAGTACAACGCTCTGGCCGGCAAGGCGGCAGCATTCGGTGCAGTGGATGCCAAAAGTGCCAACGTTGAAAACTACGTGACCGAACAGGCGCTGGACGGCTTGTTCAAGATGATCGCGCAGCAGGAAGAAACCATTCGCAAAAACCCGGCGGCCGCGGCCACCAGCCTGGCGAAGAAGGTGTTTGGCGCGCTGTAAGCCGCTCAAACATGTTGGATCTACTGCGCCAAGGCCGCTTACCACGGGCCTTGGCGCAGTTGTTTCAGGCCAGGCCCATTAACGGTTCAGCGTAAAAGTCGGATACGTAGGATAAGTAGGTCTGTAGGGTGAAGGCTGCACGCAGATCGTGGGTTGCTGCGTATGCGGCTTGCCAGTATTCGTCTGGTAGGGATAGGTATTGCCCGCATGCGGCCGAACTGTATGGGGGCGGTGGTGATGGTGGGTAACGTTTGTTTGCGACCACGACCGATACCCGTTTCCAAAATCATTGCGCGGTACATTATTGCCCAGCAGGGCTCCGAGCAGCGCACCTTTGAAAGCAATTACAGCATCAAAAAAAGCCATGTAAATCTCCATAAACTCATTGAATAGGCCGGACTGCCACATCAGGGAAGTCCAAACCAGTGCCTGTCCATCAGGCAATTCTGAGTGGAGTGAAAAAACACAAACGTTCCACAGGCGCACACGTCTGTTTGCATCAGCATGTGAATCAGTGAATCACCGCCCCTGCCAACCGCCCCATCATGATCGTGGCAAAACAACCAATGGCCACGGAGGCGATGCGGTTGATCTTCAAGGGGGTTAACCAGGCTTTCTGAACCCCTTCAAACCGGCTGCCCAGTACGATCCAGGCGGTGCCTACCGGTAGCACCACCAACGCCAGCAGGGTCATGAACCCGACATAGCCTGGCAGCGACGTGAAGGTGCCGAGCGGCGCGATAAACGAAACAATCAGCAAGCCTTTGGGGTTCATCACCGTGAGCCAGAAAAAATGCAGGCTGGAAAATCGATCGTGGCTTGAGTCGGCGATGCTGGTGTGGCGTTGCCACAGCGTGAATGAGACATGCAACAGGTAGCAAGCCGCTGCCAGTTGTACGGCCATCAACGCCCACAGCGAGTAGTCCACCAGATAGTGCAGTGCAACGCCCCACACGGAAACCTGCAACAGGTAAGCCAGGCACTCGATAAACACCAGCCTCCATGAAGCCTTGAACCCGAATAACACCCCAGCCCGCAAAAGCAGGGTGTTGGTCGGACCTGGGGCAAGTAGTAGCAACATCAAGGCTAAAACAGTAGACACCATGATTACACGACGCCCTTCCTCACTCGAAACCACGCAGCATACAGGGCCGGCAAGAACAATAACGTCAACGCCGTCGCCACAATCAACCCGCCCATGATTGCCACCGCCATCGGCCCGAAGAACACGCTGCGCGACAGTGGAATCATCGCCAATACCGCCGCAAGCGCCGTCAGCACAATCGGGCGGAAGCGTCGGACGGTGGCTTCGATGATGGCTTGCCAGGGCGTGAGCCCGGCCTTGATGTCTTGTTCGATCTGGTCCACCAGGATCACCGAGTTACGCATGATCATGCCCGACAGCGCGATGGTGCCGAGCATGGCGACAAAGCCGAAGGGCTGGCGGAACACCAGCAGGAACAAGGTCACACCGATCAAGCCCAGCGGCGCCGTCAGAAACACCATCGCTGTGCGTGAGAAACTGCGCAGTTGCACCATCAGCAAGGTCAGCACCACCACGATAAACAGCGGCACGCCGGCCTTGACCGAGTTCTGGCCACGGGCCGAGTCCTCGACGGTGCCGCCCACTTCGAGCAGGTAACCGTCCGGCAGTTCGGCGCGCACATCTTCCAGGGTCGGCAGGATCTGCTGGACCAGGGTCGCCGGCTGTTCCTTGCCGTAGATGTCGGCACGCACGGTCACCGTCGGCAGGCGATTGCGGTGCCAGATGATGCCTTCTTCAAAGCCATACTCAAGGGTCGCAATCTGCGACAGCGCTACGCTTTTGCCATTGTCGGTCGGCACCGCCAGGCTCGGCAGCAGCGACAGTTCGGTACGCTCATGCACGGTGCCGCGCAGCAGGATCTCGATCAACTCATTGTCCTCGCGGTACTGGCTGACGGTGGAGCCGGTCAAGGAGCTTTGCAGGAACTTCGACAGGTTGGCAGTGCTGACGCCCAGCGCACGGGCACGGTCCTGGTCGATATTCAGGTAGACGATCTTGCTCGGCTCTTCCCAGTCCAGGTGCACGTTGACCACGTGGGTATTTTCGCGAACCTTGGTCGCGACCTTGCGCGCCAGGGCTCGGACTTCTTCGATGTGCTCGCCGGTCACGCGAAACTGCAGCGGGTAGCCCACGGGCGGGCCGTTTTCCAGGCGCGTGACGCGTGAACGCAGGTCGGGGAATTGTTCGTTAAGGGTCTCGATCAGCCAGGTGCGCAGGCTCTCGCGTTCTTCAATGGTGTTGGCCAGCACCACAAATTGCGCAAAACTGGCGGCCGGCAGTTGCTGGTCCAGCGGCAGATAGAAACGCGGCGAACCGGTGCCCACATAGGCCACATAGTTGTCGATGCCGGCATGTTCCTTGAGCAAGGCTTCCAGGTGCTTGACCTGGTCGGCGGTGTTGCTCAGCGAGGCACCTTCAGCCAGTTTCAGGTCGACCATCAGCTCCAGGCGACCGGAGGCCGGAAAGAACTGCTGAGGCACAAAACGGAACAGCGCCACCGAGCCGATAAACAACAACAAGGTCAAAACGATCACGGTTTTGCGCCGACGCACACACCATTCGACCAAGCGTCTTACACGCTGATAGAAAGGCGTGCCGTAGGGATCCGGCCCATCCGTGCCGTGCTTGGCCGCATGAATCTTCGCCAGGTCCGGCAGGAGTTTTTCCCCCAGGTACGGCACAAATACCACCGCCGCGACCCACGAGGCCAGCAGGGCAATGGTCACCACCTGGAAAATCGAACGGGTGTATTCGCCGGTGCTCGATTGCGCAGTGGCAATCGGCAGGAAACCTGCGGCGGTGATCAATGTGCCGGTGAGCATCGGGAACGCGGTGCTGGTCCAGGCAAAACTGGCGGCCTTGAGCCGGTCGTAGCCCTGTTCCATTTTGATCGCCATCATTTCCACGGCGATGATTGCATCGTCCACCAGCAAGCCCAGGGCCAACACCAAGGCACCGAGGGAGATTTTATGCAGGCCGATGCCCAGGTAATACATGGTCGCAAAGGTCATCGCCAACACCAGCGGAATCGCCAGGGCCACCACCATGCCGGTGCGTACGCCAAGGGAGAAGAAGCTCACCAGCAGCACGATAGCCAAGGCTTCAGCCAGTACCTGGACGAATTCGCCGACACTGGTTTTCACCGCCGCCGGTTGGTCCGAGACCTTGCGCAGCTCCATGCCTGCCGGAAGGTTCTTCTGCAGGCGTGCGAATTCGCCTTCGAGCGCTTTGCCCAGTACCAGAATATCGCCGCCGTCACGCATCGCCACGGCCAGGCCGATGGCATCCGCGCCCATGTAGCGCATGCGCGGCGCCGGTGGGTCGTTGAAGCCGCGATGGATTTCAGCCACGTCACCGATGCGCAAAGTGCGGTCACCGACGCGGATCGGGAAGTTACGGATCTCATCAACCGTTTTGAAGTTACCCGAGACGCGCAGTTGCACGCGTTCCGTCGGGGTTTCAAAGAATCCGGCGGTGGAGACGGCGTTCTGTTCTTGCAGTGCCTGCTGCACCGCAGCCAATGGCAGGCCGAGGGTGGCGAGCTTGAGGTTGGACAGCTCGATCCAGATCTTCTCGTCCTGCAGGCCCAGCAACTCGACCTTGCCCACATCCGGCACGCGTTGCAGCTGAATCTGGATACGGTCGGCGTAGTCCTTGAGCACCGCATAGTCGAAACCGTCACCGGTCAGGGCGTAGATATTGCCGAACGTGGTGCCGAATTCATCGTTGAAAAACGGCCCCTGGATATCCGGCGGCAAGGTCTGGCGAATATCGCTGATCTTCTTGCGCACCTGGTACCACAGCTCCGGGATTTGCGCCGAGTGCATCGAATCGCGGGCTATGAAGGTAACCTGGGATTCACCGGGCCGCGAGAACGAGACAATGCGCTCGTACTCGCCCGTTTCCATCAGCTTTTTCTCGATGCGTTCAGTGACCTGCCGCGAGACTTCCTGGGCCGTGGCGCCCGGCCAGTTGGTCTTGATGACCATGGCCTTGAAGGTAAACGGCGGGTCTTCACTTTGCCCCAGCTTGGTGTAGGACAAGGTGCCGACCACGGCCAGCAGGATCATCAGGAACAGTACGATCTGGCGATTACGCAACGCCCATTCGGAAAGATTGAAACCCATCGGGGACTACTCCTTGGCCGCCAGATTCACAACGCGGTTGGCGCGATCCACCGGGCGCACTTGCTGGCCCTCATGCAGCACATGCACACCCGCCGCGATCACCCAATCGCTGGGGGCCAGGCCTTCGAGCACCGGCACGGTTTTTTCACCGAAAGCGCCGATGCGCACCGGGGTTCGTTTGAGGGTGTTGTCCGGCTGTACCCGCCAGACGTAGGACGAACCGTTCTCCGCACTCAGGGCCGACAGCGGCACGGACAGTGGGACGACGCCATCGGCCTGGATAAAGACGCGAGCGCTCTGGCCCAGATCGGCGGGGACTTTGCCGCCGGTGAAGGCGACGCGCGCAGCGAAGGTGCGGGATTTGGGGTCGGCGGCCGGTGAGAGTTCACGAATGCGCCCGGCGAAACGCTGGTCGGGCTGGCTCCACAATTCCACCGACACCGGCTGGCCGATCTTGAAGCGGCCAAAACCTTGCTCGGGCAGGCTGATCGACACTTCGCGCTCGCCATCGGTGGCCAGGGTAAACACCGTTTGGCCAGCGGACACCACTTGGCCAACTTCCACCGCTCGCTTGGCGACCACGCCATCTTGAGGCGCGCGCAACACGGCGTAGCCGGCCTGGTTGCTCGATACGTCGAACTCGGCCTTGATCTGCTTAAGACGCGCAACACCTGCTCGGTAGAGGTTTTCGGAATTGTCGTACTGCGAGCGGCTGACCATCTGACGGTCCATCAGGGTCTTGTAGCGGTCGCGTTCGGCGCGCACCAGGCTCAGGTTGGCTTCGGCGGCGGCAACCTGTGCGCGGGTGGCTTCCAGTTGCAGGCGCACGTCCTGGGGGTCGAGCTCTGCCAATGGCTGGTTGGCCTTGACCCGCTCGCCCTCCTCCACCAGGCGCTTACTGACTTTGCCGCCGATGCGAAAGGCCAGGTCCGGCTCATAACGGGCGCGTACTTCCCCCGGAAAACTGTCCATCGCCAGTGCCGAAGGCTGCGGTTGCACCACCATGGCCGGGCGGATGGTGGTTTGGGCCGCTTCTTCATGGCCGCAGGCGGCCAACAGGAAGATCAGGCTGACAGGCAACGCAAGGGGCAGGAAAGTACTGCGCATGCTGAAGGACCTTTCGCAAATGGAGCTAGGAATAATTATACTGGCCGGTATGTTATTAATACCAAACTCACCAGTCCAGTATTAAAGGTGAAAATGTCCGACAATCCTGTAAACACCAATAGCCCCGGGCGTCCCAAGGACATGGCAAAACGCCAGGCAATCCTCGAAGCAGCGAAGATCCTGTTTTTGAGCAATGGCTACGCCAGCACCAGCATGGATGCCGTGGCCCTTGAGGCCGGCGTGTCAAAACTGACGGTCTACAGCCACTTCACCGATAAAGAGACCTTGTTCACCGCCGCCGTCGTGGCCAAGTGCGAGGAACAGTTGCCGGTGATGTATTTCGAGTTGCCCGAGGGCATGCCGGTGCACACCGTGCTGCTGAACATCGCGCGCGGCTTTCATCGGCTGATCAACAGCGAAGAATCGGTGAACCTGCACCGCCTGATGATGACCACCGGCAACCAGGACGTGAAACTCTCGCAGATCTTCTTTGAAGCCGGGCCGATGCGCATGCTGCAAGGCATGGAACGGTTGCTCAGCCGTATCGACCAGAGTGGCGCCTTGAGCATCGACAAACCGTTTACGGCGGCCGAGCACTTCTTTTGCCTGCTCAAGGGCACGGCGAATTTCTGCTTGTTGTATGGCTGTGGCGGGCAGTTGAGTGAAGAAGCCGCCGAAGCGCATGTGCAGGAGGTGGTAGGGTTGTTTATGCGGGCGTATCGGCCTTGAACGGATGTGTTGCCTGATCGGGCGCTATCGCAGGCAAGCCAGCTCCCACCTTTGACTGTGTTTGCAAATCAAAAGGTGGGAGCTGGCTTGCCTGCGATGAGGCCCGAAAGAGCAACAATGATTCAGGACTTGAGCGCTTTCTTTGGATAGATGTCATACCGGCTGGACTTGCCATCCAACGCATGGCTCGGTTTCGGCCCGTCAATGCACGGCGCCTTGCGCGGGCGCTTGACCACCACGCGGTGGCTGGCCAGGGCCAGGGCCGCAGCGAGTAAGGCTGGAGCATCCGGATCATCGCCCACCAATGGGCGGAACAGGCGCATTTCCTTCTTCACCAGCGCCGTTTTCTCACGGTGCGGGAACATCGGGTCCAGGTAGATCACCTGCGGCGGCTCGCCCTGCCAGTTGCGCATCACCTCGATCGAGTTGCTCTTGAGCAACTGCATGCGCGCCACAATCGGCGCCACTTCAAAGTCATCTGCGCCGCGGGCCAGGCCGTCTTCGAGCAAGGCGCCGATCAACGGCTGCCGCTCGATCAGGCTCATCTCGCAGCCAAGGCTGGCGAGCACGAACGCGTCCTTGCCCAAGCCGGCCGTGGCGTCGAGCACCCGTGGGCGCACGCCTTGGGCCACGCCGACCGCCTTGGCGATCATCTGCCCGCTCCCACCGCCGTATAACCGCCGATGCGCCGCGCCGCCTTCGACAAAATCCACGCGTACCGGCCCCGGCGCGTCAGGCCCGAGCTGTTGCAATTGCAGGCCGTGTTCCCCGACTTGCAGGGAAAAGTCCGCCTCATCCAACTGCAAAGGCAGGCCAAGCTGGGCGGCCCAGTGCTCGGCACGGGCCTTGAAACCGTCGGCCAAAGCCTCGACCCGAATGCGGCTGGCCGCTGGTTGTTCGCTCATCAATCGCTACGCTCAAAAATATTAAGGATCGGCAAACGACGGCCGATAAAAACAACAGTCAGGTATTTTGCCAGAGCTGAGCGTCGACCGAGAAAAATGTCAGACATTCTTCCCCTAACCATCGGTGTACTGCCGACCCACAACCACTACGGCCTGCGCAATACTCAAGCGCTGGCCGGGGTGAGCCATGTGTGGCAGGACTTCTTCGCCCGTGCGTTGGCCGAGCAGCTTGGCGATACGCCGGGCGCGCTGGCGGCCAAAGCCCCGGCGCCGAGGGACCCGGCGGTAGAACCCAGCGAAGGCGCCGACCTGTTGTCGCAGATCCTCACCCAGCGTGAGTGCGACGTGCACGACACCGAAATCGCCCCGCCGGAGCCGTTGTTCCTGCCCATCGCCGAATTTGACACCGAGCTGCTGCCGCCGCCTGCCACGCCGTTCCCGGCAGAAGAAATCATCGCCCAGCAGCGCCAGCAAAACTTCGAAAGCGGCTGGGTCCGCCCGATTGTGCTCAATGCCGGCAACCCGCCGCCTGAGCCTGGCCCAGCGCCGCAGCCCCAGCCGTTGCACCTGCCGATTGCCGAATTCGAACTGGACCTGCTGCCACCGCCCGCCACGCCTTACCCGGCCGAAGAGCTGGTGGCGCAACAGAAGGCGCTGGACTTCGATTATCACTGGGCGCGCCCGCTGATCCTCAACAACCTGCGCCTGGCGGCCTGATTCAGCCTTTGAAAAAACCGTTGGCCTGGCTGAACGGCATCTTGCGTTCAGTGAAGGCAAAGGTGCCCAGTTCATACACCTCCTGCGCCGCCCGATAGAACTCGCCATACGCCGCCAGCGCCATGGCCGAGCCGACGCTGATACGGCGCACGCCCATCTCGCTCAACTGCGCCACACTCAGGTTCAAGCCGCCGGACATCAGCACATTCACGGGTTTGGGCGCCACCGCCTTGACCACTGCGAGCACTTCTTCGGCACTGCGCAGGGCGGGGGCGTAGAGCACGTCTGCACCGGCTTCGGCGTAGGCTTGCAGGCGGCGGATGGTGTCAGGCAAATCCAGGCGACCATGCAGGAGGTTTTCCGCACGGGCGGTGAGCGTGAAGGCAAATGGCAAGCTGCGGGCAGCGGCGACGGCGGCTTCCACGCGCTCCACCGACAGGTCAAACGGATAGATCGGGTCGACCGCGATGCCCGTGGCGTCTTCGATAGAGCCACCCACAATGCCGCTGGCCGCGGCGCGCAGGATGGTCTGGGCGCAGCCTTCGGGGGTGTCGCTGAAGCCGTTTTCCAGATCAGCCGCTACCGGCAGCGCAGTGGCCTGCACAATCGCCGAGGCATTGACCAAGGTGTCTTCAAGGGATAATGCGCCTTCCGCATCCGGGCGCCCGAGGCTGAACGCATAGCCCGCACTGGTGGTGGCCAACGCTTCGAAACCCAGGCTGGCGAGCATGATGGCGGAGCCGGCGTCCCACGGGTTGGGCATCACGAACGCGCGATCACGCTCATGCAAGGCCTTGAAGGTTTCGGCACGAAGGGTTTGGGCATCCATGGCTGACTCCTGTCGGAAAAAGGAGCCCTAGAGTAACCCCAGTTGCTCCGCTGCGGGTTCCCGATACAAGGTCGGCAGCGCCGGCAAACCCGGCAAGCGCAGCATCAACTGTTGGTGAAAACGCAGCGCCAGTTGCGCGGCGAGGCGGTTATCCGAGGTGTGCAGGAACACATAAGGCGTGCGCCCCTCTTCGATCCAGCCAGCAATTTTTTCCACCCACGGAATCAGGAAGGGGTCATTGGCCTCCAGTTCCGGATGACCGATAAAGCGCACCTGGGGAAACTGAGTCAACGCCGCCGGCCGTGTTGGCACCTTGGGCTTTTTCGATTGGGCGTGCAACACGGCCGCAGAGGTTGAAGTGCAACTGAACAGCGCCCGCGGATCCAGGCAAATACGCTCGACGCCACGGTCGCGCAACAGGCGGTTGAGCCTGCGCTCGGCATCGCCCTTGGCGAAGAACTCCGGGTGGCGCACTTCCACGGCCAGCGGGCGCTCCAGGCCGTCAATAAAACCTGCCAGTTCGCCCAGGCGTTGCGGCGAAAAGCTCGCTGACAATTGCAACCACAGTGGCGAAACCCGTTCACCCAAAGGGCTCATCAAGCCGACAAAGCTTTCTGCTGCCGGCAATTGCTCGCGCAGGTCGCCGCCGTGGCTGATGTCTCCGGGGAATTTGGCGGTGAAGCGAAAATCCTCAGGCATGATTTCAGCCCAGCGCTGCACCGTGGCGGCCGAGGGGCGGGCATAAAAGGTGGTATTGCCTTCGACGGCGTTGAAGACCTGGGAATACAAAGCGAGGTAGTCGCCGGAACGGGCATCGGCCGGGTACAGGTACTCGCGCCAGGCGTTTTCACTCCAGGACGGGCAGCCGATGTAGTAAGGCAGGCGCATCAGATGTGGATGTCGAGACCCAGCACTTCCATATCCCATTCGACAAAGCCGGCAGTGGTCAGGTAGCTGGCCAGCGCGGTGGCGACGCTTTTGCTCATGGAACGGGGGAAGACCATGTCTTGCTGACGGGCAGGAAGGCCACTGATGCGTGCAGCGCCAGAACCTTGGGCACTGGGTTGCGACTCTGACTGAACCTCGATGAAGTCCGGCGAATCTTCGACGGACTCGTCTACCGTGACGTTCGCCTTGCGCGGCTTACGCTTGAGTGGGTAGGACTGTGAGGAAAAGCCGTCTATACGCATACATGCAGACTCGGTATCAATGATGGCAATTTAGCGGCACTTTCCGTAGCGCGCAAATGCTCTGGTGATAACTAGAACACATAATTTGTAAAAGGTTTACAAACCGGGGCAAATTCTGACGATTGGGGATTTTTGCGTCAAAATGCCAGCATTTTTGACGTCAAATAATCCCGCGTTCAGCCTTGGTTTGCGCAACTTTATCGCGCAGATAAACCGGTGCAGCCTGGTCGGCCACAATCGCTTCACCGCGCTCGAAAGCGAAACGTGCAAGGGTCAGCAAGTCTTCGGCGTGGGGCAACATGGCAGCGTCCTGCCCCGCCAACTGCACAGGGATGCGCTCGCCATAACCCCAGCCAGTGCCGGCACCGAACCAATCGCCGCTGGCATCAGCAGGCAACTCCGATGATTGCGGAGCCTGTACGGCTTCCACGCCCACCAGACGCATTTCGCCAGCAGTTTCGCGGTAGCAGCCCCAATACACTTCATCCATGCGCGCATCAATCGCCGCCGCCACCTGCGTCGCGCCGTGTTCACGCAACGCCCGCTGGGCCAATACCGCGAGGTTGGACACCGGCAGTACCGGGCGCTCCAGCGCAAAGGCCAGGCCCTGCACCACACCGATGGCGATACGCACCCCCGTAAAGGCGCCTGGGCCACGGCCAAAAGCAATCGCGTCCACGGCCGACAGCGTGGTGCCCGCCTCTTCCAGCAGTTGCTTGATCATTGGCAACAGCTTCTGCGCATGCAGACGCGGGATCACCTCGTAGTGGCTCGTTACCTTGCCATCGTGCAGCAAGGCGACGGAGCAAGCTTCAGTCGCGGTGTCCAGGGCCAGCAGGGTGCTCATCGGTGTAGGTGTCCAAGTCGAAAAAAGTGCGCCAGTATAAACAACAACGGCCCGCAAGCGGGCCGTTGTACGCAAAGCCGATCGAAGGATCAGCTCAGTGCTTCAAGCACCTTGGCAGTGATGGACTCTACCGAACCCACGCCAGGGATGTGGCTGTACTTCGGCTTGCCTTGGGCAGCCGAAAGCTTCTGGTAGAAATCCACCAGCGGCTTGGTCTGTGAATGATAGACCGACAGGCGATGACGCACGGTTTCTTCGGTGTCGTCCTTGCGCTGCACCAGGTCTTCCCCGGTCACGTCGTCTTTGCCTTCAACCTTTGGCGGGTTGTAGACGATGTGGTACACGCGGCCCGAGCCTTCGTGAACGCGACGGCCCGCAATACGCTGAACGATTTCTTCGTCTTCAACTGCGATTTCAACCACGGCATCCAGCTCGACGCCGGCTTTCACCAAGGCTTCCGCTTGGGGAATGGTGCGCGGGAAACCGTCGAACAGGAAACCGTTCTTGCAGTCTTCCTGGCTGATGCGTTCCTTGACCAGGTTGATGATCAGGTCATCGGAAACCAGGCCGCCGCTGTCCATCACGCTCTTGGCGATCAGGCCCAGCTCGGTGCCGGCCTTGACGGCAGCACGCAGCATGTCGCCGGTGGAGATTTGTGGAATGCCGAATTTTTCAGTGATGAACTTTGCCTGAGTACCTTTACCGGCCCCGGGAGCTCCCAGCAGAATGACGCGCATCGATGTGCTCCTCAATTTTTTATAGAGATGACGCTCGGATTCGCCGCGTGGGGCCAATCTCGTAAAAATGTGGGTCCTGGCCGATCAAACGGCCAAAGGCTGATCAAGATACACAGCGGGCTCTATCCATACAAGCCGCCAAAAGTCGCAAGAACCGCGCCCGGCATGCAGTCATAGGTAGGGTGTGCCTGAGTGCAACCCCGCCCCATAAACGCCGACCGCCCGTTTCCGGGCGGCCGTCGTTGTTTATCCGCAAGCCTTTGAGAACACGCAGAAAACCTCAGCCAGTGTTGCGCAAACCGGCGGCAATACCGGCCACAGACACCAGCAGCGCCTGTTCCAGAGGGCTGTCCTGCGCCGCCTCTTGCTGGCGCGAGCGCGCGAGTAATTCGGCCTGCAACAGGTGCAGCGGGTCGAGGTAAGTGTTGCGCAGGCGAATGAACTCAAGCGTGTCCGGGCTATGGGCCAGCAGTTGCGACTGGCCGGTCAGGCCAAGCACCACGTTGCATGCCTGCGACAATAGGTCGCGTAAGTGCGCACCCAATGGCAGCAGGTCCGGCTGCACCAAACGCTCGTCATACAGCCGTGCGATGTCGGCATCGGCCTTGGCCAGCACCATCTCCAGCATATCGATACGGGTGCGGAAGAACGGCCATTGCTCGCGCATCTGCCCCAGCAACTCGCCTTCGCCACGCTCCAGCGCCTTGCTTAATGCCGCTTCCCAGCCTAGCCAGGCGGGCAGCATCAGGCGGGTTTGGGTCCAGCCGAAGATCCATGGAATCGCGCGCAGGCTCTCGATACCGCCCGCACGACGCTTGGCCGGGCGACTGCCCAATGGCAAGCGGCCCAGCTCCTGCTCGGGCGTGGACTGGCGGAAGTATTCGACGAACTGCGGATTTTCCCGCACCACGGCGCGGTAAGCACTGACACCGTCTGCCGCCAATTCATCCATCAGATGGCGCCAGGCCGGCTCAGGCGGCGGCGGTGGCAGCAACGTGGCTTCCAGCACGGCCGCCAGATAAAGGTTGAGGTTCTGCTCGGCAATGTCCGGCAGGCCGAACTTGAAGCGGATCATCTCGCCTTGTTCGGTCGTACGGAAACGCCCCGCCACCGAGCCTGGCGGCTGCGACAGGATCGCCGCATGCGCCGGGCCGCCGCCACGGCCAACGGTGCCGCCGCGACCGTGGAACAACAGCAACTCCACCTGTTGTTCGCGGCAGATATCCACCAGCCGTTCCTGCGCGCGGTACTGTGCCCAAGCGGCCGCCGTGGTGCCGGCGTCCTTGGCCGAGTCCGAATAGCCGATCATCACTTCCTGCGGGCCTTGCAAGCGCGCGCGATAACCCGGCAATTGCAGCAGGCGCTCCATCACCGGCCCGGCGTTATCCAGGTCGGCCAGGGTTTCAAACAGTGGCACCACGCGCATCGGCCGTTGCACACCCGACTCTTTAAGCAGCAGTTGCACGGCCAGCACGTCCGACGCGGCACCCGCCATGGAGATCACATAAGAACCGAGCGATGCAGCCGGTGCGGCGGCGATTTCCTTGCAGGTGTTCAACACTTCGGCGGTGTCTGCCGACGGCTTGAAATAACCTGGCAGCAGCGGCCGGCGATTGGTCAGTTCTTTGCTCAGGAAGCTGATCCGTGCTTCTTCGTCCCAGTCTTCATAACGGCCCAGGCCCAGGTAATCGGTGATTTCGGTCATGGCCGCCGAGTGCCGGCTGGAATCCTGACGCACATCCAGGCGCACCAGGAACAAGCCGAAGGTCACGGCGCGGCGCAAGCAATCGAGCAACGGGCCATCGGCGATCACGCCCATGCCGCACTCATGCAGCGACTGATAGCACAGCTCCAGCGGGTCAAGCAGGTCGCGGTTGTTTTGCAGCACCTCGGCTGGCGCCGGCGTGCTGGCCGTGAGCGCGGTATGCGCCCATTGGCGCGTGGCGCGCAGGCGTTCGCGCAGTTGCTTGAGCAAGGCACGGTAAGGTTCGACGCTATCCCCAACCTTGGCCTGCAACGCGGGGCTGGCCTGTTGCATCGACAGCTCGGACGCCAAGTGATCGACATCGCGCAAATACAAGTCCGCCGC
Source organism: Pseudomonas sp. Leaf15 (assembly GCF_001421425.1). Classification (NCBI taxonomy): domain Bacteria; kingdom Pseudomonadati; phylum Pseudomonadota; class Gammaproteobacteria; order Pseudomonadales; family Pseudomonadaceae; genus Pseudomonas; species Pseudomonas sp. Leaf15. The sequence continues at coordinate 580,187 of NZ_LMKI01000001.1, forward strand.
CATCCAGCGCGCCAGCAGCAACACTTCGCGGGTGACCGGCGCGGTGACATTGGGGTTGCCGTCACGGTCGCCGCCCATCCACGAGGCAAAGCGAATCGGCGCCGCCTCAAGTGGCAGGCGCAGGCCGGTGGCGGCGTGCAAAGCCTGGTCGGCCTTGCGCAAATAATTGGGAATGGCGTGCCACAGCGAATGCTCGATCACCGCAAAGCCCCACTTGGCTTCGTCCACGGGCGTGGGCCGGATGCGGCGGATCTCTTCGGTGTGCCAGGCTTCGGCGATCAGCCGCTGCAAGCGTTGGCGAATCTGCTCGCGCTCGGCGCCGGTGAGGTCGCGGTGATCCTGCAACGCCAGTTGTGCGGCAATCGCATCGTATTTCTGGATCAGGGTGCGACGCGCCACTTCGGTCGGGTGGGCGGTGAGCACCAGCTCGATCTCCAGGCGCGCCAGCTGGCGGGCCAGGGACTCATTGCTGTGCCCTTCGCTTTGCAGGCGGGCCAGCAACTCCGGTAACACGCGGGACTCGAAGGGCGCAGGCTGCGATTCATCGCGCCGATGAATCAATTGGTACTGCTCGGCGATGTTGGCCAGGTTGAGGAACTGATTGAACGCGCGTGCCACGGGCAGCAGTTCGTCTTCCTGCAACTGATTGAGGCGGGTGCTCAACTCATCGCCGGCACCGCGTCTGTCAGCCTTGGCGCCTTTACGGATCTGCTCGATCTTGTCGAGAAAAGCATCGCCGTACTGCTCTCGAATGGTGTTGCCCAGCAGCTCACCCAGCAGGTGAACATCCTCACGCAAGCGTGCATCGATATCACTCATCAACCAATCTCCAGCCAGAAATCCGGGACGCGCAGGCCTTCCAGAGTGCCGCCCGCGTCAGTTTCTGACAAGACACTTTAAACCTTGCGACTTGCAGCTAGTCTCAACAGTGAGTCGTCGCGTTACCCGCGCAGGCGGCTGGACACCCATCACCGCCTGCCATCGCGGGCTTATTGAGGTTGCCATGAAAATTCGAGAACTGGCCCAGCACTGGGAAGAGAACGCCAAGGGTCGCCTGACCAAAACCGAGTACGCGATCCACTTGGACGTCGAGTCGGCTGCGCGCCTGGCTGCTATCGCCGAGATGTACCCCAAGCGCAGCACCGAAGAATTGCTCGGCGAGCTGATCGGCGCGGCCCTTGAAGAGCTGGAAGCGAGCTTCCCCTATATCAAGGGCCAGCATGTGGTCGCCACCGATGAAGAGGGTGACCCTTTGTATGAGGACGTCGGCCCTACACCGCGCTTTCTGACCTTGTCACGCCGCTATCTGCATGATTTGTCTGCCGCCGCCGACAAACAGCAACACTGATAAACATTCGATAAACCCCGGTATTCCGGGCCTCACAGAGGCTCGGCGTACCGCTGCGCAACGTAAAAGTTCAAACTTTTAAACGCTGACCAAACAGTCAGATATTTTTTTAGGCAAATCGCCATCTCCGCTGAACTTTTGAAAAAAGGCTCCGGTCACAACCAGTAAGCCATCACTTGGAACGGCCGTTTGAAAAGGGCATTTGGTGCTTTACCGCCGGGCCTGCAACCGCCAACCAATGAAGTGGATTTTGATTTTTTCAGGAGTTATCCAATGGAGTTGAAGACGATGAAGACCAGCACTGCCAAATCCTCGTTTAACCATCTGCGCGGGCTGAAATTGGCCGCGCTGGCAATCGGCACCAGCTTCGTTCTGGCGGGCTGCGCCGGCAACCCGCCGACCGAGCAATACGCCGTGACCCAGTCCGCCGTAAACAGCGCAGTCAGCGCCGGCGGCACCGAGTACGCAGCGGTAGAAATGAAGTCGGCTCAGGACAAGCTCAAAGCTGCTGAACTGGCCATGCATGACAAGAACTACGACAAAGCGCGTCAACTGGCTGAACAAGCCGAGTGGGATGCCCGTGTCGCAGAGCGCAAAGCCCAGGCTGCCAAGGCTGACCAGGCTGTGAAGGATTCCCAGAAAGCTGTGCAGGAACTGCGTCAGGAAGGCATGCGCCCGGCTGTGATCAAACAGCAATAAGCCGCCGCCACTGATTGCATTGCACCCGATATCGAATTGAAAGGACGACACGACTATGCGTAAACAATTGATGATCCCTGCCCTGCTGGCGATGAGCGTTGCTCTGGCGGCCTGCTCCACCCCACCGAACCAGAACCTGGAAAACGCGCGGACCAACTTCTCGGCCCTGCAATCCAACCCGCAAGCCACCAAGGTAGCGGCGCTGGAAACCAAGGACGCGCAGGATTGGCTGGACAAGGCTGACAAGGCCTACCGCGACAAGGAAGACGAGAAGAAGGTCGACCAACTGGCCTACCTGACCAACCAGCGCGTTGAAGTGGCCAAAGACACCATTTCGCTGCGTGAGTCCGAAGCCAAGCTGAAAAACGCCGGTGACGAACGTGCCAAGGCGCTGCTGCAAGCCCGTGATGCACAGATCAAGCAACTGCAAGACAGCTTGAACGCCAAGCAGACTGATCGCGGCACCCTGGTGACTTTCGGTGACGTACTGTTCGCCACCAACAAGTCCGACCTGAAATCCAGCGGCCTGGTGAACATCACCAAACTGGCTCAGTTCCTGCGCGACAACCCGGACCGTAAAGTGATCGTCGAAGGCTACACCGACAGCACCGGTTCCGACTCGTACAACCAGAGCCTGTCCGAGCGTCGCGCAGCTTCCGTGCAACGTGCACTGGCTCAACAAGGCGTGGATATCTCGCGCATCGTGACCCAGGGTTACGGCAAGGAATACCCGGTTGCCGACAACGGCAGCGTTTCGGGCCGCGCCATGAACCGCCGCGTTGAAGTAACCATTTCCAACGACAACCAGCCAGTCAAGCCACGCTCTTCCGTTGCTAACTGATTGATTGACGCAGGATGAAAAAACCACCGGAAACGGTGGTTTTTTTTGCTTCAGAATTGGATCTGACGATTGCTGTCGTCGCCGCCCGCCAGCTCGAACTCCGTGCGCCGCCGGGTTTCGTCCTGCTCCTTTTGGGAAGGCTCGGCGTCCCACGCGCTGAGCTCATCCAGGCTTTGCTGCGCCCGGAGCATATCCATCATCCTGTCTATCGCACCAATTTTCACCGTGACTCTCCCTTGACTGGCCATTCATAAGTTATCCATCAGCAACGCTGACAAGCCCTTAAGTGGCGTCTTACGGAATACGGTTCCAGATATTTCAATATCACTCCTGAAGCTGCGGCGTTTCCTGGCCCATGCAACGCACGGCTTGTTTCTTGTTGTTCACCAGCACGCCGCTCAAGCCTTTTTGCTCGGTATCGAACATCACCAATACGCCATCAATGCATTGCGCGACTTGTGCGGCCGGGGTCAGCGAGACCTTGTAGTCCTCGCCCGGCACGGTCTTGAGCAGGGTGAAGTCACTGAGCAACAAGGCGTCCTCCGGCTTGGCGAAGTGCAGGTAGCCGTAGTACCACAGGCAGCCGACGGTACCGATGATGGTGCCGATGCCGGTGAGGATCAGCGGGATCATGTTGCGTTCTTCGCTCATTGCGGGCTCTCTGATGAATCAACTTTAGGAATAGGGTAATTCGGAATTTCGCCCAGGCGGCGCAGGCCATTGTAGTGCTGCGGGTCGTCCAGATAGCGCAGCATCACGGTTTGCCAGGTTTTGTCGGCAAAGGTCTGCACATGGCCGCCACGGGTCAACTGCAACACCCGCGGTGGCGGCGCGGCCTGATACAGGCGAATGCCGTTGGCCACCGGCACGATCGGGTCATCCAGGCTGTGGAACAGCAGCTTGGGCACGCCGGTAAGCTGGGGCATGGCATTGATCGCACTGTCGGCGTCGGGCACCAGCCACGACAGCGGCACCTGAAACGGCCATGTTAACCAGGAGGTGCTGAGGGCGAATTGTCCTACGTCACGATAACTGGCGGGCACGCCGTCCAGCACCAGCGCCTTGAGCTGGGTTTGACGCTGCGGGTGTGCCGCCAGGTAATGCACCGCCAGCGCCCCACCCAGGCTCTGGCCCAACACGATCAGCGGCTGGCCCTGGGTTTCAGGGGCCTTGTCGATCCAGCCAAACGCGGCATCGATGTCCCGATACACCGCCGGCAAGGACGGCTTGCCCTCAGACAGGCCATAACCGCGATAGTCCAGCAACAGCACTTGATAGCCCTGCTCAGGCAACCACCAACTGCCACCCAGGTGCCAGGCCAGGTTGCCGCCGTTGCCGTGCAGGTGCAGCACCGTGCCTTTGAGCGGCACACCGGGTTTGGCCGGCAGCCACCAGGCATGGAGCCTTACCCCATCGGCGGTGGTGAGGGTGACGTCGCGGTATTGCAGGTGGGCTTTTTCCGGCGTGAACGGCAGGCCGGGTTCAGGGTAGAACAGCAGTGAGCTGCAGCCGCTTAATGTGAGTAGCAGGCAAAGAATGCCGAGGATTCTCATCCGTTGAAGCCTCCAGATGCTCGTTCCCACGCTCTGCGTGGGAATGCATAAACAGGACGCTCTGCGTCCGCTTTTGTGACGCAGAGCGTCACCTGCTGCATTCCCACGCGGAGCGTGGGAACGATCAATCAAACGATCAAATCCCTAGAGGATATTCGAGTAATCCGCCTCGATCCGGTCCAGGCTCAGGTGGTTGAGGAAGTTGGAGAAGCACATCCACGCCGCCAGTGCGTTCATGTCGCGGAACTGTTCGGGCAAGTACTTGGGCGGCACCACCAGGCCTTCGTCGACCAGTTGGCGCAAGGTGCGCATGTCTTCCAGGGTGGTCTTGCCGCAGAACAGCAGCGGCACTTGCTCCAGTTTGCCTTTGCGCACGGCCAACTGGATGTAGTTGTAGACCATGATAAAGCCCTTGAGATAGGACAAATCCTTGGTAAACGGCAGGCCCGTCGGCGTCGAACCTCGGAACACGCGGCTGGCGTTGCCGTAGCTTTCGGCCATTTCAAAGCCTTGCTCGCGGAAGAACTCGAACACCTGCAGGAAGTCGGCGCCCTCCTCGACCATATGGATGGCGCGGGTGCGGTTGGTCAGTTTGCGCAGGCGGCTGGGGTAGGAGGCAAAGGTGATGATCTCCATCAGAATCGCCAGGCCTTCCTGGGTCACCGTGGACGAGGGCGGCCCTTTGGACAGGAAGGTGCAGATCGGCTGGTTCTGGCCATTGAGCGTGGTGCCGACGTGCACCAGGCCTTCGTGCACTTCCAGCGCGCGCACATCGCGCTCGTTGAACATCGCGTCGGCGCGGATCTTGATGTAGTCGGCGCCCGCCGCCGCGTCGGCCACGATCCCGTCGGACTCGAACACGCGGATGGTCTCTTCGGCCTCACCAAACACCTTGTTCAAACGGGTTTGCAGCAAGGCCACCGCATGCTTGGCCGTGAGCGTCTTGGCTTCGTCCTTGAGGTCGCCCCGCCCGTCGATCTGGTTCAGGTAATCGGACATCATCAGGCCCAGGTCGGCCAGCGTCGGGTCACCGGCGTGGAACGCGTCCGAGGCGGCGCCGTAGAGTTCCTGGGAAATCAGGCCGAAGTCCTCGGTACCCCGCGCTTCAAGCATGCGCACCACCATGCGGTACTCGCGACACATGCGGCGCATGATCTGCCCCACCGGGCTGAACTGGCCGAGACGGCGGGTGATGTCGCGCTCGATGTTCTGGAACTCCAGCTTCACCGCGCTGGAGTCGAACGACAGCGGCCGGCCCAGGTAGTAATCGCGGTCCACGGCCGGCATGGCCTTGCCCTTGGCCTTGAGAAAGCCCTGGCGAATGTTCTCGTCCCACTTCACGGCGTCGAGGACGCGAATCGGTGTTTGTGCCAGCACAATGCGATCGGACAAGGTGCGTATCGTCTGCTGGTAATCGTCCACCCGGTGCTTCCTCTTTAAACGTTATTTGCCCGCGCGCCGGTAGCGCACGGCTTCAACGAACACATCGGCATTGGCCGGGTCATCCAGGTAGGCAAATACCTGGTCCATCGGGCTGTCGACCCGCACGCCGTCACCCTCGACGGTTTGCACGGTGCTGCCGTGCAAGGCGTTTTGACCTATGGCTTGATGGATCTGCTCAAGGTCGAGGTTGTAGACCACCAATTCACGCGTTTTGTCGCCCTCGCCTTCAAAGTCGAAGCCGGCCAGGAAGTAATTGCCACCGAAGGCCGCCGGCAGCGGCGCCGACAGGTACCAGCGGTTGCCATGGCGCGACACCGTAAACAGGTATTCATCGCGCTGGCCCGGTTTGGCTTTAGGGTAGCTTACGGCCTTGTAATGCTGCTGATCGACACGGGTGATCTGCAGATTCAACGGTTCGCCCCAGGCGTTTTTACTCGACCAGCGGCCGAGCAAGGCGTCGGGCGCGGCTTCACGGGCCGGCAGCGGGTCCTTGAAGGTGACCAGGCAACCGCCGAGCAGCAGGAACGACAAGGCGATTGCAATGACACGCCAGGCTTTCATTGGGCACCCCATCAAGTGTGGGAGCTGGCTCCCACATAAAGCAGATTGCGCACGGGGCTAGACCGAGGCCAACACCAAATGCATGTAACGCTTGAGAATCTCAAGCATCTCTTCACCCGTCAGAGGCTCAGGGCCGCCGAGCAGGCCCTGATATTCCATCCGACCGATTATCGCCGTCAACACTCTGGCATCCTGTTGCGGCTCGCGGGAACCCAATACCTGGAAAAACTGCCCGGTGCCCTGCAACAGAATCTGCTGGTGCGAGCGCACCAGCTCAGCCAGGCGCGGGTTAAGCAAGGCTTCCTGGCGAAAGGCCTGTTCGGCCATCAAGTGTTCGCGGCGATTGGTCAGTTGGCGCATCACGTAGTCGGCGGTCAGCCGTGCAATGTCATCGGCCAGTTGTGAGCGTGACTGCGGGCTGCCATCGCCATAGGCGACCATCTCGCGCAGCAGGCCTTCATTGCGCACCCACAGCTTGCCCATGAAGGCAGCGCTGCGCTCCACGTATTGGGCGAAGGTATCGGTGAGCAGGTCATCAATGTCCTTGAAGTAATAGGTGGTGGCCGACAACGGCACGCCGGCCTCTGCTGCCACCGCGCGATGGCGCACACCGCGTACCCCATCACGCACGACGATGCGCATGGCCGCATCGAGAATGTCTTGCCGGCGTTGCTCGCTGCCTCGACGGCTGGCCTTGCGGCCCTGGTACTGGACACTATCAGCCACGGCAGCAGCAATGCCGGCGGCGCCTTCTTGAGCCATTACGCGGTTCACGACAGATCTTCCTTTAAAGGGCGCCGTTCTGTTGACGGCTGAATTCGCCACACAAAAAAGCCGCCTTATAAAAGGCGGCTTCGGATTTCGCTACGGTTACGCTTGTGGCCGCATGTGCGGGAACAAGATCACATCGCGGATCGACGGCGAGTTGGTCAACAACATCACCAACCGGTCGATGCCGATACCTTCACCGGCGGTTGGCGGCATGCCGTATTCCAGGGCACGCACGAAGTCGGCGTCGTAGTGCATCGCCTCGTCGTCGCCGGCGTCCTTGTCGGCCACCTGGGCCATGAAGCGCTCGGCCTGGTCTTCTGCGTCGTTAAGCTCGGAGTAGGCGTTGGCGATTTCGCGGCCGCCGATAAACAACTCGAAACGGTCGGTGACGTTCGGGTTGTCATCGTTGCGACGGGCCAGCGGCGATACTTCGAACGGGTACTGGGTAATGAAGTGCGGCTGTTCCAGCTTGTGCTCCACCAATTCTTCGAAAATCATCACCTGCAATTTGCCCAGGCCTTCGAAGCCCAGCACCTTGGCGCCGGCTTTCTTGGCGATGGCTCGGGCCTTGTCGATGTCGGTCAGGTCGTCAGCGGTCAACTCAGGGTTGTACTTGAGGATCGAGTCGAACACCGAAAGACGCACGAACGGTTCGCCGAAGTGGAACACCTTGTCGCCGTACGGCACGTCAGTGCTGCCCAGCACCAGCTGCGCCAGCTCGCGGAACAGTTCTTCGGTGAGGTCCATGTTGTCTTCGTAGTCGGCGTAGGCCTGATAGAACTCCAACATGGTGAATTCCGGGTTGTGCCGGGTCGAGACACCTTCGTTACGGAAGTTGCGGTTGATCTCGAACACCTTCTCGAAGCCGCCGACCACCAGGCGCTTGAGGTACAGCTCCGGCGCGATACGCAGGAACATTTCCAGGTCCAGCGCGTTGTGGTGGGTTTCGAATGGTTTGGCTGCGGCACCACCGGGGATGGTTTGCAGCATCGGCGTTTCCACTTCGAGGAAGTCACGCGCCATCAGGAAGCTGCGGATGTGCGCAATCACTTGCGAACGCACGCGGAAGGTCTGGCGCACGTCTTCGTTGACGATCAGGTCAACGTAGCGCTGACGATAGCGCTGCTCGGTGTCGGTCAGGCCGTGGTGCTTGTCCGGCAGCGGGCGCAGCGACTTGGTCAGCAGGCGCACGCTGGTCATTTCAACGTACAGGTCGCCCTTGCCGGAACGCGCCAGGGTGCCTTCGGCCGCAATGATGTCGCCCATGTCCCAGGTTTTCACCGAGGCCAGGGTTTCTTCAGGCAGGGTTTTACGGTTGACGTACACCTGAATGCGACCGGTCATGTCCTGGATCACCATGAACGAGCCACGGTTAAGCATGATGCGACCCGCCACCTTGACCGGGATTGCAGCCTCGGCCAACTCTTCCTTGGTCTTGTCCGCGTACTGCTTCTGCAAGGCATCGCAGTAGTTGTCACGGCGGAAGTCGTTCGGGAAGGCATTGCCCTTGGCGCGCTCGGCAGCAAGCTTTTCCTTGCGCAGGGCGATCAGGGAGTTTTCTTCCTGTTGCAGGGCTTGCGGGTCGAGTTGTTGGTCGCTCATGTCTTTAAATTTTCCATCACAGGTTCGTTGCCCCCAGGCCTTCGACCTGGGGATCGCGGGCAAGCCCGCTCCCACAGAGGGTGTTACAAGCCGGATTTCAGGCTGGCTTCCAGGTATTCGTCGATATCACCGTCGAGCACCTTGTCGCAGTCGCTGCGTTCGATGTTAGTGCGCAGATCCTTGATCCGCGACGCGTCAAGCACATACGAACGGATCTGGTGGCCCCAGCCGATATCCGACTTGGTGTCTTCCAGCGCCTGGGAAGCCGCGTTGCGCTTCTGCATTTCCTGCTCGTACAACTTGGCCCGCAGCATTTTCATGGCGGTGTCCTTGTTGGCGTGCTGGGAACGTTCGTTCTGGCAGCTGACCACGGTGTTGGTCGGTACGTGGGTGATACGTACGGCCGAGTCGGTGGTGTTTACGTGCTGGCCACCGGCACCGGAGGAGCGGTAGGTGTCGATGCGCAGGTCGGCCGGGTTGATCTCGATTTCCACCTTGTCGTCGATCTCTGGCGAGACGAAAACGGCGGAGAACGAGGTATGGCGACGGTTGCCGGAGTCGAACGGGCTCTTGCGCACCAGGCGGTGTACGCCGATCTCGGTCCGCAACCAGCCAAAGGCGTATTCGCCCTTGATGTGCACGGTCGCGCCTTTGATACCGGCGACTTCACCGGCCGACAGTTCCATGATGGTGGCGTCGAAACCGCGTTTATCCGCCCAGCGCAGGTACATGCGCAGCAGGATGTTGGCCCAGTCCTGGGCCTCGGTGCCGCCGGAACCGGCCTGGATGTCCAGGTAGGCGTTGTTCGGGTCCATTTCGTGGCTGAACATGCGGCGGAATTCAAGCTTGGCGAGGTTTTCCTCGAGACGGGCCAGCTCGGCGACGACATCGCCCACTGCGCCTTCGTCGTTTTCTTCGACGGCCATGTCCAGCAGGTCGCGGCAATCGCCCAGACCGGTGTTCAACTCGTCGAGGGTGTCGACGATCTGCGCCAGCGCAGCGCGCTCGCGGCCCAGTTCCTGGGCGTATTCAGGTTTGTTCCAGACAGCCGGATCTTCAAGCTCGCGATTGACTTCGGTCAGACGCTCATGCTTTTGATCGTAGTCAAAGATACCCCCGAATAGTTTCGGAGCGCTCGGACAGGTCCTTGATGGTGTTAAGGATCGGGTTGATTTCCATGGCGGGCAGCACTCGTTGGCGAACTTTTGAAAGCCGACGAGTATAACGACAAACCGGGGCAAACGGCAGCCCGCTTGGCGAAAAGGCGGGGTTTGTACACAACTTCCAGGAGAACAGAGATCAACTGTGGGAGCTGGCTTGCCTGCGATAGCGGTGTATCAGGTACGGATGTGGTCACTGACAGGCCGCTATCGCAGTCAAGCCAGCTCCCACAAGGGTTCGGCGCTGTTCTGCCTACTCGATACCCACCTGATTACGCCCATTATGCTTGGCCGTGTACAACCCCTTGTCCGCCGCCATGATCAACTGCCGGCAATCCGTGCCCTGCACCGGCGTCATGGTCGACAGGCCGATGCTGATAGTCAGGCTCGCCCCTTCTGCCGGGGCAATGTGCGGGATCTTCAGTCCGGCAACCGCCATGCGCAGTTTCTCGGCCACCAGGCGCGCGCCGCCCGGCGAGGTATTGGGCAATACCAGCGCAAACTCTTCACCGCCGTAACGCGCCGGCAAGTCCGAAGGCCGGCTACTGGCCTCACGGATGCTCGCGGCGACTTTGCGCAGGGCTTCATCCCCTTCCACGTGGCCAAAGCTGTCGTTGTAGGTCTTGAAGAAGTCCACGTCGATCATCAATAACGACAGCTGGGTCTGGTCACGCATGGCACGGCGCCATTCCAGCTCCAGGTATTCGTCAAAATGGCGGCGGTTGGACAGCCCGGTGAGACCATCGGAGTTCATCAGCCGTTGCAGCACCAGGTTGGTGTCCAGCAACTGCTGCTGGCTCACCCGCAGCGCGCGGTACGCCGCATCCCGTTGCAATAACGTCATGTACGAGCGTGAGTGATAGCGAATGCGCGCCACCAGCTCGATGTTATCCGGCAGCTTGACCAGGTAATCATTGGCCCCGGCCGAAAACGCCGCGCTCTTGATCAGCGGGTCTTCCTTGGTCGAAAGCACGATGATCGGGATATTCGCCGTGGCCGGGTGGTTGCGGTATTCGCGCACCAGTGTCAGGCCATCAAGGCCGGGCATCACCAGGTCTTGCAGGATCACCGTCGGTTTGATGCGGATCGCCTGGGCGATCGCCTGATGCGGGTCGGCGCAAAAGTGAAAATCGATGTTTTCTTCGTGGGCCAGGCCACGCCGCACGGCTTCGCCGATCATGGCCTGGTCGTCGACCAGCAACACCATGGCAGCGTTTTCGTCGGTCTTGATGTCGTCGATCTGTAAATCATTCATGTGCAGTCACCTGAATTACTGTCCTGCAAGCCGGCACCGCGAGAGGTCTTGATCATTTTGCAAATACCTCCAGCAATCGGGGCGCAATTCTGTCCAGTGGGCGAATTTCAACAGCAGCATCAATGGCCGCCGCCGCTTTGGGCATGCCATACACCGCACAGCTCTGCTGATCCTGGGCGATGGTCAAATAGCCTTGTTCACGCAATATCTTGAGGCCCTGGGCCCCGTCGCGCCCCATACCGGTCAGGAGTACGCCGACGGCGTCACCGTTCCAGTGGCTGGCGACGCTCTCGAAAAACACGTCGATGGACGGCCGGTAAATCTCGTTCACCGGCTCCGCGGTATAGGCTAGCGTGCCATTTTTCAACAGGCGAATATGGTGGTTGGTACCGGCCAGCAGCACCACGCCGCTTTGTGGCGGTTCGCCCTCTCGCGCCAGACGCACCGGCAGCCCGGAGGCGCTGCTCAACCATTCGGCCATGCCGGCGGCGAACACCTGGTCCACATGCTGCACCAGCACAATCGCGGCCGGAAAATCGCGGGGCAAGCCCTTGAGCAGGATTTCCAGGGCGGCCGGGCCGCCCGCCGACGACCCAATCGCCACCAGGCTCTGACGTTTGCCGGACGCACGCGCAGGCGCGGTGTCGGCGCGTACGCGGCTGCCCCGCTGGCCGATCAGCCAGCCAATATTGAGGATTTTGCGCAGCAACGGCGCCGCCGCATCCTTGGGGTTGCCCACGCCCAGCGCCGGGGTGTCCACCACATCGAGGGCGCCATGGCCCATGGCTTCGAACACGCGACTCATATTCGCCTGGCGGTCGACGGTCACCAGCAGAATAGCGCATGGGGTCTCGGCCATGATCTGCCGCGTGGCCTCCACGCCATCCATCACCGGCATGATCAGGTCCATAAGGATCAAGTCCGGGGTCAACTCGGCGCAGCGTTGTACGGCCTCCAGGCCATTGTTGGCCACCCACACCACCTGGTGCGCCGGTTCGAGACTCAAGGCACGGCGCAGCGCCTCTACCGCCAGGGGCATGTCATTGACAATCGCAATCCTCATGCCCGGGCGCCCCCGATCAGCTCCATCACGGCATCCAGCAAGGCGTCGTCGTGGAAACTGGCTTTAGCCAGATAATAGTCGGCGCCGGCGTCCAGTCCACGGCGCCGGTCTTCTTCGCGATCCTTGTACGACACCACCATCACCGGCAACGATTGCAGGCGACTATCACGGCGCAAGAGTGTGACCAATTCGATCCCGTCCATACGAGGCATATCAATGTCAGTGATCAGCAGGTCGAAGTCTTCGGAGCGCAGTGCGTTCCAGCCATCCATGCCATCGACGGCGACCGCCACTTCATAACCACGATTAAGTAACAATTTACGTTGCAGCTCACGCACGGTGAGTGAGTCATCCACCACCAGCACGCGCTTGCGCGGTGCTTCGGTGGCCTGCTGGCTGCGCCGGGCGATACGCTCCAGGCGGCCAGTGTTGAGCAATTTATCCACCGAACGCAGCATGTCTTCGACGTCGACGATCAACACCACCGAGCCGTCATCCAGCAAAGCACCGGCGGAAATATCCTGGACCTTGCCCAAGCGGTCATCCAGCGGCAACACCACCAGGGTGCGTTCGCCGATAAAACGTTCCACCGCAATGCCATACACCGCATCACGCTCGCGGATCACCACCACCTTGAGGGTTTCGTCATTGCTCTGCCCCGGCGGGCGCTGCAATAACTGGCTGGCGGCCACCAGGCCGACATGCCGGCCTTCGTGCCAGAAATGCTGGCGGCCTTCCAGTTGCACGATGTCATCCGGCGCCAGGTCGCACATCCGTTCGATATGCGCCAGCGGGAAGGCATAGGCTTCCTCGCCGACTTCCACCACCAGGCTGCGCACCACCGACAAGGTCAACGGCACTTCCAGATGGAAACGGCTGCCCTGCCCCGCCGTCTGTTCCAGCACCACCGCGCCGCGCAGTTGGCGAACCATGTGCTGCACCGCATCCAGGCCGACGCCGCGCCCGGACACCTCGGTGACCTTGTCGCGCAGGCTGAAGCCCGGCAGGAACAGGAAGGTCAGCAGCTCTTCTTCACTCAAGCGCAGCGCGGTTTCCAGCGGTGACAGGTGCCGGTCGACGATGGTGCCGCGCAGGCGCTCCAGGTCGACGCCATTACCGTCGTCGCTTAACTCCAGCACCAGCAAACCGGCCTGGTGCGAGGCGCGCAGACGGATCAACCCTTCGGCGGGTTTGCCCGCCAACACCCGCTGCTCGGGCATTTCAATGCCGTGGTCGACGGCATTGCGCAATAAATGCGTGAGCGGCGCTTCGAGTTTTTCCAATACGTCGCGGTCGACCTGGGTCTTTTCCCCCTCGATCTCCAGGCGCACCTGCTTGCCGAGGCTGCGGCCAAGGTCGCGCACCATGCGCACCTGGCCGGCGAGCACATCAGCAAACGGCCGCATGCGGCAGGCCAGCGCGGTGTCATAAAGCACTTGGGCGCGCTGCCCGGCCTGCCAGCCGAACTCATCCAGCTCGGCGGTTTTATCCGCCAGCAATGCCTGGGCTTCACTCAACAGGCGGCGGGTGTCGGCCAGGGCTTCCTGGGCTTCCAGGCTCAAGTCCATCGCCTTGAGCTGGCCATCGAGCGTGTCCAGGGCGCGCGCGCTGTTGCTTTGAATACGCTTGAGGCGTTGCAGGCTCACCAGGTAAGGCTTGAGCCGCTGGGTCTCGACCAAGGACTTGCTCGACAAGTCGAGCAGGCTGTTCAAGCGCTCGGCGGTGACGCGCAGCACGCGCTCGCCGCCTTCGGTCATGCGTTTGTTCGGGCGCGGCAGGTCAGTGCTGACAGGCGGCGCGGGCTCAGGCTCCGGCGGCAGCGGGTCAATCACCGGCGCAGGCGCAGGTTCCGGAGTGGCGAAGCCGACCGGTGTGGCCTGGACGATCGGCTGCGACGGATCCAGCAGGCGTTCCATCAGCGCCACATACCCTTCGATATCCGCCGGGCCTACGTTATTGCCCGGCGTGGCGATGCGCATCAGCAGGTCGGTGCCCTGCAGCAAGGCGTCAATATGCTCGGGTTGCAGATACAGACGGTTTTCCTGGGCGCTGACCAGGCAGTCCTCCATCACGTGGGCCACGCTGACCCCGGCGTCCACGCCGACAATCCGCGCCGCGCCTTTAAGCGAGTGCGCGGCGCGCATGCACGCCTCAAGCTGGTCGGCCTGGGTGGGGTTGCGCTCCAGGGCCAGCAGGCCCGCGCTCAATACCTGGGTCTGCGCATCGGCTTCCAGGCTGAACAGTTCCAGCAGCGAGGCATCGCGCATCTGGTCGGGGGTCATGTGAGGCTCCGGGTCACGGCAGACAACAATTGCGCCTCGTCCAGCCAACGCAGGCTGCGGCCTTTCCACTGCAACACGCCTTGGGTAAAGCGCGCGCTGGCCTGGGTGCCGGAAGCCGACGCGGCCTTCAAGGTGCGCTCATCGATGGCATGGATGCCGTCGACTTCATCTACCGGTACCACCACCGGGCCGTCCTGGGCAGCAATAATCAACATGCGCGGCATCACTCGCGCGCCGGTAGCGCCTGTGCTGGCCGGGTCCAGCCCCAGCAGCTCCGCGAGTGACAGGCACGCCACCAGCGCACCGCGCACATTCGCAACGCCCAGTAATGCGCGGGAACGCTGGTGCGGCAACGAATGAATCGGCTGCAGTGGCGCCACTTCCACCAGGCATCGGGTGGCAATGCCCAGCCACTCTTCACCCAGACGGAACATCAGAATCGAACGGGTGACGATGTCTTCGTCAACCTCCGCGACGGCATACGCCTGCCGGTCGCCCTGCTGCAACGCGTACCGGTCAAGCAGGCGCGTGGCGGCGGCGGAATACACCGAGCAGTTGCGGCAGTGGATATGCTCGACGAGCAACGGGCAGGACTTGTCACCATGGATGCCGATGCGGTTCCAGCAGTCGTCGATGGCTTGGGTGTCGGCCAGGGTCAGGTCCAGGCCTGCGGTGTCGAGCGCATCAAGGTTATTCATCGTTTGGACTCACTGTCTGCCCGCTCACTGCGCGCGGCCCGCGCCTGCAAGCGGCGCGCGCCCGCGCTGTCGCCCTGGGACTCGAGCAATGCGGCCAGGTGCATCAAGGCCTGCGGGTGCTGCGGTTCCAGGTACAAGGCTTTGCGGTAATAACCCTGGGCTTCCAGGGCGCTGCCGGCCACGTCGCTGAGCAGCCCCAGCCAGTAAAACACCTGGGCGGCCGGCGGGTGGTTACTCAAATACTGTTCACACGCGGCGCGAGCCTCGGCACTTTTGCCTTCGTTGGCCAGCGTGGCGATGCGGCTGAGCAGGTCGCCCGCATCGCTGTGCGGCGCCTTGATCGGCACCACCTGGGCGCTCACTGTGCTGAACGGGCGCGGCTTGGCCGGAATCGGCGCCGCGCTGCGCGGGGGGATGGGCAGGGGCACAAACACCGGTTCAGGCTTGACCGGCTCGGCATGCCGGCTGAATGCAAAGGATTGCGGCACGCCAATCGAACGCATGCCATGGCGCCCCAACAGGCTGCCCTCGGCGGGGCCGATAAACAGCACGCCGTCTTCGTGGGTCAGGCTCTTGAGCACATCGAACACTTGCTTCTGGGTGGGCTGGTCGAAGTAGATCAGCAGGTTGCGGCAAAATACAAAATCGTAGCTGGGCTCATTCGCCAGCAACGCCGGGTCGAGCAAGTTGCCGACGTGCAGGCGCACTTGTTCGCGCACCCGCTCGGCGATATGGAAACCATCGGGCTGTTCGCTGAAGTGACGCTCGCGAAATTCGATATCACCGCCGCGAAAGGAGTTCTTGCCGTACACGCCACGCTTGGCGCGCTCCACCGACAGCGGGCTGACATCCAGCCCCAGTACTTTGAACTGGTGCGGCGCCAGCCCGGCATCGAGCAAGGCCATGGCAATCGAATAAGGCTCTTCGCCCGTGGAGCATGGCAGGCTGAGAATACGCAGGGCGCGCATCTGCTTGATCGCCGCCAGGCGCTCCTTGGCCAAACGCGCCAAGGTAACAAAGGACTCGGGGTAGCGGAAAAACCAGGTCTCGGGGACGATCACCGCTTCGATCAGCGCCTGCTGCTCATCATGGGAACTCTGCAAATGCTGCCAGTACTCTTGTGCGGTCTGCGCCTGCACGGTTTGGCTGCGCTGGCGTACGGCTCGCTCGATGATCGCCTCGCCCACCGAGGCGACGTCCAGGCCAATTCGGTCCTTCAAGAAGGCAAAGAAGCGTGGGTCGTTACTCATAGGCTTAGCTCACTGGCAAACAGCAAGGCGCGCACATCATCGGTGAGCAGGTCGGCGACGCCGATCCATTGCATCAAGCCCAAGGCATCTTCACGCACCGGCCCCAGGTACGGCGCCTCGCGGTTAGCCAGGCCATAAGGCTGGAATTCGGCCGGGTCGCAACGCAGGGTGTCGGTGGCCTGCTCCAGGATCAGCCCCAGCCAGCGCGCCTCAAGCCAGGGTTGCGGCTGGTAATTGACCAGCACCAGCCGGGTGCTGGTGCGCGCCTGGGCCGCTGTGCCGAAGGTCAACGCACACAGGTCGACGACGGGCACCAGTGCGCCACGGTGAGCAAAGATCCCCGCCACCCACAATGGTGCATGGGCGATGGGTTTGAGCGGCAGGCGCGGCAACACCTCGGCCACTTCCGTGGCCTTGAGGGCATAACGTTCGCCGCCGATGTGGAACACCAGGAACAACGCCTTTTTCGCTGCCGGGACGGCGCCGCGTTTAGCCGCGAGGTCGCTCATCAGACTTTGAAACGCGATACGCCGCTGCGCAGACCGACCGCAACCTGGCTCAGTTCATCAATGGCAAAGCTGGCTTGGCGCAGGGACTCCACGGTCTGGCTGCTGGCATCGCCCAGTTGCACCAGCGCGTGGTTGATCTGCTCGGCGCCAGTGGCCTGGGCCTGCATGCCTTCGTTGACCATCAACACCCGCGGCGCCAGGGCCTGTACCTGATGGATGATCTGCGACAGCTGCTCGCCCACTTGCTGCACTTCGAACATGCCGCGGCGCACCTCTTCGGAGAACTTGTCCATGCCCATCACGCCCGCCGACACCGCCGACTGGATCTCGCGCACCATCTGCTCGATGTCGTAGGTGGCCACGGCGGTCTGGTCGGCCAGGCGCCGCACTTCGGTGGCCACCACGGCAAACCCGCGCCCGTACTCGCCGGCCTTCTCGGCTTCGATGGCGGCGTTGAGCGACAGCAGGTTGGTCTGGTCGGCCACCTTGACGATGGTCACCACCACTTGGTTGATGTTGCCGGCCTTCTCATTGAGGATCGCCAGCTTGGCATTCACAAGGTCGGCGGCGCCCATCACCGAGTGCATGGTTTCTTCCATGCGCGCCAGGCCTTGCTGGCCGGAACCGGCGGCGACCGAGGCCTGGTCGGCGGCGGTGGACACTTCGGTCATGGTGCGCACCAGGTCTTTGGACGTGGCGGCAATTTCCCGTGAGGTCGCGCCGATCTCGGTGGTGGTGGCCGCTGTTTCGGTGGCCGTGGCCTGTTGTTGCTTGGAGGTGGCGGCAATCTCGGTCACCGAGGTGGTCACCTGCACCGACGAACGCTGGGCCTGGGAGACCAGAGCGGTCAGCTCGGTCATCATGTCATTGAAGCCGGTTTCGACAGCGCCGAATTCGTCCTTGCGCTCAAGGTTCAAACGCTTGCTCAGGTCGCCCGTGCGCATGGTTTCGAGAATTTCGACGATGCGGTTCATCGGCGCCATGATCGCGCGCATCAGCAGCAGGCCGCACAGGCCGGCAGCGAGGATGGCCACGGCCAGCGACACGAACATACTGATTTTAGCGGCGGATACTGCGTCATCGATCGCGTTGGTTGCGCGGTCGGCGACATTCTTGTTATCGGTGATGATGTCGTTGAGCTTCATGCGGCCCGCGGTCCAGGTCGGCGTCAACTGGGTGTCGAATTCCTTGCGCGCGCCAGCCAGATCGCCCCGTTGCAGGCTGTCGAGCACGACGGCCAGGCTCTTGTTATAGGCCTGGTGCAGCGCCTCGAACCGGTCGAACTGACTGCGATCCTCGTCGCCGCGGATGGTTTGTGCGTAATTGGCCATCTGCTGCACGACGCGGGCTTCGAAGGATTTGAAGTCGGCCTTGTCGGCGTCCGTCAACCCTTTGTCGTCGCGCAGGCCGATCAATTGCAGAGTATCGAGGTAACTGTCGACCCAGGCGCTGCGAATCATCGAGCTGAGGTACACCCCAGGCACCGCGTCATCCCGAACCGAGTTCTCACCCTCCTCGATTTTCAGCAACCGTGAATAAGAGACCACAACCATTAACAGCATGATGGCGATAATGACCGCAAAGCTTGCCAAGATCCGTTGGCGCAAGGTCCAGTTCTTCACAGTAATTCCTCGAAGGGCCGATCAAATGCCGAGGAGTATAGCTGAGCGGGTGCCCGCATTAATCAACAGGTTTTGATGTAGCGCTCACAGAACGCAAAAACACTGTGCAGGTGGCGCAGAGCGTCACGGGCTGCGCTCCCACGCAGCGCGTGGGAGCGATCATTGAGCCGGGACTTATTGGTTAAGCCGTACCTGTTTTTCCAGCTCGGCCTTTAAGCCGGGCTCAAGTTTGAGTTGGCGGGCCAGCTCGTCCAGGTAGGCTTTTTCCATGAAGTTTTCTTCGTCCACCAGCATCACGCTGGCGATGTACATCTCGGCGGCCATTTCCGGGGTGCTCGCTGCGCGCGCCACATCTGCGGGATCCAGAGGCTTGTTCAGCTCGGCGTGCAGCCAGCTTTGCAGTTCACGGTCGTTATCGAGCTTGGTGAATTCGCCTTCGATCAGGGCACGCTCACGCTCATCTACATGCCCGTCGGCTTTGGCGGCAGCGACCAGTGCCTTGAGAATGCCCTGGCTGTGTTGTTCGACCTGGGCCGGCGGCAGGCGGTCGATGGTTTGCGGCTCGCCTTGGGGCGCGCCGGCCTGCTGCGCCTGCCAGTTGCCGTAGGCCTTGTAGGCGATCACGCCAAGTGCCGCCAGCCCGCCATAGGTGAGCGCCTTGCCGCCGAACTTGCGCGCCTTCTTGTTACCCAGCAACAGCCCCATCGCACCCGCCGCCAGGGCGCCGCCGCCCGCACCGCCGAGCAAACTGCCGAGCCCGCCGCCACCGAGCAAGCCGCCGAGGGCGCTTTTGTCGTCCGATTTGCGTTGCCCGCCGGCTTTGTTTTGCAACATGTCCTGGCCGGATTTAAGCAACTGATCGAGCAATCCACGGGTATTCATGCGTAGCCTCCAGACACTTGGGTTCGTAGGACCAATAGGCCTCCAGCGTAAAACTAAGTGCCAAAAAGCCGCGATCTAGAGTGCTTCCAGATGTAACGCCGACAGCACAAGCTGGAAACGTCTTGTTTCACATGCAACGCCATCACCCCGCCATCAATCAATTTTCCTTCTGCATCGAACCGCTTAAGCTATCCGGCGTCTGTTTATTGTCCGTTGCGTTTGGTCGAAGGCATGTCCGAACCGTTATTTCTGATCCGTTACGTGCCAGGAACGGCGCGGGATTTGCTCACGACAGGTTGTCTCTATGCACCGCAGGAATTTGCTTAAAGCGTCCATGGCCATTGCGGCTTACACCGGTTTGTCGGCCAGCGGCCTGCTGGCCGCGCAGGCCTGGGCCGGGAACCGTGCCGCCGATGGCAAGGCCGTGGCGTTCGACTTCGAAACGCTCAAGGCCCAGGCCAAGCAGCTCGCCGCCACCGCGTATAAAGACACCAAACAGGTGCTGCCGCCGACGCTGGCAACCATGACCCCACAGAATTTCAATGCCATTGGCTACGACGGCAACCATTCGCTGTGGAAGGAGCTGAACGGCCAGCTTGACGTGCAATTCTTCCACGTCGGCATGGGCTTCAAGACGCCGGTGCGCATGCACAGCGTCGACCCCAAGACCCGCGAAGCCCGCGAGGTGCATTTCCGCCCTTCGCTGTTCAACTATGCCAAGACCACGGTGGACACCAAACAGCTGACCGGCGACCTGGGGTTCTCCGGCTTCAAGCTGTTCAAGGCGCCGGAACTGGATCGCCATGACGTGCTGTCGTTTCTCGGCGCCAGCTACTTCCGTGCGGTGGACGCATCCGGCCAGTACGGCCTTTCCGCACGCGGCCTGGCGATCGATACCTACGCGAAAAAACGCGAAGAGTTCCCCGATTTCACACAGTTCTGGTTCGAAACCCCAAGCAAGGACGCCACGCGCTTTGTGGTTTACGCCCTGCTCGACTCACCGAGCGCCACTGGCGCCTACCGTTTTGACATCGACTGCCAGGCCAGCCAGGTGGTCATGGCCATCGACGCGCACATCAATGCGCGCACCGCCATCGAACAACTGGGCATCGCGCCCATGACCAGCATGTTCAGCTGCGGCACCCATGAACGGCGGATGTGCGACACCATCCACCCGCAAATCCACGACTCGGACCGCCTGGCCATGTGGCGTGGCAACGGCGAGTGGATCTGCCGCCCGCTGAACAACCCGGCCAAGCTGCAATTCAACGCCTTTGCCGACACCGACCCGAAAGGCTTCGGCCTGGTGCAGACCGACCATGAGTTCGCCAGCTACCAGGACACCGTGGACTGGTACAGCAAGCGCCCTAGCCTGTGGGTGGAACCCACCACCGCCTGGGGCGAAGGCTCGATCGACTTGCTGGAAATCCCCACCACCGGCGAAACCCTGGACAACATCGTGGCCTTCTGGACCCCGAAAAAGCCCGTGGCCGCCGGCGAATCACTCAACTATGGCTACAAGCTGTACTGGAGCGCGCTGCCGCCGGTAAGCACACCGCTGGCGCAAGTGGATGCCACCCGTTCCGGCATGGGCGGCTTTACCGAAGGCTGGGCACCGGGTGAGCATTACCCCGAGGTGTGGGCGCGCCGCTTTGCCGTGGATTTCAAGGGTGGCGGCCTGGATCGTCTGCCGGCCGGCACCGGGATCGAGCCGGTGGTGACCTGCTCCCACGGTGAAGTCAAAGACTTCAGCGTGCTGGTGCTGGACAACATCAAGGGCTATCGCATTCTGTTCGACTGGTACCCGACCAGCGACAGCGTAGAGCCGGTGGAACTGCGGCTGTTTATCCGCACCCAGGACCGCACCTTGAGTGAAACCTGGCTGTATCAGTACTTCCCGCCGGCACCGGACCAGCGCAAGTACAGCTGATACGCGCCAACAGAGCGTTCCCACGCGAGCGTGGGAACGAGCTTATGCCGGTTAAAACCGCGACACGCTCTTCATTGCGCCGATCAAGTAGCGCATCGCCACCTGATCGTTTTCGGTGAGGGCGCGATACTGCGCCAGCAACTCCACCTCATCCGAACTCAACCTTCGCCCCCGCAAGGACATCCGGCGACTCAAAAAAGACGCCACCGCACCCGCTACGCCATAAGACCTGGTCATGGACCGTTACTCCTGATATCAGTCAATTACTCCTGGTGCCCATTCCCAACACTCATGAA
Organism: Pseudomonas sp. Leaf15; assembly: GCF_001421425.1. Lineage (NCBI taxonomy): Bacteria > Pseudomonadati > Pseudomonadota > Gammaproteobacteria > Pseudomonadales > Pseudomonadaceae > Pseudomonas > Pseudomonas sp. Leaf15. The sequence goes on from NZ_LMKI01000001.1 coordinate 601,952, forward strand.
GCGCAATGGCTTCAAGGGCAATCAGCCTGACTCCCTGGGCCAGAAATCACACTTACCTTAAGCGTAGAAACAATCTCGTGACGTGTGGGATTTTTTTAGAGTATTCACTTAAAAAATTACTTCGGTAACAAATACCTACATCCCTTTCTCACGCAATGGCCGCTAAAGGTGGATATCGTGGGGCTCTAGCGCATACAGCTGCGGGTCAGGCTTGCGTTAAACGCGGGCAACAAAAAACCCACCGGGTTGGGTGGGTTTGTTGAACACAGGCGCGGGCTCAATCCCTCAGGTCAGACTCGTGAATCGGCTGATCACGGTGAGTCGCCCGCTGGTACTGCGCAGGCCAAATGGCTTTGCGCCCGCCCAGGTCATCGTCGGCGTGCAGCGGCCAGTAAGGGTCACGCAACAGCTCACGGGCAAGGAAGATGATGTCGGCCTGGCAGGTGCGCAGGATATGTTCGGCCTGGGCAGGTTCAGTGATCATGCCCACCGTGCCGGTGGCGATACCCGACTCTTTGCGCACGCGCTCGGCAAACCGCGTCTGGTAGCCGGGGCCGGTGGGAATCTCGGCGTTCGCGGCGGTGCCACCGGAGGACACGTCAATCAGGTCCACGCCCAGGTCTTTGAGGCGGCGCGCCAGCTCCACGGTTTCATCGGGGTTCCAGCCGTCTTCGACCCAATCAGTGGCCGATACCCGCACAAACAGCGGCAGCTCCTCGGGCCAGACGGCGCGCACGGCTTTGGTCACTTCAAGCACCAGGCGGATACGGTTTTCAAACGAGCCGCCGTAGTGGTCCTGACGCTGGTTGCTGATCGGCGAAAGGAATTGATGCAACAGGTAACCGTGAGCGGCGTGGATTTCCACCACTTCGAAACCGGCGGTCAGCGCACGCTTGGCGGCGGCGACAAAATCGGCAATCACCTGCTGGATCTGCCCTTCATCGAGTGGCTTGGGTTGCGTGTGGTTCGGGTCAAAGGCAATCGGCGAGGGGCCCACCGGCACCCAGCCGCCATCTTCCGGCTTGACGCTGCCGTGCTTGCCGATCCACGGACGGTGAGTGCTGGCCTTGCGTCCGGCATGCGCCAGCTGGATGCCCGCCACCGCGCCTTGGGCGGCAATAAAGCGGGTGATGCGTTGCAGCGGTTCGATCTGCGCGTCGTTCCACAGGCCCAGGTCCTGGGCGGTGATGCGGCCATCGGCGGTGACGGCGGTGGCTTCGGTAAAAATCAGCCCGGCGCCACCGACGGCGCGGCTGCCCAGGTGCACGAGGTGCCAGTCATTAGCCAGACCATCGTCGGACGAGTATTGGCACATCGGCGAGACGGCGATGCGGTTAAGCAGGGTCAATTGACGGAGGGTGTAGGGTTCGAGCAGCTGACTCATGGCGCACCTCTTCTGGGTTCTGTGGGCACTCTTCAAACAGTGCTTAGAGCCTAGTCGACAACGCTGGATTGCACAGGGTTCAGAAAGGAAAGCGGGAGCCGAGTGCCGGCTCCCGTGTTGCAAGAGATTACATCTCGACCTGGGTGCCCAGCTCGATCACCCGGTTTACCGGGAGTTTGAAGAAGCGAAGGTTGCCGTTGGCGTTTTTCAACATGAACGCAAACAGCGCTTCGCGCCAGCGCGCCATGCCTTTGATGCGCGAGGCGATCACGGTTTCGCGGCTGAGGAAGTAGGTGGTGCGCATCGGGCTGAAGTCCAGCTCGTCCAGATGGCACAGCTTCAGGGCTTCGGGCACGTCCGGCTCATCGGCAAACCCGAAATGCAGGATGACCCGGAAGAAGCCTTCGCCGTAGGCATCGACCTCGAAACGCCGCGTGACCGGCACGCGGGGAATGTCCTCGTAGACCACCGTCAACAGCACCACCTGCTCGTGCAATACCTGGTTATGCAGCAGGTTGTGCAACAGCGCGTGGGGCACGGCGTCCGGCCGCGCGGTGAGGAACACCGCCGTGCCCTGCACGCGGTGAGGCGGCTGCACGCGGATGCTGCTGATAAAGATCGGCAACGGCAGCCCGCCTTCGTCGAGGCGCTCGACCAGCAACTGCTTGCCGCGCTTCCAGGTGGTCATCAACACGAACAGCACAATCCCCGCCAACACCGGGAAGGCGCCGCCCTGGATGATCTTCGGCACGTTGGCGGCAAAATACAGGCCGTCCACCAACAGGCAGCAGACCAGCACCGGCACCGCCAGGATCGGTGGCCACTTCCATAGCAGCAGCATCACTGCCGACACCAGAATGGTGGTCATCAGCATGGTCCCGGTCACCGCCACGCCGTAGGCCGAGGCCAGTGCGTTGGAGGACTCGAAGCCAAGCACCAGCAGGATCACGCCGACCATCAGCGACCAGTTCACCGCGCCGATGTAGATCTGGCCCTGCTCGGCGCTGGAGGTGTGCTGGATGTGCATGCGTGGGATGTAACCCAGCTGGATCGCCTGGCGCGTCAACGAGAACGCGCCGGAAATCACCGCCTGGGAGGCAATCACCGTGGCCAGGGTGGACAACACCACCAGCGGGATCAGCGCCCAGCTCGGCGCCAGCAGGTAGAACGGGTTGCGCGCAGCTTCCGGGTCGCCGAGCAACATGGCGCCCTGGCCGAAATAATTGAGCACCAGCGCCGGCAACACCAGGATAAACCAGGCGCGGGCAATGGGTTTGCGGCCGAAGTGGCCCATGTCGGCATACAGCGCCTCGGCGCCGGTCAGTGCCAGCACCACGGCGCCGAGGATCGCCACGCCAATGCCTGGGTGGGCCTCGAAGAACCGCACGGCCCACATCGGGTTCATCGCGCTGAGCACTTCAGGGTGCAAGGTGATGCCATAGATACCAAGGCCGCCCAGCACCAGGAACCAGGTGACCATCACCGGCCCGAACAGCTTGCCGATGCGGTCGGTGCCGTGTTTCTGGATCAGGAACAGCGCCACCAGCACCACCAGTGCAATCGGCACGACCCATTTTTCCAGGCCATCGAACGCCAATTCCAGGCCTTCAATGGCCGACAACACCGAAATTGCCGGGGTGATCATGCTGTCGCCGTAGAACAGCGCCGCACCGCACAGCCCGCACACCACCAGAAAACTGCGCAGGCGCTTGCGCGTGCCTGCCGCCCGCCTGGCCAGTGCCGTCAGCGCCATGATGCCGCCCTCGCCCTGGTTGTCGGCGCGCAGCACGAACAGCATGTATTTGATCGATACGACCCAAATCAGCGACCAGAAGATCAGCGCCAGGATACCCAGCACGCCATCATGGTTGACCTGCACACCGTAACCACCGGTAAACACTTCTTTAAGGGTATAGAGCGGGCTGGTACCGATATCGCCGTAAACCACCCCGACCGCCGCCACCAGCATGCCAATCGGCTTTGCATTGGAATGCTCGGCACCTGCCGCCTGACTATTTGCCTGACCCATCAACCACTCCTGCCCTTTGACCTGAGGTCTTTTATAAACAACGCGCCTAAGCTGACCCTAGCATGCGCTGTTTTACTTCTCGTAACAGACGTTTTATTGACCCCGGGGTTTCACCCGTGCGCAACGGCGCGAAGCATAGCGCAGCGCTCGTCGCATTTCCCCGTTCAAGTGCTTTAGGCATCGCTTTGGGCAGTCAGCGTTGGAATGGCAGGGCACTTTGGAGCCTTTTGGCCTGCATTGATCACATTTAAGGCTGACCGTATATTTTCGGCACTACTTCAGTAGGGCTGCCTCAGCGGTGTCAACGGGAAGTTCCTGCCTGGCTCACCGGTTCTAAAAATCGTGCCCCCACCCTGCATGGCGCGCGCAGTCGAAATAAAAAGATCGAACAATCATTTTTCTGCTGGGAGGGGGCTCAAAAGCGAGGCAGCAGAACGACATTGATCAGGCCAAGGCCCTATGGAAATCTTACAAGGTTTATCAAAAATGACCATTCGCACGCGCGCTCATGAAGATAGCGTCCTTGAAATGCTCCGGAACGACGAAGCATTTGCCCTCCACTACCTATCTGTAGCACTTGAGGAGATCGACGAAGCAGGTGGGGAGGACGCTTTCCTCGTCGCTATCCGTCGAGTGGCGGAGGCTCGCGGCGGAATGCTCAGCTTGTCGCAGAACACCGGGCTCAATAGAGCGAACCTCTACAGATCCCTTGCAGTCGGCGGCGACCCCAAACTGTCCACTCTCCTGAAGGTGCTTCAGGCATTAGGTGTAGGCCTCTCTAAAGTTGTAACGCATGGCACAGTGCAAGACGCACACGCTTGAGAGGGTAGCCAAGGGCGCTACAAATCACCCAGCGCCGCACTCGTCGCATTTCCCCGCATAAAAATAGTCAAGCGCGCTGCCCGCCGATAGAATTGCGCACTTTTTGATCAGAGGCGCACCAAGCGCCCGTCTACCGCCGTGTCGTGCCCGACTGGCGGCGTCATAAATCTATACACAATTTTTCTACGTACAATCTCCTCGGAACGCAGAAGAGCTGGAGGCCGATGCGTGAGAAAACCGCCCCTCTTACAAGATCAGGGTAGACAAGGACATAAAAAATGATATTAATTTGACATTCAAACCTCCTTTTTCCGTTGGGCAAATCGAATGACCGCCAGCGCTCCTGAATCAGCCATTGAACCAGATCAACAAACATTTGCAGAGTTTTTAGAGTCTTCCCCACCGAATCAAAACATTCTTATTTCGGATCTAATTACGCTAAAAAATTCAACAAGTAAACTTTCGGCTTATTTTTTAAAGACTCCCGAAATACAGCTTCACTGTTCTAACGAACCCTGCAATGGTATTCGCTTTTTTCGATGCGTTATGGGTGGAGCCGGTCAGTTAACCTACGATGAATCCAAAGACTTCTTTCTTACATACAAATGCGCAAACTGCCAGAAATCTACAAAAGTATTTGCAATTACGGCCAAAAGAACCGAAGACTCTAATTCTGGCTCTTTGTACAAGTTTGGAGAAACACCGATCTTCGGCCCACCGACACCCGCACGCCTACTAAAACTAATCGGACCAGACAGAGACCTCTTTCTGAAAGGGCGACGCTGTGAAAATCAGGGATTAGGAGTTGGAGCGTTTGTATATTACCGAAGAGTCGTTGAAAATCAAAAAAGCAGAATTTTAAAAGAAATCAAGAAGGTTCTTGAAAACCTCAGTGCTCCGGAGGAAAAACTTCAGATATTGGATACAGCAATTGCGGAAACGCAATTCACAAAAGCGTTAGAAATAGCAAAGTCTGCCCTTCCTGAAAGCTTGTTAATTAATGGTCACAACCCATTAAAGCTACTACACGGAGCATTAAGCGAAGGGATCCACAACATGTCGGACGAAGAGTGCCTCGGATATGCGTCTAGCGTTCGAATTGTTCTTGGGGAACTGTCTGAAAGATTGTCACAAGCGTTGAAGAATGAAGTGGAACTGACACATGCCATTTCCAGATTACTCGCACCTAAAAGCAAGTAACTTCGATTGACTCCTCCCAGAGCATGGGAAATCACCAATAATCATCTTTTCATTTTATGCCTAGAACGATCTGTAAGATTCGATAGCCCCCCAAAGAAGAGGATCTCTAAGGTAATGTGCAAGCAGCCGACCAGGATCAATCATTTGTGAGTTTATTATGAACTGGAAAGTACCACCCGCTGGTTTTTTGGGAAATGAACTCGATTCCGCTTGTGAAACGATTGTAGAAGCTAATGCTGATTGGTTTTCTTTGGCTAGAATTACAAATTTGCTAACTATGAGAATTGTGCAAGAAGCCTTGGACAAGATTCATGCAAACTCGTGGTCTGCGGAAGCAATCGCCGTTCGCTTGCTCCTTCCTGCAGCGGGGGTCTATCAAGGCGCCCTCCTGATGGCGCAGAGAGGAATGCACGTGGAGGGGCGAATCATGGCACGGTCCCTTCTTGAGGTGAGTTTCAGCGTGGGCGCACTAACCTCTGCTCAGTCAAAATACATTCAAATGCTCAGAGACGACCATCTCAAAAGTCGCAGGAACCGCATCCAAACACTTCTAAATCAAGATCATGCGAAAACTCCGGCGGAGCGAAAAGTTCTACAAGAAGCATTAGAAAGTCTAAGTAAATCACTCGAACTGATAAGTCCAAAAATATTAGCGTCAATGAGCCCGTTGGAATTTCAGTATTACTCCTACCAATGCCTTTCGGATGAATCGAGCCATGTTTCAGCTTCGTCTCTTGAACATCATGTCAATGCCTACGAAGAAAGAGTTTACTGGGAATATAAAATCGGTGCAGGCCCACCAGCCGAAATCGCGAAGACGCTCTTCTACGTTCTCTACGCTATGCATCCCATCCTGATCGGCGTAGCGGAGGTACTTAAATTCGAAAAATACAATGATAAATTTAATAAAATCCTTACCGATTTTGACGCTTTACCAAAGAGTTATTGATAATCAGCACTCGCACTAAACAACTTTCGAGGCGGGCCGGACGTAATATCCACGACACTATTAGCAATGTTGTGAAATGCCCAAAACCCTCCCAAGCCAGCTTGAATGGGCAGTGAAATCAATTTAGCTGTTCTCGGTAGACAGCCAATTTCTGTCTAAAAAGATAGCTAAGGTTTTCGAAAAACCACGCGTTCGAACCGTTTCAAAAGCTCGGACCCAATGAAACCGGAGCCTTCAGACCTGCCCTGTTCATGACAGCCTGCTGCACCGCTGTGCAACTGCACTGCACTTCTCTTCCAAACTTTGCAATCTGTGAAACTGCCGATCGCCCACAGGGCCCCCGGCCCTGCTGCGCTACAGGTTCGTTTGCATTGCATCCAGGTTTGCACAAAAAAACGACGCATACCCCGTCGGCGGGAGGGGGATAAGTGCTTTTCCGGAAAGATTTTTCTTCCCGCTGGATTTTTCCAACCATTTCCTGCGTAGCACTTCGTCGGATGCGCGCCCACCCGGAGAAAGGTGACAATATACTGGCTGCATATACAGTTAACTTCAGAGGTGAACTCCCATGAGCGTAACGAGTTTCCCACCGGCTAATGGCATCAGTCATTGGAGCCTGCTGCTCCAAGACCACGCGGGACTTATGAGGCGTCCAGGTGCACACCATCGTTTGCTGGTCAATGAAGCCCATGCGCTGCATCGACAGCATTTGATCGGCAGGGATGAGCTCAGCGACTTATTGGAGCTAGCAGATGGTGCCCTGGCTTACGCCGTGGAAGCGCTCCTGGACGAGCGCCAAAGCGATTAGGTAGGGCCGACTTATGCATATGCTGGTAACCCAAATGCGCTGTAAAGGGAGAGCTCTACCGCCGCACGAACGCCGGCGCTACAGCGCGATCAAGGGCAACGTGCTGGTCACTTCTCAAATAAGTATGGAGCTTGGGCGTAGCACCAATGTGGCGAGGCTGCGTAAGGGGCTCCCGCTTGAGCCGGATGCTTTGCCTCAACTACAGGACGCCACGCTCGCCGGAATGGCACCGACGGGGTTTGTACTGAGTGGAATTGAGTATATCGACGGATGCGCTTATGCACAGTCTTGGTGGTGCCGAGAAGGATAAAAAATCTTTACGTCCAACTGAGTTCTGGTCGAATATGTACTCGATCAAAATAAACAACATGGATAAGTCGATATGGATATGCAGGGTAAATATTTTTTAGGGGCGTCTCTGCATGAGATGTCTCCAAAGATAGAAATCTCAGAAAAAGATTACACAGGACTTGTTCAAGCGCGAAAGACGCTGACTGCTGCGCTGAACATTGAAGAAACTTATGATTTGGTTCTTGGGAATTTTTTAGACTTTGAAAAGGAAGTTTTACTGCTTACTTTAAACAAAATAGTAGACCATAGATTTGATTACAAAAAAGCATACGACGTTATTTCTTCCATAAATAGGAAGTTTACAAACTTTGTGTTATCTGCAAAAAACTACACCGAACTTATTGATAGCATGGCTTCAAAAGCTACAAACAATAAAGAGGGTGTAAAGGACACAGTAAAAACGATCAGAGAAAAACACTATGATGAAAATTTAGATTATCGCTTCATGGAAAAGCTGAGAAATCATCTAAGCCACTTCGGTGGAGCGGTTCACTCAGTGCACAACCCAGACAAATGGATATTGGATGATAGCAAACAAGCTAAAAACTTTGTTTACAACATTGGCGTGCATGCACTTAAATCCAGTCTTGCTGCTAATGACGCGTTCAATAAAACTGTACTGAAAGAGCTTCCTGATAAAATCGATCTAAAAAAAGCTGCTAGATCTTATATGGGGGCAGTGAGTAGCATCCAAGTGCAAGTGCGAAATCTGACAAAGACGACAGTTGAAGAAGCAAGGTCTTTGATAGAGGCTAAACTGGAGAGCTATGGGAGTGAAAATGACGGGGATGTTTTTTTAGTTGGTGCTTATAGTAACAAGGCATACGAGAATGACGAAGAGCCAATCATGCTATTTCTTGAATGGGATGACGTAAGAGTAGAATTGATTAAAATAAATCAATCCATCACTAACATGGAAAAACGGCACATCACGAGTGCTATCGATACCGATTAGCTCAATCGTCGAGCCTTGGAATGCAAGGCTCGACATCAAAGTCACTAGAGTTGATGCATTGACCTTGGTAATGCTCAGCCAGTTATAGGTTTGACCTTTCCGCTTAACACAGCAGCTTTATTAGCGTTAGAGGAGAAGTCTGTAGCATTCCCAGGCGGCGGTGTTGGGCCATGAGTATGGCCGGCTAGCTGGACGTTCATTTGCTGTACCAGATCGAGCAAATCGCACAGCACCTGCAGCACGTTCACCCCTTCGGATCCCAACCAGGTCTTGGGTGCGACCAGCCGCTGGCTCACCTCCGCCACGCTCTGGCGCAGCCCTTGAATCCTTTCTTCCATATCGCCACCCACCGTGGCGTTGTATTTTTTCCCCACCACCAAATTTAGATCTCGTCCGGTCGCCTGGTGCAAGTCGTCCACCGCTGCCAGGCTCGCAGATCCGCCCGACAGCAGCTTGAGCGCGCCCAGGGCTTCAAGGGTCTTAATGCCCCCTACCGATTCGGTTGAGTGGTCGTCCACGGTCCTGTTGTGGCTCTGGTAGCGCTCAGTGTTGCCCATCGCCTCCACTTCCCGCTCGATCGCCTTGTCCAGGATCTTGCCGTCAGTCTGGCGCAGCCAATTGCCGTCCGCGTCGACACGCTGCTGACATGCCTCGCTGTGCTGCCACACCTGGTCACCCTTCGGGACGCTGGGCATGCTCAGGCCGTGGGGCAAAATGGTTTGGATATAGGGCTTGTGCGGCAGGCCGTAGGCAAAGCACACCACAACCTGGGTGCCTTTCTCGGGGAACGCGTAGATGCCCATTTCCTCACCACCGGTGGGCAGCGGCAACGGCACACCGGCCAGGATCGGCAGCTTGGCGTCTGGCTCGCCATCGGGTCCCATGACCTCGATGTCGACCGCGTAGCGTGGCCGAAAGTCGTCACAGATCCCGGCGCCGGCGGGCGCGTCGGCCACGGCGACGACCCGGGCAAAGCGCGGCAGGTGGTAACCACCGGTGAGTTCGGGGAATTGTCGTTCTACGCTGCGGCGGATTGCGTCGTCCATCGGATGGCCATCTGGTTGTCGATGAGCGCCACACTGGTGATGCGCTCGCCGTGGTTGATCGTTGCACCTGGTCGCAATCCTGGAAGGGCTGCAATCATCGCGCTCTGGTTGCCCTGGTAGTCGTCGAACAGCTCCACCGGCAGCTGCAGCGGCGAGCGAACGCCAAAGAAGCTGTCAGCCCAACTGCCCACAAACACTTCCCCGTCACCCTGCTGCTGCCAGATGAAGTCGGGAATGGTGAAAACCCGGGCCAGGCTGTCCATCGCTTGATAGCCGGCGGCCAGGCTGTAGAAAAAAGGCGCCTTGACGCTGGCATACGGCTGTTCCGGGACGCGGAAGCGCAAGCCGGTGTGCTGGCCGATCTCGACCAGGACGGCGCGCAGGTCGACATGGCGTAGGTTCAGCGGCAGCGGATTGGTCAGGATTGCAGCCAGCTCCCGGCAAACACCAACTGAGGGCAACTGATAACCACGCCGCACTCGTCGCATTTCCCCGCATAAAGCTGGTCAAGCGCGCTGCCCGCCGATAGAATTGCGCACTTTTTGATCAGAGGCGCACCAAGCGCCCGTCTACCGCCGTGTCGTGCCCGACTGGCGGCGTCATTCAATACCGAGGTTAGACATGTCCACCACCATCGCAAAAGCCAACCCCAAGGTCGGCTTTGTATCCCTGGGTTGCCCGAAGGCTCTCGTTGACTCCGAGCGCATCCTCACGCAACTGCGTATGGAAGGCTATGACGTCGTGTCCACTTATCAGGACGCCGACGTGGTGGTGGTCAACACCTGCGGCTTCATCGACTCGGCCAAGGCTGAATCGCTGGAAGTGATTGGCGAAGCCATCAAGGAAAACGGCAAGGTCATCGTCACCGGCTGCATGGGCGTGGAAGAAGGCAATATCCGCAACGTGCACCCAAGCGTGCTGGCCGTGACCGGCCCGCAGCAGTACGAGCAGGTGGTCAACGCCGTGCACCAAGTGGTGCCGCCACGTCAGGACCACAATCCGCTGATCGACCTGGTGCCGCCGCAAGGCATCAAGCTGACGCCGCGTCACTACGCGTATCTGAAGATTTCCGAAGGCTGCAACCACAGCTGCAGCTTCTGCATCATCCCGTCGATGCGCGGCAAGCTGGTCAGCCGCCCGGTGGGCGATGTACTTGACGAGGCCCAGCGCCTGGTCAAATCCGGCGTGAAAGAGCTGTTGGTGATCTCCCAGGACACCAGCGCCTATGGCGTCGACGTGAAATACCGCACCGGTTTCTGGAACGGCGCGCCGGTCAAAACCCGCATGACCGAACTGTGCGAAGCCTTGAGCAGCCTGGGCGTGTGGGTGCGCCTGCACTACGTTTACCCGTACCCGCACGTCGACGAGCTGATCCCGTTGATGGCCGCCGGCAAGATCCTGCCGTACCTGGACATCCCGTTCCAGCACGCCAGCCCGAAAGTCCTCAAGGCCATGAAACGCCCGGCCTTTGAAGACAAGACCCTGACGCGCATCAAGAACTGGCGCGAGATCTGCCCGGAGCTGATCATCCGTTCGACCTTTATCGTCGGCTTCCCTGGCGAAACCGAAGAAGACTTCCAGTACCTGCTGGACTGGCTGACCGAAGCGCAGCTGGATCGCGTCGGTTGCTTCCAGTACTCGCCGGTGGAAGGCGCTCCGGCCAACCTGCTGGATGCGGCCATCGTGCCGGACGACGTCAAGCAGGAGCGTTGGGAGCGTTTCATGGCGCACCAACAGGCCATCAGCTCGGCGCGCCTGCAACTGCGTATCGGCAAGGAAATCGAAGTGCTGATCGACGAAGTCGACGAGCAAGGCGCAGTAGGCCGTTGCTTCTTCGACGCGCCGGAAATCGACGGTAACGTGTTTATCGACGATGCCAGCGGTTTGAAGCCGGGTGACAAGGTCTGGTGCACCGTGACGGATGCCGACGAGTACGACTTGTGGGCCGAAAAGCGCGACTAGCTCTGCGAACGCAAAGCGTCCGGCGAGGCGTTCCCACGCAGAGCGTGGGAACGATCGGCGTGAAAAATTGAAAAAGCCTCGTGTCTGAACAAGATGCGGGGCTTTTTTAGGTCTATCGTTTGCCCATCGGCGCCGATCATCGGCAAGGGGCAGCGGGCATGCGTCAGCATTCGGTTATCCACACACCTAAAACCAGCGACTACGCGCAATTGGTGCAAATCTGGGAAGACTCCGTGCGAGCGACCCACGACTTCCTGCCGGACAGCTACATCGTAGTGCTCAAGGAGCTGGTGCTGACGCGCTACCTGGACGCGGTGATGCTGATCTGCACCAAGGACGCGCGCCAGCGCATCACCGGGTTCGCCGGGGTGGCAGCGGGCAAGGTCGAGATGCTGTTTATCGACCCGCTACACCGTGGCCAGGGCTTGGGTCGGCAATTGCTGGGTTATGCGATCGAGCACCTGAATGCCGATGCGCTGGACGTTAATGAGCAAAACCCGCAGGCCCTGGGGTTTTACTTCAAACTGGGTTTCGAGGTGGTCGGACGTGCCGAGCATGATGGACTTGGCCAGCCGTACCCGCTGCTGCATATGCGCTTGCGCCAACAGCAACGGCGCAGTGGCTGACAGCGCCAATGTGGGAGCGGGCTTGTGTGGGAGCTGGCTTGCCTGCGATGGCATCACCTCGATTCCAAATGCACGACCGAGGTGTCTGCATCGCGGGCAAGCCCGACTCCCACACAAGCCAGCTCCCACACAAGCCCGGCTCCCACACAGGCCAGCGCCCACAAAAAGCCACCGTGCTGAAATGGGTCCGGGATTAACCGCGCCCACACAGGTACAATAGCCGCCCCCTTTTGCTACGGCCCTTGTCATGACTGACCCCATACGCCTCTCCAAACGCCTTATCGAACTGGTCGGTTGCTCCCGTCGGGAGGCTGAGCTGTTTATCGAAGGCGGCTGGGTCTCGGTGGACGGTGAAGTGATCGACGAACCGCAATTCAAGGTCACCACCCAGAAGGTCGAGCTGGACCCAGAGGCTAAAGCCACTGTGCCGGAACCCGTGACCATCCTGCTGCACGCCCCGGTGGGCGCGGATGTGGAAACGGCGATGGCTTCGATCAGCGCCGAGACGCTGTCCGAAGAACACCGTTTCAGCAAACGCCCGCTCAAGGGCCACTTCCTGCGCCTGACCGCCAGCGCCGACCTGCAGGCCAAGGCCAGCGGCCTGCTGGTGTTTACCCAGGACTGGAAGATTCTGCGCAAGTTGACCGCCGATGCCGCCAAGATCGAGCAGGAATACGTGGTGGAGGTCGAGGGCGACATGGTTGCCCACGGCCTCAACCGCCTGAACCACGGCCTGACCTACAAAGGCAAAGAGCTGCCGGCCGTCAAAGCCAGCTGGCAGAACGAAAACCGCCTGCGCTTTGCGCTGAAAAACCCGCAGCCGGGCGTAATCGCCCTGTTTTGCGAAGCGGTCGGCCTGAAAGTCATCGCCATCCGTCGCATCCGCATTGGCGGCGTGTCCATCGGCAAAGTGCCGGTCGGCCAATGGCGTTACCTGTCCGGCAAAGAAAAGTTCTAAGCCGCTCCCCTTTTCCCGGCACCGGCAACTTTGCGCGGTGCCCTCAGTTGAATACCAGGATTGCCCACCATGATTCACAACGACGTATTGCGCAGCGTGCGCTACATGCTCGACATCAGCGACAACAAGATGGTCGAGATCATCAAGCTCGGCGGCATGGACGTCACCAAGGAAGACCTGCTGACCTACCTCAAGAAAGACGAGGAAGAAGGTTTTGTGTTCTGCCCGGACGACGTCATGGCGCACTTCCTTGATGGCCTGGTGATCTTCAAGCGTGGCAAGGACGACAGCCGTCCGCCACAGCCGATCGAAACTCCGGTGACCAACAACATCATCCTCAAGAAGCTGCGCGTGGCCTTCGAACTCAAGGAAGACGACATGCACGCCATCCTCAAGGCGGCTGAGTTCCCGGTGTCCAAGCCTGAGCTGAGCGCGCTGTTCCGCAAGTTCGGCCACACCAACTACCGCACCTGTGGCGACCAGTTGCTGCGCAACTTCCTCAAGGGCCTGACCCTGCGAGTTCGTGCGTAAGCCATGAGCTACTCGGTCTCGCCTGTCGGCTTCGTGCGCTCCTGTTTCAAGGAGAAGTTCGCCATCCCGCGCCAGCCGCAGTTGGCGCCGGCCGCCCGTGGCGTGCTGGAGTTGGTGGCGCCGTTCGACCAGGGCGAGGCGGTGCAGGGCCTGGAGCAGGTCAGCCATGTGTGGCTGCTGTTTTTGTTCCACCAGGCCCTGGAAGACAAGCCGCGCCTCAAGGTGCGGCCGCCGCGCCTGGGCGGCAACGCCTCCATGGGCGTGTTCGCCACCCGCGCGACACACCGGCCCAATGGCATTGGCCAGTCGGTGGTGAAGCTGGATAAGGTCGAGCCAGGCCGCTTGTGGGTGTCCGGGATCGATTTGCTCGATGGCACGCCGGTGTTGGATATCAAGCCCTACGTGCCGTACGCGGACATCATTGACACCGCCACCAATGATATTGCCAGCAGTGCGCCGCAGTTGATTCCCGTGCAGTGGCTAAAGGCCGCCCTGTTGCAGGCGCAAGGCCATGCGCAGCGCCTTGATGAGCCGCTGGTGGCGTTGATCGAGCAGTGTTTGGCCCAGGACCCACGGCCGGCGTATCAGACGCCAGGGCCTGAGCGCGAATACGGCGCGCAGTTCTGGGATGTGGATGTGCGCTGGCACTATCCAGAGGCGGGTGTCATCTGTGTGCTGGAAGTGGTACCGGCCAAGTAAACGCCGAAAACAACTGTGGGAGCCGCTCATGTGGGAGCTGGCTTGCCTGCGATACAGACACCTCGGTCGTTCAGTTGAACTGAGGTGATGCTTTCGCAGGCAAGCCAGCTCCCACACAAGCCGGCTCCCACAGTTTTTTTGAGCAGTGTTTACTTCTCGACGAACGCGCGCTCGATCAGGTAATCACCCGGCTCACGCATACGTGGCGAAACTTTCAGGCCGAAGCTGTTCAGCACTTCGCTGGTCTCGTCCAACATACTCGGGCTGCCGCACAGCATGGCGCGGTCGTCCTCGGGGTTGATCGGCGGCAGGCCGATGTCGCTGAACAGCTTGCCGCTGCGCATCAGGTCAGTCAGGCGGCCTTCGTTTTCGAACGGCTCGCGGGTCACGGTCGGGTAGTAGATCAACTTGTCACGCAGCGCCTCGCCGAAGAATTCGTTCTGCGGCAGGTGCTCGGTGATGAATTCGCGGTAAGCGACTTCGTTGACGTAACGCACGCCGTGGCACAGGATCACTTTTTCGAAGCGCTCGTAGGTTTCCGGGTCCTGGATCACGCTCATGAACGGCGCCAGACCGGTACCGGTGCTGAGCAGGTACAGGTGTTTGCCCGGCTTCAAATCGTCAAGCACCAGGGTGCCTGTCGGTTTTTTGCTGATGATGATCTCGTCGCCTTCCTTCAAGTGCTGCAATTGGGAAGTCAGCGGGCCATCGGGCACCTTGATGCTGAAGAACTCCAGATGCTCTTCCCAGTTCGGGCTGGCAATGGAGTAAGCGCGCATGAGTGGGCGGCCGTTGGGCTGTTGCAGGCCGATCATCACGAACTGACCGTTCTCGAAGCGCAGGCCCGGATCGCGGGTGCACTTGAAGCTGAACAGCGTGTCGTTCCAGTGATGAACACTGAGGACACGTTCGTGGTTCATGTTGCTCATGTACGGGGAACTCCTGGAAATGGGTCTGCGCCAAAGGTGAGATGCGCAATTGCACAGCATTCTAATGGCGGCGACAATATCTGTTAACTGGATTATTAAGATAAGGGTTATCGGTTATATCGATATGCGATTTACTCTACGTCAACTGCAAGTCTTCGTCGCCGTCGCCCAGCAGGAAAGCGTCTCACGCGCTGCTGGCCTTCTGGCCTTATCTCAATCCGCCGCCAGCACCTCGATCACCGAGCTGGAGCGTCAATCCAGCTGTCAATTATTCGACCGCGCGGGCAAACGCCTGAGCCTCAACGCCCTCGGCCATCAGCTATTGCCCCAGGCCGTGGCCCTGCTCGACCAGGCCAAGGAGATCGAAGATTTGCTCAACGGCAAGTCCGGCTTTGGCTCCCTGGCGGTCGGCGCCACCCTGACCATCGGCAATTACCTGGCGACCCTGCTGATCGGCAGTTTCATGCAGCAGCACCCCGAAAGCCAGGTGAAGCTGCATGTGCAGAATACTGCCAATATCGTGCACCAAGTGGCGCATTACGAAATTGACCTGGGTCTAATCGAAGGCGACTGCAGCCACCCGGACATCGAGGTACAAACCTGGGTCGAGGACGAGTTGGTGGTGTTCTGTGCGCCGCAGCATCACTTGGCCAAGCGCGGTGTGGCGAGCATGGAAGAGTTGACGCATGAAGCATGGATCCTGCGCGAACAGGGCTCAGGCACGCGCCTGACCTTTGACCAGGCCATGCGCCATCACCGCAGCGCGCTGAATATCCGCCTGGAGCTGGAACACACCGAGGCGATCAAGCGTGCAGTGGAGTCAGGGTTGGGGATTGGCTGTATTTCCCGGCTGGCACTACGCGATGCGTTCCGGCGTGGCAGTTTGGTGCCGGTGGAAACCCCGGACCTGGACCTGGCCAGGCAGTTTTACTTCATCTGGCATAAACAGAAGTACCAGACCTCGGCGATGCGCGAGTTTCTGGAACTGTGCCGCGCCTTCACCGCCGGGGTTCAGCGCAGCGACGAGATCGTGCTGCCAAACATTGCCTGAGGCTTAGATCAGGATCACGGCCCACACCAGGGTGATCATGGTCAGCGCTACGAATTGCGCGGCGCTACCCATGTCCTTGGCGTTTTTCGACAGCGGGTGGCGGTCGAGGGAAATCCGGTCGATAGCCGCTTCCACTGCCGAGTTGAGCAACTCAACGATCAAGGCCAGCAGGCAGACCGCGATGAGCAAGGCGCGCTCGACCCGACTGACGTGCAGGAAGAAGCTCAGCGGGATCAGGATCACGTTAAGCAACACCAACTGACGGAATGCCGCCTCGCCGGTGAATGCTGCGCGCAGGCCATCCAGGGAATAGCCCCCTGCGTTGAAGATACGTTTGATACCGGTTTGACCCTTGAAAGGCGACATAGATGTAGGCAACTGAACCAAAGAAGTGGGGAAACTAGATCACGCAAAGTCAAAAAAGCGTGAATCGGGTACAGCTTAATGCTGCGAAATTGACTCAAGTTGTTGCAGAAGCAGCGCCGCCTGAGTGCGTGTGCGCACGCCGAGCTTGCGGAAGATCGCCGTCACGTGGGCCTTGATGGTCGCTTCCGACACACTCAGTTCATAGGCAATCTGCTTGTTCAACAAGCCTTCGCAGACCATGGTCAACACCCGAAATTGCTGAGGCGTCAGGCTGGCAAGGCCATCACGGGCCGCTTTGGCTTCGTCGGACACGTTGATTTCTTCAAACGCTTGCGGCGGCCACGACACATCGCCGTCCAGCACCTTGCGCACGGCGTTCTGGATATCTTCCATGGCGCTCGACTTGGGAATGAACCCACTGGCACCAAACTCCTTGGAGCGCACCACCACATCGGCGTCTTCCTGGGCCGAGACCATGACTACCGGGATCTGCGGGTACTGCCCGCGCAACAGCACCAGCCCCGAGAAACCATAGGCACCCGGCATGTTCAGGTCGAGCAGCACCAGGTCCCAGTCGGATTTTTCGTTAAGGCGGGCTTCCAGTTCGGCAATGCTGGCCACTTCGACCAGGTTCACGTCAGGGCCAAGGCCCAAGGTAACGGCCTGATGCAGCGCACTGCGAAACAGCGGATGGTCATCGGCTATCAGGATTTCGTATGTGGCCATTGATTAAATGATCCTGTTTTTTATGGGAGCCCTGATGGGTTCAGGGGTCGCCAGTACACAAGGCAACGGCCAGGCAGCCATCGCCACAGGGCACACTCAGCATCAAAAACACCTGAAACGACACTGAAAAGTCACGGTTACGCCCCAATCGGCGCCCAGCATGCCCAGCGTAGCCTGGGGGGTCAAGCACTACGCCCGTGGGCATTTTAGCCGGTTGCGGGTTTACGGTGCCATCATGCAAACGTCGTCTGGTTATACCGCGGGGATATAAGGCGCAAGTCGCGTGTGCACGCTGTCCGCAGGGTCCACCGGCAATTGGAATTTAGCGGCCAGGTAATGCGTGCTGAACACATCGAGGTAGGCATCCAGCACTTCGCCGGCTGCTGCGTCGCCGGCCAGTTCAAGGCACAGCGCGGCCACTTCGGCGGTACAGAAGTGATCATCGCGCCTGGACCGGCGCAGCTTGTAGCGTGACAGCTGCTCAGGCGCCAGGCTCAACACCGGCAAGTGTTCCAGGTAAGGGCTTTTGCGGAACATCTTGCGCGCCTCGCTCCAGGTGCCATCCAGCAGAATGAACAGCGGGCGCTTGCCGTCTTGCACCCTCACCTCGCTGCACACTCGCTCAGGCGCAACGAATTCGCCCGGAAACACGATATACGGTTGCCACTGCGGGTCGGCCAACAGGGTCAGCAACTCGGGGTCCACTTCTGTGCGCGACCAGGCGAACGCGGTGGTGTCGTCGATCACATCGGCGATCAGCCAGCCGGTGTTGCTGGGCTTCATCGGTTCCACGTCATGCATCAACAGGCACATGGCCGAGCGGGCCTGCACTGTTGGGCGCCAGGCGCACAGGCAGTACTCGGGAATCACCCGGCAACCAGGGCAACGTTCGGCCCGCGAACCCCGGTTGAGAAACGGCCGCACGGCACGCGCCAGGCGCTGGGTACGCAAGCGGGAGACGGCGTGGCTCATCGGGCGCACCGCGAGCAGAGGTCAATCGACACAGAAAAAACTCGAACAAGACTAAGTGGCCGCAGTTTACCAGCGATACGCCTGGCTGTAGTGGCAAGCGGTCCCCTATAATTGCGTGCCACTGAACGCACAGCGCAGTGGCTGGTCTATGCACCAGTAACCGAATCAGGAGAGTTTCATGCTGCGTTCCATGCTGCGCCTTGTTGCCCCATCCGTCGCCCTTGCGCTGGTCCTGCCCATGGGCGCCCACGCGGCGTCGCTGCTGGAGGCCCAAATGAACAGGAAGCTGCAAAGCGTCGCGGCCGAGAGCAACAAAGACCTGCCCCGGGAAATCGATGCAAAGACCCTGGAAGTGGCCTACACCGTTGAAGGCATGCAACTGATTGATCACCTCAGTGTGCTACCTGACCGTGCCGAACAGATGCGCGCCAACCCCAAGGCAGTGTATTTCCAGCTGGGTCAAAGCGTATGCCTGAACAAAGGCTATCGCGAGTTGATGGCCAAGGGCGCCGTGATGCGTTATGAAATCACCGAGAACAAGACCAACCGCCCGGTAGCATCGGTCAAGTTTGTGGAAGCCGATTGCCCGGCACCGGCGGCTGCCAAGAAGAAAAAGTAAACCGCTGCTCGATCTCTGTGCGCGACTGTCCAGTGGCGCACACCTCCCCCGCTGCATTTGCCCGGCAACGACTAAACTGCGTGATGAGTGACCAATAAGCGGTTGCCAGCCATGGGTTTTTCGGCTCATGATCAAGCCATCCCGGCAGCCCATCTACTGCGTTTTTCACGCCGTTCTGTAACATTCTCAGGGCAAAAGAGGGTTGCCCTCCTGCGACTTGCAGTGCAAAGGTTTCCAAATCACAAGGAACATACAGAGCCCGTTTTGCCGCCTGGCGAACACCGTGCACCGCCTGGGGCGTGCAGCGACACATGCAAGTGTCGTGGCCGCGGACGAATCTCTCGCCGATGGCCCAGGTTCTGTGAAGAAGGAGAAGTTGAATGCCTTACGAACCGAATGACCGCCTGCTCCGGCATTTTGAAGCAAACGGCGCTGACCTCACCCAGCAGGTCGATGCACAACTCCAGTTGGTCGCTGCCAACAGCCCGAACATCCCCCTTTATCGCGATATGATCCTCACCGTGCTGCGCATGGCGCAGGACGACCGCAACCGCTGGAACGCCAAAATCACCTTGCAGGCGATCCGCGAGTTGGAGAATGCCTTCCGCGTACTGGAACAGTTCAAGGGCCGCCGTAAGGTGACCGTATTCGGCTCGGCACGCACGCCGCTCGAAAGCCCGTTGTACGCCCTGGCCCGGGAAGTCGGCGCACTGCTGGCACAATCGGACCTGATGGTGATCACCGGCGGCGGCGGCGGCATCATGGCTGCCGCCCACGAAGGGGCTGGCCTGGAGCACAGCCTGGGTTTCAACATCACCCTGCCATTTGAACAGCACGCCAACCCGACCATTGATGGCACCGACAACCTGCTGTCTTTCCACTTTTTCTTTACTCGCAAACTGTTCTTCGTCAAGGAAGCCGACGCGCTGGTGCTGTGCCCAGGCGGTTTCGGCACCCTGGATGAAGCACTGGAAGTCCTGACCCT
Source organism: Pseudomonas sp. Leaf15 (assembly GCF_001421425.1). Taxonomy (NCBI): domain Bacteria; kingdom Pseudomonadati; phylum Pseudomonadota; class Gammaproteobacteria; order Pseudomonadales; family Pseudomonadaceae; genus Pseudomonas; species Pseudomonas sp. Leaf15. The sequence goes on from NZ_LMKI01000001.1 coordinate 621,920, forward strand.
GATCCAGACCGGCAAGAGCCCGCTGGTGCCGGTGGTGCTGCTGGATGCCCCCGGTGGCGGTTTCTGGCAAGGCGCGCTGGACTTTATCCGCAACCAGCTCGAGGCCAATCGCTATATCCTGCCCACTGACCTCAAGCTGGTTCGCCTGGTCTACAGCGCTGAAGAAGCGGTGGCGGAGATCAACCAGTTCTATGCCAACTTCCACTCCACGCGCTGGTTGAAGCGTGAGTTTGTGGTGCGCATGAACCACAAGCTCAGTGAACGGGCCTTGGCCCACTTGCAGACAGAGTTTGCCAGCCTGCGCCTGAGTGGTGAGTTTCAGCAGCTTGCTTACACAGGCGAGGAACACGATGAGCCCAGGTTCAGCCATTTGACCCGCCTGGTGTTCAACTTCAATGGCCGTGATCAGGGCCGCCTGCGGGAATTGGTGGATTACATCAATTTGCCAGAGAACTGGGCTCAGGCTCAGGGGAAGACACAGCAACGGGTGACGCCAGAGCCGGCGTGATTTTTCAGGCAAAAAAAAAGGCCCACTACTGTCGTAGTGGGCCTTTTGTTTTACCGAGGTCTGGCATCTCAGCAGCCAACACAATCCGATGTGGGAACTGGCTCGCCTGCGATAGCGGTTTGCAAGCTAGCTTATAGGTTGCTGACCCACTGCTATCGCAGGCAAGCCAGCTCCCACATTTGGATGTTCATCAGCCTGAAGACTCAATCGTCCATGTCGCGACCGCTGAGTAGCCGACTGATCATGTCCATCGAAAACCCGCGATAACTCAGGAAGCGACCTTGCTTTGCACGCTCACGGGCATCAATCGGCAGATGGCCGGCAAACTTGCGCCGCCAGGTATCTTCCAACTGCGACTGCCAACTGATACCGCACTCACGCAGGGCAAGGTCGATATCGGCACGTTGCAGGCCACGCTGGCTCAGTTCTTCACGAATTCGCGCTGGGCCGTAGCCGGAGCGCGCACGGTAGGAGACAAAGCTTTCAAGGTAACGGGCTTCGGAAAGCAGCCCCTCTTCCGTCAAACGGTCGAGGGCTGCTTCGATCATCTCGGGCTCTGCACCGCGCTGACGCAGTTTACGCGTCAGCTCGACTCGACCATGCTCGCGGCGAGCGAGCAGGTCCATCGCAGTGCGCCGAACGGCGACGAGTGTATCCAGTACCACAGTCATCGTTTGCTTCAGATGTCAGTGTCGACTTCTTCTACTTCTTCAACCGGCTCGCGGTTGGCAGCAGCTTTCACGTCTGGCGCTGGGGTCAGCAGCTTGTCGCGAATCTGCTTCTCAAGCGTGGCAGCGATATCCGGGTTGTCCGCCAGGAACTTGGCCGAGTTGGCCTTGCCCTGACCGATCTTGCTGCCGTTGTAGGCATACCAGGCACCGGACTTCTCGACGAAACCGTGCAGTACGCCCAGGTCGATCATCTCACCGTTCAGGTAGATACCCTTGCCGTAGAGAATCTGGAACTCAGCCTGACGGAATGGCGGAGCCACCTTGTTCTTCACGACTTTAACGCGGGTTTCGCTACCAACAACCTCGTCACCTTCCTTCACCGCGCCGGTACGGCGGATGTCCAGACGGACCGAAGCGTAGAACTTCAGCGCGTTACCACCGGTGGTGGTTTCCGGGCTGCCGAACATCACGCCGATCTTCATGCGGATCTGGTTGATGAAGATCACCAGGCAGTTGGCGTTCTTGATGTTACCGGTGATTTTACGCAGCGCCTGGGACATCAGGCGGGCTTGCAGGCCCACGTGCATGTCGCCCATTTCGCCTTCGATTTCAGCTTTCGGTACCAGGGCCGCCACGGAGTCGACCACGATCACGTCGATGGCGTTGGAGCGCACCAGCATGTCGGTGATTTCCAGGGCTTGCTCACCGGTGTCCGGCTGGGAAACCAGCAGGTCGTCAACGTTGACGCCCAGCTTGCCGGCGTATTCCGGGTCCAGGGCGTGCTCGGCGTCGACGAACGCACAGGTGGCGCCCATTTTTTGCGCCTGGGCAATCACCGACAGGGTCAGGGTGGTTTTACCGGAAGATTCAGGACCGTAGATTTCAACGATACGGCCTTTTGGCAGGCCGCCAATGCCGAGTGCGATGTCCAGACCCAGAGAGCCAGTGGAAATAGCCGGGATCGCCTGACGGTCGTGATCGCCCATACGCATTACGGCACCCTTGCCGAATTGACGTTCGATCTGACCCAGGGCCGCAGCCAAGGCTTTCTTCTTGTTGTCGTCCATTAAAGTCCTCACGTAATCAATAAGGCCTGACGGCCAACACCTGTATAAGTAGACAGTATTGTTCCACAAAGATCCGGGATCGCCTACCCCTGATTTTCGATTTCTGCTGCAGCTCGTCGCAACAAGCCCTCCAGCGCGGCCTTTACCGTTTGTCGACGGACCTCGTCGCGGTTGCCGGGGAAGTGCACCAGCTCGGCCGTCACCTCATCGCCCACGCCGAACGCCAGCCATACGGTGCCCACCGGTTTGTCCGGCGAACCGCCGTCCGGCCCCGCGACACCGCTGACCGCCACGGCAAAGCGCGACAGGCTTTTTTCCTGCGCGCCGCGCACCATCGCCTCCACCACCTCCTGGCTGACCGCGCCGACCTTGGCGAACAAGGCCTCCGGCACGCCTAGCTGGCGGGTCTTCTGCCGGTTGGAGTAAGTGACATACCCGGCCTCAAACCACGCCGAACTGCCCGGAATACGCGTGATGGCTTCGGCGATACCGCCACCGGTACAGGACTCGGCAGTGGTGACGTGGGCATTGAGCACCTGCAAACGGCGACCCAGTTCAGCGGCCAGTTGAGTGATTTCCTTCACGGTCGTCTCCAGGAATGGGCGGGGGTTTGCCTACCCTACAGGAGCCTATCGGCCATGCAAGTTGCAGAGTGCATCAAGACGCTAACGGCCGACGACGCGCACGCCACCTCAGGAAACGCCCAGCACCGCCTTCGCCCGCGCCCATAGTTGCAAACGCTCGTCCAGCCCGTTCAGCCCGCCATTGATGCGCCGGGTAATGGTGGTGAACTGGTCTTTGTCGGCGAGTTCATTCAAACCATTGCTCTGCCAGAACCAGGCAGCGGACTCACACGCCCATTGCGGCCGCTCCAGCAGTTGCGGTTGCTGCAACAGGCGGTCGTCGCCAAACAACGCTTGGCTGCAGGCGAGGTAATTGCGCCGCCCCGTGATCTGGATAAGCCCCCTGCCCCGGTACTTCTGGCCATCGCCGTCGGCCGCGGGGGTGTTGCCCAAACGCGCCGCCAGGGTGCCGGTGTCGTATTTGCTCAGGTATTGATCGCTGCCCAGTTCTCGCACATAGAGCAACTGGCCGGATTCGTGGCCGACCTGGGCAAGAAATGCGGCCATGCGCTCAGGTGTGATGATTTGGTGGTGTGACATGGCCGCGTTTAACGCAGAAATGAAAACGCCGGCTTTAAGCCGTGAGCGTGGTAAGACTTTAACTAACTGTTGCTCGGACAGGACCATGTTGCCCTCCTCGGCGCTTCGAAATGAAGATCGAGCTTTGAGTACCGCACGAACTCAGGCGTATTTTTCATTCAGTGCATACAAGATCGCGCAGGTTTCGCAATCCAGCACGCCATCATGGTTTTCAGGCCGAAAGTGCAGTTGAAAAGCCCGTACCAGCGCACTGAAAAAACCATCAGAAATGGGCGTTTCAATGCCATAGCCATAGCGGGAGAACGCCTGAACCACTTGGTCACGCTCAGGAATTTCGCCACTGAATTGCTGGAGGTATTTGTCTTTGACTGAATCCTCGTACCAGGCGCCGATACCTGCCTGCGCAAGGTCTTTCCAGGGAAGCTTGGGGCCGGGGTCTGATTTGCGACCGACCGCAATATCGGAATGGCCTACCACGTTTTTCGGCGACATGTCCGGGTAACGTTGCAGGATGTTCCTCGCCAATTGCTTGAGGGCTCTGATTTGCGAAGCCTGGTAGTCAGGGAACGTGAAAACGCCGTCGACATCCGTGGCCTGGTTAACAATCTCGATACCGATAGAGGTGTCGTTCAACCCTGAACGACCGGCCCACTGGCTGACACCTGCGTGCCACGCACGGTCCTCTTCCGCCACCAGACTGAAAATCTTCTGCCCTTTGAAGCCTGCCGCAATGTAGCTCGGATCGATTGGATCCGGGATCAGATAATGCGCACTTGCAGCCCCGGTTGTCAGCGATTTGACCGAGCCAGAAAAGTCCAACGCGGTGTAGTGCAACACCAGGAAACGTACACGTTTGCCGTAAGGTTTAAGCGTGCGATAAGTGTTGTAGTCAATCGTAAACATAGAGCCTCCCTTTTTCCTATCCATCCTTTAGCTATTACGCAGCACACACGCCTTGAATTAACCGCACGCAAATGCTGCGACCTGGCGCTCTCAGAGACGATGAAGTTCAATATAGTGTTCATGTGTATTCACCTATGGAGTCGAATGACTTGTCGCGGAAGATTCCGCTTTCATGTCGCTCAAAGGCGATTGCTCGAGGCTCGCGGGCTTCACATGCTTCAACGTCCCGCATCGGGAACATTTGATTTGGAGCTCTGTAAACCCACCCGTGCGGGTGAGAAGTCTTTTGCAGTTACCGCATCTGAATTCTTTCAACACCTGCAAATTCCTTTTGCTGAATTACCCTTTCCGTGGGCAATAAAAAACCCGACACAATCGCCGGGTTTGTTAGCTGATTTTACTCAGTTGTCAGGATGCTCGCTCGCTACTGAATCAGCGGCGTCCACATCCGACATATCCTCTTCGAGAGGTGCATCGTCGTCAGGCGGCAGCGGGATCTTGTCCTCATCACGCCTTGGGTCATGCCCTGTCTCGTTATCAGTGCCGCGTGTGACTTCCTGCTGAGAAATATTGCCTGGCGCATTCTTATCGATGTCCATGCTGACTCTCCGTTTTTATGCTCGGGATATCCGCGCTTGAACATGAGAGGCTGGCAGGTCATGGTCAGTGCCAATCAATGGACGAACGGCTTAGGGCAAACGTCCCCGTTCAATGGCGAGGCCTGGAATTAACGATTGATAGGTCCGAAGGTGAGCCCTTTCAGGAACCAGCGCTGCTCTGGTGTAATCGAGTCGGCCTGTTTTGCATTTTCGATTTCGGTAGCACCGATCTGCGCGTAGTAGGCGCATGGGGAAAATCAGGCAATAAAAAGCCCAGCGCGACGGCTGGGCTCTATTACGCAAGGAGCTAGAAGATCATGGAGTCCAGTAAGCAATCTTGCCGCCTGCACCAACAGCGATAAAATTGCCGTTGCCGTAGGCGACGCTCCGGATATCGGTTCCTGCGAAAGTGTTGGCTTGCTGAACCCAGCCGATCCCATCCTCGGAAACGGCTGTCTTGCCGCCGTCGCCGACAGCTACATACTTGCCATTACCGTAAGCAATGTCGCGGATGATGGTTCCACCGAAACTGGTATCTGCAACAGCAGTCCAGTTAAGCCCATCGGGTGAATATGCCATCTTGCCATCCGCACCAACGATAAACATTTTCCCGTTGCAAAGCTTCATGGAAAGGATGGTGCTAGTGCCGAAGGTGCTGGTTACGGTCGAGAATGATTGCGGATTACCCGTCGCCATCTTCACAGCGCTAAGCAGCTTCCCATTCGATCCCGCAACCAACACAAAAACGCCAATGACGTTGACGCAGTACACAGTCTCGTCAGAAGTGAAGGTCGTTGTGCGCTCCACCTGGCCTGACCAATCGCCATAGCGGGAAAAGACTTTACCGTTAGACCCAACCAGTATCCAGGTCGCGTCGCTGCCGGAAATTGGCTGATAATACACAATGCCTTGCAAGTCTCCGGACGCGCGAACAGTTGCCGTAATGTTTGTCCAAGCCCTTTCAGGGCGTGCTGTGCTGCCGTAGGCCACATTGCCGGATTGAGAAACGGCTTGAAGCTGTGTCCCAAGACCGTTCCAGTACAGGTCATTGAGGACCTTTGCGCTATCAGAGGTGACGACGTCCTTAAGCTTGGTCCACGCTGTACCAGTCGCGCCTCCGCTGACAAGCTGAGTGGTTGTGGGAAGACCGTTGCCACCAGCCGCATAAAACTTGCCGTCCCCAAAAACCACGCGCCTAAGCATGCCGGTGTTATCCACCGGTTGCACTTGGGTCCAAAGATCTTGCAAGGTTTGAGACGCTGAGTTTGCGTTTTCCATTTTAAAACTCCGTTACTGAGCTGATTTAAGTTCAGGCCTCTATATTGGGCGTATGGCGCTCATGGGCGATGGCTCGAGGCGCGTGGCCTTCACATGGTTCAACGTCCCGCAACGGGAACATTTGATCTGGAGTTCTGTAACCTCACCTATTCGAGCAAGGAGTTTTTTGCAGTTTCCGCATCGAAGCTCTCTCAACATAAGTTCCTCCAACATCAGTGAACTGCTGCTGCGAATGACTTACCTGTTCACGCCGACAACCCATTCGCTGTAATCGAACTGCGATACCCCGTCACCGGATCGCCAACATGCACCACCTGTTTCATCGACCACTGGCCCTGCATATACGAAGGCCAGGTTTCATCCAGCACCAGCAAACCCTCAGCGGCCAGCAGCGGGTTGCCAGGGCAATCGATCACCAGTTTCAAGCCTTCGCGTCCCACACGACGCAGTTCGCCTTCAGCCACGGCACGCGCCTCGGCTTGGTTCTGGCAGCGCTGACGCAAGGTTTTGAACGGTGCCACCCCCACCTCGACTACCTGCTGTTTGCCACCTGCGGCATCCCACCAGGTCACGCGACTGCCCATGTATTTGGAGCGAGACGTTTCGTCGAGCTTGGCAGTGATGAAGGCCTGGTCACCGGGGCGGTTGTCCTGGGTCACGGACAGCTTCACCTGCGGTAATAGTTGCCCGGTAAGTGATTTGACCTGCCCCGCCTCGGCCAGCACGTACAGCTCGTTGATTGGTTTGGTGACCGCGCTGTAGCGCTTGGCAAGGCGGGTGATGAACGCCATGTCGCTTTCATTGGACTGGTCGATATGGGCAATCGCAATGCCTTCCAGCGCAGGAGCCACACGCGGTGAAAACCCGTGGCGACTGACCAGTTGGCGAAACAGTGCGCCCAACGTGGTTGGCCCGTAACTGGCCGACCGTCGCTGACGATAACCGCTGGCGTCGAGCATGCTGAAAGGTGCGGCAGTCGCCACGATCATCAAGCGCATGGGAAACAGCACGGGCGTGCGCTGCGTGATCACAAACTCGCCTTTTTCCACCAGCGCCGACTCCTGATAACCCACGCGCAAACCGATCTTGCCGCTCAGGCTGGGCAAACCTTCCAGTCCCTCGATATTGAGGGTCAACTCCAGCCGGTCAGACTCGATACCTGCAGCGTCGGTATGGCTCCAACGCATCAAGCGTTGATTGAGCAGCGCGGCATTAGCGCCATAAAACTCCACGATCGGCGTAAATCCCTGTGCCATGTCGCCTCCTTAATCCCACGCCAGAACAGGCCGCACAGCCGCCGGCCGCGTTTGCATTTCCGGCACGATGACCCACACACCGGCGGGCAGTACCGGCCCGTACTCGGCAAGCTCGGGGTTCAGACGCCAAAGGGTTTCTTCCGCCGCGTCATCGCAACGGCCCAATTCGCGGTAGAGCAACAGGTTGACCGAATCACCGGCAATACTTCGCACTCTACGCATTGACGAATTCCTCCAGTTCCATAGTCCAGGCCATGACCATGGCAGTGCCGTCATCGATCACGTTGCTCTGGGTTTCCATTACCGAATTGATCCGCCACAGGCCCCAGTTACGGCCGATACCATCGACCAACGGCAAGGGTGCTCGCGCATTTTGCAGCGCACGCAGTTCATCCAGGCGCTGCATGCCGATGGCGCACATCGCTGTGCCGGTGAACGTGAGCTTCTCCAGCTTCTGCCCGCTTTGCCGCGACTGGGGTTTGCTGGCAATAATCGCCAGGTCACTCCAGCCGCCGTCAGTGGTACGCACCAGCCCGGAATAGGCAAAGCCTCGGGACAAACCAAAAATAAAGTCGCCCAGGACCATTTGTTGTCGCATCAATCACCTCCTGAAGGGTCAGCCAGAGCCACGTTGCGCCGAATGCCCAGAGCGTCGGTGACCATTGGCATGCACTGAAACTGCAGGGCCTGGATCACCTGATTGACGACTTGCTGGGCATCGGCCGGGTTGACGCCGGTGATCTGGATGCTCGGGGCGAGGGAGACTTGCACGTTGTCCGTGCGCGCGGCATTGAGCTCTTTGCTCACCGCACCAGGCGCGGGCAGGCGATCATTTGTGCTGAACAATTTCTCGCCAAGCCAGGTGCCCGCCTCACTGCCGAGCAGGCCGCCAATTGCGCCACCGACGGCGGTGCCGACACCGGGAAAAATCAGCGTGCCGATGGCGGCACCGGCGGAGGCGCCGGCCCAGGCGCCACCGGCCGTGGTGAGGCCTGCACCGACAGCTTTGGCGTCACCGTTACGTACGCCCTGTACCACGTCCATAGCAGTGTCGACGTACTTCAGTGGGCCGAGGCGGCGGGCGGCGGACGACTCCAGCTTTGCCAACGCTCCCGACAACCCGGCCGTCAGGCCTTTGGACGTGCCACGCGCCACGGTCCGGTTTGCCGCAGGCGCCGCATAGGCAGTAAACGAACTCACCGGAGACTGGGTAGAGGCTTGCGACGCTCGCTTGCTGTCGAACGCAAGCAGTGGTTGACCCATGACATTGACCGGGAGCGAGACCTTGGCAGCAGGGGCGGAACCTTGCGATTTGATATCGGCCGACGTTCTGACCAGGCTGGTTTTAACCTCGCGTGATCTGGATTGACGGGTCTTTTTGCTCTTGCCGCGTGGCTTGCTTGCAGTGCCCTTGGGCCGCGCTTTGTCTTTCTTTCTGGTGGTCTCGCCGACGCTTTCAGGCATCTGCGCGGCGGCTGTTTCAAGTGGGCCACGAATATCCGCTGGCAGCGCTCCCGTGCAGCAGCACTCCTTGCCTTTGCCCGCATCCTTGTCTTTGCCTTTGTCTTCTTTAAGCCACTTGGCGGCGGTCGGATAACGGTCGGCCACCGCATCCAGCGCGCGGCCGGAAATCCTGTCCTTGGCCTTGTCCCACAAACCGCTGAGCACTTCCTTACCGACGAACTTGGCGGCATCCGCGCCTAACTCAAGGCCTTGGTCGGTCAAGGAGCGGGGAACAGGCTCAGGCTTCACCGGCTCGCCCGTGGCGATTGCGGTGCTGGCATGGGCGGACTGGGTTGCCAGCGAATTTCCGGTAATAAACAGTGTGCTGGTGAGCGTCTCCAACGCCTCGCGCAAACGGACCTGCTCTTGTGTCAGCATGTTGATGTCCACACTGACGGTAACCAACGCCGAGGTCAGCTCATGCTGCGGCGCAGGCTGGGGCACCGAATCCAGGCTGACAGGCGCTGCGAGGTCTGCACTAAAAGGTGCCAGCACACTGCCAAGGTCCGCGTCGCCAAGCAGCCACAGCTTGTCTTCCTGGGCGAGCCGCGTTCCAAATTGACTCTGTTGCATCCCGCTTACTCCTGTTTAACGCCAAGGCGAGTGATCGCAATGTCGTAGCGGCGCAATGCTTTGCCGGCGTCCCAGTCGAGGATCTCCGCCTCATTGACCGAGTAAATCAGCGGCACCACATCGAGGATTACTTCGATGTCGCGCTGCGAAAGAAGTCCGCCGGTTGATTTAAAAAATCGTCGATGCGCTCCTGCAGTTGCGTCCAGTCGGGCACGGTGAGGCCGGCGAGATCGGGGATCATCAAACCGGTGCAATGCGCGGTGATGAACTCGGCGCGTTCTTTGTTGGTGGCGAGTTTTTTCATCACCTTGGTGGCGCGCAGGGCGGGCATTTCCAGAGACAGTTCGGTCAGGCTGTGACCGGCCGCATCGAGCGCCAGCAACAGCTGGACCGGTTGGTCGTGGCTCCCCTCGTCAGGCTGATCGAGGAAGAACGACGCAGGGCGTGTCGACATGTCATGTACGTACTGAGCGATGCTCACGTAGTCCGGGCGCTTGAGCTGATCGAGTTCTTTTTCCGACAGGCCGGTGGCGAGTTTCGCCAGTTCAAAGAACTGGTCGTCCTCGTCATCACCAGCCCGGGCCAGCGCGTCTTTTTGCGCAGCGTAAAACAACGGCTTGAGTTGAATCTGCTGGATCGTCGCGCCAGTGTCGGCGGTGATCGGAGACAGCAGGATGTGCAGCGGTGGCATCCAGGCCATGGGGCAACTCCTTGTTAAGCTTTTTTGAGGTTCAGCGCAGTCAATGTGGGAGCCGGGCTTGCCCGCGATGCAGACGACTCGGTATGTCGGGTGCACCGAGGTGATGCTATCGCAGGCAAGCCAGCTCCCACATTGACCGTGCCCGCTTCGCCTTTAAGGCATCAGCACCGCGCGGCGTGCATCGCCGAGAATGTCGACGCCGTTGAGCACGAACTTCTGGGTGCGCACGTCGATGTCGATCACCGAAATGCCGTTTTCCAGACGGTTGTAGGTACGGCAGGACAGCTCCAGGGTGGTGGTAACCTTGTCTCCCATCTTCAGCTTCGCCTCGGCCAGGGATTTCAATTTGCCGCCGACGGTGTGGTAGGTGAAGTAGGTTTTGCCGTCCTGGTCTTGTCCGGCTTCACGCACGTTGAGCAGGATGTCGTCACCCAGGCGCACGCCCAGGGCCAACATGATTTCCGGGCCGGCACCTTGCAGCACCAACGTGGCACCGAGCACCTTGCCGCTCTTGGCCATTTCTTCGGCGATGAAGCGCCCGCCGGACATGGGCTCCATGTCGAACTCGATCTTCGGCGGGGTGAATTCCTCCACCGTCGCGGACAACGGCAGGCCTTGAAGGGTGGCGGCAATGGCCTGTCTTACACGGTTGGTAAACATTAGAGAACGTCCTCCAGGAATTGCTCGATGATTTCATCGCGGGCATTGAGTTGATAAATCATGTGTTCGTTCGGCGCGTAGCGGCCGTAGTCGATGACGATGAACCAGGTGCCGTTCTTGTACTTCTCGACACTGTTCAATTCCGGATGCAGGTACACGCTGCCGCCGGGGATGGTTTCATCGGCGACCAGGGTTTGCAGCCAGTCGTTGATGCGCTTGACCTCCTGGTCCATGAACGACTTGGTGAGGTTCTTGGCCATGGCTTTCTGGCCGGCCTTGACCAGCTTGCGGCTGATGGCATCTTCCAGGCCGACGTAGCTGATGAACTTGCCGGTGATGGAGCGGTTACCCAGCAGCGAAAAACCGCCGAGGATAGTGCGCGCGTAGTAGCTCACGCCGTAACGGTTGAGCAGGTCGCCTTCGGTGGAGGTGTCGAGGATGTTGTACTCGACCACGCGGGAAACATCCTCGGCGAACGTCACCTGGTTACCAGGGCTTTCCCATTGCTTGACCTTGGCCAACGCGGCGATGGCCAACGAGGATGGCGCCAGGAACACGTTTTTCTTGGCTGCCTTGGAATACACCGACGGCAGGTTGTGCACCAGCAGGCAACGGTCGAAGCCGAGGTCGGCACCGCCCAGTTCGCCGCTGTAGGTCACCTGGTCAGCGACCGAGACGTCCTTGCCGTCCAGCACCACACGGGCCTTGACTCGCTTGCCAAAGGAGGCGAACTCACCGGCCACGGCCTTGGTGCCGGTGAAGCCTGGCGCGCCGATGATGGTCAGGTCTTCCGGGACGCTGCTCAAAGCCGCCAGGCCCAGCTTGCGGCCGGTGGTTGGCTCGTTGCCGCCGATCACATTGTTGATCGTGTCAGCCGGGGTTGCGCCCTCCTCCACGATCACCACATAGACCGGCACTTTCACCACTTTGAGGATCTGGTACACCGCCTGAAACAACGTGCCCGACTCGGCACCGGTAGGGTCCAGCAGCGCCTGAGTAGTGAAGCTGTTGATGCGAAACGGCGCGTTTTTCGGAATCGACGCGTGGGCATTCGGCGCGGTGCCGACCAGGCCGATAACGTTGTCGCCCAGGCCACCCATGGCCTCGGGGGATTCGGTGGCATTCACAGTGATGCCGTTGTGCTCGAAGTTCAAAACCTCAGCCATGATCAGTCAGCCTTCTTGGGGGTGGAGTTAAGGACGCTGGTCAGTTCCAGGCGGCCGGCGGTGCGCAGGGCGGATGCTTCGACGTCGAGCAGTTCCAGCTCTTCGCCGGCGGTGGACCAGTGGCCACCTCCGGTGGGGAATGGGATGAGGACGGTGTAGGTTTGGCGGTTGGCCATGGGTAAGTTTCTCCAGACGCAAAAATGCCTTCTGAACAAGAAAATTCAGTGGGCGAAAAAAAACCGCTTTCGCGGTCGTGTCAGTCACTGGGTTGGCGCTACAGGCCAATCGATTGAGGATGGGAAACCTGCCTGCTTGTCGAGGCGGTTCAGTTCGACTCGATACAGCCTCCAGGCTTGCAGCCGTGCCAACTCGTCATCGGTTGCCTTCCCCAACTCTTGTGCATCCAACAGCGGTGCGATGCGTATCGCCGCGACTTGCAGTAGCTCGTCTCGACGTTGCAGCGTTTCACTGCTAACCAGCAGTGCCATAACCTCAGCCGCATCGTCAGACGACAAACCGATATGCTGAAGACTCTCTGCGTCTGGATTGACGTAGATCGAGCCCTTGTAAGTAACTGTTCTCACTTAAAAACTCCTTATGCAGAAATAGTTGTATAAACCTGCCTGGCGGTGTAGGAACCTGGCGCCAAAGTAAGCAGATTATCCAGCGTTGCCCCAGCGCCGAAACCAACAATAGACACGCTACTGATATCAACCATTTTGGGCACACCGACATTCACGATTGTGCTCTGTGTCCCACCTTTACTGATTGTCGTCTGCGCAAGGCTAAGTTGAATAAATCCGTAATACGTGCTGAACAGCGGCACGTCTTGAACAACGACCTCACACTTATGAAAGAAGAGCTTAAAACTCACGCTCTCACCCAGACCGCCGTCGCGAGAAAACAAACCTCCGTAATCGGGGCCATATTGAGACACGCCATTAGCCAGCCCAGTTTCGATTCGGCAGTCCGTAAATTTGATAGACATCTCAGTGAAGGCAGAGAACCCACCACACACATAAGTATTGGAGTCAGAAAAGCGCACCAATGCCCCGCGCACAATTGGCTTAGAGGCTTCCGTACCGTAGGGAACAAATAGAATCGACATGTTATCAACGTTGGTGCCGCCCAGGCCCCGACCGACTTCATAAACCTTACCGCGTCGCAAAAAAATAGTAGCGGAACCGCACAACATCACTCTGTTAACTGCCGCCGCAATAGTTTTAAGCGGCTTATCGGGGGTCAAGCCACTGTTGGTGTCCACACCACTGGAAGAGTCCACATATAACATCTTGTTAACTTCTGCGCGAACAGCAGCTGGAACCTGTTCAGTTGCCGCAGCGACGCGCTGATCTATCAATGAAATCTTTTTATTGACCGTGTCCGTCAACGCATTGCATGCCGACACCAAGCCGGCGATTACCGTTTCCAAACTCATCGTTTAAACTCCCTGTAAAATATCTATTTGGTTTCCATACTCATGACGCGAAACAAAACCCCCACATGCCTCGCCATGTTGTCAACGCTGGCTGCCGCCAGTTGAGCGAATTCTTCGGTCAATAAGACATTGAGGTTTTCACTGCCCACTACCACCGTCACACTGTCTGTTGGCAACGGCGAAATATCCAGCGTGAACTTTTGCAGCACCCGTGCCGTCGACGCTTTATAGGTCAGCAACTTCCCCGCTACGGAATACACCGCCAGCAAGGTCCCACTGGCGAGGTAAAAACCGAACTCGCCAATTTCATACTCGGCCTCGCCATCAAACAGCGCGGCCATCCTGAGTTGCCGCTCACCCAGGTCCTCGTAATCCACAATGGCGACGCGCTGGCGCTCGTCGCGCAAGGCCACTTCGGTGCCGTCGGGGTTGTAGCGGCCAGTACCGGCGCCGACGTGGGTGATTTCGCCTTTCAAACCCTGGTTCTTTGCCTGCAGCACTTCATCCAAACCCTTGGAGGTGAAGCGCACCAGGCGCGTAATGTCATCTGTCATGGCTGCGCCCTGAGGTCGTAGTCGTTAATGGTGTAGTGCTGGGCAACCCCAGCGCTGTTAAGCCGGGCAACCAGCGCAACGTCCGGCAGCGCTCCTTCCAGGTACAACTCGCCGTCACTTAACGGCGCATGGAGGACCTGAGTGAGCGCAAGCCGCCCTTGGGTTTCATGCACGATGGTGATGGTCGCCTGGTCCCGCTCGCTCTTGGCCGCGTTGATACGGCGAATCAAACGATTGTGATCACCGCTGGACCAACTGCGCCCGATGATGGCCTGCACGTCGAAGGTGTAGGGCATATCCCTAGGCCGCTGCTGATACCAGGCGCTGATGTTGGGGGTGAACCCCAGCGATTCCACCGCATGACTCAACGCCTTGGGCGTGCCTGCCTGACGCTGGATCTGCCAGGACAGGGCCACGGTCAGGCGCTTTTCGGTTTCGCTGGCGTCGGCGTCCCATTCACTGACGCCGCGGTCGGCGGCCAGGTAAGGCAGAAATTCGCCCGGGGTTTGCAGTGGGTTCATCAACGCCGGAAACGGTGGCGAGACCCGGTCGAGCAATTGCCCGAATCCCACGTCCAGAGCCTTTTCCAACGGTGAGCTGTTGGCGGGCAACAAACTCGCTTTGTGCTCACTCATAACGTGCGCACCTCCACCTCGACACCCGTGCAATACGGGGCCTGGAAGGCGTTGCTGATAATGGGTTCGAGCGGTTCAACGATTTGTAACTGCGCGGCACCGGCGCTGTGAATCGCGTAGTCGATCCAACTGGGATCCACCCGCCCTTCGAGGCGATGACAGGACTCTGCGTAATCTTGCAGCAGTTTCTGCGCCGCTACCTGAGTGAGGCCCGAATCCGGACCGGCGTTGATCTTGGCGACCACACGGATTTTGTAACGCAGGATTTGCGCAGCTTGCACGCTGACCAGATCTGTCTCCGGCCTTACATCCGGCCGTGCGAAATGGCGGCGAACACCGTCAAGCAAATCCGCAGAGGGCGTGCCGTCGCCTTCGCGAGAAAGCACCGTGACCATCACTTCGCCGGGCGCTATTCGACGCGCGTTGCCGTCCTTGACCTGCGCGGCATAACCGTCGGGATCAAAGGTGTAGCTGACCGTCACCACGCCCGGCGTCGCGCTTTGCACCTTCACCGACGGCCGTTCACCCAGGGTAAAAACCTCACGCCGATACTGCATGCGCGAGCCGGCTGCTGGGGCATGGGGTGCCAGGTAATAACGCAAGCGAGCGTCGTCGTCACTTTCCAATGTCGGCGGCACCGGCGGAAACGCCGCCGGGTCGCCGGGGTCGAGCACTTGGCGTTCCAGGCCCATATCCGCCAGGCGTGCATCCAGGTTGCTGCCAGTGGCCCACCACGCCAGCATCTGCTTGATACGGGCATTGTATTTGCGTTCGTGGGTTTGCAGCCTTACACAGAAGGCTTCCAGGGCCAGGGTCAGCAACTCGCTTTCGTTGTCGAGGCTGACCTTGAGTTTGGCCGCGCTTTGCGGTGCTCGGGTGGCGACGTAATCGACCACAAACGCCTTGAATTCGGCCAATAGCGGCTCGAACTCATCCACCGCAATGATGGCCGGTTCCGCCAGTTGGTTCTGGCCGGGGATCAGCATGCTCATGTCACGACCTCGAAGGTTTGTTGGCGGTTTTTCCAGGTGCCGGCGAAGCGCAACAGCAGGCCGGCGCCTTGGCGGGTGGCGACGATGACCTGAGGTTGAAAATCGCCGATGCCGTTGTGGCTGTTGTAGAACGCCTGCGCGGCGTGGCTTTGGGCGAGGATCAGCAGGTCGTCGCCGAGGTTCTGGCCAAGCAGTTGCGGGATCAGCGAGCCGTACAGCGGGCGTTTCTGCCGAGTGCCCACCGGGGTGGTGAGCGCTCGGGTGGCGCGCTGCACGAATTGCAGCCAGTCATCGACGGCTGCCCCGGTGTTTCGATCGATGCCGAGCATGGGATGTCCTTATCGTGGGCTGATGACGCGACCTTGGTGGTCCACCAGCGGGCCGCTGAAGTGCGCGCCGCCAGCGTCCAGTACCAGGCGGGTGCCGCCGATTTGCAGGGTGATGTTCTGGGCGCTCATGACCAAGCTGGCGGCGCCGACTTTGACGTCTACCTGTTCGCGCGAACCGCTGAACGTGGTGGGGCCGTTGACCCAATTGAAGGTGTGACTGGCGTCGTCGTAGTCGCTTTGTGTGCCGTCCTGATGGCGCCGTCGGGTCAATGTGGCAACGCTGGAGACGGGTGGAAACTGACTACTGTTGAGGCCGAACAAAGCCACCGACTGCCCCCCGCCTTCGCCGCCGCCGTAGTTGAGCAACAGGCATTGTTCGCCCACGGACGGGATGCGCGTTTCGGTTTGCGAACCCGCGCTGGGGTTGAAAAAGCGGATCGCCGGCGTGACTAAATCACCGTGGCTGACCTTGCAGGTATTGCTGGCGGCGTCGACCGACTGACACGTGCCAATCCGACAAAAACTTTCGGCGCGTCGATACAGGTCTTCAAGCTGGGCTTCCATCTCTGCCAGACGCTCGACAATCGGCCCCAGTTGCATGCGTAACAGCGCGTCGAACATGGGCTACTCCGCCAGTGGTTTGTATTGGTCGGGATCGTCGATATCCGCCACTTCCCAGGTGCGGGCAAACAGCGGCTGGCCGGTAGGATCTGTGAGTAACACCGGCCCGATGTAGACGGTCTGGGTGAAGGAAACAGTCCAGGTGTCGTAGTCCGTTTCTGCTGTTGTTGCAGCAACCGGAGCGGCGACGATGTTTATCGGCAAATCGCACTGGGCCAAGGGCAGGCCCCAACGGTTATCCAGCACTTGGTCCATAAGCTGGCTGGCCAGGTCGCAGGCATCAAACGGCAACGCCCCCGGCGCCACCATGGCCCGGAGCGAAATCGTCAGTGCGTGCGCCTTGCGCCCTTCACGAGAGCGAATACCCGGGCCATTGCCTTCGACCGTGATCAACACGCCGGTTTTATCCAAGGAGCCCTGAAAATCCTGGTGATTGCCAACCTTCAAGGCAGGGAAGGCCGCATGCAGCGCCGCGCTAATGGCAAGGGGCAGTTGGGAGGGTTTTTCGATAAGGGTCATAGTAAGTAGCGTCCTTGCAACGGTTACTGCGGGTCTTGGCCGGAGCCTTGGTTGACCCCGATGCGCTTAGCCGCCCAGCGTTCATAAAGGCCGATGGCGACGTCGGCACCGGCCATTGCGGTGAGGCAACCAATGGCGCCGGCGGTCCAGATCGACATGCCGGCGGCGTAGCACAGCATCAAGGCTGAAACGCCGCAGACCATGCAGGCGCCGGAGCGCAGGGCCAGGCGACGGATCAGCGACCAGCCACGTGCGCCCTCCTTGTCGGCGCGCCACATTTCGCCGGACACCCCGCCGATCACTGCCAATACGATGACCAGCCAGATAGGCATTTCCGCTAACGCTTGTTGTTCATTTGTCATGTCACGCCTCCTGGCTGAGCACTCAATAGTCCATTTTTCATTCACACATGCTTCGATAGGTCGGCATTCCAAAAAGCCCGGTCGCCCGGGCTTTTCAGTAATGATGTCCTCGAACGTTCGGCGCTACTGGCGCGGTACGGTTCTTTCCTCAATGTTTTTCCGACCACGATCCCTGTCTGCCGGATAACTGCTTCTGGTGCTTTACGCTGCACACCCGGGTCAGTTGCCAACCCTCTGAACCGTTAAGGCCGGTTCATCGCTGCCTGTTTTTTAAAGCGGTGTAACTAAAGAGCGTCGGCATCCTTGCCGGTGTTGCCTGGCATCCCTGCCATCGCTTCGATGGCGTCCTTGCCGATGTTGCGTGCCTTCCTTGTCACTTTCCTTGGCAGCATCCTTGCCGCCTCCACCACCTTGTTGGCTGGCTTGAGATGAAGAATATGCATGTATGCATATACAGTCAATGCACAAATGCATTTATTTTTGCTATCGGAATGCACCAGCGCATTTCGAACCTTATGGGCCAGGGGTTTACCGGTTTTCTACGGACGAAAAAAAGCCCGCACATGGGCGGGCTTTGTCTTACGCAAGGAGGTTAACGGGCGTACATGCCCCACCAGAACACATGGCCGAGGATGCTGATTTGCTCATCTTGGATATCCTGGAAGCTGTAGTCCTCATCCGGGTGCTCATCGCGATTGAAACTGCGCAGGCGAATCCCGGAAGGCAGGCGGTAGAGCTGTTTCACCCGCAATTGGCCATTGTGATTGATGGCATACAAGTCGCCATCGACGATGTCACCAATGCCGCTCTTGCCCGCATTCACCCCAACCGTCGCGCCGTCGCGCAGCACCGGCAACATACTGTTGCCACGCACCGTCACGCATTTGGCCTGATCGAACTGCACCCCGTTGTGGCGAAGGCTGCGCTTGCCGAACCGCAGGCTGGCCTTCTCGCTTTCCTCGATGACGAATCTTCCTGATCCAGCAGCCAATTCAACCTCGCGCAGAAAGGGGATCGACACCTCGTCATCATTAACGGGCGTGTCGTCGTCCCACAGGCTTATGTCCTTGAGTTCCGAATGCATCGGGTCGCGCCCGTCATCGCGCCCAGCGCCCAACGCCGCGCGCCCGCGCAGGTGGTCGGTGCTGACGCGGAAATACTCGGCGATGCGCGAGATGTGCTTGTCCGACGGATCAACGATCTTGCCGCTGAGGATCCGGGAGAGTGTGGATTGAGGCACGCCGGTACGCCGGTGAAGCTCCGTGGGGGAGATCCGGTCGCGGTCCAGCAGCTCTCTTAAGACGGTTGAAACGTTGCGTTTTTGCATAACGGCGATAGTGCCGGGAGTTTTTGGGGTTGGCAAATGCTAAATTGCATATTTTATGCAGAAACAAGGATGTGTTGAGTGAAGTTTCGGCCCGTCGCGATGTTTTAACCGAGTGATAGTCTTTGATACGCCGCTGGGGCAAGTGGGGATGTTTTTGATGGAAAAGGCCGCATTTCACGACACAGAAGCAAAAAAGGGACTGATTTATTTTCCGGATAATCAAATAAATCTGTCCCCTTTTTGCTGGTGTATGCAGCGCTTTGAGCGGGTTGAGGGTGGAGTTCGTGGTGCCTGGAATGTGCCAACCGATTAGCTAGCGGATTTATTTTTCTTAAAATAAATCTGTCCCTTTCTTATTGCTAATTTTTCTTGTGGTCACCACTTGCACGCAGCGCGGATTTCTTTCAGCGCTTCACTTGCACCAGAGGTATCAAACGTTGCCGTAACAGGGCTTTCGCTATAAGGGGTCACATTCGCTACAAAACTTTCCGCTTCAATCAGAGCTTTAAGGGAAGGTACCGGTGACCCTGGAAAAAACGAGGACTTATGATCCGTAGATACCTGCCAAGACGACTTCACCGCTTTAGCCCTACCAATACGGTGTGTTACAGAGATTCTGTCAGTGCCAAGGAATGAGGCCCAATTGATGTAAAAGTCTGTCTCGCCTTTTGCGCAACGAACAACCAAGTCAATGCCGTCCCCATAGCGACCTCTTCCACTGGAGGCATCGAGCATCGCCACGTAAACAGATTTGTCGGTCAACGGATCAGTGGATGTGCTCGTGGACCATTTACCTTTGCCGACGGTAGTGGTGGAGACAGTCTTGGGAGCAAGATTGTTTTGGTCAGCAATGCTGTCGTAGCAAGCAAGGCGCTCAACAGAACCGCTCATTGATGCACACAAAGCCACTTGCTTATCTTCGATTGCCGCGCTAGTCACAAGAGGGGTTAGCATCAGCATTGCAGCTAAAATTCTATGCGTTTTCATCTCACTACCCTGTGATGGCAAATGGAAATCATATCATTGAGCTCGAACTACGCCCACTCACGCAGTTGCACTCCCCATACCATCACGCTAACCTCCCCCGGTCGCTGCAAATTCAGCGACCGGGTGTGAGAACCCGAGCAAATCAAGGCGCAAAGCGCCCAAGAACCCTATCGCGGCGTTTTTTTTCGTCTGCGGTATCGTTTTATGGCGGCTGTGCGTGGGAGACCTTCGGGTCTACCGGTTGCCTTGATTGCCGGTTTCTCACCCTGCGCACAGCTGCCACCCAAACCCGTGAGAAGGTTCGTGGCAGTTCCTCAAATCAAGGAGCTTTCACTTATGTGCTGCTACGTTTATTGCATCAAAAGGTGTCACCTTTCTCGGCTCATTTCCTCCGTCCTAGGAGGTGTTTTATGAGCACTGCGCAAGATCTAACCACCCTAGGCGTCACCCCCTTCTCCTTCCATTCCGACCAACCGCTATTTCGCGTCAACAGCGGCGTCTCCCTGCACGAAGCTTTAAACCACGCCTCCGACCTCCTCCACGTCGCCAAGCAACTCGCCGAAGATGCGGCGATGACCAAGGAGACGGACCGGTACGCCTGGGCGTCGCATTACTTGCAGGAGATGGTCAAGGCGGTGGTGGATGATGTGGTGAAGGTGTTGGATTCGCCCGGCAACCTTCAGTAAATCGGGCGACAGTAAAAAAGGGTGGCGCTTATATAAAGGCGCTGCCCTTTTTGTGTTTTACCTGGCCGTTTGCGACCTGCGAAGGGCCGACTTCACGTGTTAACCTTGCGCCCATCGCAACAAATGCTGGGCCAAGCGCCCAATGCCGATCAGTTAAGCGACTACGATTGGGCACGATGTTGAGCTTTAGAACTTCAGCGATGCGGGGGCTGCGGCCTGCAGGTACAGCGCGGCGATCCCTTCGCAGCCTCGCTAAGGCTCGACAGCTCCCACATTCGGCCTGCGTCGTTTGGAAGTCCGCGCTCCGCAACTGATCGACACTGGACCAAGCGTGCCCTTTGCCCCATCACTTTCAACGAATTTGCTAACTATCTGATGAGTAAAAACAGCTCCGATCTGTCTTCCCACACCCCGATGATGCAGCAGTACTGGCGTCTGAAAAACCAGCACCCTGATCAGTTGATGTTCTATCGCATGGGCGACTTCTACGAGATCTTCTACGAAGACGCGAAGAAGGCCGCCAAGCTGCTGGACATCACCCTGACCGCGCGCGGGCAGTCGGCGGGGCAGTCGATTCCGATGTGTGGAATTCCTTACCATTCGTTGGAAGGTTACCTGGTCAAGCTGGTGAAGCTGGGCGAGTCGGTGGTGATCTGTGAGCAGATCGGCGACCCGGCCACCAGCAAAGGGCCGGTGGAACGTCAGGTGGTGCGCATTATTACGCCGGGCACGGTGAGTGATGAGGCGTTGCTGGATGAGCGTCGTGACAACCTGATCGCGGCGGTGTTGGGCGATGAGCGTTTGTTCGGCCTGTCGGTGCTGGATATCACCAGCGGCAATTTCAGCGTGCTGGAGATCAAGGGTTGGGAGAACCTGCTGGCGGAGCTGGAGCGCATCAACCCGGTGGAGTTGTTGATTCCGGATGACTGGCCCAAGGATCTACCGGCGGAAAAACGCCGTGGGACCAAGCGTCGTGCGCCGTGGGACTTTGAGCGCGACACGGCGCTGAAAAGTCTGTGCCAGCAGTTCTCGGTGCAGGACCTTAAAGGCTTCGGCTGCGAGACCCTGACCCTGGCCATCGGCGCCGCCGGTTGCTTGCTCAGCTACGCGAAAGAAACCCAGCGCACCGCCCTGCCGCATTTGCGCAGCCTGCGCCATGAGCGTCTGGATGACACCGTGGTGCTCGATGGCGCCAGCCGTCGCAACCTGGAGCTGGATACCAACCTGGCCGGTGGCCGTGACAACACGCTGCAGTCGGTGGTCGACCGTTGCCAGACGGCCATGGGCAGTCGTTTGCTGACCCGTTGGTTGAACCGTCCGCTGCGCGACCTGACCGTGCTGCAAGCGCGCCAGACATCTATTACTTGCCTGCTGGATCGCTATCGCTTTGAGAACCTGCAGCCGCAGCTGAAAGAAATCGGCGATATCGAGCGCATCCTGGCGCGAATTGGCCTGCGCAATGCGCGGCCACGTGACCTGGCGCGCCTGCGCGATGCCTTGAGCGCGCTGCCGCAGCTGCAAGTGGCCATGACCGAGCTGGACACGCCGCACCTGCAACAACTCGCCGTCACGGCCGGTACTTACCCGGACCTCGCGGCGCTACTGGAAAAAGCCATTATCGACAACCCGCCGGCGATCATTCGTGACGGCGGCGTGCTTAAAACCGGTTACGACAGCGAGCTGGACGAGCTGCAATCCCTGAGCGAAAACGCCGGGCAGTTCCTGATTGACCTGGAAGCCCGCGAAAAAGCCCGCACCGGCCTGGCCAACTTGAAGGTCGGCTACAACCGTGTACACGGCTACTTTATTGAGTTGCCGAGCAAACAGGCCGAGTCGGCGCCGATCGATTACCAGCGCCGCCAAACCCTTAAAGGCGCCGAGCGTTTCATTACGCCGGAGCTCAAAGAGTTCGAAGACAAGGCCCTGTCGGCCAAAAGCCGTGCCCTGGCGCGCGAAAAGATGCTGTATGAGGCGTTGCTTGAGGACTTGATCAGCCGCCTGGCGCCGCTGCAAGACACCGCCGCCGCCCTGGCGGAACTGGATGTGCTGAGCAACCTGGCCGAGCGGGCGCTGAACCTTGACTTGAACTGCCCGCGTTTTGTCAGTGAGCCGTGCATGCGTATCGTGCAGGGGCGCCACCCGGTGGTGGAGCAGGTGTTGACCACGCCGTTTGTGGCCAACGACCTGTCGCTGGATGACGACACGCGCATGCTGGTGATCACCGGTCCCAACATGGGTGGTAAATCCACCTACATGCGCCAGACCGCCTTGATCGTGTTGCTGGCGCACATCGGCAGCTTTGTGCCGGCGGCCAGTTGCGAGTTGTCGCTGGTGGACCGCATCTTCACGCGGATCGGTTCCAGTGATGACCTGGCTGGCGGCCGTTCGACCTTTATGGTGGAGATGAGCGAAACCGCCAACATCCTGCACAACGCCACCGAATGCAGTTTGGTGCTGATGGACGAAGTGGGGCGCGGCACCAGCACCTTCGATGGCCTGTCGCTGGCGTGGGCGGCGGCCGAACGTTTGGCGCATTTGCGCGCCTATACGCTGTTCGCCACGCACTATTTCGAGCTGACAGTGTTGCCGGAAAGCGAGCCGCTGGTGGCCAACGTGCATCTCAATGCCACCGAGCACAACGAGCGCATCGTGTTCCTGCACCACGTGCTGCCGGGGCCGGCGAGCCAGAGTTACGGCTTGGCCGTGGCGCAGTTGGCGGGGGTTCCCGCACAAGTCATCGCCCGCGCCCGCGAACACTTGAGCCGCCTGGAAGAAACCGCCCTGCCCCACGAGATTCCCGTGGCGAGCCCGGCCAAAACCAGCAGCAAACCCAGCGCGCCGCACCAGAGTGATATGTTCGCCAGCCTGCCCCATCCGGTGCTGGATGAGTTGGCAAAGCTTGACCTGGACGGCTTGACGCCGCGTAAAGCGCTCGAAATGTTATATGCACTGCAAGTTCGGATATAACGCACAGGCTTGCAAGCTGGTAGACTCTCGCGCGGTTTGGGATGCTGCGGGTTATTAGCCTGGCCTGCAGACTATCGCTCCCGAACCTCGCGAGCCCTGCCACACAGGGTTTCGCTGCCGCCGCCTGAGGAGAAAATTAGAAATGACCTTCGTCGTTACCGACAACTGCATCAAGTGCAAGTACACCGACTGCGTCGAAGTGTGTCCGGTGGACTGCTTCTACGAAGGCCCGAACTTCCTGGTTATCCACCCGGATGAGTGCATCGACTGCGCCCTGTGTGAACCAGAGTGCCCGGCCAATGCGATCTTCTCCGAAGATGAAATCCCGGCGGGTATGGAAAACTTTATCCAATTGAACCAGGAGTTGGCTGACATTTGGCCAAACATCACAGAGCGTAAAGATGCGCTGCCAGACGCTAAAGAGTGGGATGGCAAGCCAGGCAAGATCGCCGATCTGGAACGCTGATCAACTTGCTGCATCGAAAAGGCCCCTTGCGGGCCTTTTTGCATTTGCGGGTGGTCGGTTTCACTTTTCTGCAGGCAAAAAAAAGGGGCGGTATGACCCGCCCACATTTTTTCCCTAGTCCCTGTATTCCTTTTCATCATCCTGATGAATCGCTTCCTGCGACGTTCCTTCAACCATCGTTCCTTGATGGCTGTGCCAATCCGTGGACACAGGGCTGATCTTAGAGAGTTCCGAGGGAAGTTCAACGGGATCCAAGTGATCGGCTGACAGACTTGAACGCTCATTCAAGTATAAATATTTGTTATTTTTCAAAAGGATAGAAAATTCTTTCGTAGTTTCGAGATGGACATGCCTGGTAAAAAAACCAAACACTTACGAAAAAGTAAGCAAATGCTTACACGCGCAATTGCGTAAACGCATGATTCGGAACCGTTGACTGATCGGCAGGCATAAAAAAGCCCCGACAACGCCGAGGCTGTTTTCCTTCAGCAGACTCAGTCGTCGCTGACAGTGATGGTCGGCATCGCCGGTGCCGCCGCTTCCTGCAGGACGATCCGCGCGCCCACATGACGGGCCAGTTCCTGATACACCATAGCGATCGGCCCATCGGGCTCTGCAGCCACGGTCGGCTTGCCGCCATCGGCCTGCTCACGAATTTCCATCGCCAGCGGTAACGACGCCAGCAATTCAACCCCGTACTGGGTCGCCAGCTTCTCGCCGCCACCTTCACCAAACAAATGTTCGGCGTGGCCGCAGTTGGAGCAGATGTGTACCGCCATGTTTTCCACGACGCCCAGCACCGGGATGTTGACCTTGCGGAACATCTCCACGCCTTTTCTGGCATCCAGCAGCGCCAGGTCCTGAGGCGTGGTCACGATCACCGAACCGGCCACCGGCACCTTTTGCGCCAGGGTCAGCTGGATATCGCCGGTACCTGGCGGCATGTCGATCACCAGGTAATCGAGGTCGCCCCAGGCGGTCTGGGTGACCAGTTGCAGCAAGGCGCCGGAGACCATCGGCCCGCGCCAGACCATCGGCGTGTTGTCGTCGGTGAGGAAGGCCATGGACATGACTTCCACGCCCAGCGACTCAATCGGTACAAACCACTTCTGGTCCTTGACCTTGGGCCGTGTGCCTTCGGCGATGCCGAACATCACGCCCTGGCTCGGGCCGTAGATATCGGCGTCGAGGATGCCCACGCGCGCGCCTTCGCGGGCCAGCGCCAGGGCCAGGTTGGCGGCGGTGGTGGATTTACCCACGCCGCCCTTGCCGGAGGCCACGGCGATAACATTCTTGACGTTGGCAAGGCCCGGGATCTGCGCCTGGGCCTTGTGCGCGGCGATCACGCACTGGATGTCGACCTTGGCCGAACGCACGCCGTCCAGGCCTTCGATGGCCATTTGCAGCATCTGCGCCCAACCGCTCTTGAACAAACCGGCGGCATAGCCCAGTTCCAACTGGACCGACACCTGGTCGCCCTGGACTTCAATGGCACGTACACAGCCGGCGCTGACCGGGTCCTGGTTCAAATAGGGGTCGGTGTACTGGCGAAGAACGGCTTCCACCGCTGCGCGATTGACGGCGCTCATGGGCTACTCCCGAAAAAAGACTGACTGAAACAGGCGGCTATCCTAACCGTTCCGGCCGCCCAGCGGCATGCTTTCGAGGCCTGGGAAGATTCAGAAACAGCACCACGGGGTGAAATATATTTCCCGGCGCTTTATAGTGGCCGACCTCCGTTTCATCAAGTAGCCGAGCCCCATGTCCGAGCCACGCAAGATCCTCGTCACCAGCGCCCTGCCCTATGCCAATGGTTCCATCCATCTTGGCCATATGCTTGAGTACATCCAGACCGATATGTGGGTGCGCTTCCAGAAGCATCGCGGCAACCAATGCATTTATGTCTGCGCGGACGACGCCCACGGTTCGGCCATCATGTTGCGCGCCGAGAAGGAAGGCATCACCCCGGAACAACTGATCGCCAATGTGCAGGCTGAACACAGCGCCGACTTTGCCGAGTTCCTGGTGGACTTCGACAACTTCCACTCGACCCACTCCGAAGAAAACCGCGAGCTGTCGAGCCAGATCTACCTGCGCCTGAAAGAAGCCGGGCACATCGACCAGCGTTCGGTGACCCAGTATTTCGACCCGGAAAAGAAAATGTTCCTGGCCGACCGCTTCATCAAGGG
The DNA here is from genome assembly GCF_001421425.1 of Pseudomonas sp. Leaf15. Taxonomy (NCBI): domain Bacteria; kingdom Pseudomonadati; phylum Pseudomonadota; class Gammaproteobacteria; order Pseudomonadales; family Pseudomonadaceae; genus Pseudomonas; species Pseudomonas sp. Leaf15. The sequence goes on from NZ_LMKI01000001.1 coordinate 648,039, forward strand.
CACTTGCCCTAAATGCGGCACCGAAGACCAGTACGGCGACAACTGCGAAAAATGTGGTGCGACCTATGCACCGACTGACTTGAAGAACCCGAAGTCGGCAATCTCCGGCGCCACTCCGGTGCTCAAGGATTCCCAGCACTTCTTCTTCAAGCTCCCGGATTTCCAGCAGATGCTGCAAACCTGGACCCGCAGCGGCACCTTGCAGGACGCCGTGGCCAATAAACTCTCCGAATGGCTCGACAGCGGCCTGCAGCAGTGGGACATCTCCCGCGATGCGCCGTACTTCGGCTTCGAGATCCCGGGCGAGCCGGGCAAGTACTTCTATGTGTGGCTGGACGCGCCGATTGGCTACATGGCCAGCTTCAAGAACCTCTGCGACCGCACGCCGGAGCTGGACTTCGATGCGTACTGGGCCAAGGATTCCACCGCCGAGCTGTACCACTTCATCGGCAAGGACATCGTCAACTTCCACGCGCTGTTCTGGCCGGCCATGCTCGAAGGCTCGGGCTATCGCAAGCCGACCGGTATCGCCGTGCACGGCTACCTGACGGTCAATGGCCAGAAAATGTCCAAGTCCCGTGGCACCTTTATCAAGGCGCGCACCTACCTGGACCACCTGTCGCCGGAATACCTGCGCTACTACTACGCCGCCAAGCTCGGCCGTGGCGTCGACGACCTGGACCTGAACCTGGAAGACTTCGTACAGAAGGTCAACTCGGACCTGGTCGGCAAAGTCGTCAACATCGCCAGCCGTTGCGCCGGGTTTATCCACAAGGGCAATGCCGGCGTGCTGGTGGCTGAAAACGCTGCACCGGAGCTGACCGAAGCCTTCCTGGCCGCCGCGCCGAGCATTGCCGATGCCTATGAAGCCCGTGACTTTGCCCGCGCCATGCGCGAGATCATGGGCCTGGCCGACCGCGCCAACGCCTGGATCGCCGACAAGGCGCCGTGGTCGCTGAACAAGCAGGAAGGCAAGCAGGCGGAGGTCCAGGCGATCTGCGCCACGGGCGTCAACCTGTTCCGTCAGTTGGTGATTTTCCTCAAGCCGGTGCTGCCATTGCTGGCCGCTGATGCCGAGGCGTTCCTCAACGTCGCGCCGCTGACCTGGAACGACCACGCCACCCTGCTCAGCAATCATCAGTTGAACGAGTTCAAGCCGTTGATGACGCGTATCGACCCGGTAAAAGTCCAGGCCATGACCGACGCTTCGAAAGAAGACCTGGTCGCCAGCCAGACCGACACCGGTTCAACTGCGCCCGCCGGTAACGGTGAGTTGGCCAAGGATCCGATTTCGGCGGAAATCGACTTCGACGCGTTTGCCGCCGTCGACCTGCGCGTTGCGCTGATCGTCAAGGCCGAGGCCGTCGAAGGTGCCGACAAGCTGCTGCGCCTGACCCTGGACCTGGGTGGCGAGCAACGTAACGTGTTCTCCGGCATCAAGAGCGCCTACCCGGACCCGTCCAAGCTCGATGGCCGCCTGACCATGATGATCGCCAACCTCAAGCCACGCAAAATGAAGTTCGGTATCTCCGAAGGCATGGTAATGGCAGCGGGCCCTGGCGGCGAAGAGATCTACCTGTTGAGCCCCGACAGCGGCGCCAAGCCGGGCCAACGTATCAAGTAAGCCTGCAAAGCCCGTTTGCGGTACGCGGGCCTGGCGTGGCAAACGGGCTTTCTGTGGCAAACGGGCATACCGTGGCAAACGGGCTTTTTGTGGCGAGCGGGCTTGCCCCGCGTTGGGCTGCGCAGCAGCCCCAATAAAGGCGCCGCATTTTGCCTGTTAAACCGAGTGTCTGTACCAAGGGCCGCTCCGCGCCCCAACGCGGGGCAAGCCCGCTCGCCACAACAGACTCACTAGCCACGCCAACAGGCCCTGTTTGTTCAACCGGCATACCAATGATCACCCCATGAACTTGATTCAACGTATCGACGCGCTGCTGCCGCAGACCCAATGCGGCAAATGCGGGCATCCGGGTTGCAAGCCTTACGCCGAGGGCATCGCCCAAGGCGAGGCGATCAACAAGTGCCCGCCCGGTGGGCAGGAAACCATTGCGGGCCTGGCCCACCTGTTGCGCGTGCCGGTGTTGGAACTGGACACCAGTCGTGGCGAAGCTCCGGCCCAGGTGGCCTACATTCGCGAAGCCGAGTGCATTGGCTGCACCAAGTGCATCCAGGCGTGCCCGGTGGATGCGATTGTCGGCGCGGCCAAGTTGATGCACACCGTGATCATGGATGAATGCACCGGCTGCGACCTGTGTGTTGCGCCCTGCCCTGTGGATTGCATTGAAATGCGCCCTGCGACCGCTGTGCTGGCGATTGTCGGCGGCCTGGCCAGCAATGAGCTGCAGTATCAGGCACGCGCCCTCAAGCGCGACCGTGCGCGGCGGCGCTTCGAACAACGCAATGCGCGGCTGCAACGCGAGGAGGCGCATAAACTCGCGGAACGCCTGGCACGGGCTAAACGTTCGGCACCGCCGGCTGCCCCCGTAGCAGCCGATGACACTCAAGCGGCCCGGGATACAGCGGTCAAGAAAGCCAGGATCGCCGTCGCCATGAGCCGTGCCCAACTGCATAAATCACTCAAGGCATTTGGACATCCACCGACCTTTGAGCAGCAGTCGCAGTTGATCCTGCTGCAACAGCAGTTCGAAGCGGCGGAGCAGGCGCTGGCCGCCCTGGAAGTAAATGACATACCGGCGCCAGCAGTTGCGCCCAGTAACAGCGCCGATCTCAAGCGCGCTAAAATCCAGCTGGCCATGCGTCGCGCAGAATTGCACAAAGCCCAGAATCAAAACGCCGCCCCAGAGCAACTGGCCGAGGCGCAAAGCAAACTCGATGACGCACAACGCCACGTGGATGCTCATAACAGCGCTTAAACCGAAAATAAACCCTGCTGTGTGTATTGCTACAATCCCGCTGATCGCCTGCAAGGAACCACCCGCCCCATGAATGCCGCAAAACGCCTGGAAATTTTCCGCAGGTTTCACGAAGACAATCCGGAACCCAAGACCGAGCTGGCCTACTCGTCGCCGTTCGAGTTGCTGATTGCGGTGATCCTGTCGGCACAATCCACCGACGTTGGCGTCAATAAGGCTACGGCCAAACTGTACCCGGTGGCCAATACGCCAGCCGCCATTTACGCTTTGGGTGTGGACGGTTTGTCGGAATACATCAAGACCATCGGCCTGTACAACAGCAAGGCCAAGAACGTCATTGAGACCTGCCGCCTGTTGGTTGAATTGCACGGCAGTGAAGTGCCGCAAACCCGCGAAGCCCTGGAAGCACTGCCAGGCGTAGGCCGCAAAACCGCTAACGTGGTGCTCAATACCGCGTTCCGGCAACTGACCATGGCAGTGGACACGCATATTTTCCGCGTCAGTAACCGAACCGGCATCGCGCGCGGCAAGAACGTGGTCGAGGTCGAAAAGCAGTTGATGAAGTTTGTACCCAAGCCCTATTTGCTCGACTCCCACCACTGGCTGATCCTGCACGGGCGCTACGTATGCCAGGCCCGCAAGCCTCGCTGCGGAAGCTGCCGCATCGAAGACCTGTGCGAATACAAGGACAAAACCTCGGATGATTGAGGGTTCATTGGTTTTCTCGATCAGTCGATTGAAAAAATCTTTTTTACCCGTTCGTGGATTATCGTTATAAGGAGCGCCAACGGCAGTCTTAGCCCGGAGTTAACCTTATGAGCACTGGCAAAGAACAACTGGATGTAGAAGACGATCTCGTTGAAGTGGCGGATGACGAAGGGGACGCCCCTGTGGCAGAGGTGGCCAAGACCAATTTGAGCAAACGCCGCACTATCGACAACCTGCTGGAAGAGCGACGCTTGCAAAAACAACTGGCCGATTACGACTTCGACCTCTGATCGATGCGCTGACGGCCGGAAGCCTCCCTGACGGAGGCTTTTTTTTGCCGGTTATTCGGGTTTTAGTGCGCAACCGCACCCGCGTCTACACGAGGCCGTTGCGCTGGGCCAGCTCGATCAGGTCTACGAGGGAGCGTGCATTGAGCTTGAGTAACAGCCGGGTCTTGTAGGTGCTGACGGTTTTGTTGCTCAGGAACATGCCATCGGCGATTTCCTTGTTGGTTTTGCCTCGGGCCAGTTGCTGCAACACCATCATCTCGCGACCCGACAGGCGTTCAACCATGTCCGCCTCGCTGGCATTGCCCATGGTCGAGCGTACCGAGTTGAGCGCCTGGTTGGGGAAATAGCTGTAGCCGGAGAGCACCGCCTTGATGGCGCTCAACAGCTCGGTCAGGTCCTGTTGCTTGCACACGTAGCCCGCCGCCCCCGCCTGCATGCAGCGCATGGAAAAATGGCCGGGCGCCTGGGACGTCAGCACCAGCACCTTGACGGGCGCGGACTGCTTGGTAGACGCCAGCCGACAGATAACTTCCAGGCCATCGAGCTTGGGTATCCCGATATCCAGTATGACAATGTCCGGCATATGTTCCCGTGCAAGTTGCAACGCATCGACGCCGTTATCAGTCTCGGCAACGACTTCATAACCATGACGTTCCATTAGCATGCGCACAGCAAGACGAATGACGGGATGATCATCCACGATCAGCACTTTATTCATGAGAAAGTCCAATTTCGCTGTTCGAATTATTTAGAGCAAGCACAATAGCCTAGTCGTTTCCTAGTTGGCATAGCGCTCCCCCCCAAGCAACAGCAAGCAGAGACCCAACCCACAACGATATAGGAATTAACCTACAAAAAAACACAAACTCAGGTGCATCCGGTTTTATGGAGCCCTTCAGAACTTTCCGGGTCCGTACATATTTTGAGTGAAATATGCACCACAGAATGGGTGCAAGGTAAATGTACCGCACATGACTTTCAGGAAATACCCCTTGCTTGTGGCAGCAAGGCCAGTGAGCACCGGCAAAAAAATCAACTGATTTAGTTCCATTCAACATAGCGGTTTACATCCTTATTTCCTACAGAAGTTTCAGCGCCCTACATACTCGCCTTACTTAGGTAGTGAATTTTCCGTCAGATATAGTTCCTATGCAGGTGTAAAAAATTCATTCGACCGTACAGAAATAAACACACCGGCGCGGAAAAGGCCGTGTTCAACTTCACTATTCAACAAACCTTAAACAGCCACGCACCGTTTAAACATCAGCGCGCATTTAAAGTCGTCTATCTTTATAGGCAGGCAAAAAAATGGCCCCTTGAACAAGGGGCCAATTTTTACAACGAAGGCAGCACTCAGAACAGCTTGCGACCCTTGTTGGCGGCGATGCGCATACGCAACGCGTTCAGCTTGATGAAGCCTGCCGCGTCGGCCTGGTTGTAAGCACCGCCGTCTTCTTCGAAGGTGGCGATGTTGGCGTCGAACAGCGACTCATCAGACTTGCGACCGGTGACGATCACGTTGCCCTTGTACAGCTTCAGGCGCACAACGCCGTTCACGTGGACCTGGGAGGCGTCGATCATCTGTTGCAGCATCAGACGCTCCGGGCTCCACCAGTAACCGGTGTAGATCAGGCTGGCGTACTTGGGCATCAGCTCGTCTTTGAGGTGAGCCACTTCGCGGTCCAGGGTGATGGACTCAATGGCGCGGTGAGCGCGCAGCATGATGGTGCCGCCTGGGGTTTCGTAGCAGCCACGGGACTTCATGCCCACGTAACGGTTCTCGACGATGTCGAGACGGCCGATACCGTGTTCGCCACCGATACGGTTCAGGGTCGCCAGCACGGTGGCCGGGGTCATTTCGACGCCGTCCAGTGCCACGATGTCGCCGTTGCGGTAGGTCAGTTCCAGGTACTGGGCCTTGTCTGGAGCGTTCTCCGGGGAGACGGTCCATTTCCACATGTCTTCTTCGTGCTCGGTCCAGGTGTCTTCCAGCACGCCGCCTTCATAGGAGATGTGCAGCAAGTTGGCGTCCATCGAGTACGGGGACTTCTTCTTGCCGTGACGCTCGATCGGGATTGCATGCTTTTCAGCGTAATCCATCAGCTTTTCACGGGACAACAGGTCCCATTCACGCCACGGTGCAATCACTTTCACGCCTGGCTTGAGAGCGTAGGCACCCAGCTCGAAACGCACCTGGTCGTTGCCCTTGCCGGTAGCGCCATGGGAAATGGCGTCGGCGCCGGTTTCGTTGGCGATTTCGATCAGGCGTTTGGCGATCAGCGGGCGCGCGATGGAAGTACCCAGCAGGTACTCGCCTTCGTAGACGGTGTTGGCGCGAAACATCGGGAAGACGAAATCGCGGACGAATTCTTCGCGCAGGTCGTCAATGTAGATCTCTTTCACGCCCATGGCTTGCGCCTTGGCACGTGCAGGTTCGACCTCTTCGCCCTGACCCAGGTCAGCGGTGAAGGTCACCACTTCACAGTTATAAGTATCCTGCAGCCACTTGAGGATCACCGAAGTGTCCAGGCCGCCGGAATACGCGAGAACGACCTTGTTTACGTCGGCCATGCCATCACTCCACGGGGTTGTACGGAAAGCCGTCGATTCTACCGACCAAAACCGTGAATTTACAGAGGCGCGACAGCAAATGAAGATAAAGCGACAGATTATGTCGAGCGGGCGACCGATGGTCGCACCTTATGAGGTGTGTGCCGCGCTGCTCGGGCCAGTGGCCTGGGGCGCCGGTTTCTCGGGGGCAGCCACGCGTTCGAGCTGAATATTCACGCGGCGATTGCGGGCGCGGTTGGCGGCATTGGTATTGGGCGCCAGTGGGTAACTTTCACCGTGAAAACGCATCGTGATCTGCCCTTCCTGAATGCCATTGGCCTTGAGGTAGTCCATCACCGCCAGGGCTCGACGGCGCGAGACGTCACGGTTGGTCAGGCGGTTGCCGCTGTTGTCGGAATGCCCATTGAGCTCGACGTGATTGACCGTCGGGTCGGCTTTCATGAACGCGAGAATCACATCCAGCTTCTTTTTGGCAGCGGCGTCCAGCTCGATACCGCCGCCGGGGAAGCCGACTTCCGTCTGTTTGACCTGGTCGTAATTCATCGGCAACAGCTTGGTGGTGCACAGTTGATAGTCGTTGAAGGCCTTGTTGAATTTCACCGGCAACAGGCGGACTTCCGAGTAGCCGCCCTCACGCCCGTAATGCCGCACGGTGGGGCTGCGCCCTTCGAGCAAGCCGGTGAACAAACGTCCGGCCTGGGCCTGGGAGCTGTTGAACAGCACATCACCACTGCCGACACGCACCGCACCGAGGTTGATATCGCCACGGCCCGGCTGCCACGGAGCAGCCGCCGCCAACAAGGTCGCCGAGCCCGCACCGAGCGCACCGTTGTAGGCTTTCAGGCGAAATGTCGCCTGCTCACCGGCCCGGCGCACGAACTCACCTGAACCGAAATCGGTGATCGGCTGGGTCAGGCGGCACTCGAACTGGTCGCCTTCCACCTTCCACTCAATGTTCTCCAGACGTGTCTGGAATGTGAGTGCCATCGCAGGCAGGCTGGCGAACACACTGAGCAGGGCTAGATAATGCTGGCGCACGGGAGGCTCCACTGGTTTCTACAACACTTCAAAGCGTCATACGTCGTTAAGGCATACCCAGGGATATCGGACACGTGCGGCAAAACTTGATAGCGAGTGCCTGCAAGAGTCTTTTCCGGTAGCATTCCCACCAGATTGACCCGCCTGGAATCCCCAATGTCCGACCGCCTGACCCTGCTGCGTCCCGACGACTGGCATATTCATCTTCGCGATGGTGCTGCGTTACCCCAAACCGTGGCCGATGTAGCGCGCACGTTTGGCCGCGCGATTATCATGCCTAACCTGGTACCTCCGGTGCGTAATGCCGAGCAAGCCGATGCCTACCGCCAGCGTATCCTCGCTGCGCGCCCGGCCGGCAGCCGCTTCGAACCGTTGATGGTGCTCTACCTCACCGACCGCACCCAGCCTGCCGAAATCCGCGAGGCCAAGGCCAGCGGTTTCGTGTACGCCGCCAAGCTGTACCCGGCGGGCGCGACCACCAACTCCGACTCCGGCGTGACCAGTATCGACAAGATCCTGCCGGCGATCGAAGCCATGGCCGAAGTCGGCATGCCGCTGCTGATCCACGGGGAAGTCACCCGTGGCGATGTGGATGTGTTTGATCGTGAAAAGATCTTCATCGACGAGCATATGCGCCGTGTGGTCGAGCTGTTCCCGACCCTCAAGGTCGTGTTCGAACACATCACCACCGCCGACGCCGTGCAGTTCGTCAACGAGGCTTCGGCCAACGTCGGCGCGACCATCACCGCGCATCACCTGCTCTACAACCGCAACCACATGCTGGTGGGCGGGATTCGGCCGCACTTCTATTGCCTGCCGATCCTCAAGCGCAACACCCACCAGGTGGCCCTGCTGGACGCCGCCACCAGCGGCAGCCCTAAGTTCTTCCTCGGCACCGACTCGGCGCCACACGCCCAGCATGCCAAAGAAGCGGCATGCGGCTGCGCCGGTTGCTACACCGCATATGCCGCCATCGAGTTGTATGCCGAAGCGTTTGAACAGCGCAACGCCCTGGACAAGCTCGAGGCGTTCGCCAGCCTCAACGGCCCGCGCTTCTACGGCCTGCCGGCGAATACCGACCGCATTACCCTGGTTCGTGAAGACTGGACCGCCCCTGCCAGCCTGCCGTTTGGCGAGCTGACTGTTATCCCGCTGCGCGCCGGTGAAACACTGCGCTGGCGCCTGCTGGAGGAAAGCAAGTGAGTGAAGACCATTACGACGACGAACACGAGCACAGTGGTGGCGGCTCCCGCCACCCGATGGCCGAGCGGTTTCGCGGCTATCTGCCGGTTGTCATCGACGTAGAAACCGGTGGTTTCAACTGCGCCACCGACGCGTTGCTGGAAATCGCCGCTACCACCATCGGCATGGACGAGCAGGGTTTTGTGTTCCCGGAACACACCCACTTCTTCCGTGTGGAGCCGTTTGAAGGCGCGAATATCGAAGCTGCAGCCCTGGAATTCACCGGGATCAAGCTCGATCACCCGCTGCGCATGGCTGTAAGTGAAGAAGCGGCGCTCACCGATATCTTCCGTGGTGTGCGCAAAGCGTTGAAGGCCAATGGCTGCAAACGCGCGATCCTGGTGGGCCACAACAGCAGCTTCGACCTGGGCTTCCTGAATGCTGCCGTGACGCGCTTGGACATGAAGCGCAACCCGTTTCACCCTTTCTCCAGCTTCGACACCGCCACGCTTGCGGGCCTGGCTTACGGCCAGACCGTGCTGGCGAAGGCCTGCCAGGCAGCCGGTATCGACTTTGACGGTCGTGAGGCCCACTCGGCCCGCTACGACACCGAAAAAACCGCCGAGCTGTTCTGCGGCATCGTCAACCGCTGGAAACAGATGGGCGGCTGGGAAGACTTCAACGACTGAAGTTGAACCCCGCGCATAAAAAAACCGGCCTTCTCAGGCCGGTTTTTTTTGCTTCGAACCTGGCTTACAGCTTGCCGGCGTTCTCGGTCAGGTAAGCCGCAACGCCTTCTGGCGAAGCGTTCATGCCTTTGTCGCCTTTTTTCCAGTTGGCAGGGCAGACTTCGCCGTGCTCTTCGTGGAATTGCAGGGCGTCAACCAGACGGATCAGCTCTTCCATGTTACGGCCCAGCGGCAGGTCGTTGATGATCTGCGAGCGCACAACGCCCTTGTCGTCGATCAGGAACGCGCCACGGAACGCCACGCCGCCTTCGGACTCAACGTCGTAGGCCTTGGCAATGTCGTGCTTCATGTCGGCAGCCATGGTGTATTTGACTTTGCCGATGCCGCCATCATTGATGGCGGTGTTGCGCCAGGCGTTGTGGGTGAAATGGGAGTCGATGGAAACGGCCACCACTTCAACGTTGCGCGCCTTGAAATCGTCCATGCGGTGGTCCAGAGCAATCAGCTCCGACGGGCACACGAAGGTGAAGTCCAGCGGGTAGAAAAACACCAGGCCGTATTTGCCTTTGATGGCTTCAGACAGTTTAAAGCTGTCAACGATTTCGCCATTGCCGAGGACGGCAGGTACGTCGAAATCCGGGGCTTGTTTGCCGACGAGTACGCTCATTGGGTATCTCCTGATGTAAGGGTGACGATTGAAGTAAAAGGACCAGCCCAAGTCTGGCGCAGTTAAGCGACAGGCCTGTGACGCGGTCACGCTTCGTGAAGACCGACCATCATACACTGAAAAAACCGTTCGTCAGCGCGCCGCAGGGACCTGGCAAAACCCTGCGAATCTACTTTGACAATCATTCTCGTTAACATTAAGATCCATCGCACTTAAGCCTTAAACCCGCGATGGTTCTCCCTTATGTATGTCTGCCTCTGCACTGGCGTCACCGACGGACAAATCCGCGAAGCAATCTATGAAGGTTGCTGCAGCTACAAGGAAGTACGTGAAACCACCGGCGTTGCCAGCCAGTGCGGCAAATGTGCTTGCCTCGCCAAGCAAGTGGTACGGGAAACCCTGACGCAGCTGCAAACAGCCCAGGCCGCGCTCCCCTACTCAGCAGAATTTACACACGCTTAAATAAGCGTGTTTTGAAGAACCGGACTTAGTGTCCGGTTTTTTTATGCCCGTAATTCAATTAGTTAGCGCCAAGACGCGGAACACAAACATTCTTATTCCGATTAATTTTCATTTATTATTCAATAACTTAGGTTTGACACTAGGGATTTCGCCGCTCAAACTCCGCCTTATACACAGCTATTACAGGGCAGGACCCCAGTCATGAAAGGCGACATCTCAGTCATCCAGCAACTCAACAAAATCCTTGCCAATGAACTGGTCGCGATCAATCAGTACTTTCTGCATGCGCGCATGTATGACGATTGGGGCCTGGAAAAGCTCGGCAAGCGTGAGTACAAAGAATCGATCAAGGCCATGAAGGACGCAGACGCGCTGATCAAGCGCATCCTGTTCCTGGAAGGCCTGCCGAACGTACAGGACCTGGGCAAGCTGAACATCGGCGAGCACACCCAGGAAATGATCAGCAGCGACCTGAAGTTCGAGCAGAAGAGCCACAGCGACCTCAAGGCCGCCATCGCTCACTGCGAAACCAAAGGCGACTTCGGCAGCCGTGAGCTGCTGGAAGATATCCTGGAAGATCAGGAAGAACATATCGACTGGCTGGAAACCCAGCTGGGCTTGATCGTTAAAGTCAGCCTGGAAAACTACCTGCAATCGCAGATGGGTGAATAAGCGCTGAAGATCGTTCCCACTTGAGCATGGTGACGCAGAGCGTCACAGGATGCATTCCCACGCGAAGCGTGGGAACGATCACAAAAAAGCCCCGCTCTCTTTCGAGAAGCGGGGCTTTTTATTGCGTTCGGATCAAGCGTCAGTCTTGGCTGCCGCGTTTGCCGCTGCTTCTTTGATCAACGCTTGCAACGAACCATCAGCTGCCATTTCTGTGATGATATCGCTACCGCCGACCAGTTCACCGGCTACCCACAATTGCGGGAAAGTTGGCCAGTTGGCGTACTTCGGCAGGTTGGCGCGGATTTCCGGGTTTTGCAGGATATCCACGTAAGCGAATTTCTCGCCGCACGCCATGATGGCCTGGGAAGCCTTCGCGGAGAAACCGCACTGAGGAGCGTTCGGGGCGCCCTTCATGTAAAGCAGAATGGTGTTATTGGCAATCTGCTCTTTGATCGTTTCGATGATATCCATGGAACACCTCGGCTGGAACTTTGCGACTCACAGGTCGGCACGGTGGCGCATTGTAACGCAAAATTCCAGCGCGGTGCTCGGGCCTTATGCGGCGGCCACCTGCACCGGCACGCCATTGAGCGCGGCGTTTCCAGACAATTCGTCCAATTGCCGCTCGTCGGTCAGGTCATTGGCACTGGCCCCGGGCTGGCTGCTGGCGATGCTCATGCGCACGCCTGGCCGACCGTGCCCCCAGCCGTGAGGCAGGCTGACCACGCCGGGCATTATGTCCAGGCTCGCCACCACTTCCACTTCAATCTCGCCAATGCGTGAGCTGACGCGCACCCACTGCCCATCGCTCAATTGTCGGCTGGCCAGGTCGTCGGGGTGCATATGCAGTTGATGACGCGGCTTGCCCTTCACCAGGCGGTGATAGTTATGCATCCAGGAATTGTTGCTGCGCACATGCCGACGGCCGATCAGTAACAATTCATTGACCATCGGCACCGGCTGCGCGGCAAACCGCGCCAGGTCCGCCAGGATCACCGCAGGCGCGGCCTGCACGTGGCCGTCGGCGGTTTTCAAGCGGGCGGCCAGGTTAGGCTTGAGCGGCCCCAGGTCCACCCCATGGGGATGATCGGCGAGCATGGCCACCGACAGTTTGTGCTCGGACGCATCGCCATAGACCCCGGCGCGCAAGCCAAAGTCGATCATCTGTGCCGGTGCCATGGTCGGCTTGAGCGCAACACCTGTGTGCGCAGCGAAGGCCTTGGCCAAACCGACAAAGATCTCCCAATCATGCAACGCGCCGGCAGGCTTGGGCAGAATCGCGCGATTGAAGCGGGTGACGTTACGCACCGCAAACATATTGAACGTGGTGTCGTAGTGATCGTTTTCCAGCGCCGAGGTGGACGGCAGGATCAGATCGGCATAGCGCGTGGTTTCGTTGATATACAGGTCGACGCTGACCATGAACTCCAAGCCGTCCAGGGCCTTCTCCAGTTGGCGACCGTTAGGCGTGGACAGCACCGGGTTTCCGGCCACCGTCACCAGGGCGCGGATCTGCCCTTCGCCTTCGGTGAGCATTTCTTCGGCCAGGGCCGAAACGGGCAACTCACCACCGTACTCCGGACGCCCGGACACCCGGCTTTGCCAGCGATTGAAGTGCCCACCGCCCGTGGAGGCCACCAGGTCCACCGCCGGCGTAGTGCACAGGGCGCCGCCGACACGGTCGAGGTTGCCCGTGACCAGGTTGATCAATTGCACCAGCCAATGGCACAGCGTGCCGAATGCCTGGGTCGATACGCCCATGCGCCCGTAGCAAACGGCCTTGTCCGCCGCCGCAAAGTCTCGCGCCAACTGGCGGATCTGCTCGGCAGGCACCGCACATTGGCGGCTCATGGCTTCGGCGGTAAACCCGGCAATCGCCTGGCGCACGTCCTCCAGGCCAGCAATCGGCAAATGGCTGTCGCGGGTCAGGTTTTCGCTGAACAGGGTGTTGAGCAGCCCGAACAGCAACGCGGCGTCGCCGCCGGGCCGTACGAACACATGTTGGTCGGCAATCGCCGCCGTCTCGCTGCGCCGGGGGTCAACCACCACTACTTTGCCGCCGCGGGCCTGGATGGCCTTGAGGCGTTTTTCCACATCGGGCACGGTCATGATGCTGCCGTTGGACGCCAGCGGGTTGCCGCCCAGGATCAGCATGAAGTCGGTGTGGTCGATGTCCGGAATCGGCAACAACAAGCCATGGCCGTACATCAGGTGGCTGGTGAGGTGATGGGGCAACTGGTCCACCGAGGTGGCGGAAAACCGATTGCGTGTCTTCAGCAGGCCAAGGAAGTAGTTGCTGTGGGTCATCAACCCATAGTTATGCACGCTGGGGTTGCCCTGATACACCGCCACCGCATTCTGCCCGTGCCGGGCCTGAATGCCTGCGAGGCGTTCGGCTACCAGTGCAAAGGCTTCGTCCCACGGGATCGGCTGCCAGTCGCTGCCCACGCGCAGCATGGGCTGGTGCAGGCGGTCGGGGTCGTTCTGGATGTCCTGCAGCGCCACGGCTTTCGGGCAAATGTGTCCGCGGCTGAACGTGTCCAGCGGGTCGCCCTTGATGGAAGTGATCGCCAGGCTGCCGTCGTCCGCCTGGGTGGTTTCCAGGGTCAGACCACAGATGGCTTCACACAGATGGCAGGCACGGTGGTGGAGAGTCTTGGTCATGGCCAGTCTCTTTATTGGGCTTTGGCCCAACTATGGCCCGGCAACCGGACGCGCACCAGCAACGTTCGTCCTGTGAATCGAGGGGCATCAGGCCAGACCATGGGCAAGTGTTTCAAATCTTTGCATAGGCGCTCCGAAACCGACACAACCCGCTCCAGGCCCGCCCCACACATTGCAAAAGGTCTTGGCGCCAGTGTACAAATGGGTCGCTGCTGTCAGGAATCAGTCTTCAAAAGCGCTCCGGCGCCCCTCTTGAACACCCTTAATAACCGTAGCCCTATTGGTAAGACGCGACATTTAATTATAAGATCGCGCCTTCCCCTATTTCGTCGCCCCGTGCGGCTTTCGCCGCAGGTCTCGCCCGTTGTCACAATAAACAAGGCTTTGAGTATCTGCGGTCTGTTGCAAAAAGGTAGTTAATGATGAGCGCAAGGCACTTTCTCTCCCTGATGGATTGCACGCCCGAAGAGCTGGTCAGCGTGATCCGTCGAGGCATTGAGCTTAAAGACCTGCGTAACCGCGGCGTACTGTTCGAGCCTTTGAAAAACCGTGTGCTCGGGATGATTTTCGAGAAGTCGTCGACCCGCACCCGCGTGTCGTTCGAAGCCGGCATGATCCAGCTGGGTGGCCAAGCCATCTTCCTGTCCTCGCGTGACACCCAACTGGGCCGTGGCGAGCCGATTGCCGACGCCGCCCGCGTGATGTCGCGCATGCTCGATGCGGTGATGATCCGTACTTTTGCCCACAGCACCGTGACCGAATTTTCCGCCAACTCGCGCGTACCGGTGATCAACGGCCTGTCCGATGACCTGCACCCGTGCCAGTTGCTGGCCGACATGCAAACCTTCCTTGAACACCGGGGTTCGATCCAGGGCAAAACCGTGGCCTGGATCGGGGACGGCAACAACATGTGCAACAGCTATATAGAAGCGGCGATCCAGTTCGACTTCCAACTGCGCGTTGCCTGCCCCGAAGGCTACGAGCCCGATGCACGTTTCCTGGCCCAGGCCGGCGATCGCGTGACCCTGGTGCGCGACCCGCGTGACGCGGTCATCGGCGCACACCTGGTGAGCACCGACGTGTGGACCTCCATGGGCCAGGAAGAAGAGACCGCCAAGCGCCTGGCGCTGTTCGCGCCGTTCCAGGTGACCCGCGCCCTGCTCGACCTGGCCGCGCCGGACGTGCTTTTCATGCACTGCCTGCCCGCACACCGTGGCGAAGAAATCAGCCTCGACCTGCTCGACGATGAACGTTCTGTGGCATGGGACCAGGCCGAGAACCGCCTGCATGCGCAAAAGGCGCTGCTCGAATTCCTCGTCCCGCCGTCGTACCACCACGCATGAGCCAGCCATTACTGCTGAACCTGCGCAATCTGGCATGCGGCTATCAAGATCAACGTGTGGTGCAGAACCTCAACCTGCACCTCAATGCCGGCGACATCGGCTGCCTGCTGGGTTCCTCGGGTTGCGGCAAAACCACGACCTTGCGGGCGATTGCCGGGTTTGAGCCGGTGCATGAAGGTGAGATCAGCCTGGCCGGTGAAGTAATCTCCAGCGCCGGGTTCACCCTGGCGCCGGAGAAACGCCGCATTGGCATGGTGTTCCAGGACTACGCACTGTTTCCGCATTTGAGCGTGGCCGACAACATCGCCTTCGGCATTCGCAAGCACCCGCAAAAAGACCGTGTGGTTGCCGAACTGCTGGAACTGGTCAACCTGAAAAACCTCGGCAAGCGCTTCCCCCACGAGCTTTCCGGCGGCCAGCAACAACGCGTCGCCCTCGCCCGCGCGCTGGCGCCGGAACCGCAACTGTTGCTGCTCGACGAACCCTTCTCCAACCTCGACGGCGAACTGCGGCGCAAGCTCAGCCATGAGGTGCGCGACATTCTCAAGGCCCGTGGCACCAGTGCGATTCTGGTGACCCATGATCAGGAAGAAGCCTTCGCCGTGAGTGATCAGGTGGGGGTATTCAAGGAAGGCCGCCTTGAGCAGTGGGACACGCCCTACAACCTCTACCACGAACCGCAGACGCCTTATGTCGCCAGCTTTATCGGCCAGGGTTACTTCATTCGCGGGCAGTTGAGTTCGCCGGAATCGGTGAGTACCGAACTGGGTGACTTGCGTGGCAATCGTGCCTATACCTGGCCAACCGGTGGCGCGGTGGATGTTCTGCTACGCCCGGATGACATTGTTTATGCGCCGGACAGCGCGTTGAAAGCGCGAATTGTCGGCAAAACGTTCCTTGGCGCTTCGACCTTGTACCGCCTGCAACTGCCGACCGGCGCACAGCTGGAGTCGATTTTCCCCAGCCATGCAGATCATCAGGTCGGTGCGCAGGTGGGGATTCGGGTGGCGGCGGAGCATCTGGTGTTGTTTCAGGCATCGGGCAGCACGGCGGCGCAGATTCCTCAGGTGGAATCCGGCGTGCGACGTTACAGCCCGGCGCACTGACCAACTGACAAAAACCGGGTAAACATGTGGGAGCTGGCTTGCCTGCGATGGCATCACTGTGGTCTGTCTGATAGACCGAGGTGTCTGCATCGCAGGCAAGCCAGCTCCCACATTAGATTTTCAGCGCATTCAGAAGTGAATTTCAGCCTCGCCCAATCGGCGCAAACCTGGCCTGGGTATGCTCGGCCAGCACCGCTGCGGCCAATTCCACTTCCAATCCCCTTCTACCTGCACTCACATGAATCGTCGCAAACTGTTGCGCGGTCTCATCGATAAAGGTGCGCAAACGCTTCTTCTGCCCTAAAGGGCTGATGCCACCCAACAGGTAACCGGTAGAGCGCTGCGCCGCGACCGGATCGGCCATCTCGGCTTTTTTAACGCCGGCCGCATGGGCCAGCGCCTTCAGGTCCAGACTTCCGACGACCGGCACCACCGCCACCAACAATTCACCTTTCTCACTGCTGGCCAGCAAGGTCTTGAACACCTGCGCCGGGTCGAGCCCCAATTTTTCCGCGGCCTCCAGGCCGTAAGACGCGGCCTTGGGGTCGTGCTCGTAACTGTGGATGCGATGTTCGGCGCGAACTTTTTTCAACAGGTCCAGTGCGGGGGTCATGTCTACTCCTGGCGCAGCAAAAAGATCGACAATTCTAGGCCAAGCCCGCGCAAAACGCTCTAGTGCGACCCTCCTGCTGTGAACACTTGCAGCCTCACCCGTGATCATTCACCAGACCAATAGTTCGAAAATGACCAATGGTTCACTTTCGACCTTTGACAGCGGTCATTCTTGTCTATATTTTTTCGTTTCCGAATACTGTAGGAATAGTACTCCAGTGTTCCAGCGGGAAGCTGCAGTCAGGATGGGGATCCTGATTACGGTGAAAATCGCGCAATGGCCCGTTGAGGCTATGCGCCAACAAGAACAACAATCGAGGTTTGCCATGACTACTGCTCTTCAACAGCCTTCACTTTCGAGCCAATGCATGGCCGAGTTCCTGGGGACTGCGCTTCTGATCTTCTTCGGTACAGGATGTGTCGCTGCGCTCAAGGTCGCGGGTGCCAGCTTCGGGCTGTGGGAAATCAGTATTATCTGGGGCATCGGCGTGAGCATGGCGATCTACCTCACAGCCGGTATTTCCGGGGCGCACCTCAACCCGGCGGTGAGTATCGCCTTGTGCATCTTTGCCGATTTCGAAAAACGCAAACTGCCTTTCTATATCCTCGCGCAAATCGCTGGCGCCTTCTGCTCGGCGGCGTTGGTTTACACGCTGTACAGCAACCTCTTTTTCGATTACGAACAAACTCACCATATGGTGCGCGGCTCCCAGGCCAGCCTGGAATTGGCATCGGTATTCTCCACCTACCCGCATGCCTTGCTGAGCACGGCCCAGGCATTCCTGGTGGAAATGGTCATCACCGCCATCCTGATGGGTGTGATCATGGCCCTGACCGACGATAACAACGGCCTGCCCCGTGGCCCATTGGCCCCACTGCTGATCGGCCTGCTGATTGCCGTAATCGGCAGCGCCATGGGCCCGCTGACCGGTTTTGCGATGAACCCGGCGCGGGATTTCGGCCCCAAGCTGATGACCTTTTTCGCCGGCTGGGGTGAAATGGCCTTTACTGGCGGCCGCGATATTCCTTACTTCCTGGTACCGATTTTCGCGCCGATTGTCGGCGCCTGCCTCGGCGCAGCGGCTTACCGCGGGCTGATTGCCCGCCACCTGCCAAGCGCCGCACCTGCTATAGCTGAAGAAACACCTGACACGGCTGTCAACGGCAAGACTCGTATTTCCTGAAAGCGCCGGCCTGGTGCCCCTGCCCTTCGCGGCCCAGGCTGATTTCCGACTTCCTTATTTCGTCCAAGGCAATTGACATGACCGACATTCAGAATAAGAACTACATCATTGCCCTCGATCAGGGCACCACCAGTTCGCGGGCGATCATCTTCGATCGTGACGCCAACGTGGTCTGCACCGCCCAGCGTGAATTCGCTCAGCATTACCCGCAAGCCGGCTGGGTCGAACATGACCCGATGGAAATCTTCGCCACCCAGAGCGCGGTGATGGTCGAGGCCCTGGCACAAGCCGGCCTGCACCATGACCAAGTCGCCGCCATCGGTATCACCAACCAGCGTGAAACCACCGTAGTCTGGGACAAGATCACCGGCCGCCCGATCTACAACGCGATCGTGTGGCAGTGCCGCCGCAGCACCGAGATCTGCCAGCAGCTCAAGCGCGACGGCCACGAGCAATACATCAGCGACACCACCGGCCTGGTCACCGACCCGTACTTCTCCGGCACCAAGCTCAAGTGGATCCTCGACAACGTCGAAGGCAGCCGCGAACGTGCGCGCAACGGCGAACTGCTGTTCGGTACCGTCGACAGCTGGCTGATCTGGAAATTTACCGGCGGCAAGACCCACGTCACCGACTACACCAACGCCTCGCGCACCATGCTCTTCAACATCCACACCCTGGAGTGGGATGCGAAGATGCTGGAGATCCTCGACGTACCGCGCGAAATGCTGCCGGAAGTGAAGTCCTCCTCGGAAATCTACGGCCGCACCAAAAGCGGCATCGCCATCGGCGGGATTGCCGGTGACCAGCAAGCGGCGCTGTTCGGCCAGATGTGCGTGGAAGCCGGCCAGGCCAAGAACACTTACGGCACCGGTTGCTTCCTGCTGATGAACACCGGCGACAAAGCCGTGAAATCCAAGCACGGCATGCTCACCACCATCGCTTGCGGCCCACGTGGCGAAGTGGCTTACGCCCTCGAAGGCGCGGTCTTCAACGGTGGCTCTACCGTGCAATGGCTGCGTGACGAGCTGAAAATCATCGCCGACGCCACCGACACCGAATACTTCGCCGGCAAGGTCAAGGACAGTAACGGCGTGTACCTGGTGCCCGCCTTCACCGGCCTGGGCGCCCCGTACTGGGACCCGTATGCCCGTGGCGCGCTGTTCGGCCTGACCCGTGGCGTGCGCGTGGATCACATTATTCGTGCCGCCCTGGAGTCGATTGCCTACCAGACCCGTGACGTGCTGGACGCCATGCAACAGGACTCGGGCGAACGCCTCAAAGCCCTGCGCGTGGACGGCGGCGCGGTGGCCAACAACTTCCTGATGCAGTTCCAGGCCGACATCCTCGGCACCCAGGTGGAGCGCCCGCAAATGCGTGAGACCACGGCACTCGGCGCCGCTTACCTGGCAGGCCTGGCCTGTGGTTTCTGGGGCAGCCTGGACGAGTTGCGTGGCAAGGCCGTGATCGAGCGCGAATTCGAACCACAGCTTGATGAAGCCGCCAAAGAGAAGCTCTACGCCGGCTGGCAAAAAGCAGTCAGCCGCACCCGCGACTGGGAACCGCACGAAGGCGCTGAATAAGCCAACCGCCGGACCCATATCGGGTTGTAACTGGCGGGGAGTCGATTGCTGCGGCATCATGGGCCACTTTTGTATGGCAGCCCAAAGGACGCCCCATGAATCTGCCTCCCCGCCAACAACAAATCCTCGAACTGGTACGCGAACGCGGCTACGTCAGTATCGAGGAGATGGCGCAGCTATTCGTTGTCACCCCGCAAACCATCCGCCGCGATATCAACCAGCTGGCGGACGCCAATCTGCTGCGCCGCTACCACGGCGGCGCGGCCTATGACTCCAGTGTCGAGAACACCGCGTACGCTATGCGTGCCGACCAGATGCGTGACGAAAAACAACGCATCGGCGAAGCCATTGCCGCGCAAATTCCTGATCACGCCTCGCTGTTTATCAATATCGGCACCACCACCGAATCCATCGCGCGTGCGCTGCTCAATCACAACCACCTGAAAATCATCACCAACAACCTCAACGTTGCCACCATGCTCAGTGCCAAGGACGACTTCGACGTGCTGTTGACCGGCGGCAACGTACGCCGTGACGGCGGTGTGGTGGGCCAGGCGAGTGTCGACTTTATCAACCAGTTCAAGGTCGACTTTGCCTTGGTGGGCATCAGCGGCATTGATGAAGATGGCAGCCTGCTGGACTTCGATTATCAGGAAGTCAGGGTTTCCCAGGCGATCATCGCCAATGCGCGCCAGGTGATTCTGGCGGCGGACTCAAGCAAATTCGGGCGCAATGCCATGATTCGCTTGGGGCCGATCAGTCTGGTGGACTGCCTGGTGACGGATCAGCAGCCGGTGCCGGCGCTGGTGCAATTGTTGAATCAGCACAAAGTCAGGCTGGAAGTGGTTTAGCGCCTGGACTGGCGCCATCGCGRGCAAGCCCGCTTGTGTCTTGATCTGGGAATAAACTCTGTGGTGAGAGGGGTGGATGGCAAGCTGTGAGTCCGCGGTGCTAGAAGCACGAGTGGGAGCAAAGCYGGCTTGTGTCTTGATCTGGGAATAAACTCTGTGGTGAGAGGGGTGGATGGCAAGCTGTGAGTCCGCGGTGCTAGAAGCACGAGTGGGAGCAAAGCTGCCATCCACCTTTCCACTCTGGCCGATAAGCCCGAACAGTTGGACGAGCGCCACTCGAATCACAAGCGTGGGCAGAGCCAGAGCACTCTCACTCCTGAGTGTAAGAGGGTTTTGCCATGATTTCCTGGGTCGGYATCGATATCTCTAAATCAAACCTTGTTGTCTGGGTTCAACCTCAGAAAGAAGGCTTCGAGATTCCAAACACATCTGAAGGCTTTGTTGAACTGATCAAACGATTGAGCTGCTATGAGGTTGGCCGGGTATTGCTGGAGGCCACGGGAGGCTACGAGCGCCAGGTCATGGCGGCACTGCAACAGGCGAATCTCCAAGTGCTCCGAATCAATCCTCGTCGGGCCAGAGCTTTCGCGGTGGCCATGGGCAAAAATGCCAAGACCGACCCGATTGATGCGGCAGTTCTGGCTGATTTTGCCGAGGTGCTGCATGGTTCTCACGAAAAGGTCATTTCTCCTGAGCGCGAAGCTCTGCGCGAACTGATCCAATTACGCGAGCACTTCGTTCAGCAGCGCGACGACAATAAGCGTCGACTTCAGCAGGCTCAGTTGCCAACCGTTGTCAGCGCTACCAAAGATCATATTCGCTACCTGCAAGCGCAGATCAAAGCCTTGGAAAAACACCTCGTTCAGAGCATGTTTGATTTGGACGCAGAAAAGTCCAGGCGACTCATGTCTGTGAAGGGGATTGGCAAAGTCGCGGCCGCCAGTTTGCTGGTTTACTTGCCGGAGTTGGGCGAGTTGGATCGCAGAGAAGTGGCGGCGTTAGCGGGCATAGCCCCTTACAACGACGACAGCGGAAACCACAATGGAAAACGGCAGATATACGGAGGAAGAACCCGTGTCAGGCATGCGTTATACATGTCGAGTTGGGTTGTTATCCGCTTTCAAGCAGACTTTAAAACGCGCTACGAGGCTCTAAGGGAGCGAGGCAAGAGCGCGAAAGTCGCGCTCATCGCCTGCATGCGGATACTACTGATCAGACTAAATGCCATGCTGCGAGACGGTACAGAATGGCGCTGACGGACGGTAGGTTAAGACAGTTGCTCCCAC